>JAGXGH010000106.1 GCA_024636835.1 Verrucomicrobiales bacterium | reverse complement strand
GGCAGCGTCAGATGTGTATAAGAGACAGCCCGACGGGTGGTGGGGATGCGTTGGCCGTATCTGCTTCGGCAGGGCGTTTCGAATCTTCATCGGCCAGGAAACCAAACATTGCTCTTTTTGCTCTCGCTCGGACTCGGGACTTTTCTTTTGGTGACGATACTTTCGGTGGGGCAGCTTTTGAACGACCGGATGAACATCCAGCAGTCTGGGGACAGTCCGAACTTATACCTGATCGATGTGCAGCCTGATCAGGTGAAGGGTGTGCATCAGGTGTTGGAGGAAAGCGGGCTGCCGGTCTTGGAGAGTGTGCCGATGGTGACGATGCGGATCCAATCGATCCGTGGGGTGGATGTGGGTGAAGCGAAAGGCGTGCCGCGCTGGGTGGCGAGACGGGAGTTTCGTTCGACTTATAGGGATGGATTGAATTTCACCGAGATACTGGTGGCGGGTGAGCTGGCTACAGACCGGGCGGATCCTTCGGAAGTGGTGCCGCTCTCCTTGGAGGAGAATATAGCGAAGGACATGCAGGTGGGAATTGGCGATGAGATCACGCTGGATGTGCAGGGTGTCCCTATCCGCACGCGGGTGACGAGTTTGAGGCGAGTGGATTGGAGTCGGTTCAACTTGAACTTCTTTATGGTGTTTCCGCCGGGTGTGTTGGAGGACGCGCCGGGATTTCATGTTGTGACAACGCGGACACCGACGCCTGCGGCTTCCGGCGATTTGCAACGCTCGCTGTCCGAAAAATTTGCGAATGTTACCGCGATCGACCTGACGCTAATCCTTGAGACCGTTCGTGATATTCTTGGGAAGATCTCGATGGTGGTCACTGTTTTGGGTGGGTTCACGGTTCTGGCGGGGCTGCCGATTTTGATTGGGACGTTACTGAATGGTCGCGATGTGCGGTTGAAGGAGAGTGTGTTGCTGCGGACGCTTGGGTCATCAGCGAAACAAGTGCGAACGATCTTGGTGATCGAGTATGCGACGCTTGGAATGCTCTCGGCGCTGACCGGTGTATTACTGGCCGTGGCGGCGAATGCTGCCTTGGCGATCTTCGCTTTCGATGCCTCACCGTTGCCGGATCCGGTGCTGCTGGCGGTAGCCTTCGGATCGGTTACAGGTATTGCGGTGCTCGGTGGGCTTGGCTTGAGTCGGGGAGTCTGTAATCATCCGCCGCTGGAGATTTTGCGGGGTGGTAATTGATAGTGACACTGATGAAAATGGTATTATTTCCTAGCGGTCATTTGCGGTCCAATTTCTCGGAAGAGATCGACCCAGGAAAGCCAAATCGCGTTTTTGATTGTAGCCTGCCCGGTGTTTTTGAGTTCGAGTAGTTTAGCAGGGGACTCGTCAGGCCAATGGCCGAGCCACCCCTGGGCGGAGTCGCGACTCTTGAGGAGAAACTCTCGCTCGTCGTCGGCCCCACACTTCAAAGGAAAGGTCTCCCCGATGACGACCGGCTTGCCCCAGACGAACCGCTTGAGCAACTCGATCTCTTCGTCCACCTTGCCGGTCTTCGGATAGAGATGCGGCGAGACAAAATCGAGCTGTTCGGCAGCAGACTCGTAGACCGTGGGGAATGGAAGCATGCCCATGGTAATGAGGTGTGTCCGGTCGTGCTTGCGGATCGCGGCAACCATTTGCCTAGTCCACTCGCGGAAGATGTCATCGCCATCGCGTGTTCCGGGATCAAGGCTGAGTCGTTGGCAGAATTCCACCTCTTCCATCCTCCCCATATACCAACTCTCGCCAGCCTTGCCGACCGCGACCGGCTCGTTGACCAGATCGTATGCGAAGACGGCCGGGCTATCGGCACAAGTGCGCGCGATGGTTTCCCAGAAGAAGGCCTGCGTCTTCCAGCGATTCTCTTCGGACAGCGAATCGTACCACTCCATTCGATTCTCGATCTTGTAACAAGCCAAGCCGGTGATCTTGAGGTGAATGCCCGAGGTCTCGGCGATCTTGAGGAGCTTTCGGAGGAGGTCGAGTGCTTCGGGATCCGCCTTTTCGGGACCCACCAGAATACGAGGCATCTCGGGATGAATCCGCGCAACGGTCGTGCCTGCAGCTTTCATTTCGGAGAACTCGCGGACGACCCTGGCCGGGTCCTTGGCCAGTCGTTCCAGGATATCTACCGAGGCATAATTATGGCCCCAGGGAATATAGCGATCGCCGGACGGCTCAAGGACAAAGCCCTTATTGTCAGGGGCGGTTCTCACCGTCTCCATCTCCGTCGCACAGGCTCCACTAACCAAGAAAGCCATGACAAGCAGAAGCGGTGTCTGCGGAAAACAACGAGAAGCGCGGAGAGTGATGGCGCAGGCACTCATTGAGTTTAGATAGGAGAATTGCTGATATGATGTGCTTAAGAAGCGTCTAAGAAGCGTAAAACTGGAGGGGTCATCGCAAGCTGAATACCTCATGAACAATCAATTACGTAAATCAGGCATGCCTTCTTAATCCAATAAATCCCCGCCTTCCAACTCGCCGCCCTCTTCAAAGTCGACTTCGCGCACGCGCTTGCGGTCTCGCCAGTATTCGACTTGCTTGCGGAGTGTTTCACGCAAGCCTGTGCCGTCAGCCACAGCCTGAATTTCAACATGCGGGTGACTCCGGTCGGAGGTCTCAAGAATCAGCGTGGTCAACCCGAACAAGCGCAACCAGAATGGCCTGTTCATGGTCGTGTCCTTGATGCGGTAGAGTTCCAATTCATCGATTGTTTGGTTGAGCACCCCTTCGTAGAGGCGTAAGCGCTCAGTGGTCAATTCATAGACACGGCAGCGCACAGAGAGAAAGTTCCACACAGCCCAAAGCAGTGGCAAAGGTACGGCAAACCAGGCCGGGGGAAAAAACAGGGAACCCACAACTCCGATGCCGATTAGTAATAGCAAGGCTGTGAGATGCTTGCCGAAGTTGAGAACCTGTGATGGGCTGCCTTTCCAGAGGACGTCTTCACTCATATACACGGATTCTCATCCATTCGTCGCCCTCTGACCAGTGCAAAAACGCAGCGAATTTGGAATAGGTGACCGATCATGAAGTTACTCGATACCTGACATCAAGTATGCTACCGATCCTTCTCATCCGGCCAGATGACGACATCCGTTCGTCTTTTCTCGGGGGATACATTTAGCTTCAGAACCTTTCCCTCCTTGACGGTTCCTACTACGACGGTCTTTTCCGGTGCGTACAGCTTAAACTCTACTTCCCACTCCTTGGGCCAAGCTGGCAGAAGGAGTATCCGGTCATCTCCGGTCTGGATCAGCATTTCCTGTAAACCGATCATCGCCATGCCTCCCCAGTTGTGGTCGGGTGCGTGGTCAATGGCCGGTGGCCAGAAGGCGGGGAAGCGGTAGGGGCCGCTGTCGAGTTTTCGAATGATGAGTTCCTCGGCCTCTGGGGTCATTCCGAGGTGGGCGAAGTGGACTACGCCTTGAATCCATGCGCGATGATCCATGCGTTGTGATTCGCCGATACTGTGGAGGAAGGTGTCGCGCATCAATTCGATTCCTGGCGTGCCTAGTCGATGGACCTCATAGGGGTAGAGTGGATACATCGACGGCATATGCCAACTGAAGCTCTCGTGCTTGGTGGTAGGGCGCAGCACCGTGTGACCGTCGACTTTCGCCGTGGGCATATCGGGTAGGATGGCAAGCATGTCCTGCCATCGTTGTGCCTTCGCTTTGTCGGTGGTGAGGTCGATTAATCCACCGAGCACGCGTTGCAATCCGGCGATGACACTGGTTGGGTTGGATCCGCCCGGGTGGCCTTCCAGGGTATTGGTCGGGTGAATGTGTAGTTTGCCGTCCTCTGTCAGTTCCTTTCCGGTGCGTTGCTTTTCGCGCATCCGGTAGTGTTCATCGTAGAAGATCACCGACTGCTCGATGAGCGGCAGATAGCTGGAAATATCCGCACCTGTGAAGCGGTGGTATTGAAGAATCATCCACGACCACTCGAGTTGGCTCTCGTAGAGGTAATTCACCGCATTGTTCACACAGATTCCTGACTCGATTTCATCCGGTCGGTAGCGCCAGGTTTTGCCCTTGTAGTCTTTTCCAGCGTAGCCGTAAACCATCAGGCCGGGCAGCGACTGGATGGTGATTTGCTCGGTGAACGTGCAGCCGTCGTGCCCCCAGTAGTGGCGGGTGCGTTCGCGGGCATTGGTCAGTCCGTTGCGATAGAAGTCGAGACCGGGCATCAGCAGGTCGAAGTCGCCGCTCTTCAGCATCGGCCAATACATGCACCGTTGGTTTTGGGCGGTGAGGGCGGATCCCCACTGGCGGTGATCGGGTGTATAGCCGCGTCCGTGGAATTTTTTGTCGGCGAAGATCGGATCGAAGGTCAGGACACCTCCATTGAACATGATCGGCTCACGACTGTTGAGACCAGAGGCGAGCATGTAGCGAAACAAGGCGTAATTGCGGGCAAGTCGCCAGCCGGGATCGGACTCGTCCTTGTCTGGGTTGATATGGATATAGCTGCGCGACCAGAAATTGCTCCACCATTCGGCAGCAGCCATGCGTGCGGCGGAGAGATCGTCCGCTTCGAGTTCCGCAATTTTACGGTCAAGTTCTTGATGCCAATGTTCGAGGGTATCCGTCTGGCTGATCAGGGTGGCAATGTCGATCCGGTGCTTGTTGGTTTTTGCCTGCGAGCGGTAGCGCCAGCCTTTGAACGGAGTAAGTGCGTATTCGCCGGTGGTTTCGCCCGCAAAAGCGAAGGGTGTGGATGTCGTCTCCAATATGCTGCGCCCGCTCAGTTCGCCGCCGAAGGTCAGGTGGCGGCACGGGTCGGTGAGTTTGTCCTTGATAGGATCGAGCCCCTGGGCACTAACCAGTCGGTGGAACACATTCCGTTCCTCGTTCATGCGGTGCCAGAAGCGGATAGCATGGGGGGCGGGGGTGAAGCTGTCGGGCTCGACAAAGACCTGCCCCGGGAAGTTGTCGAAGTTGATCAAACATTGGCCGCGATGGAGATTTTTGCCGGTGTTGGGCAGTTCGATGCGTTCGTGCCGCCAGTTTTCGTAGGTCACCTCGACATCGGATTTCTCCGTGGTTTCAATTTCCGCATGGACTATTGGACGGTGGATCTCAACCCATAGACGGATGGTAGCTTGGTTGCCATCAGGTCGTTTCGATGTGACGTAAACCGCACCGTCGCGCAAGTTGAGTGTCTGGGTGAATTCGGTGTCCTTTGCGAACGGGGAGGGTTTGATGGCCAGCCGAACCCGACCCATTTTCAGCAGGGAACCGTTTTCATCGCGGCATCCGGCACGGCCGATGTAGAACAAGAGCTCATCGTTCTCGATCCAAGCATTGAGGCCGATGTCGCCACCGACGCAGGGCATCGACCCGGCGGAATTCTCGCTCTGACTCGTCCAAGTGACGTTGTATTGATCGATCTGATCCTCGGCTATTGCTGGCACTGCGGCTGCACTAGCAAAGGTGAGTGCAATCGTGATGGCTCGTTTCCATTGCTGCATGATAGGGATATGGATAGGGAGTTTTGGGAAATAGGGGGGATGAATGGTCAAATATAGAATCCTTGCTGCGTTCTGCTTGTAAACTGTTGATACGGGAAAGGTCACCCATATTTATCCAGTCATTCTGCAATCCATTGCTTACATCATTTCGGGTCAGTTCCTGCTAGACACAATTCGAGAAAATGAAGAGGCTGTCCTCGTGATGAAATAATTGGAGGTATTTGTGCTGAAATTGAGGAGTCGTAAATTTTCCCTTCTCGGATTAAGCGCCCAATTTCGTGCCGATCTGTTGCCCAGTGCTCCCTGCTGCGCTATCCCAGCCAGCATTACTACAGGCAGAGTCCAAAAAATGAAATTCCTGGCAATATCTCCTGACTTTTTCCGTATCTGTATTGCTCATATAATAGCAAACCTTATTCATGACTTTTAAAGATACCTTACGAGCATTGCTCTTGATGCTCTTTGCTCTCACTGTCACCCATCTCTTCGCCATTGAGGAGAACAACCGAGACAGATGGACCACGCCTTCCAAGTCTGGCCCTGACAAGGATGTGCCAGGCTACCTTGTTAATCTCGGACCCACTGGTGCCCGCGCGACTCTCGAGAGTAATTCGTTCACGGTGAAGTATATTTTTAAAAACTCTCCCGCAGCCGGAAAGCTTCAGATCGACGATGTGATCACCTCGGTCAACGGTAAGCCGTTTGAGGTAGCGCATCGCTTTGGCCATCATCTCACCCGTATGAAGCAGTTTTCGGACGTGGGTTACGAAGGTCCGTTGATGGATTTTGGAAATGCGATTGAAGATTCCGAAGGGACCGACGGTCAGCTGGCTTTGGGAGTCACTCGCGATGGCAAAGCTATCGACCTCGTGATTGAGCTCGAGAAAATCGGTCGTTTCTCAGAAACCTATCCATTGCATTGCAAGAAGTCGGCGCTGCTCGCCGAGCGTGCGATGGAGTATCTTTCGAACAACGAGTTCATTAATGAGGAGCCATGCCACTCGAAGTGCCTGAGCGGTCTTGCTCTACTTGCAGCTGGCAAGATGGATGAAGTCAAAAAACTCGTCTACTCATGGAACACTATTCCAGAGCAAGGTATTTGGGTCTGGCCGGCATCCTACCAGTGTATCCTGCTCTCAGAATACTATCTTGCGACGAAGGACAAAGCAGTGCTTCCGACTATTCAGGGGATTGCGAAAGTGCTAGAGACAGGACAGGTGGAAGACATGGCGAACTACAGCGAGCGCACTCACGGCAAGATGGGAAATGTAGGTCATAAATTCCGCACCGGTGGTTTCGGACACAATACCAGAGTAGGCGGATACGGCACCATGACCATTACCACGGCTCTGGCACTGACCGCTTGGGAACTAGCTGAGAAGTGTGGGGCCACCATCGACCAGAAGAAGATAGAAATGGCCTTCAACTACCTGCAGCTAAGCACCACAGAAGATGGTTATATCGGCTACCACACGGAGAAGGGTGCGTATTCACCATCTGGTCGACAGGGACTCGCCATCGTTGCTCACATGCTCGCAGGTGATAAACAAGAGAATAGAGACTACATCAAGCTAGCTTCTCATGGTCTCAGTAACTCGAAGAAATACCTCAACGATGCGCATGCCGATAACATCTTTGCCGTTTGTTGGGGGCTGCTCGGAGTAAACGTTTCCGGAGATCAGAAAGCCATCCGCGACATGATGGATTACAATAAGGCGTGGCTGAATATGGCCCGCTGCCACGATGGATCATTCGTGTCCCTGCCCGGTCGCGATATGTATGACAAAGGCTATTACATGTCCTCGCGTCTCCACCTCACCGCCGCGATGGCATTGGTTTATTCCATGGGAACGCCAAAGCTAAAGATCCAAGGCATGTAATTCTTCAGATGTCATGATTCGCTATGCATCCATTTTGGTTCTGTTCTTTAGTGGGATTGTTTCGGGTCAGAATATCGAGGTCGAAAAATACCGAGAGGCCTCTGAAAAGACATGGGCAAAAGAATTGGCAAGTTTTGCCGAAAGAGATCAGTTGGAAAAGCATCCCGACGATTCGATTTTGTTCGTGGGGAGTTCCAGTATCCGCATGTGGAAGGACATCGGGACAGACATGCAGCCTTACCATGCGATTCAACGAGGCTTCGGCGGTTCGAATTGGTCGGACGTAGCCGTTTTTGCGGATCGAATCATCAAGCCTCACACCTTTCGCTCGGTGGTGTTTTTTGTAGGTAACGATATCGTAGGGAGAGAGAGTGACAAAACCCCTGAAGAGATCGTCGGTCTTTTTGACTACGTGGTGAAAAAAGTTCGTGATCACAATCCCGAAGCGCAGATCTTTTACATTGCCGTGACTCCTTCATCGAGACGATTTGCGGTGTGGCCCAAGATTCGGGCAGGAAATTCCGCGGTTCGAGACTACTGCAACAAGAGGGATAAGGTGTTCTTCATCGATACCGAAAGTCTTTACCTTGGCGCCGATGGGAAACCTCGTGATGAGTTGTTTCTTAAAGATAAACTACATCAAAATCGAGACGGCTATATTGTCTGGAAGGATGCCATCAAAGCTCACTTGGATCGCGTCATGAACTGATAGAATGAGAGGGTCTCATACCAAATCCTGGTATTGATCTGACGCGAGAGGGAGCTGAGATGGTTGATAGTAAGCCACTTGTGCGCGGCGAATGGTCGTGTTTTTATTCGAAACCGGTACAGAGTCTCTGATCCACCCTCAAGGTGCCTTATTTCAGTGAAGAGAGGTAGGCTACGAGATCGCGAACTTTTGATTTGCTCAGGATTAATCCCATCGGTGGCATGGATGACATGGCCGGTGGCAATGTTGCGATATCTGATTTTTTGCAGACCGTTTGTTCTTTCGTTTCGACATCGGCGACTACCACTTCGGTGTCGGTTTCTTTCATCAGCATTCCAGAAACGATGGAGCCGTCCTTCATTGTCACCGCAATCGCTGAGTAGCCCGCAGCGAGTTTTGCGCTTGGGACGACGATGGATTCCAGGATATATTTTGAATCATATCGAGTGGCGATACCTTCGAGGTTGGGTGCGGCATCACCACCGCGTTGCCCGACTTTGTGGCACTGGACACAGTTTGCCGTGCCGTCTCGGAAGAAAATTCTTTTCCCCTGCACCGGGTCGCCCCCTTCGAGGGTAACTTGGAAAGCGCTCAGTGGGTCTTCCTTGGATAGGCTGGCTTCGTAGTCGGCGAGGGCCGTTTTCAGTTCATCACCGCCGCGTTTTTTGGCAGCTTCGATAATATCGAGCTGGACGGCGAGTGGCTGTTTGCTGATCCCTGTTATCAATTTCAAGAGAAGGGCTGGAGCCTCAGGATGTGTGAGTGTGCTGAGTAGGGCAATGGCGAGTTGTTTGTCTGATGGGGTGCCTGAGGAGAGGATCAGGCTCGCCACCTTGAAGGCTGCGTCCGGAGCAATGCGGCCTAGAGTTTTCAGTGACTCCGCGCGCATTTGTGCATCGGGATCCGAGGTGAGGTTCACCAAGATTTCGGTGAAGTTGTCAGGTTGCTTGGATTGGATTTTTTTCAATGCCGCCAGTCTCACGCCGAGCGTGTTATCCGGATCGGTGAGGTGATTGATGAGGATTTCCTGCGAGATATCCACATCGTATTTATCGGCGAGCTTAATGGCCTCAACAAGTGGGTTGCCGGTGGTCTCGGCGAGCAATGGAAGTAATGCGGCACGGATTTCTTCGCGTATCTCATCCCTGAGTTTGCGCTCTTCTTTGATGGGGCGATACATCCCGGTGGTAGGATCGGTGGGTGGATGGTTGTCAAAGCGGCCGATCAGGAACAGCGCTTCAGTGCGGATATTATCGGAAAAGGAGGTGTCTTCAGCAACGGCCAGTAGGCGCTGGACATTGGTATCTCCTCCTGAACGAATCATGGCATTGAGGATGCGGAGGTCGACCATCCAGGTAGATCTATCGAGTAGGTGAGTGGCGGCAGCGAGGTCTTCGCGGGCGCCTTCGATATAGGCGTCGTTGATCGCTTGAACGGCTTCGACTGCGATGGAGAGGTCTGGATCCTTGAGAAGTTTGCCGATACGTGCGTCACCAAAACGGCGAAGTGCAAGAACGACGGCGCGTCGCACGGAAGGAGATTCATCTTCGGCGTAGGCGAAAACGGCGTCGGCGTCATCGATACGAATCATCCCTTCGACAGCACCGTGGCGGAGGTATTCATCCTTATCGTTATTTTCCTTCACCAGTGCCATGAGGGCAGGGATTTGTTCCTTGGTGCCGAGTTTTCCGACGGCGATCGCGGCGAGCATCCGTGTGCGCAGATCGGAATCGGTGAGAAGTGCGGTGGCGGCTTCGACACCCGCTTTGTATCCGGCATCGCCGAGTACTTGCACCGCTTGGCCGCGGACTTTGGCGTGATCGGCTGAGCAGAGTTTAATGAGTTCCTTTGCTGCGTCGTCGTCGCCCTTGAGACGGGCTAGATTACCCAATCCCCAAACACCGTGGAGGCGGGTGGTGATTTCCTCTCCAGTCGCAGCCGCGCTGACCAAGAGAGCGCGGTTGGCGGGGTTTTCCGCAAGCGCGATTTGTGATCTGAGCCGCACCCGCATGTCGGGATGGCGGAGCAGCGTGGCGAGTTTTGATGGCTCCATATTATTGAAGCCTTGTGCGAACAGGGTGCGCACTTCCTTGGTTTCTGGTTTGGCGATTTCTTTGGTGTCTTCGAAGGTGAAGATGTTTCCAAAACCATGCGTAGGCCAACTACCGACATAGTCGGTAACGTAGGCTTTGCAGTCGTATCCAAACTCGATGTCGGTAGGTAGAAAGCCAGATACGAAGTTTTCGCTGCTTGCGATTTTGAATCCCGCGCCCTCCGGCTTCATGTGGAAGCCAATTACCGCGCTGTTTGCTCCGGTGAAGTCGCAGATGAAGAAATGGTTATCCCATTTCTCTCCCAGGCCTGTGCCGGGATTGTAGGCCAGTCCCGATGGTCCCTTGGTCAACCATCCTGATGGGGCAAGAACGGCTCTGGGGCGAAGCTCGCTGTCCATGTCCCACCAGCGTTCTTCCATCCAGTTGGTTTGATGACGGCTGGTTCCGTAGATGAGGTTGGTGAACTTTTGGAATGCCTGATGGCCACGTTGCCAACCGGAATAGGCGCCTTCAACAATGTCGACGACGCGGGCTTCGTCTCCCATGTCGGCGTTGTTATCGACAGAAAATGCGTTCCCGTAGCGGTCGAAGGCGATCTCTTTCGGGTTTCTCAATCCGGTATGCACCACTTCCAGACCGCTGCCGTCGCGCTCCATGCGGAACACGGCACCTTCGTATTGGCTGTAGAGGTGGCGACCGTCTTTGGTTTTCAGGTTGTAAGCACGGTCGCCTATGGTGAACCAGATCCGATTGTCCGGTCCGAGGGCGAAGCCGTTGAGGTCGTGTCCACTGAGGCTGACGCTGATGCCGTAGCCATACTGGAGAGATTCGCGGGAGTCTGAAACGAGATCGCCGTCTTTGTCTTCGAGCATCCAGACGTTGGGGATACAGGCGAAATAGATTTTGCCGTCCAGTGCCATGATGCCTGCAGCGGTGCCGTCGAGTGGATCGTTGAACCCATCGGCAAAGATCTGTGCATGGTCGCATTTTCCGTCGCCGTCGCGGTCTTCGATGACACGGATGACTTCGGAGTATTCAGTGAAGTAGGAGAGTGGCTTTTTGTCGGCGTATTTTTTATACATCTCCAGCCGTTGGGCCGGGGTTTCCAGAGCATAGTCATCGGCGACCCAGCTGTTGCGGCGGTTGTCCTCCACGCCACGCTCGAAACGATGGGTTTCCGCAATGTAGAGTCGATTTTGTTCATCAAAGGAGATCGCGGTTGGGTCCTGAATATCAGGCTCGCGAGCAAAAAGCTTCACCTCCATTCCCTTTGGGAATTGGATGGTGGAGAGGATGGCCTGTTCTGAGCTGGCGGATGGTAATGCCTCGGGGTTTGCCGTGCCCTCGATCTTGTCTGGCGCTTCATCGGTGATGGCAAAGGCGGTGATCGCTGTTGCTGTGAGGCCAGTGATGAGCCAAAGGAGAGGGGAGGAGCTTGTGTTCTTGGAATACATCGGTCGCATTGTTTGGGAGCGGCTATGATTACTAGATCATAGCAGGGATGACCATTTGCCCATCATCGAACAACTGGTCAACGCAGAACCGAAGACCAAGCAACAGGATGAGGTGGAGCGCAAGCGCTTGAATGATACCGGAACCCGGTAAGGTTTATACGCGAAGTGGGCTGGGAACGCTTATACTGTCCATGAATGTCCGCGTCGAAAGATCTAAAGGTTATTCGAAACCGGTATGACGCTGCGCTAATACTCCGCGGGTCAGAACCACGTAGTAGGGATCACTCTGGGGTGATGATTTGCACGGGGCCCAGCAGGCCGGATTTCATCAGTGGCGGAAGTTCGGTGTAAACGGGTCGCGTCTTGCCTCTGGGAACCCTGCCGTAGGAACTGTCCGAGGTGGGGTCCGTTTGTATCCGGTCAAGATTGCTGCGTGTGAAACGTTCGGACTCGGGAAGTAACGAGTCGCCATTGAGTCGATTCGCCCACAGGTTGGCGACTCGGATTTCCAGTTCGTTTTGCCCTGCTTGGATGGCGTCGGAAATCTCGATGCGGTAGGGAGGTAACCAAACGAGTCCGAGTTTTTTTCCGTTGAGCGTGACTTCGGCAATCTCCGCCAGATCTCCAAGTTGTAAAAAGAGTTGTTTTTGATCAGCCATGGATTTCGGCAGGTCGAAGGTTTTCCGGTAGGTGGCGATGCCAGAGAAAAAGCGGATGCCCTCGTCTTTCGACTCGGTCCAACTGTGTAGATGGTCAAATGTGGTTGAGCTGGGAGCGCCCCACCCCTCGGGAAACTCAACTTGCCATGAGCCATCGAGTGTCATTGGTGCGGGTGAGGTCGCTGCGACAAATGTGTCGGTGGCTAGGGAGGCAATGGGTGAACCCTTTGGTCTTGAGTTGTCTTTTCTGAAAACAACAAACACCGAGCCCAGTGGGGCAAGCTTTACCGGTAGCTCGACGTAGCCGTCTTCGTCAATTTTCCATTCCTGACAAACACTTCGCGTGCCTGTCTGCGGCCACCAGAATTCCGGTGTTTGGCTGTTTTTTTTGGCGGTTACGCGGAACCGGCAGACCAATGATTGCGCTTCCCGAGTTTTATTACGTACGAAATAGAAATCGTCATCGGTGGTTTTGCGATGAATGAAGTCGAGTGGTCCGAGGTCGTCCTCAGTGCGACCGACGATTTTGAAATCCTGGGTGATACCGATTTTTTGGAGTGCTTTGGTCCGGTCAGTAGTAATAATGAAACGTCCACTGCCGACGTTGCGGATCGTTGGTGCTTGACTGTTGGCTTGTGAATCAGCGTCTCCCCAAAGCTCGTCGGTTAATCGCGCGACAGTTTGGTCTTCCTTTTTAAAGTCCTGTAATCCGGGTGAGCGGGCGGGGCGTTGATTGGCAATGATGGTTGCGCCTTCGGCTACCATTTCGCGAATTCTTTTTAGCACTACCGCTGGAATGTGATCCTGCTCGGGGAGCAGCAGTGCGGCGTAGCTCATACCGTCCGGTAGGACAATACGACCATTCTCAACCTTCATACGTTCAAGGATGACCTCCGAGGAACAAACATCGTAATCATAACCTGGGTGCAGGTTGTCCAGGAGCGGGTGCTTCGGCACATTGGCCAGTGGTGGGTAGAAGTTCGGTGCTTGGTCGCCGTAGTAATAACAAACGTCGGCGACAAACCAACCTTGTCTCAGCATGTGGGAACAGCGGGCAAGGTAGTCGGTAAAGCTGCGGACCATCGGCCACCAGGTTGCCGTTGGGTTGATATCGGTTCCTGCATGATACGCCCAACCGGGAAGTCCAGCTTCGGGCGGGGAGCTGGCAAAGGTGTGGAACGAGAAACAGTTCAAGCCTTCACATAAGGCGCGGTCGGCGAGATCCTTGTGATTCAATGGTCCGTCGACCCATCGACGCCAGGTGGTAAATGCTTCTGCATCGGCTAAGCGTTTGCCATAGACGTGCGCGGCTGAGGAAATCGCTTTGACGAGAAATATCCCGCGGTGCTTGATCCAGAATTCACCTCGCGGGATATCGACCGCGCCGAGCGCTTTGATACCGTCCACCGGATTTGAATTCCAAATTGGTGGTCCCGGGCCACCCGATTCTGAGATCAGGCTGATGCCATAGTTGTTGAGGAATTTCCGCGCAGTGACGTAGTGTGAATCAATCAGCTGGTCGCTGACGAACTTCTTCCAATCGTAGAGAAAGCGTTGTTGGGTATCGTCATCCTTCAGGGTCCAGCCGCAGAGTAAGGGTAAATACCGGTACACCGGATACCCCACGCGCTGCTCGAACTCATTCGCCATCAATTCGGTCCATGGTGTAAAACCGTCGAGCTCCATGCTGTCGAACTCCAAGGTCTTGAAGCTGGTTCCCTCGAAGGTGGTTTTTTCAATCTCTTTGAGAAGCGTGCTCACCATGTAGTTGAGATGAAACTCCGTGGCACGGGGGTCGAAAAAGTCGATCATTGGACCGCCCGAATTCGGGCTTGGTACGATCAATTGCTGACCATGGTTCGTGCAAACATAGCGGATCACGGACCATTTACCTTGGGGCGCTTCCCAATGCAGGATGCCCTCGTCGTCGACCATGGTTGTGAGGTCGATGACCTGATCAATGCCGGTAATCGTTTTGCTGCCATCATCTGGCACCGCTAAGATCGCCACTTCATCGAGATAGAGGGGGTGGCCCGATTTGTCGCGCGGGCAGAGTTCCGGCAGTTCAGGCATGGGGAGTTTGCCCTCAAATTTGCTGGGGCCGGTTATCGTGGTGACGGAGTGATAGATCCCCTTTCCCGCGTATTTCGGGGGAATCCAGGCACCGCCCGCATTCCATCCACTTGATGCGACCACTCCGATTTCCAATCCTAGACGGTCGGCTTCTCGAATGGCGTGCGCCATTAACTGCGTCGACTCTGGTCCGAAAAAAGCAGGGCCGGCGGGCACTCGGTTATCCGGGTCTGCATGTGCAGCGACGTCCCAAATTTCACCGCCACGCATGCCGCCACGCTTCATGGCTTCCAAGTCACGGGTGATTTGCTCCTTGGTCATCGCCCCATTCAACCAGTCCCAAAATGAACCGGGACGTGAATGCACCGGTGGATTGGCAAACTCAGCGGGTGAAAGCCGGTCATCGGCTCGGGATAAGGGTTGCTCCTTTGTCACTCCGTTCGCACCAGATGTATCCGCCAGCAAAACACCAGTCTGAATGAGGCATGTCACCAACAAGGGAACAAGAATTTGCGAAGCCCGCAGCGGAAGAATGGTTGGGGAATGATTTTCCATAATAACGCCTAATTTAAGAAAGTCTGAAACGAGGTATACCCGCAAATAAGCAGTAATCTTACAGGAGAAGTCCGCCACAATAATGCCAAGATTTGGTATAAGAGGGCACCCCTTTCTAGGAAGGCGGTTTTTTGATAAAAAAGGGCTGGTGCAACATGCGCACCAGCCCTTGAGACTCCGCATTGCTGCGGGTGGATTAGATTGTTCTAATGACCTACTTCTTGGTTTGCTTGACCATTTCTTCGCCCAAGGCAAGACCGACGTTCATGTAGGTCTTGGCATTGCCGCTGTAGTGAGCACTTGAGCTGCTGCCCTCTGAAAGCGGGTGGGTGTAGACGAAGCCGAGGTTGTCGCCTAGCTCAGCGGAATATTTACCGCTGGCGAAGGTCTTCATGGCTTCAAGGATTACGCCGTCGCCGGAGGTTGCGCCTTCTTCGGTCTGGCCGAGTGAGGCGGTGACGAAGGCTGCTTTCGGTGCATCGAAGTCGTTGCGCAGCGCCTTGGCGAGCGCAACGAGGTTCTTCTCATACGTGGCGGCATGTGCAGGATTGCGCATGTCTTTGTCACCCTGCCACCAGATGAAGCCAGCTACTTCGTATTCCTTGGCACCGGGATAATATTTGTCGAGATCGGCAAGCACCATCTTGGCGTTTGCTACATCATCATCATACTGCTTGCCTGCATACCACGGATCAACCTCCTTACCTTTGTTTTTACCTTTCGTGCCAATGACTTTTGAAACGCCCTTTTCATACGGTAGGATTTTCCCACCATCTACGTATTCGCGGTAACCGGCTTCTTCTTTCCCTTCGTGGGTGTAACGAGGAGTTCCCGGAGGAAGTAGATCCCAGCCGAGGCTACGGTTGCCAATCGAGCTCTTGAGAACCATCACGGGAGCGTCGACGGCATTTCCAAGTTGGTGGCCAATACCAACTTCGATACCGATTTTGTTGCCGCTGATGGTCATCCAGTCGTTGCGGTAGACACCCTTGCCAACCATCACGGAGACGTTACGAACGTCTTGGCGCGTGGTCCAGTTGCCCGAGTCATCGGACAAAAAGGGATATGCTTCCTTGAGTTCGTCGGTAACCTTACCCATTTCCAGGGTGTTGGACTGACCCATGATGATGAAGACCTGGACGGGTTTGGACATGTCGGCAGGTTTACCATCTGGATCGGGTAAATCAGCAGCATTCGTGATGCCGGCCATTCCGAGGCTCATGGCCGCCAACAGGCAGGATGATTTGATTGCGTATTTACGTTTCATAGTTTGATTGTGGGTTTTTTTTGATTAATCGGGGATCTTCTCCGCGTTACATTCTCCAGCATATCGCTGACTGTAGTATCGCTGACTGTAATGACTACGGACAGAAATCTCCCTTCTTTCATGAATCTCTTGGCTTGATCACCGTGCTGGATTCGAAAATGAAAGCATTTTATGCTCTTGGAAAGAATGGGCAAATTGGGCTGATCATGCTTCATACCTTCGATAAAACCAAAATGAAACATACGCTTACAAAACTCACTGCCCTGTTGTTAGCTGCCGCCGGAGTGTTGGCTGCAGCACAGGCAGAATCCCAAACGCCCAGTAAATCTAACATCGTGGTTATTCTCAGCGATGATCAGGCGTGGACTGATTACGGCTTTATGGGGCACGAGGAGATAAAAACCCCACATTTGGACAAACTCGCTGCTCGCAGTTTGGTAATGCCCAACGGATATGTCGCGGCACCGCTATGCCGACCATCATTAGCTTCAATGGTGACTGGCCTCTATCCATTTCAACACGGGGTCACAGGTAACGACGTCGATGGAGCCAACAAGCGCGCTGAGCTGGACATTCCCGTGCAAGCGGAATTTCATAAACACCCTAGTTTCATCAAGATGCTGACATCGAACGGATACCTGGCTCACCAATCCGGCAAATGGTGGGAAGGCTCGTGGCGTGACGGAGGGTTTACGCATGGTATGACCCACGGCGACCCAAAACGTGACGGACGCCACGGCGACGAAGGCCTCAAGATCGGTCGTGAAGGTATCAAGCCGATAACGGATTTCATCGATCAGGCGACCAAGGAGAAAAAGCCGTTTCTCGTTTGGTATGCGCCATTTCTTCCGCATACACCCCACAACCCTCCAAAGCGCTTACTCGAAAAATACACGCAAGAGGGACGCGGCATGGACGTCGCAAAGTATTACGCCATGTGTGAATGGTTCGATGAAACCTGCGGTGAACTACTTGATTATCTGGATCAAAAAAAACTTCGAGAAGATACGATGGTTATCTACATCTGTGACAACGGATGGGCCGCTCCCAGCACGAATAAAGAGAATCCGAATCAGAAACTTTGGAAGCAATACGCCCAGCGCTCCAAAAGTTCGCCTTACGAAAATGGAATACGCACACCGATCATGATTTCCTGGCCGGGGCACGTTGCGGCCACTTGCGTCCCTGATCTGGCGCATGCCATCGACTTATTTCCCACCATCGCCGCGGCGACAGGTTTGGAGGCGCCGGATGATCTGCCTGGAATTAATTTACTCGACCCGAAAGCCCGTCAGGCGCGTGAGCGTGTCTTTGGTGTTTGCAACTCGGTGTACAACATGACCGTTGGCAATCCTGATGACACCCTCCAATACCTCTGGTGCAGAGAGGGAGACTGGAAACTTCTCCTCCGCTACGACGGTAAGGATACTACCAAATACAAAAATCTACACATCTGGGACAAGGAGCCGGTCAGGCTCTACAATCTCAAAAACGATCCTCACGAGAAACATGAAATCTCTCGCGAGCATCTGGAAGTTGTCGAGCGCCTCAAAAAAAGCATCGATCAGTGGCATCCGGTGTCTCATTCCGCTTTCGAATAAAAACATGACTATTCGCCGCGCACAAGCAGCTCTCGATCAAGTGATTCTACGACCGCTCGCGTCAGATCAATACTAAGATTTGGTATGATATATGTCCGAATGCCTTGTTGAAATCCTAGGGTCGAGCAGAGCAAGGGCTTAGCGTTTTGTTTTTTCGTAGGCTTTGACGAGTTGGAGGAACTCTTTGCGATAGCCGTATTGATCGGGGCCGATGGAGCTGCTGGCGGTTTCAATGATGGCGGGGAGGTTGGATTCCCCGCGGAAGTCGGAGTCGCGGAGAATCATGCCGAACGAAGCCACGGATGAAGCAAAGCGGAAGTCGAGCGAGGCGTCGGCAAAGCTGGCTCCGGTATCGGTGAAGGGTATCTCCATCAGAATACTCTCCTGCGCTTCGGGTTTTTTGTAACGGAGCTTGAGGGTGAGCAGTTCATCGGTGGCCTCGGGCTTATCTTGGCGAGGTTCGACCTTCTGATATTTCAGTGGGGAGATGCGTTTGAGCATGTCGGCTTCCTTTCCGGCGGGGATGACTTCGTAGAATGCGGTGACGCTGTGCCCAGCACCGATTTCTCCGGCATCCTTGGTGTCATCATCAAAGTCCTGGGCTTCGAGGAGTCGGTTCTCGTAGCCGATCAGTCGATAGGCTCCGACTTTCGCCGGGTTGAACTCGACCTGAATTTTCACATCCTTGGCGATCGTGACGAGTGTGCCGCTGAGTCCGTGGACGAAGACTTTACGAGCTTCCTGTTTGGAATCGACGTATGCGTAGTTACCATTTCCTTTGTTGGAAATAGTTTCGAGCATGTCGTCCTTGAAGTTGCCCATGCCGAAGCCGAGGACGGTGAGGTAGACTCCGGTTTTACCTTGTTCCTCGACCATTTTTACAAGGGCACCTTGATCGGTGGTGCCGACGTTGAAGTCGCCGTCGGTGCAGAGGATGACGCGGTTGTTTCCGAGTTGGTTGAAGTTTTCACGCGCGGTTTTGTAGGCGAGGGCAATCCCTTCACCACCGTTGGTAGAGCCGCCTGCTTCCAAGTTGTCGATGGCATGAAGGATCTTTTTCCTCTTATTGACCTGAGTCGGTGGGAGCACGAGTCCGGAGTTGCCCGCGTAGACGACTATGGAAATTCGATCGCGTTCGTCGAGTCGTTTGATGAGTAGGCGAAGGGACTCTTTCACCAATTGTAGTTTGTTGGCGCTACTCATGGAGCCCGAGACGTCAAGGAGGAAGACGAGGTTGGAGGGAGGGCGGCTTTTCCATTCGATCTCATAGCCTTTCAGGCCAATGCGAATGAGGCGATGATCCGGTGCCCAGGGAGCGGAAGCTGCTTCGATGTTCGCTGAGAAGGGAGGGCCTTCGATGGGTTTGTCGGCTTCACCAGTGGCTGGCGGAGGGTAGTCATAGATGAAATAGTTGAGGAATTCCTCGATCCTAGTGGCATCCACGGGGACGTGCGATCCAGCTTCGATCATGCGGCGAACGTTGGAGTAGCTTGCGGTGTCGACGTCGATGGAGAAGGTGGAAAGGGGTTCCTGAAGCGGTGAGAAGAAGGGGTTGTCTCCAAAGTGGTCGTAGGATTCGGTCTCCAAAGCGGCACGCGCGCGTTGCGGTTTGTTTTTTTGGTAGGAGCTAGTCGAACTAGTTCGCCGACTGGAGCTAGGGCTCGCAAAGGGGTCAGCGGTTCCGCCGCCGCTGCGTCTATAATTGGACGCTGCGATTTGTTGTTGGCGGAGATTTTCACGACGTTTGGCCTCGTCGATGAGGATGATTTTAGAACCGTCCAGATCCCATTCGATGGAGCTGGTTGAGACTGCGGTTAAGAGGTCAAATAGGCTAAGGACAGAGGCGTTCTTGATCTTGAGATTGACGGATTTCGGAGCACTGGGAGTGAAGTTGGCATCGATCTTCGGAACAGAGCCGATACCAGCAATGTCGATGGCTTTCTCCCTGACGAGCTGGAAGGCATCTAGGATTGGGGTGTCTTCAAAGGTGATTTCCGGGATGATGATTTCGTTGAGCTTCTGGTGGGTTTTGGAATTCAACCGCTCACGCTGTGCGACCAATTTCTTAGGTTCACTGTAGAACGACACTTTGCGGTTCTCTATCGTCCATTCGAGTCCGTTGCCTTGGATGACGATTTCGAGAAGGTCATCGAGGCTGAGGCCTTCGACCTTGAGCGTGAGGTGCTGTTTGCCAGCGATTTGCTGAGCCTGCGCATCTGCTGAGAGATAGATATTGTGTTTTGCAGCGATCTTTTGCGCATCTGCGAGGACGGTGTTCAGGGTGGCATTTTCGTATGAAATGGGACCCACGGGGATGGCAGTGAGTTCAGCGCGTGTGATGGGTGCAGCTGCAGCTATAGCGCTGGTGAGTAGCGTAAAAATGAGAATGAGGTGTTTCATGGTGATGCTTGGATAACTGCTATCTATAATGGTTGCCTTTTTCATTGGCCTGTGTCGATTAGGTAATTGCCGTCGAAGTAGGGCTCTTGTGTTTCCAGACACGTTCCCAACGTAACTATTTCCAATTTTTATGAAAAGATATCACCAAACCATCGCGTTCTTTGCCTGAAGTATACTGCTGGCTTTCTTTTGCAGTGTCTTTTTATAGCCGCCTCCGAAAGCTTGATCGGCCCCATTCGCTCCCTACAGAATTGACCGAGGGAAAGTCGTCAAACCAGACAAAATCACATGAAATTTCTTCGCACTCTTATACCCGCTCTCGTCGCAGCAGCCAGCTTTACGCAGGTTCACGCCGCGGATTCCACGGATCAGGTTGGTGCCAATAAGCAGCCTAACATTTTATTGCTATTTGCCGACGACCTCGGTCGTTACGCCTCGGCTTACGCTGAACCGAAAAACCCATCGCCCAACGATATTATTTCCACCCCCGCTTTCGACCGAGTCGCTCGTGAGGGTGCGCTTTTTCAAAATGCTTTCGTCTCTGTACCCTCCTGCACACCGTCACGTGCAGCCTTGAATACCGGTCGCCATTTCTTTCGCAACTCCTCTCATTCTCAACTGCACCACCCGTGGCAGAAAGGGGCGGTCGACCCTTTCGACGAGATCAAAGGTATGCCCGTCACCCTGCAGGAAGGTGGCTATCACATCGGTCTGACCTATAAACTCCACATGCGCGCCAGCATCATCGGCGGTAAACAAAATATCTACAATAGCGCAGGTCGTGACCTGAACGAATACTCGCAGTTTCTCACCAAAGCCAAAGACAAGGCAGCAGCAAAAGCTCAGCTCATGGAGCAAGTCCGTGGAAACTTTCGCGACTTTCTGGCGAAGCGTAAGCCCGGCCAGCCGTTCTTTTATTCGTTCAATCCGACCAATACACACCGCAAGTGGACCCGTGGATCGGGTAAGGCTCTTTGGGGGCTCGACCCCGATGACTTGAAGGAAAAACTGCCTCCCGTGCTTCCTGATAATGAAGTCATCCGCGAGGACATGGCAGACTACCTCGGCGAGGCGATGGCCTTCGACGCCGCTTGTGATGTTCTTATCAAGGAGGTCGAAAAGATGGGTGAACTCGACAACACCATCGTCGTCATTTCCGGCGACCACGGTGTTCCTGGGTTTCCACGTGGCAAGTGCAACGTGCACGATTTTGGTTCGCGCGTTCTGCTCGCTATCCGTTGGCCGAAGCACATTGCCGCTGGCCGCGATGTCAGCGCACCGGTTTCTCTCATCGATCTCGCACCAACCTTCCTCGCTGCCGCTGGTCTGAAGTCATTCGACGATCCGAATGGCCAAAACCTCCTGCCCGCTATCGCGCCCGGTTCTGATGATACGAAACTTCGCCCATGGGTCCTCATCGGTCGCGAGACGCATGTTGGCTCGGCCCGTGAGAACAACCAGCCATACCCGACCCGCGCCATCCGCACATCTGATCATTTATACGTCATGAACTTCAAACCCGACCGATGGCCCATGGGCGCTCCATATGCGATAAAGGCCGACTCCGCCCCCGACTTCGATAAGCTCGCCAACGATACCTATGCTGGTTTCCGCGATATCGACGCCTCACCGACCAAGGCCTGGCTGGTAGAGCACCGCAACGATGACAACATGGCGAACTTCCTTCAGTTTGCCTGGGAAAAACGTCCCGCCGAAGAACTCTACGACCTGCGCAAGGATCCGTTTCAGATGAATAATCTCGCCGGTAATCCGGAGTATGAAACGGTGCGGAAAAACCTTCGCGAACAGTTGATGACCGAACTCAAGGCCAACAATGATCCACGCCTAGACAATGATGCTTTCGACCGCCCTCCGTATCTCTCGCAGCAAAAGGGTAAGCGACGTTAGTAAGCTATTCATCTTTAGATGAGAAATGTGGGCTACCTTCACCGACTGCCTCGTGGCCGCGGTTTCTAACCGCCAAGCCGACACCACCACCATTAACTTCGCCTGCGATGTCATGCGCCGCCGCACCGCCGTCGATGCCCCTAATACCAGTTTTGAATAAAAATATGACACAGTCATCCCATAGGGCATGACGTGCAAGATCAAGCCTGAGTATACAAGAGGGTTAAACGGTGAGATCAGTTGGATGTCAGAATTGAAAAGTGCTCATTTGCGACAAATTTGGGGTCAGGTAACAAATATCAAAATTGACAGATTCTCTGCCTTTCGCTAGCCTTCTTCCATGGCCAGACAAGTCCGTATCGAGTTCCCCGGCGCGTTTTATCATGTAATGGCGCGCGGCAATCACCTTGAGCCTATCTTTCGCAGCGAGGACGCTAGCTTCAGCGATCAGGAGTTGTTCTTGAAGACGCTCGATGAGGCTTGCCAGCGCTACGAATGGAAGGTTTGGGCGTGGGTGTTGATGAAGAATCACTATCACCTGGTCCTTGAAACCCCGAAGCCGACACTGGTAGCGGGGATGAGTTGGCTACAAAACACCTACACGCGTCGGTTCAACGTTCGCCACAAGCAGTGGGGTCGCTTGTTCGGGGATCGATACAAGTCGGTGCTGGTTGAAGAGAAAAACCGTGTGGGCAGCTCGTCGTATTTGACCACCTTACTCGACTATGTGCATTTGAACCCAATTCGTGCCGGGTTGGTGAATCGGGCGAAGGGCGAGTCGGTAATGGACTATCCGTGGAGCAGTGTTGTGCGTGGCTATGCGCTATCGGCAAAGAAGCGTCCGAACTGGCTGCGCGTGACCGAAGGGCTGGAGCTTGTTGGGTTGACTGAGACTGCACACGGGCGACGTAAATTTGTAGGGAGGCTGGATGCTGCTGCCTCAGCGATTGAGGCGGAACGTGCTGGATTGACGGAGATTGATGGTCAAACGCTTCACAGCACATTGAGACGAGGCTGGTATTGGGGTGGCGAGGCTTTCAAGGAGTCGATGATGAAGAAACTCGACGAGCTTGCATCGGGCGAGTCGGGTTTGCCAATGAGTGGGCCATATACCGGTGAAGGACAAAAAGCTGACTATGCACTGAGAGCTGCGGAATTGATCATCAGCGAGGGTCTGAAGCATTTCAAAATAAAGAAGGGCAACTCCGCTGCTTTTGATGAGCTTGAGCGCGGTGATCTTCGATGTGTTGCGATAGCCTGGGCAGTGCGGAAGAAGACATCGGTGTCGCTGCGTTGGATTGCGGAGAGATTCGCGATGAAGTCCCCATCGAATGTGAGCCAGCGGGTAAGAAACTTCGGGAATACGCC
The DNA here is from genome assembly GCA_024636835.1 of Verrucomicrobiales bacterium. Taxonomy (GTDB): domain Bacteria; phylum Verrucomicrobiota; class Verrucomicrobiia; order Verrucomicrobiales; family SLCJ01; genus Sulfuriroseicoccus. Next base: position 54,136 of record JAGXGH010000106.1, on the reverse strand, counting down.
TCGTAAGAAGCTGGTCTTAGAGTTGAAGAAATGGTGTGAAATGAACGAAATTTGATATTTGTTACCTGACCCCAAAATTCAAAATTCAAAATCCCTCACTCTCTCCAACTTCTGATCCTTCTGGTAAAGAAACATCACTGGGCTGACCTTGCCATTCTAGCGAGGTCTCACTCAATCCGGACGTAAAAAAAACCGGCCTGCGGGTTGCAGACCGGTTTAGAAAAAGCTTTTGACTGAAATCTATGCAGCTCGCCCAGCGCTTAGGCGCGACGGCGACGCAGGAGGAATGCCGAACCAGCGAAGATGGCCAGCAGAGAAGAGGAAGGCTCGGGCACTGTAACTGCTTCAAGATCGAAGCCGTTGATGCCGATAAACGTACCGCTATCTAACGTATACGTAATATCCAAATTCCCGGAACCATCGCTGGTCACATCGAAACTGTAGGCATACAAGGTCGCAAGATCCTCTAGAGGGCTAGTTGGTGTCGATTGCCCTCTACGAAAATCGAAAGGTGAGGTCGACGTCTCTGAGCTTGAGGGTGTCTGATCTACAGTAAAAGTCGCTCCCTGATCTGCGGTATCAGCGTGATAAGAGGTGAATGTAAAGGCTTGGTTCGCTTCCAGTCCGGATAGATTGAGTTGAAACGAACTTCCATTAGCGACCCGCGAATCGGTACCCACCCAAGATTCCCAGAATTCAGCAAACCCCCTTGGATTATTACGATTGTCAAATGCCTGCTTCGCCTGTCTCGCGGGGCTATCCGGCCATGTGAACGCCACCCCTACAGTGTAGGTTCCCGCGAGTCCGCCCTCGGAAAAGGAAACGCCGCTGTATGTTGACAACTGGCCAGTGGTCGTGCTGGCATCATCTTCGTGTGTAGTCGCATACGACAAGTAATTGGCATTGGCGCCTTCAGGACCCTGGCCTGCTGACGTGCCAGTTAAGCCCGTGTTTACATACATGGCAGCATGTGCGGAACCTATCATCAAGGTGGCGAGGGAAAGATAAATTGTGTAACGTGCTTTCATAGTAAGTCGCAATTGTCAGGATAATTGCATGAATAATCCGCGAAAGGAAATCATAACCTACAAAAACATGTTTCAGAACTGTTGCGTTTTGCAGGCAGGTTTAATCTGGTAGGTCGATATTTTTCGAACACTGAAAACACATCAATCCGGTCTCGGCAATACCATCCGATTGGGTGGCGACCTCATAGCCGATGCCGGCGAACCATGTTCTGTCGTTTGACGATTTGGTGGTGGAAGCGGGCAAGTCGTCGATAAATACTTTGAGGGTGCCGTTTCTGACTTTAACCTGGCCGACCCGCGCATAGAGCAGGGTGCGGTTCTCGCTGCCGGACGGTGGGGCAGCATCGTAGTCCAGTGTGGAGGCCTCCTGGCCGTTGCTGCGCTTAAAGATGCTGTTGGCATTCGGAGCTGATGTAAAACCCGCCCTGACGGGGTAATCGCCGGACGAGTTTACCAAGTAGTAAAATACCTAAACATTGTAGCGATTATTGGCAAGCGCGACCGAGGTGACCAGTTCCACACAGTCCTCTGCTTTTTCGCTGCTGCTGGTGGCCTCCCAGACTCCTCCGTTCCCGAATTCGGACCGGAAGCGCCATTTGCCATCGTTCTTGACCGCGCCATTGGCGACCTTGCCGCCGGTCGTGCCGTCGTTGCCGTCCGCCCACAGCTTGTCGACACCGCCGCTGGCAATGCCTGTGTTGGCGAGATTGGCATCAACGTAGGTGACGCCACCATGCAGGCCGGTGGAGATGGCCAGGAGCAAGGCGAGGGTAACAAGTAACTTCATGGACGTGATGCACGGCAGTGCTCTCGATACACTAGAGCCCAATGCTTACAGGACAGGAGATGTGAAAGTTCCTAGTGCCGACGGCGAATGAGAAGAGCTGTGGCACCTAAAGCACCCAGAATGGCGGTAGAAGGCTCAGGCACAGCTTCGATACCAACACCATCGTAAAAGCTACGCACTTGTGCGGTAGATGTTAGATCCGAAGTGGAGCCCTGCGCAATGGTGGTTGGCTGAAAGTGATCCACATAGACGTTGATCGTTGAACCACCTGTGACAGTCGCTTGGCCAAGCAATGCCGCATGCAAATTATAACTGGAAGAAAATAGTGTTGAGCCGGTGGGATCACTTCCATCATGGGTTAGGGTAGATGCGAGGGGAGCCACCGTGGCCGAAACACCATTAACCAGAGGGTTATTAGCTCCATAGGTAGTTAGACTTCCTGAGGTAAGACCAGCATCAATGTTGTGTGTATTGTTTGGGGAATCTTCAGCATCCCAGAAGTAAACATAAATATTGTATGTTCCGTCAGCAAGACCGGTTAATTGAGTTGTTAGCTCAGCCATAGAGTTGCCTCCGTCATCACGAGCTTGATAAATCGTGTCGCCTGCTCCTCGATTGGAACCAGGACGTAGGCGCCAGTCGTCCTGATCCTCAGCAGAGCTGTCCGTGAAATTAACCCAATTGGTGTCAGTGAGTGATGATCCGGTTTCGTAAGTATTTCCAGAAGAGCCGTTCCAGTGGGCTGCGTCGATATAGGTGACGGTGGCTGATACAGGCATCGCGAAGAGGCAGGAAGTCAAGAGAATGGAAGCTAGATGAGTGGTTTTCATGAAGATGGAGTGTTTGGAGATGTATGATTTTGCCAGCAATTCTTGAGTATGACAGCGACTCTTTGTGACGGAATAACATGTATAAAAAATACGGTCAACCTTAGAGCTTACTAACTATTATACTTTGCCGCGAGGTTTTCCAGCATGCTTGGAATTTGGGGTCAGGGAAGAATGGCACTGTTTTAAGAGCGCCATCGGCGTGATTCCTTCCGGGGTTCCGACACTCCTGAAGGTCATGCCCTGCGCTTTCACTGCAGGGGCGACACCGCTCTTGCAAACCACCCCTTCCGCCAAACCGACAGAGTGTCGGTTATCCGGGGGCGGCCTCTTTCGGGGGATCGACATGCCTGTCGGTTCTGTGCGATGTCACTTCGCCGATGGCCAGACAAGTCCGTATCGAATCCACCGGCGCGTTTCATCATGTGATGGCGCGTGGTAACCACCTTGAGCCGATCTTTCACAGCGAGGACGCCAGTGATCAAGAGTTGTTCCTGAAGACGCTCGATGCGCTTGCGAGTAGACGAGAAGAGGTGAAAACTGTGGGTTCCTTGTACGAAACGACCCCGATGCCATGAGGCATCGGGGTCGTTTGAAAAGAAGAACTAAATCGCCTTAGGCACGGCGACGGCGCATGATCAAGCCCAGTCCGGCGATGCCGAATAAAGCAAGTGAGCTTGGCTCGGGGACGGCTTGGACTTGGAAGGAGTAATTGACTCTGCCCTCATCTGTAGCATGCGTATCCCAACTGACATCTTGCGAGCCAGCGAGTCCGGCAATGCCGGTGCCTCCGGCGAGAGAGCCTTTTGCGCTGGTTGCAGTGTCGATTGCGAAAAAATTGGAATCAATAATCGAGGTGCCCCCTACTGTTGGGGCCGTATTGATGTTGCGCCCTGCATAGCTGATGACAAATTCGTTGTCTGTAGGCGTTGTGATCGTGCCACCGATGCTGTTGGTGACCGTTGCGGTCAAATCGACACCAGCGAGTTCATACGCGCTAGGAAGAAAAGCTCCTGATGCGATACCACTGACCGCAAATGCTCCGCTACCCGTTGCGGGATTCTTCCAATAGGCCAGTGTCGTGCGCCCGTCGGTAATGAAATCATTCGCCGCAACACCGCCAAAGGTCAATCCGCTTGGAGAGTCGGCACTATCCGTGTAAAAGCCAATCACCAACATACTGTTCGTATTTTGAACCGTGTAGGAAAACGTGTGACTGCTGATATTAGCGTATACGCCAGTGGTTGGAGCACCTCCTGTAACGACGATCGCTCCGTGAACGGTAAGCGGACTGAGAGCCACAAGGAAAGCAGTGGTGAACTTGGCTAGAAGAGGGAAAAGATTACGTGATGTATTCATAGTAACGCTCGAATTATCGAAATAACACTCTCCGACCACGCATCATCCGATAATAAAATCAAAAATAATTCAACTTTATATCTATTACACTTTGCAGGTAGGTTTTCGGAAAATCGAGAACTTATTCGATATCCGCTGATGACCTTCAATCTTAGTAATCAGGCAGGCTGACCTCGATGCGGTAAAAAGCGCGGTCGACTGGTGAGGCGGGGTCGGAGAGTTCAACGGTGCCCTCAGTGCTCAGGGGGTCGGTGGAGAGTCCGATGGAGATCCATTCGGCGAGGTCTTGCGAGCGCCATAGTTGGTAAACGCGGCCGGGGTTCCCTTTAGCTGAGAGGTATGCGGTGCCTCCGGGAGTCAAGCCGAACGAAGTGATGCCGAAACGATCATTGGCATCGTAGAGGTCGCTGCCCGTGATGACTTCTTCGGCATCGGATTGGCCGTCATTGTCGGAGTCCGTTGTGGTGCTGCCGATGCGTTGTAGAGCAATGCCGTCATACCACGTGCGGGCATCGGAGCTGGCGGTATTGGCGAACTGATCGATAAAGACTTCGACGGAACCCGTGGCAGTGAGAGTGACGCGCCCGACGTAGCCACGGTAGAGGTGGCGGGTGGCGTCGGAGGCGAGCACCGAGCTGTCGAACTCGGAGGCGGGAGAATGTTGCGACGATTGTCGTTCCAGATAAGCGAGTGAGGTTTCGTCAAGTCCGGCCATCACATCGTAGTCGTCGCCGCGCGGTGACCAGAAGCAGGCAAAGACATCGTAGGTGCCAGGGCCGACGGATGGAACGGTCGTTTTCAGCACCGGACAATCCTCGGTGTAAGGGGATAGTTCGTTGGCGGTGAAAAGCGTGCCATGGTTGCCGAGCGATGGATCAGTCCGGTAGTGCCACTGGTTGTCGTCGGCTCCGGCATTCGTCCCAGTGGTGTGGTTCGTCAGCGTTGTGCCGTTGGCCAGCGTGGTGTTGGAAAGATCGGCGTCGGTGTAAGTGAGGAAAGGTGCGGATTCCTCATCACCCCGGTCCAGCCAGACGACCAAGGCGCAGTCCCAGCCATCGTTGTCGGCATTAAAATACCATCTATCGTAGTAGCCTCGCATCCACATCACGGCAGTATTATTTTCGTCCCAGGGGATGACAGACAGCCGGAAGTTGTGGCAGGAGGAGTCGCGGGTGATCTGTGTGTAGGACCAAGTGGCGCCACCGTCGGAGGTTTCGGCGCGGAAAATCTCGTAATTGCGCCGACCGTCGGCTGCCGAGACTAATGGTGCGGCGGTGGCGGGGTCGACATTGGCGCTGAAGAAGCAAACATCGACATTCTTCGGATTGATCGCGGAAAGCGGCGTGCCGGTGTGGGGCGAGCTGCCATCTTGCTGGACGACGACACTGGCATCTCCGGTGTATCCCAGGCGGGAGACATTCCAGGTTTCGTTGATGCCATCCCAGAGGCCATAAAATTGCCGGATATCGGTATTCGAGCCATTGCCGTAGCCCCGCCAAGTAGCAGCCAATTTGCCAGAGGCATCGTATTCGAGGTCGCGCGGCCACAGCAGCGTCATGGGTGTCCCGTCGTCCAAGCTGCCACTAAGCACCACTGCGGTGTAGGCACCGACTGGTGACGCCGCATTGTCGAAAATGTCGGCATCCACGATCGTGCCATCCATCTGATGGTTTTTGCCATCTTTGATGTATCCGGACCAAACGCTCTGGCCGGAATTATCCTCGGACGAGACCCACCAGATCGTGTCCACCCCGTTGGTGGCGTATTTCGGATAGGGGCGTATGGCAGGGTCACCCTGACCGGTATGCCGACCGCCCCAGTTCCAGGTGCTACCCTGGTCGTCCGAATAAATGAACCAGCGATCCCAACTGTCCGCAAGATCGTTGCGAAAGAAGTTGTAGATCCGTCCCTGCCCGGTGCCTTCTGCGCTAAGGAAGATGAGATTATTGTAGGTGACGTCGTTGGGACCGCTGGCACCGTCCGCCGCGCTGCGCTCGTAGATTTGTTCGGGCTCCCAGCTCGTAGCGTCACCCGGATTGGTCGAGCGGCGAAAGTGGATCTGATTATTTTCGGAATGACTTGACCAGGCGCTGAGGTAGTGACCGTCGGGCAACTTCAGGAAGGCGGCGGTGTTGTGGTCATCCTTGTCTTCCGGGGTGTCGCCGGAATTAATATTATCTGCGTCCTTGATCGGCGGTGGGCCGAGGAGGAAAGAGCTGCGCTGGCCAGTCGTCAGATCGAATTGGGTGCCGACGATGTCGCCCACCGACCCAAACCAGTCCTTGCCACGCACCCCGCCTGCGACGATGGTGCCGTTGGTCGTATCCACGATGGCCCGTTGATCCGTATACCAAGTCCAGCCGGCGTCGGGATCGATTGAGATGAGGGTGCCGGTGATCTGATCGGGAACGGATGGCAGCGGGGGGGCAGTAGCGATCTCATAGCCGATGCCGGCATACCACGTCCGGTCGTTGGACGATCCGGTGGAGGAAGCGGGGAAATCGTCGATAAAAACCTTGAGGGTGCCGTTGGTGACTTCAGTTTGCCCGACTAGCGCGTAGAGCAGTGTGCGACTCTCGTTGCCGGACGGTGGGGCAGCATCGTAATTCAAGGTGGAGGCGTCCTGACCGTTGTTACGGTTGAAGATGCTATTGGCGTTCGGGGCAGATTCAAATCCTGCCCGGATCGGGTAGTCGCCGGTCGAGTTGACCATGTAATAAAACACGTAAACGTCGTAGCTCTCGTTGGGAATGGTGACCGAAGTGCGTAATTCCACCGCGTCTTCCGCCGCTGCGCTGCTGCCGGTAGCCTCCCAGATGCCGCCGTTTCCTATGGTGGACCGAAAGCGCCATTTGCCGTCGTTGATGGCTGCGCCATCAGAGACCGTGCCGCCGGTCGTACCATCATCGCCGTCCGCCCAAAGCGTGTCGACACTGCCGCTAGCAATATCGGTGTTGGCGAGACTGGCGTCGACGTAAGTGACACCACCCTGCAGGCAGGTGGAGAAAGCCAGGAGTAAGGCAAGGGTAAGTAGGGACTTCATGGGCGTAACACACCACAGATCGCCTACTATTGTGACGACCGAGCCTTACAGGACAGGCGATGAGAATTCCTAGCGCCGACGGCGACCGAGAAGCGCCATGGTACCTAAAGCGCCGAGCAGCGCTGAGGAAGGCTCGGGTACGGCTTCGTAACCGATGCCGTCGAAAAAGCTGCGCACTTGTGCGGTAGAGGTCAAATCCGAAGTGGAGCCCTGCGCAATGGTAGTGGGCTGAAAGTGATCCACGTAGACATTGACCGTTGAGCCGCCTGTGACAGTCGCTTGACCAAGCAATGCCGCATGTAGATTGTAACTACTGCTACTAAATAGTGTTGAGCCAGTAGGATTACTCCCATCGTGGGTAAGGCTAGATGCGAGAGGAGCCACTGTAGCCGAAACACCATTAGCTAGCGGGTTATCAGCACCATAGGTAGTTAAACTTCCTAGGCTTAGACCAGCATCAATGTTGTGTGTATTGGAAGTGCTGATATCATCATCCCAAAAGTAAACATAAATATTGTATGTTCCGTCGGCAAGACCTGTCAATTGGGTTGTTAGGCCAGTCATGGTGTCACCTCCGTTAGTACGAGCTTGATAGATCGTGTCGCCTGCCCCTCGACTGGTACCAGGGCGCAGGCGCCATTGGTCCTGATCCTCATTAGAGCTGTCAGTGAAATTGACCCAGCTGGTATCGGTAAGCGATGATCCGGTTGCGTAGGTATTCCCAGAAGAGCCGTTCCAGTGGGCAGCATCGACATACGTGACGGCGGCCGATAGAGGCGCTGCCATTAGGCATGAAGTCAGTAGAACGGAAGCTAAATGAGTAAATTTCATGAAAAATTTGTGTTTAGAGGGATTTTGTCGATTGCCGTCAACTAAAGAGGACGACACCAATAGTTGTATCAACAAATACTAAGCGTAAAAAACAGTCAACATGAATTTGGCTTTTTCAATATTGCACTTTGCAGGCAGGTTTAATCCTGCAAGTTGACGCGGTGTCGAAGACCGAATCATAGCCTGCTGACTTGAATGGCACGGTTTAAAGAGCTCATTCGGTAGATTTAGAAAACCGCGTCTATCGCTCACACGGGCGGGACGCACCGTGCTCCTTGTTGGCAGGTGCCGATGGTGTCCATCACCCGGTGGCTTTCACTTCTGATCCTTTTCCTGTAACTCCAGATCTGATTCATTGCCGCGTCCCATATTCTTGCCGATCACTGCCGAGCCGGGCCGATGGTTCCGCCCTCGATGAGTTTCGCTTTGGTATTATGTTTGCGGCAGTTGCCTTTCCCTTTTGCCACGCGATTGACCCAGTTCACGGCATGACGGATAGATAGTTGTATATCGGTTTCGAGCCGGTAAAGCGGGGGCTGCATCCACTTGAAGCTCGGGTCACCATCCAAGCAAATCAGAGAAACATCGCCGGGTATCGTCAACTTACGTTCATTCAGGAACTGTAGGATCGCGGGTATCAGCATGGGATCATCCATAATCACGGCGGTGGGCGGCGTGACCTGAAACAATGAGTTCAAACAATTTTGCAGACTCCCTTTATCGTGGTTCCAATAGGGGAGGTTATAGCTGCCCGAAGGCAAGCCTTGTAGCTTTAATTCATCCAGATAGGATTCAATCATAGAACCAGGGTGGCTTCTGTGTGACTGCCCGGCGATCAGCAGCACGATGCGCTCGTGGTTGATTTGCACCAAGCGTTGGACGATGTCTCGTAACTGCGGGCTTTTCATGGGGCCGGTGCGGGCAACGCCTTCTGTTTGGGCATAGCCAAAGAGCGCAAAGACAGGGATCTTCTGCTTGACGAACCATTCCTGCACTTCCCGCGAGGCGGCAATCACGATCCAGACATCCGCTTTGGTTTTACGGACGACGTTTCTGAGGCGTTTCACCTCGAAATGTAATTCGACCAGCGATTTATCGGCGACCACAGAAACATGTCCCACATCATCCAGTCGATGTCGCAATTCATTGATATACTGATTGCCACTATCTTCAGGTTCATAAAAGAGGAGACCCACCCTGAGGTGCACTCCACCAGCTTTGCCCGGGATCAGGATTAACCGTCTTTTGCCTGCACCGGCGCCCTTGAGGTAACCTTCTTTTTCCAGTTGGCTTAGAGCTTCAGCCGCCGTGGTATGGTGGACACCAAGTTCATTCGCGAGGGAATGCACCCCGGGCATGTTCCCATCCAACTGACCGGACTTAATCCTATCGCGCAAAAAGTCCGCGACTTGCTCGGAAGTCGAACGTATCTGGAAAGGTTTCTTGAACATGCGGGCACTCCATTCGGGAATTGATACGCATTAAGGTCTATTTTGAAGGGATAGACAATATGTATGTGCTCTAAAAGAGACTCGCCACCTTACAAAGGTCGGGACAATTACATCTCCCGCATGATCTGATCCACGGCGGAGGCCGCGGGGAGTGTGTTGTTGGCAACTTGTTGTTCGATTTCGGGGAGGAGCGCTTGAATGCGCTCGCTGCGGAGGAAGCGGTTGCGGAGCTCTTCCGCGATCATGGCGTGCATCCACTCGATGGATTGTTGTTTGCGCCGGGCGATGAAGGCTCCGGATTCCTTAGTGATGGTGCGGAACTCTTCGATGGTGTTCCAGAGGCTTTCGAGAGTGGGTAGTTCGAAGGCTGAACAGGTGACTGCATGGGTTTTCCATCCGCTGGTGGCTGGTTGAAGAAATTCCAACACCCTATCATACTCGGAAGCGGCGAGTCGGGCGGGTTGGAGGTTGTTGCCATCCGCTTTATTGACCGCTAACAGGTCGGCGATTTCGATGACTCCTTTTTTCATTCCCTGAAGTTCGTCTCCTGCGCCAGCGAGCATGATGAGGAAAAAGAAATCGACCATTGAGCGCACGGTGATTTCGTTTTGGCCGACGCCTACGGTTTCTACGAGGATGATATCGTATCCTGCGGCTTCGCAGAGGAGCATGGTTTCGCGGCTTTTCCGTCCAACTCCACCCAGTGAGCCGCTCGAGGGCGATGGGCGAATGTAGGCGTTGGGTTGGCGCACGAGCTGTTCCATGCGGGTTTTATCCCCAAGGATGCTACCGCCAGTCACCGAGCTACTGGGATCCACCGCAAGAATAGCGACGTGGTGGCCTTTTTCACAAAGCATACAGCCGAGCGATTCGATCAGTGTGCTTTTACCGACTCCGGGAACGCCGGTGATACCGACGCGGATAGAATTTCCGGCCTTGGGAAGGATGCGTTGCAAAAGGGCTTGTGCGACTTCCTCGTGTTCGGGAAGGTTGCTCTCCACCAACGTAATCGCGCGTGAGAGGATGGTTTTATTCGAGCTGAGGATGCCACGCTCGTAATCGTCGAGGGTGAGTTTGTGTCGCTTTTTCAATGGGCTTTTAACGTTACCGGTATCATCCACCCCAGGGGAGACGAAGCAGGCGAAGTGGGGGTCATGATGGGCATCCTTAGGTTGCCAGTCTGGTTGAGTTTTGTTGGGCATGGGGAAAATAGGTCCTATAAGACTTATAGGACCTATGTTTAGTCCTCAAGCTGTTCCAGCAGAAGGTTGAGCAACTTGCGGGCGGAGGTTGGAATCACAGTGCCTGGTCCGAAGATGGCGGCGGCGCCATTTTTGTAGAGGAAGTCGTAATCCTGCGCGGGGATGACTCCTCCGCACACCACCATGATGTCCTCGCGCTCGAGCTTGGCGAGTTCCGCGATGAGCTGGGGAAGCAGTGTCTTGTGTCCTGCTGCCAGAGAACTCATGGCGATGATGTGGACGTCGTTTTCCACGGCTTGTTTCGCGGTTTCCTCAGGCGTTTGGAAGAGAGGTCCGATATCGACATCGAATCCCATATCGGCGTAGGCGGTGGATACCACCTTGGCTCCGCGGTCGTGACCGTCCTGCCCCATTTTTGCAATCATGATCCGTGGGCGACGTCCTTCCTTGGACTCAAATTTCTTGATGAGGTCGGGGATATCTTTCATGTTACCTTGGTTGCTGAATTCTTTTCCGTATACTCCGGAGATGGAGCGGATGGTTGCCTTGTATCGACCGAAATGGTCTTCACAGGCGTCGGAAATCTCACCGAGTGACGCGCGCGCCTGGGCTGCATTGATGGCGAGTTCGAGAAGGTTTCCTTTCGCTCCGCCGGCGCAATCGCGCAGGGCGTTGAGGGCGGCCTGACATTCCTCTTCGTTGCGGTTGGCGCGGAGTTTTTTTAGACGTTCAATCTGGGAAAGACGCACGGCCGTGTTGTCGACGTCGAGAATATCCAGAGGATCTTCTTTTTCGAGACGGTATTTGTTCACTCCAACGATGGTTTCCGCACCGGAGTCGATGCGTGCTTGACGGCGGGCAGCGGCTTCCTCGATTTTCATCTTGGGAATTCCAGCTTCAACCGCCTTCGACATGCCTCCGAGTTCCTGGGCTTCCATGATGTGTGCCCAAGCTTTTTTGATCAACGCGTCGGTGAGGGCTTCGAGATAATACGAACCACCCCATGGGTCGATCACGCGGCAGATGGAGGTTTCATCCTGAAGGAAGATCTGTGTGTTGCGTGCGATGCGGGCTGAGAAATCGGTGGGCAGTGCGATGGCTTCGTCGAGTGCGTTGGTGTGCAGCGACTGAGTGTGCCCGAGCGTCGCGGCCATCGCCTCGATGCAGGTGCGGGAAATGTTGTTATACGGATCCTGTTCGGTGAGTGACCAACCGGATGTCTGCGAGTGGGTGCGGAGTGCGAGCGACTTCGGGTTCTTGGGATTGAAGGTCTTGACGATCTTCGCCCACAGCACACGGGCCGCACGCATCTTGGCGACTTCCATGAAGTGGTTTTTGCCTTGTGCCCAGAAGAAGGAAAGCCGGGGTGCAAAGGCATCGATGTCGATACCAGCTGCGATCCCTGTTTTCAGATACTCCCAGCCATCGGCGAGAGTGTAGGCCATTTCCAAGTCAGCGGTGGCACCGGCTTCCTGCATGTGGTAACCGGAGATCGAGATCGAGTTGAACTTGGGCATTTTCTGCGAAGTGAACTCAAAGATGTCCGCAATAATTTTCATCGATGGCTCCGGCGGATAGATGTAGGTGTTGCGCACCATGTATTCCTTGAGAATGTCATTCTGGATCGTTCCCGCAAGTTGATCGAGGGTGGCTCCCTGCTCTAAAGCCGCCGTGATGTAGAAGGCGAGGATGGGAAGAACCGCGCCGTTCATGGTCATGGAAACGGAAACCTTATCGAGTGGGATGTTTCCAAACAGAACCTCCATATCGAGGATGGAATCGATGGCGACACCGGCCTTGCCGACGTCACCTTCCACGCGTGGGTGATCCGAGTCGTAGCCTCGGTGGGTGGCGAGGTCGAAGGCGACGGACAAGCCCTTTTGACCAGCCGCCAGGTTACGACGGTAAAAGGCGTTGGACTCCTCGGCGGTGGAGAATCCGGCATACTGACGGATGGTCCACGGACGGAAACAATACATGGTCGCATAGGGGCCGCGCAGGAATGGCGCTATACCCGCCTGATAGTCGAGGTGTTCCACCCCTTCCATGTCAGCCTCGGTGTAGAGAGGTTTGACAGGGATCTTCTCCATGGTGTTCCAGACGATTTCATCGATGGGTTTGCCTTGCTCCTCTTCGAGTTTGGCACACCAGGCTTGGTAACTCGGATTTTTCTGGGTCGAGTTATAGGGGATGTCTTTAAATGCTGGGCTGCTCATGAGATGACTCCTGCTCCTTTCAAAAGTTGTTGGTTCATTTCGTAGTTGTTGACGCGGACGTTGACGAAATCATCGACTCCAGCGTCGCGCCAGGCGGCTTCGTTGTCACCGGGAGCGCCGGCAACTAACAGGGTAAGGTCCGGCTTGGCGGCCTTGACCGCTTTGGCGAGTGATGGGACACATTCGAGATAGGTCTCATCATCCGAGGTGATGACTGCGATGGTGGCGGGTGAGGCTTCTAGTGCTGCTACTGCGGCTTCGGTATTTTCAAAGTCGGTTGCTCCGTCGACTTTGAATCCACCCGCCTCGAAGAACGAGGCTGTCCAGTCGGCGCGCAGTCGGTAACGGCGCGACGGCCCCATGTTGAGCTGAAGAATCGTCGGCGGTGAGCCGGTTTTTTCTTCGAATGCGGCGGCGGCGTCGCGCAGGGCTTCGTATTCTTCGGCGGCACGGCGTTGCGGAACCTGGTGGAGGTTGAACGCGGTTCCTTCGTGGAGGCCTGTGGCTTCCGCGATCTGACCAACAGTCGCTCCCTGCTCGGCGGCGGTAATCGCTTGCTCCACCATTTCCGCTTTATCGGAAGGCGTGATGGCAGCGAGTGCGGGCACGTCCTTGCGTTTGTTTGAGGATTTAGCCGAGCATTGGCACTTGGACTTGCCTTGCATATCGAGTCGACGTCCCTTGAGGTCGGGATACATATTCGCACCGACTATACTGTCTTTACGACGGCGCACATTCTGGCGTTTTTGCTGGTAGCTGGCGTCGATCTGTTCTTGGATCGAGCCCTCTTCCAGTGAGGTAATCATGCCACCGGCTTCTTCGATTCCCTGGAAAATCCCCCAGGACTTCCCGGCAATCTGATCGGTGAGCCACTCGATGTAGTTCGAGCCGCCTGCGGGGTCGATGACCTGGTCGAGACCACACTCTTCACGCAGAATGATGTGGATGTTACGGGCGATGCGGCGGGAGAAGTCATCCGAATTTTCGGCGAGTTCATCGTAGGGGCCGATGTGCATACCATCGACGCCGGCGACGACGGCCGCGAAGGCCTCCGAGGTTGCGCGCAATATGTTGGTGTGGGCATCGTAGCAGGTTTTATTCCACAGCGAGGTGCGGGCGTGGATGTGGACGCTGAGGTTTTCCACTCCATAGGCCTCGGCCATTTTACTCCACAGCCAGCGGGTGGCGCGGATCTTCGCGATCTCCATGAAGTAATCGGAGCCGACGGAGAGACTGACCCGCATGTGAGGTAAAAGCTCGGCAGGTTCGATGCCGCGTTTTTTCATCTTCTCGATGTAACAAACCGCAGTGGAAATGATGTAGGCAAGTTCCTGCGTGGCACTGGCTCCGCTGTCGTGATAGAGGTTGCCATGCACGCAGATGGTCTGCATTTGCGGCGCATTTTTGATGGCGAACTTGGTGAGTGCCGCCATGTGGTCGAGGCGTGTTTCCAAGTTCTGAAGCTGCTCGGCGTGTCGCCCCATCTCGGCAAGCGGGTCGATATCGAAACACCCGCGCAGGTCACCGAGTGCGATGCCTTGCTTCTTTGCCGCTGCAAAAAAGAGAGCGGCTACCGGTACCGAGCCTGCACCTGATCTCCAGAACGTGGAGATGGAATCGATAAACACCCCGTTGAGAGTGACTTCCATGTCTTCCAGGTTTTCCAGACTGAGACCGCACGTTGTTTTTTTCGCCTGGTCCTTGTCGTAGCCATTGCCGGTCACATCGTTGAGAACGATGTTCAGCTCGGTCTGCCCCCCACTCAATCCCCGGTGGGCGATGGCGTTGAGTTTTTCAGGGGAGCACTGGCAAAGCTCCTGGGAAACCTCCCAGCCTGCTTTGAGAAATCCACCGGCTTTGCTGCCCCTGACCAGTGAGCCCGAGCCGGGGAGATCCTTGCGGTGTTCAAGTTCCGCAATGTCCTCGCGGCGGTAAATCGGCTGGATGGTAATGTCTTCGTAAGTCCGACTGACGAGAAGTTTTTCAAAAGGGGCTCCCTTGAGAAGAGCTTCCGCTGCCTCATGCCATTGGTCGTAGGTATGGGGGGGGAACTCAGCAAGCAAGCCATCGGTTTGTGGTTCGGTGCTCATTGTGTGGTGATCTGTGATGATTCGTTAGATACTTGCGTCCAGCATGTTGCCCGTTTCGATGAATGCCTTGTGGAAGGCAAATGCGGAATCGAGCGACTGGTGGGTGTGGCCGGATTTGGCATTGTTGTAATATTCATTGAGCAGGTCCCGATACTCGGGAGCGGCGCAATTGTTAATGATGCTGTGGGCACGTTCTTCAGGGTTCTTGCCACGAAGGTCGGCGACGCCCTGTTCCGTGATGAGGACCTGAACCGAGTGCTCGCTGTGATCCATGTGGGAGCATAGCGGGACAATCGCAGAGATGGCACCTCCTTTGGCCATGGACGGGCAGGTGAAGATTGAGATGTAGGCGTTGCGGGTAAAGTCACCTGATCCACCGATGCCGTTCATCATTTTCTGGCCTAGCACGTGGGTGCTGTTGACGTTGCCGAAGATGTCAGTTTCCAGCGCCGTGTTGATCGAGATAATACCGAGTCGGCGGGCAATCTCCGGACTGTTGGAGATTTCCTGGGGGCGGAGTAGCAGCTTTCCTTGATACTCCCCGAGCGACGCGTAAATCTCCCGCAGAACATCAGGCGACAAGGTGAGGGAGGAACCCGAGGCAAAGCCGATATTTCCTGCTTTCATTCCCTCAATGACGGAATCCTGAATCACCTCGGTGTAGAGTTGGAAGATAGGGATATCGGGGTGGGCCCCCATGGCACCCAGCACGGCATTAGCAACATTGCCCACACCGGACTGAATCGGCAGGAATGACTTGGGCACACGACCGGATGCCATTTCCGCAGCCAGGAACTCGGCGACGTTTTCACCGATTTTCTGGGTGACGTCTGTAGCAGGCGTGAATCCTCCGTTTTCATCGGGGAGATTGGTTTCCACCACACCGACGATTTTCTTGGGATCGACCCACACCCGCTGGCTACCGATGCGGTCTTCCGCGTTGCAGATGGGAATGGGGCGACGGAAAGGCGGATCCTTGGGCTCGTAGATATCGTGGAAACCTAGCAATTGCTTGGGATGGTAGCTGTTGAGTTCGATGATCACCTTGTCGGCTTTGTTGAGGTAGGTAGGGCTGGCACCCACACTGGATGTCAGCAGCACTTTGCCGTCTGCGGCAACATCGGCGGCCTCCACCACGGCGAAGTCGATATTCCCAAGGAACCCGTAACGCACGTATTGTTGAATCTGCGAAAGGTGCATATCGAAGAAACGGGTGTGTCCTTCGTTGATGCTCTTGCGCATGTCCGGATTTGACTGATAGGGCGTGCGGAACTTGACGGCGTTGGCTTTGGCCAACTCACCGTCGAGGGAGGCACCGGTGGACGCACCTGTCAGCACGCCCACTTTGAAGTCGCGACCAGCCTCGTGTTCGCGGATCGCCTTTTGGGCGATGGCTGTCGGCACCGCTTTGGCGGCTCCGGCGGGGGTGAATCCACTGAATCCGATATGGTGATCGTGACGGATGAATTCTGCGGCTTCTTCAGCGGTGATTGTGGGGAATGGATGGCTCATGGTTCAATAGATAATGTGAGAGGTAATTGTGGTTAGCTTCCGAACATGGCGAGGAAGTATCCTGCGGCGAGAGCGCTACCGATGACTCCGGCAACGTTGGGTCCCATGGCGTGCATGAGCAGGAAGTTCGAAGGGTCCGCCTTCTGGCCCTCGTCCTGGGAGACACGCGCTGCCATCGGCACTGCCGAGACACCGGCCGAGCCGATCAACGGGTTGATTTTGTTTTTGCTGAAAAGATTCATGAATTTAGCCATCAGAACGCCGGATGCTGTGGCGATAGAAAAGGCGGCAATCCCGAGGGCCAGGATACTCAAAGTTTTCGGATTGAGGAAATTATGCGAGTCCCCGGAGAAACCTCCCATTTTCAAACCCACACAGAGGCCGAGGAAGATGGTGATGATGTTGATGATTTCATTCTGGGCTGCCTTGACGAGACGCTCGGTAACCTTGGATTCCCTCAGGACGTTACCGAGAAAGAACATGGCAATCAGTGGGGCGGCATCAGGCACGACCAGCAGGCAGAAGGTCATGACCACGACGGCGAAGATCATTTTTTCCAACTGGCTGACCTTGCGCAGCGTTTTCATCTTGATCTTGCGTTCTTTCTCCGTGGTGAGCGCTCGCATGATCGGCGGCTGGATCATCGGAACCATCGCCATATAGCTGTAGGCCGCCACCGCAATGGCACCCAGCAGTTCCGGAGCGAGACTGTTAGCGACGTAAATCGATGTCGGGCCATCGGCACCACCAATGATCCCGATGGCGGCCGCTTGTTTCAACGTGAACCCAAAGATGGGTGCGCAGAGGAAAGTGAAGAAAATACCAAATTGCGCCGCAGCACCTAACAAGAGCGTCCGTGGGTTGGCGATCAGAGGGCCGAAATCGGTCAATGCTCCCACACCCATGAAAATAAGCGGGGGGAATATCTCCAGCTTGATTCCGAGGTTCAGGTAATAAAAGAGAGTTCCGTCGCGGAGATGTCCTGTTGTGTCATACAAGTCGATGGGCAGATTGCCAATGAGCGCACCCATGGCGATGGGCACCAGTAGCAGGGGCTCGAATTTTTTGACGATGGCGAGGTAAAGAAGGACAACGACGACCACCCACATGGCGACCATTTGCCATTGGAGGTTGGCGAACCCTGTTTTAGTCCAAAGAAAGTATAGATCTTCCATGAGTCGGTGGATTGGGGTAGTCTGGGGTTATCCAAGTGTGCAGAGAGGCTGACCCTCGTCCACGGCATCGCCCGGCTTCACGTGAATGGCGCTAACCGTTCCGCTACCGGATGCGTTGATCGAGGTGATCATCTTCATCGCCTCCAGCGTGATGATCAGATCTCCGGCGTTGACCTTGGCCCCCACGGCAACATCCACGGTTTGTACCACGCCGGAGAGGGGCGCGATGATGTCACCATCGGCGGCGACTGGTGCAGCCGATGGCGCGGGTGCGGCGATAGGAAGTGCTGCTGCTGCCGAAGCGACAGGAACATGTGACGTTGAGTTACCCTCGTCGATGGTTTCAACTTGGACATCGTAGGATTTTCCTTCAACGGTGATACGGAGATGCTTCATAGTGTAGGGTTGGTTGGGTTAGCGAATTTTATGTGAATTTTGGATTTGATTGCGGCCGGCTGCTTGCCAGGACGTGTTCTGTTGCCTGACGGAAACGATGCGGCGTCCGCTTCCGACCGCGGCCTCTACCGCGGCGGCAATAACAACCAGCGTTTGCGGCGATATGGCGTCTTCACTTGCGGGAGGTGAAACCACTTGGGGCTTGGCGGAGGTAGGTTCCGGGGCGGGTCTCTTGAGCACCTTGCCGATGGTTGCGCAGATAACCCACAACATGGTCAAGGTGAACAGCACCACGAAAAATCCCAGCATGTAGGTCAGGGAATCCCAGATCGTCGGGTTCTCCACCACCCTGGCGGCGATGAGGTTAGGAACAGGTAGCATTTCGATATTATTGTTTAGAGAGGGATGTTTCCGTGTTTCTTCGGCGGACGGCTTTCGCGTTTACCCAGCATGCCACGGAACGCTACCGCAAGGGTGGAGCGTGACACCGAGGGATCGATGACATCTGTAATCATCCCGTTACCGGCTGCCTGATAAGGCGAGGCAAACTTCTCGGTGTAGGACTTTCGAAGCTCGGCTTCAAGCGCCTCAGGATCCTCCGCTTCGGCCAGTTCGCGTCGGTAGAGCACCTTCATTGCTCCCTGGGCACCCATGACGGCGATTTCAGCGGTCGGCCAGGCAAAGACGAAGTCTGCTCCGAGGTCGCTCGGGCACATGGCGAGGTAGGCACCACCGTATGCCTTGCGACAGATCAGGGTGATCTTGGGCACGGTGCCCGATGCCCAGGCGAAGAGCATCTTGGCACCATGGCGAATGATACCGCCGCGCTCCTGGGCGAGACCAGGCATGAAACCCGGAACGTCAACCAGTGAGAGGATGGGGATGGAGTAAATGTTGCAGACCCGGATGAAACGGGCGGCCTTGTCCGATGAATCAATGTCAATACAACCGGCTTTCACCATCGGTTGGTTGGCGATGATACCGATCACCAAGCCTTCGATACGGGCGAAACCAACCAGCATGTTCGGCGCGAAATCCGGCATAATTTCGAACCAGCTTCCGGGATCGACGATGCGGGCGATGACTTGTTGCATGTCCAGAGGACTCTTGGAATCCGCCGGGATGATGTCGTTCATTCCGGGATCCTCATTGAGCGCTATCTCATCAACGAGCTGGTGAGGAGGGTCACTAGCGTTGTTAGAAGGTAGGTAGGACAGCAGGCGCTTGCTGAGATCAAGGGCGTGCTGATCGTCTTCGGCGATCAGGTGGATGTTGCCACTTATCTGGGCATGGGCATCCGCGCTGGCAAACTGGTCAAGCGAGGCCGTTTGCCCAGTGGCCGCTTTAATTACATCAGGACCACAGATGAACATATTCGCATTCGTGCGGGTCATGATGAGGAAGTCCGTCAGCGCCGGTGAATAGGCAGCACCACCAGCGCAGGGACCGGCAATGATAGAGATCTGAGGAACCACGCCGGAGAGTAGCACGTTGCGGAAAAACACCTGACCATATCCGGCAAGGGCGTCGATTCCCTCCTGAATCCGAGCGCCGCCGGAGTCGTTGATGCCCAGCACGGGCATCCCCGCCTTCACGGCGAAGTCCAGCAGGTCGCAGATTTTCTTGGCGTGGATGCGGCCAACGGCACCACCGCCCACGGTAAAGTCTTGAGCGAATGCGGCTACCGTGCGCCCGTCGACGGTGCCCGTGGCACAGACAATACCGTCACCGGGCATCTTGCGTTTTTCCAAGCCAAAGTTGGTGCATGAGTGATGAGCGTGCATGCCGAACTCAATGTAGTTGCCATCATCAAAAAACGCATCAAGTCGCTCACGCGCGGTGAGCTGACCCTTTTCGTGTCTTTTATCGATGCGTTCCTGGCCACCACCTAACAGAGCTTCATCTCTGAGGTCGTGGAGTTTTTCTAAAAGTGCTGGATCAATAGCCATGGTGGTGTTTGATAGTGCGGTGAAATGAAAAGCAAGGGAGATTATTTAGCGTCCTGACAGAACTCCGTCAGTACTCCAAAGCTGGATTTGGGGTGAAGGAAAGCGACAAGTTTTTCACCGGCTCCAGCAAAAGGAACTTCGTGAATCAGGCGGGCCCCTTTTTCTTTGGCCTGTCCGAGCTGGCCGGTGATGTCGTCAGTGGCAAATGCAATGTGGTGAATGCCCTCGCCATTCTTCTCGATGAATTTAGCGATCGGGCTTTCCTCCGAGGTTGGTTCAAGAAGTTCGATGTGGACGTCGCCTGCAGCGAAAAAGGCTGTGCGAACTTTCTGGGATTCAACTTCCTCCCGTCCTTCGCATTTCAACCCTAAAACATCCTCATAGTATGGAATAACAGTTTCCAACGACTTCACGGCGACTCCCAAGTGGTCTATTTTTGTAATCATGTCAGATAGGCAGTGGTGTGCTGCTAGTAGAAACATATACATCACATCCCGTTATTCAATGCCCATCCTGTTTCATGCACCGCATTCTATGCGCAAAAAGAGAGAGAGACTTAAAATGAGACTTAAATAGGCACAGGGAAAGAGGCTCAGAATGCCCGCAATTCATTCTGTGAAAAAAGACCTTTGCCCCTGTTTGCTTCAGCGGAAATATCACCGATTTTCTCTCCTTGTACCATCACTAATAAATGGATCTCTTGAATATGGACTATTCCCGCGCGGCGGCTTCGGTTGCCTCGAAAGCGTGATGACCTGTGGCCCCTTTGCCAAGGATGGCATGTTTGGTTTTCGGTAAGGCGGCGCGGTGTTCGTCGATCACTGTTACCAGATCCGGTTTGTTGATCAGGTTGTGCCACTCGTGGGGGTCAGTCGCATGGTCGTAAAACTCTTCGGTGCCGTCGTTGTAGTGGATGTAGCGGAATTGCTCGGAGCGGATGGCGTAGTTGCCGGGGCCAAAACTCGTTCTTGCCATGTGGGGCCATTGCGCATCCGGATTTCTCAGTAATCGAGCGAAGGAATGCCCCTCGTGTTTAGGGTCGGCTTTCATGCCGGTGAGATCTAGCAACGTTGGATAGATATCCATGAGTTGGATGGGTTTCGTGCAGACTTTGCCTTTGGCGACGTCTGGTCCGATGATGATCACAGGCGTGTGTGTGCCATCTTCCCAGAGGCTGCGTTTTGCCCAGCGCTCTTTTTCTCCTAAATGGAATCCGTGATCGGTATAGAGGACGATGTAGGTGTTGTCCTTGTATGGGCTCGCATCAAGTGCAGTAAGGAGCTTGCCGACTTGGTCATCCACAAAGCTCACGCAGGCTAGATATGACTGCACAAGCGGCTTCCACTGATCATTTTTCAATACCCACTCCTGCGTTGGTGAGATGTGTTTGAGGCGAGTGAGATTGACGCCGTATGGTGGGACGTCTCCAAGATCATTTTCTAAAACAGCAGGGAGTTTTAAGGTGTCGAGAGGATACAGATCGAACCATTTTTGAGGCGCATACTGGGGGACGTGTGGCCGATAAAATCCGGTGCCGATGAAGAATGGCTCGTCGTGTTTTTTCTCAATTTGTTCCACTCCCCACGCTGCGATTTTGTAATCAGGCATTTTCTCATCACTCTCGGGATAGGCACCCCAGTCCCAAAGCTTCACGCCAGGGAAGGGACTGAGCTTTTTCTCTGGGAGTGGACCAAATCCGCCGAACGCGCCACCGTAGTTGGGCATGTATTTTTCGTTTTGGTTGGCGTGGAAAAGCTTTCCTGCGCCCGTGACATAGTAGCCTGCGTTTTCAAAGCGGCGGGGTAGGAGAGTGTTCTTTCTCGCGATGGGCGACTGGCTGAGATCTGGATTGAGAAAATAGATTCCGGTCGTCGATGGATACAGCGAGGTCATCATGCTGGCGCGTGATGGGTTGCAAACCGGCGCTTGGCAGTGGGCGTTGGAAAAGAGCACCCCGCGCGCGGCAAGGCTGTCCATGTTTGGTGTCTGAGCCTGCGGATGCCCGCCCATGCATCCTATCCAATCATTCAGATCGTCGACTGCGATCAGTAGGATATTTGGTCTGTCGTCAGGGGTTTCCTCGGCGAATGTCTTTTCACCAGTGAACGCGATGGCGATCGCTGAAAATGAAAGAAGGATGCGGCGAAAGTGATTCATAGAATGATTATGCGATGGTGGGCTCTGACTTACTTTTCTAACGAGAGGATCCAATCGACCATGGCCTGTTCTTCTGCCGGTGTGAGATTGAGATTGGGCATAGCCGGTGGGTAGCCGACAGGTATATCGGCGAGTGGGGTGTGAATGGCACGCAGTAAGTAGTCGCTATCGACTGTCACGGTAATGGTCTTGCCTTCTCGGATGATATCCTGTTCGCGTCCGGCGAGTCCTTTGAATGATGGGCCGGCAAGGCGCGTGCCGTCGAGACTGTGGCAAGCCGCGCAAACCGCGCCGTATTGAGCCTTGGCATAGGCTACGGGGTCGCTTTCGACGGAACTCGTGTCCTTGCTCAGGGCGCTTTGTGTTCCTCCTCCTTGGTGATGGATCATGGTATACCACGCCTGGTTTCGATAGAGCCCGATTCCTTTGAGCGTCAGCTGAATCACCCAGCCGACGTTTTCGTTGCTGTAATTTTCGTGGGTGATGTAAGGCGGAGCATTGTCACGAATGCCGTCGATTTTCAGCTGTAAGCGACGCCCATCGACCGTTGCCACGCTTGCCTTGAGTTTCTCGGTGCCGAATGGCCGACCGCCGTAGCCATTGGTAGGAACGTAGGTCCATTGCTCAACGTCGAGTTCGAGTTTGGAGAGTTGCTCGCTGGTGACCGGACGGAAGAATTCGATTTCCAATCCCTCGGGGATGTCGCGCACGGCGACCATTTCATTGAAGTCTTCAGGCACTTTATCGGGTGTCACAAAGGACAGGCGTTGGAGTCCCCAAGTAGGTTTGGGCTCCTCTCCCTTTTCAGGAAGAAATCTCCAAAGACCACCGTGACCAATATGGCCAATGTAGTAGTCGCCGTCGGGACCGCGCACAATGCGGTTTGGTCCGGCGGTGAAGCCTGTTTTTCCCTCAGGATCGTGACCGCCCGAGTGGAGAAAGGCAGCGCCCTGCCAGACGCCATCAACCTGTTCGGTGAATACGCGGTTGATCCGTCCTAAGGTCAGATCACCGATTAACCACTGGCCGTTGTAAACCGCCAGCGGACCAGTTAAGTCCTGTAAGCAAATTGGTTGGGTGGGAGAGCGACTGACGATGCTCTGCGGCATGTGAACAGTCGGTGGAGTTTGATAACGAGAGCCGCCTACTTCGGAATCGACTTCGGTGGGCTGGAAAGCGGCAATGTTCGTGTCTTCGCGCTGCAATAGATAGTGTCCATAGAACGCACCTTCGGTGATGCGGATGAATTCGTTCGAGGGGTTGAAGACGCCTTGGTTATCGGTAACGATGATTTCGCCGTCTGGTCCGACGTTGAAGCCGTTTGGGGTACGGTATCCACCTGCTAAATAACGAATATCTACCTCATCGGGTTTTTCACTGCCAGTGATGGGGCCGAGCAGGTAAGTCGAGCCACGGTGGGTCTTTGGGTTGATGGTGACATTGTGTTCGCGCGCGCCACCGAACTGGACAGACGTTGTTAGATTACCGCCTAGGTAGGTGGCTCCATCACGTTCAATCAGCCCAAAGCCAATGGTGTAGGTGTGGAAGTTCGGTTGAGAAAGGCCGTCGATCAGAATGACTTTCTCGCTCTCATCGTATTCCCCATTGTTATCGTTATCATCGAGACGGGAGATTTTGTCCTTTTCGCCGATGTAGAGTTTTCCTGCATGAAATGCGATGGCGGTGGGTTCGTAGAGCCCGCTCATGACCTCTTTAGCATGGATTTTACTGCGGTCGCTATTGCCGATCAACCCACGAACCCGAAACACCTTGCCGTTCTTGTCCGGGTTGTCGTTGGTTCGGTCAGGCGTCAAGGCGGTGAGGTAAAGGTCGTTGCCCGCAAAGACCATCGCCGAGACTTTCAGTTCCACTTCCTGGTCGGGATAAACATTCTCCAATAGACAGAGAGGGTGCAAGCGATCTTGAGCGTTTGCCAGTGAGGTGACGAGAGCGAGAAGGGGAAGGGCGAGACGTGAATACATTAAAATTGCTATGCTGTGGAGCTTGGTGGCTACTTCTTCTTTCTATCTCTGACTGGCTTCGGATAGATCAATGTGCGATGGGCATTTTTCTCCCAGAGAGCTTCGAGTTCATTGGCTTTCTCCGGGTGGGTTTCGGCCAGGTCGTTGAGTTCGCTTCTGTCCTTTACCATGTCGTAGAGTTCCCAGTCGTGTCCCTTTAGTTTAACGAGTTTCCAATTCCCTTGGCGGATGGCGGCATTCTCGAAATGCTCCCAAATGAGCACACGGTCCTTTACCGTGTTACTTTCAAAACTACTTGCCAGGCTTTGCCCCTCCATCGCTTGGATTTTGTGGCCGTTGAAATTTTCCGGGTAGCTGGCGCCTGAAAGATCGACACAGGTCGCCATGATATCGATCAAATGACCAGGTTGATCGCGGAATTCGTTTTTCGTTTTGATCCCCTTGGGCCAGTGGACGATCAAGGGTGTGGCGATGCCGCCCTCGTGGTTATAGGATTTGTAGAGGCGGAAGGGTGTGTTCGAAACGTTGGCCCAGTTTTTCCCATAGGCGATGTAGGTTTCTGACGGGCCGGGCATGACTTCAGGTCCGGAGAGCACAGGATAACCCGCTCGGCTGCGTTCGGGGATCATGCGTGTTTGCAGTTCGTCTTTCCCCATGGGGACGACTCCCTCGGCGGGATTCTTAGTTGGCTTGCGACCATAGTTTTCTGCACATCCCCCATTGTCTTGGAAAAAGAGGATCAGGGTGTTGTCGAACTGATTGTTGTCTTTGAGTGATTGGACGATGCGGCCGATTCCTTGGTCCATGCTGTCTACCATGGCGGCGTAAACTTCCATGCAGCGGAGTTCCCAAGCTTTTTGTTCATCAGGGAAATCTTCCCAGAGCTCGGGTGCGGGGCTAAGGTCCCAGCCTTTGATGAGTCCGAGTTTTTTCATCTTTTCGTAGCGAGCGCGGCGGATTACCTTGTAGCCGGCGTCGTATTTCCCTTTATACTTCGCGATGTCTTTTTCCAGCGCATGCATCGGCCAATGGGCGGCGGTGTAGGCGACATACATGAAAAATGGATTCTTCTTCCCTTCGGCATTGTGCTCGTTGATGAACTTCACCGCATTGTCGCTGATGGCATCGGTGTAGTAATACTGCTCGGGTTGGTATTCTTCGTCGTTGTCCGGAGTGATCGCCTTGTCGCCTCGGGTCAGCGTCCATGGATCGAAGAAACTTCCGGCGCCGATTATCGTGCCGTAGAATTTGTCGAACCCGCGTTGGAGAGGCCAGTTGGATTTGTCGCCGTCGGGCTTCAGTTGCTTGGTTACATGCCATTTGCCCGACATGTAGGTGCTGTAACCGGCGGGCTTCAATGCCTCCGCCATGGTGACCGCGTTGTGGCTAAGGTCACCTTGATATCCGGGCTGGCCGCCGTCGTTCGTCATCTCACCAATCCCTGCCTGATGGGCGTAGAGACCGGTGAGTAGTGATGCCCGGGTTGGACAGCATCGACCGGTGTTGTAAAACTGCGTGTAGCGCAGTCCGTTCGATGCCAGGCTGTCCAGAGTCGGGGTGGCGATTTCACCGCCGTAACAACCGATGTCCGAATAACCCATGTCGTCGGACATGATCACGATGATGTTGGGTTTCTCTGGTTGCGCATAGGCTACCGATGCCATCAGGCACAGGCCGAGTAAATTGCTTACGAACTTTTTCATCTTCATTCCTTGTTGAGGTATTATGTCTGGCACTGTAGTTGGCTGGCTTTTGATGCCAACGTAAAAAGGCGATGACGTTTGTGGGGATGAATGGTTCCCGATTTTCTTTACACGCGGCTCATTTGCCGGGGCGAGCTTGATCGAGTTTCTGGATGACCCTGAGCAGCGCATCGTAGGTGGCCTTTTCCTCGCCCTCGAGCTGATCAATGTTCAAGGGGGTGGGTTTGTAGGGCGTGGTATAATCGATGAATTCAATTTTTCCTTTCGGCTTCATCCGTCGAAGCATGTGCGTTTTGGTTCGAGCTAGGACCCTTCCCTCCCACCAGATGTAGGACCACGGTTTTTCGCGGCCTGGCTTTCCTTGGAGAGTGCTCCAAAAACTGACACCATCAATAGGGCGATCGTCCGGAATGGCCAGCCCACTGACCTCGCACATGGTGGGAAATATATCGGCGAAGTTGACTAATTCATCGCTCACCGCGCCGCTCTGGATTTTTCCCGGGTAACTCACGATTAGTGGAACACGTGTGCCATTGTCGTTCATTTTTCCTTTGCCCCCCGGAACTTGCTTGCCGTTGAGAGATGTGACCACAGGCTTGTCGGTTCCGTTATCACCGGTAAAGATGACGATGGTGTTTTCCCTTAACCCGTGTTCCTCGAGTTTGGCGATGATGCGTCCGACCATCTTGTCCATGTGTTGAACCATGTCGCCGAAGTGTTTAGGATCGCCTTTGTAGGTTTTTGATCCCATGGATTTTGGATCCCAGTCCTTGCTGTCCGGCGTCGGGGTGAACGGACAGTGAGTGAGCAGCATCGGGTAGTAGGCGAGGAAAGGTTTGGCTTTGTTTTTATCGATAAAATCACAGATGAAGTCGGCGCAAACATCGGGGCCGTATTCGCCGTTGTCGTAATCCTTGAGCTCACCGTTAATCTCCACCCTTGGATTGCTATACCGACTGTCGAATGGTTGCCCCTCGCGTGTGCGCTTACGCATGTGTTGCCAGAGACAGGATTGGTCGAAGCCGAAATGTTGAGGGGAGTCCTTTTCGTTTCCAAGTTGCCACTTTCCGGCGATGCAGGTGGTGTATCCTGCGGCTTGGAAGGTGTGGGCAAAGGTCTTTTGCTTCCTATCCAATAAGCCAAAACGCACATAGTTGCGGACGTTAAACATACCGGTCATGATCTTCACGCGGCTTGGGGTGCAGATCGGGTTCGAGAAACAATTGGTAAACCTGAAACCACCGGCGGCGAGTTTATCCAGCTCCGGGGTTTTGTAATCGTCACACCCATTGGCACCGATACATTCGTAACCCAGATCGTCGGCCATGATCAGGATGACGTTGGGCGTGCCTGAGCGTGCATGGGATGTGGAGAGAAACAGGCATGCAGAGAGCAAGCTGAATAGGAAAGTTCTCATTGGGGGGGTATACTGCATTGATCGTATCTTTCTATCCATAAAAACAGATGAAAG
Source organism: Verrucomicrobiales bacterium (assembly GCA_024636835.1). GTDB lineage: Bacteria > Verrucomicrobiota > Verrucomicrobiia > Verrucomicrobiales > SLCJ01 > Sulfuriroseicoccus. The sequence continues at coordinate 26,957 of JAGXGH010000106.1, read as the reverse complement.
GCCTTAGCCGAAAGTAGTGTCGCGCATTTCATAGTCATCGGGTGAAAGAGGGCGGTCGCTCAACCGTAAAGTGTTCATGTTGAAACAACAACTCATCCGCTCGCTGATGACGGCGCTATTTCTCGCCGGACTTGTCCTTCCCGCCATGGCTGACAAGGAATCTATTTCGTTGGCCGGGACGTGGAAGTTTCAGCTCGATGTCGATGACGTCGGCGTCGCAGAGAAATGGTACAAGCAAGAGTTGAACGATACGATCGAACTCCCCGGAACCACCGACGAAAACCACAAGGGGATTTTTAAGGATGAAAAATGCGTGGACCGGCTTTCCCGCGTCTGGTTTTGGAAAGGGCCAGCGTGGTACCAGAAAGAGGTGAGAATACCCAACTCCTGGGCCGACAAACGAATCACTCTGATTTTTGAGCGTAGCAAGAACACCCGTATGTGGGTGGATCAGACGTTTTGCGGTTGGCATGATTCCCTCAGTGCTGCGCAAATATTTGATGTCACTGATGCGATGACACCGGGAAAACACACCGTCACCGTGGTGGTCGATAATGCTAAGCTGCCTCCGGTTGGCCCTTCACACGCCGTTGACGAACGGACACAGACGAATTGGAATGGTATCGTCGGCCGGATGGAGCTTCATGCCACTGACCCAGTTTGGTTGGAAGATATTCAAATATATCCGAATGCCCAAAAGAAAGAAGTCCGCGTGCGGGCACTGATTGGTAATGTAACCGGGAAAAAGATAAGCGGGCAGATCGATCTTATCTGCATGAGCACTAATGTCGATAAGCCGCAGGAATTCAAAACACAGACCGTCAAGGTGAGCGGTGATGAAAAGGTAAACGTGGTTGAATTTACTTATCAACCCGGCGACGACGTGCCGCTTTGGGATGAGTTCCACCCAGCGCTACTCAATCTTACCCTGAAATTGAGCGCCGACGCGGGTGACGACAAGTTTTCCGATCAGCGATCAGTTCGTTTTGGGATGCGCGATTTTACTAAAAAGAATAATCGTCTTTTGATCAACGGCAGGCCGGTCTTTCTGCGCGGTCGACTGGATTGCGCCAACTACCCGCTGACCGGATATCCACCGATGGATAAAGCCGCGTGGAGACGGATATTGTCGATCACCTTGGAGTGGGGGATCAATCACTATCGGTTCCATTCTTGGTGCCCACCCAAGGCGGCTTTCGATGCGGCCGATGAGCTCGGCGTATATTTCCAAGCAGAACTGCCAAGTAAACGCAGTGGTTACAAGGTGCCGGAAAATAAGGATGCGGCGCATTGGAATATCGACCGACTCGATGTCACAAGCTCCGATAACGAAGTCACTCTCTACGATTACGCCAAGCGCGAGGGCGAGCAGATTTTCAAACAGTTCGGTAACCATCCGTCGTTCGTCATGTTCACTCTCGGCAACGAGCTAGGGCGTAACCCCGGCATGTTTGAAATGGTCGCTTACTTCAAGAAAACCGACCCCCGCCATCTCTATGCGCAAGGGTCGAACAACATGCACTGGGATCCGAGTCTCGCCGAGGGTGATGATTTCTGGGTGACCGGCAAAGTGGCAAAAGATGCCAAACCATTACGCGGTTCGTTTGCCTTGCAAGACATGCCGAATGCTCCTATCGAGAGCTATCCACCATCGACGATGTTTGATTTCAGCGAATCGATTCAAGGCATTCCAGTGCCGATGATCGGGCACGAAATTGGCGCGTTCCAAGTTTCTCCAGACTATCGAGACATTCCTAAATTTACCGGAGTCGTCAGGGCGCGAAACTATGAGATCTTCCGCGAGCGTTTGAAAGAAGCCGGGATGCTCGATCAGGCACAGGACTTTGTCATGGCCTCCGGCGCACTCGCCGCGCTTTGTTACCGCGAGGATATCGAGATGGCGCTGCGGACGCCTGAGTTAGCCGGGTTCCAACTGCTCGATATCCAGGATTTTCCCGGCCAAGGGACCGCGCTGGTCGGTATGCTCAACGATTTTATGGAATCCAAGGGTGTGATCAAGCCGGAGACTTGGCGACAGTTCTGCAGCGAAACCGTTCCGCTGATCCGGATGGAGAAATACACGTGGACGACCGATGAAACGTTTGTCGCCCGTGCCCAGGTCGCTCACTACGGGCCTGCCGACATCGAAAATGCCGAGGTAACCTGGACCGTGACCGATAGCAAAGGTGAAAAAATAGCCGGTGATGCGTTCGACAAAGTAACCATCCAACAGGGCAAGGTGTTCGACATCGATACGTTTTCAATGTCGCTCGAAAATGTATCCGCCCCGCAGAAACTCACCATCACTCTAGCCATCGAGGGCACAGAATTTCACAACGATTACAACATCTGGGTTTATCCACCCAAGGTCGATACCACCGCGCCGGAAGGTGTGATGATAACGGACAGTTTTCAAGCTGAGGCGACCAAGGCGCACCTCGCCGAGGGAGGCAGTCTCTTGCTGCTGCCGAAACTTGAGAATCTGCCATTCAGCGTTCCGGGTGGTTTCCAGACCGATTATTGGTCGCCAATGTTCAGTATGGCCGCCAAAGAGCGAGGATGGCAGTTGCCGCCGGGAACGCTTGGCTTCCTCTGCGATCCCCAATCACCGGCGCTGGCTGAGTTTCCCACCGATTTTCATACCAACTGGCAGTGGTGGCATCTGGTGAAAAACTCGCGTCCGATCCAGTTCGACGACACTCCTGACGACTATCGCCCTATCGTTCAGACGATTGATAACTTCGTCCGCAACAGCAAACTCGGACTGATTGCCGAGACCAAGGTGGGGAAAGGAAAGTTACTCGTCTGCGCCGTCGATTTGCTTGGCCACCAGGATAAACCCGAGGCCCGTCAGCTCCTCTACAGTCTGCTGCAATACGCCGGTTCAAAAAACTTCGACCCGAAGTTTGAAATCAAAACCGAACTACTCAACAAACTCTTTCCTCAATAACGAGGAAAGAGACGTCGCGCGGCTTCATTTCTTTTCCAGCAACATTTCGGCTTCCTTGTGTGCTCTCTCTTGATCCAACTTGCGAAGCTCAGCGGAAATTTTTCTTCCGGCTAATGTTTTAAGTTCTCCATCGACGAAGACTTCTTCCACCGGCCAGTCATCGCTGCGTTGAGTGGCAAAGGGAATGTCTGAATTACCGGTGACTTGGAGATTGCCCATGGGTGTGCGTGCCCAGGCGTAGCGGTAGTGTACAGGGTTCGCGACCATTGGGCTGGTGAGAACGATGACCTTGGTGTCCTTCTGCTCCCTGCCTCGGTCATCCTTACCAGTGACAAGATGTGTTGCTGTTGCTGGATGGAACTTGCGGTCTTCTCCTGCAATGGCGAAACCTTCAATTGGTCCACCATCATCCACGGCACCGGCCGAGACGTCCATATTGAGCTGAATGCTTCCATCGACGACCTTCATCTCCGCAAGAAAAGGGGGCTTCCAGTTGAGCTGTTTCTCATAGCCATATTCCGTCGACAAAGCCCAGCGTGCGATGCGCTCTCCAGCAGGTAGCTTCAGCTGCGGGTGATACCAGCGACGGCTAAAGTCGTAAGTGCTGACGAAGCCGATGTGTTTATCACCGGCGTTATAAAATTCGAGGAATGTCTGGTATTGGGCCTCACGAATTAAAGCGCCAACATCCGCCATCTTCTCAGAGAAATTCTCCAGGTTTTGTTTGTCTCCACCTGTGCAGAGCGAGAGGATTCCAAAGGGCATCTCAGGGTCATTGAAGGCAGCACGCCACGCGGTGATCATCTCCGGGAAGACGTCGCGATACATCATTGCTCCTTCCGAACCGTTGAAGCAGTTGTTGTATCCCTGGTGGAAGATCGCGCCTTTGACGGCAAATCCCTCCAATGGAGCGATCATGCCATTATAACAACTGCCAGGACGGTTTTTGTCGAAGGCTGGCCCCGGGCGTTGTTCGGTTGGCGCTTTTAGGTCGGCGGGGATTTCTTTCCCCTCGTTCTTCATTTTTTCGACCCGCTGGTTGTGACGTTTGATTTGGTCTTCGAGATCCTTGGCCCCATCCCATTCGGCGATCTTCTGGTCCCAGGTGGCGAGTAGGTTTTTCACTGGTTCGGTATCGACTTTCTGGACCGCCGCACTAGGCGTCCAGGTCTCCACAGTGGTGCCACCCACGGATGCGTCGACCACACCGATCGGCACCTGGCTTGCCATGTGAAGCCGACGGGCGAAGACATAACCGATCGCCGAGAGTTCTTTGACCACCTCGGGAGAACAGACATCCCAATCGCCTTTGCGGAAGTGCTGCTTTGACCAGTCGCTCCATTCGTGCAGTCGGGCGAACCCTTTCTTTGGCTCGGGGCTTCCGACGCTGGGAACTGTGAGGATGCGGATATTGGAAAAGTTCGCGGAGACGATTTCCATGTGACCGTTTTCGACTTTTGAAAGAGGGAACTCCATGTTGCTCTGTCCGCCGAGAACCCAGACATCTCCAACAAGAATGTTCTCTAACTTCAGGGTCTTGTCTTTGCCTTGGACAGTCACCTCGATGGGATCCGAGTTGGCAGACAAGGCAGGAAAAGTCACCTTCCACGATCGGTCGTCAGACGCAGTGACTGATTCCGATTTGCCGGCGAGCGTTACCGTGAGGTTCTCACCGGGGTCGGCCCATCCCCACAGGCTGATCGGTTTGTCGCGCTGGAGCACCATGTTTGACTGAAAAAGATTGTGCAGGCACAGACCTTCGCCAATGGCTGGAACTTCGACGACATCTTTCCGTGGCATTTGCTGAGCAGACAGCGGCGACGTCAGCCCAACGATTATCCAAGCTAAACAGGCGAGTGATTTGAGTAATTGCATAGGGCAGATACGCATGGCCTTGCGAAAGACTTTCCTGTTTCTTGCTCTGCGCTCTATTCTCGGTCTTACGACAGAGATCGTTTTTTGGGTGGGATGTGTTTTTTAAAGAGTGGAGATATTCGCTGCATTGATCTTGCTTTAGCAGACCGCTCCACGGAGGCCTCCGCTCCAAAAAGCTCAACCGGGGGAATTCGAGCGGGTGCCGGATCGCAGCGAACCGCCGAGGGCAATCTCCAGGTTCCCGGCGAGAGGTGATGAATTCTCTGGGTGCCGCGAGATGGGCTTTCTCTGCCGTCCGTGCCTTACCTGTTCGATGAAACAAAAAACGCCCCATCCCGCGTGGCGGAATGGGGCGTTGAAATTTTGTTTTGATCCCAGCTCTTATCTGCGACGGCGAAGCAGCAGCACTGAACCCAAGGCACCAAGAAGAGCGACGGAAGGTTCCGGAATCGCTTCTTCGAATGCAGCACCGATTACCAGTTTGGTGGCCGTGTTGTTGGTTGGAGCAAAGTAATCACCTGCTGCAGTGGTCACCTGATATTGTTGCAGGACTGTGTAGCTCTGCACATTGGTATCGTTGAGAGTTAGCCAATCGTCGGTCCCGTCTGGTGTGAGGTTCTGGTTGTTGCGCACCGCTTCCTGAACGACGAAACCGGAGCTTGTCCCCACTGTGACGGTCGCTTCTGCGTCAAGATTTCCAGAGGCCGTATCTTGAAACCCTGCTTTCAGGCCATCGAGGGCATAGAGGCCAAATCCGAATTCCGAGTTATTTTGATCAGCAAGCAGAATACGGATAATACCGTTTGAAGCAACGTTATCGAGATACCAAACGCCCGCAGTTCCTCTGTTGAAGTTCTCCGTAGAAATCGCTTCGGTTAAGGAGGCGCCATTGAACGAGACGCTGGTGAATAGAGCACCGCCAATATCGCCTCCCTGTTCATCCTTACTGCTGTAAGCGAATACCAATTTGCCATTTCCCGCTGCGGAGAAACCTGCCGTGCTGATCTCGTATCCCCAAGTGCCGGTTCCAACCCCATCAAGTTCTGTTGGAAACTCGTTCACGCCGCTAATGTATGAGAAAGTATCTTGCAAGATCACTGCAGCTTGTGTGTGGGACACTGCTAACGAAAGTGCTAATAGGAGTGGGGATATTTTCAGTAGTTTCATGGTATGGATGTCTAGTAACTTGGTGATGAGCACAGAGCACACAGTTTTCGGCTCAAGCTAAGAGCAACATCTAACATGAGATATGCGATCCAGTATGTAGGTTTTACTTTTTTAACCATAACCTTTTGGGGTAAGGTTGAGCTGTGAAATCCATCCGCCTTCTTTCCGCTTCTGAGCAGGTTGCGCATCATCTTCGTTCAGAAATCTATGAGCGAAGGTTGATTAACGAGATGCCTGGTATCCATCAAATCGCGACTGGGCTGATGGTGAATCACAAGACGGTTAAGGCGGCGCTTGGTTTGCTCGAGAGGGAAGGGCTTTTGGTATCACAGGGTTCCGGCAAGCCGCGCCGTATTGCAATCACGGGAGACAATGTCGCTGCTGCGATGAGGATCGCGATCCTTTTGTATGAGCCTGATGACAGGAAGATCCATTATATGGTCGATTTGCTGAATCAGCTTCAGTATGCGGGGCACAACGCCTTTTTCGTCCCAAAAACCCTAGTTGAGCTGGGGATGGACGTGAAAAAGGTGGAAAGGCTCGTGGATAGAACCGAAGCCGATGCTTGGGTGGTGGCTAGTGGTTCGCGGCCTGTGCTCGAGTGGTTTGCAGTGCAGCCATTTCCCGTGTTCGGGCTGTTCGGGCGTATCATGAACGTAAACATTGCCAGCACAAGTCCCAAGAAATTGCCTGCACTGCAAAAGGCCTTGATCAGATTGGTTGCCCTCGGCCACAGGCGTATCATTTATCTGGCACAGGAAGAACGCCGCAAGCCCGTGCCCGGTTTTCTTGAGCAATCGTTCCTGGATGGACTTGAAGCGCAGGGCATCGTCACCGGTCGCTACCATCTGCCGGATTGGGAGGATACCCCGGAGGGATTTCGTCGATTGCTCGATTCGCTCTTCCGTCATTCCCCGCCCACTGCGCTCATGATCGACTCGTCCACGCTCACCGTTGCCGTCCTACAGTATTTCGCGGAGCTCGGTATCAGGGCGCCCCGAGATGTTTCGCTGATCTGTATGGATCCCGATCCGGTATTTTTCTGGTGCACCCCCGTCATTTCCCACATGGCCTACGACAGCGCACCCTTAATACGCCGAGTGGTTCGCTGGGCGGGAAATGTCGCCCGCGGCAAGGATGATCGTCGCAAAAGTTCATTCCTGGCAAAATTCATCGAGGGCGGCACGATTGGTCCAGCGAAGTAATGATGAAGTGGTCGCTTATTTTCGTCCGCCGTATTCCTTCTTCATTTGTTCAATCGCCTTGGCTGCCTCTGCTGGGTTTTTACGGTCAGCTAATGCCTCGGTAAACGGGTCCCCAGTGCGCTTCATCAAGTCGAGCAACTCCTGACGCATGGATTCAATTTCGGACTGATATTTGGGATCGTCGATGAGGTTGGTACGCTCATTGCGGTCATTGCTCATGTCGTAAAATTCTTCTGGCGTACGGTAGAGGTAAAATTCGGTGCGTGCCTGGATCTCCGGGTCCTTTTCGGCTGCGGCGACCATCGCCTTCCAGGAAAGCCCTGCCATGTTTTCTGTGCGGTAGCGTTTCTCTCCGTTACTCCAGGCATTCCAGATGTAGGAGCGATCCTTGGTGCGCATACAGCGCATGGGCAGCCAGTTGTTTCCCCAGGCGGCATTGTAGAAGGTAAAGACGCGATCCCAGCCGGACATTTTTTTGCCCTTGAGGATTTTGAGAAACGAACGGCCATCGATGTCAGGAATCTGTGGTAGACCAGCCGCATCGAGAATGGTGGGGGTGAAGTCGAGGGTGGAGACGAGGTGTTCGGTATCCAGTTCACCGGGTTTGACCACCCCGGGCCAACGGACGATGAGTGACCCACGTGTGCTGTTTTCGTAATCGTTCGACTTGCCAAAAGGGAAAGACATGCCGTGATCGCCACCATAGAACACGACGAGTGTGTTTTCCGCGAATCCCTCTTCTTCAAGGACTTTAAGGACGCTGCCAACCATGTCGTCGAGTCGGCGGACGTTTGTGTAGTAGCCCGCCAATTCACGGCGGACATCCGGAAGGTCTTCAAGGAACCCAGGAACTTCGGTGACTTCCTCGGGTTTGATCCATCGGCTAGGGGGGGCGCCTAGCGCGAGGTCATCTGGACCGTTGATACCGATGAATGGGCGGTGAGGGTCGTAGCAGTTAACGTTGTGAAAAAACGGCTTTCCTTGCTCTCGCGCCATTGTCAGGAAGGTTCGCGTAGCCTCCGCCATTTTCTTTGGATGACGGCTGATTTTGTCATTTCCAAAATCTATACAGAACTTCTCTGTGGGCTGATTGTGAACGATTTTTCCGAACATCGAGATCAGATAACCCGCATCATGGAGTTGTTGATTGAGTGTGCGAACCTCTGGCTTCAGAGGGAAAAAACCCATCGACCCGTTGCGGTGCGGGTAGAGGCCGGTCTGCATGATCTGACGAACAGGCTGGCAAACGGCGACGGTAGAGTAAGCGTAATCAAATCGAAGTCCTTCGGTAGCAAGCTTGTCGATGTTTGGTGTTAGATCCTTGATCGGTCCGCCACAGACTCCAGTGGAGTCATAGTTCATGTCGTCGGCGGTGAAGAATAAGATGTTGAGAGGTGCCTTCTCAGCGACTGCGGTGAGTGACAACAGTGAAAAAGCGATGAGTGAGATGAATTGATTCATAATGGGTGGTGGAGATTGGTTGCGAAAACGTAGCCTGCGCTTGGCAATTATTTCTTTGGCTCATCCGCGGCTTTGTTGGCCTTGCTGATTTCTGCTTTTGCCTTAGTGAGACGATCGGGCCATTTGAATGTGGGTGCCTTGCTTGGATCGTAGCCCTTCATGTGTCCTGTTAGACGAGTCGCGGGCTTGGTGTATGTCAGTTCGGTGTCTTTAAAAACTTCTCTACAAAATGCTGCGAGGCTGGGGTCATACTCAATCAGCTCTGCACGTGTGTTGACGTGGTTGTGGTCGTGGTCGTTTTCACGATTATTCCCAAACCATGATTGCACGCCCTCGGCGAAATACTCGAACCGATTGGTGGCTGCGTATTTGTTCTTCCATAAACCTGCTGCCATAGCCTTCTTATATGCAGCCTCGAGGCGGTCGTCGAAAGTAGGGTCGACATTGGTCATTCCACGCCGGTGTATATTGTGTGCAAATTCATGGATGAGGATGTTTTCCTCTGCATAAGGATCACCAGGGTAGCCGAGTAGGTTCTCCTCGCCGCATGAGCAGTAGGGATCGGTCACGCTGCCACCGGTACCTCGTGCACGAGCATCCCAGAAATCCTTGGCACTAACGCCTTCATAGTAATTCTTGCCATTGGCGAACCCCGCGAACTCAGGCAGATCCGTGGTGAATTCGTTATAGGCGATGATGCAAAGACGAGCCCCGCTTTTTACCATGGCAGTTCGAACGTCATCTCTTTTGATAAGCATCTGATCGACCAAGAACGGCGCTTCTTTCAGTGCGTAAGGATTCACATTGGCAGAAGCCACAATGGGGAAGCCGCCGGTATAAATCCGCTGGGTGTAGAAGGCTGGGATGCCATCTTTTTCGCCTGGAGCAAAACGAAACCCTTGAACAAGCGCAATGCTTTCTACTGTCAGGCGCGTTTTGCTTCTCTTGCCCACCACGGCAAATTGATGGCCAAGGGTGGTCGTTATGGATTGGCTTTCACCCGGATCAACTGAGCCGTTCGGAATTTCTTTGCCGCCTTCACTCAGCCAGAATACGTCGATTTTCTCCGAGCTGGCATTGATAATCTGCAGCTTGGATCTTGCTGGTTCTGACTCCGCAGATAGAAGGCTTTGGCTGGCTGATACGAAGAACAAGAAAAGGAATATTCGCTGGATGAGTGTCATGAGATGGTAAGGAAGTGCGCGTGCTCTGATGGCAGAACACGCGCTGAGGCTCAAAACTCTTCCAGCTCAATTTGCCTTCTAACGATCTAGTTCTTTACAGCCAATTCACCTCTGGCGGCATGTTGACGAACTGGCCGTCGATGCAGAATGGTTTGCCATCGAGCGTCACGCGGGAGCCTTCACCAAGGGAGGCGATTAGATCCCAATGTAGAGCGCTCTTGTTGGTGTTTCCTGTCTCAGGATATCCAGCGCCGAAAGCGAGGTGGAATGAACCACCCATTTTTTCGTCATAGAGAATCTGACCGGTTGGTCGATCAATGGCGCGGTTGGTTCCAAAGGCGACTTCGCCGATAAGGCGTGCGCCTTCGTCCTGATCGAGCATGGAAATGAGGAAGTCTTCACCTTCATCAGCTGTGACGTCGGTGGCGCGACCCTTCTCCATCACGATGCGCGCATTCCGGACCGCATGGCCTTGGTAGACGCAGCGCTTGTCAAAAACGACCACGCCGTGTGCGCCGCCATTTTCTGCATTCAGGTTTGGGCCGGAATAGACTTCGCCGTCTGGGAAGTTTTTTCGTCCAGGGCTGGAAAGCCAGCGCATGCCTGCGGTGTCGACCGTTAGGTCAGTGCCAGCCGGAGTGTAAAAGTGAAGCTCGCTGCCGGCCATGAGTTGCTCTGCGAGTAAGCATTGCCAATGGTCCAAACTCTGCCAGAACTTCACGGGATCGTCGTGATCGAGTTGGCAGGCTTTGATGACAAAGTTGCTGTAGTCGCCCAGACTCATACCCGCATCTTGTGCGTAGGCATTGGTGGGGAAAATGGTGGTAGTCCAAAGCAGCGGCTTGAGGTCGGAGTCGATAGAGGGGTCGTCCGCCACCGCAGCACGTTGGAAAAACAATTCACGATTCGTCTTGTTCGCACGAGCGGCGCGCTGAGTGATCGCGGTATCGAACTTATCCAAGCTGCGGAGATTCGTGTTGGCGCCGAGGTTGATGGTGGCGTTGACCGTTTCCGTTTCAAGCTGAGCATATGGGCTTTCCCAGTCCAGTTGATCACCATTGGCGAGTTCGTAAAATATTTCCGTCAGAGACTCCGGGCGGCAGTTCACAAGTGGAATCCCTCCAGCCTCCAGAACCCTGCGATAAACGGCCGCTAACAAAGGCTCCGCAGCTGGCTGAGAGGTGATGCGAACGACGTCACCAGGCTGAATGTTCGTAGCGTGTCGAACCAAAGTATCGGCCCAACGTGTGAGATGAAGATGAGTTAACATGCAATTTCACTAAGCCAATTATGTGACTTTGTCACCCTTTGCTCGTGCGAATCTAGTACACGGCGTTTGGTGCGCCATGGCAACAGGTCAGCTTTTTGTAGCGGCGTTATTCAAACATCGAAGGGTGGTGAGAAATCCCAAATCTTGGCATTGATCTGACGCGAAAGGACGTCAACGTAGTAGGCAGTGAACATCTTATACGCGGCGAAAAGTCAGGTTTTTATCCGTATGCGCCATGACTCATCCGAGTCCGTGGATGCAGTTTTTTTGGGAAAAGTGATTTTTTTGCCCAAAGTGGTTGCACTAAAGAGATTGAGACCTATTCTCAATAACGCTCGAGACGAGAATAGAGACTCGGGCGAACCATCAATTACTATGAATACAAAAGATGCATTGGGAATGTCGCGCTGGATGAAGCGAGGCATCGCACTCGTTCTGACGGGTGCACTCATGTCGGTGTCTTCCGTTCAGGCGGAAGATGATGTGGATTTAGCGGCGATCGTCGAAGAGATGCAGGCGATGAAGGCACGCATCACAGAGCTTGAGACCAAGCTCGCCGCGGCAGAGGCGAAAACCGATAAGGTCGAGCAGAAGGCCGATCAGGCGATGGAAGTCGCATCGACCGCACCGGCGGCACCCGCTCCTGCTATGGCGATGAGTGATACCGATGATCTTCTCGCACCACCTAGTCTGCCCGATGTTCCGCAAGGATGGTGGAACAAAACCAGCATCGGAGGTTACGGTGAGCTTCACCTCAACCTTGGTGACAAGGAAGAGATCGATTTCCATCGCTTTGTCTTGTTTGTGAACCATGACTTCAACGAAAGACTTCGACTCGTCACTGAACTTGAGCTTGAGCACTCCCTTGCGGGCGACGGAAAGCCCGGTGAAGTGGAACTCGAACAGGCATACATCGAAGGCGACTTCGGCGATGGTTGGTCACTTCGTGGTGGTTTGTTCCTATTGCCTGTCGGATTGCTCAATGAATATCACGAGCCGAACACCTTCTATGGCACCGAGCGTAACTTTGTCGAAGCTGAAGTCATTCCGACGACCTGGTGGGAGGGCGGCATTGGGCTCAACAAGCGCTTTGACAATGGACTTACCCTCGATGCTTCCGTTCACTCCGGACTGGATGTGGAATCGGATGGCAGCAGCGCCTACCGCATTCGCAGTGGCCGCAAGAAGGTAGCCGAGGCTCCGGCTGGCGAATGGGCGACGACCTTGAATGCCGAATACAATGGCATTGCCGGTGTGAACATCGGTGGGTCGTTCCAGTATCAGTCTGACATCACTCAGACCACCAACTCGGAAGATAACCAAGCTTGGTTCGCCGAAGCACACGTCGACTATCGCGTCGGTGGATTTGGTCTGCGCGCGCTTTACGGTCACTGGAATATTTCTGGTGACACTCCGGCTTCGCTTGGTCTCGACCAGCAGAGCGGATTTTATATCGAGCCGTCCTATCGCTTCGATACCTCGATCGGAGAGATGGGTGTTTTCGCCCGCTACAGTCACCTCGATTCCGCTCGCTTGGACACCGGTGTCTACGATGTGGGTATCAATTACTGGCCGCACGAGAACGTGGTCCTCAAAGCAGACTACACACGTGTAGATGACGCGACTGACCAAGATTTCTTGAACTTTGGAATTGGTTATCAATTCTAATTCGATGGCGGGTCGGTCCAGACATATGTTACCGTTGTCTGGGTTGTATGCACTGGGCCGACTCCGTCTCGATGAATAAAAGAATGACGAATCCCCACCATTATTTGAGTATCGTTTTTTGGCTCGTCCTGCTTGTTAGCGGGGCGGGTCATTCCGCGTTCGGGCAGGAAGGGGTGTATCAAGATAGCAATGCGTTTCTGACTGAAGCTTTTGAAGGGATGGCCGCTCCTAAAGCGGGTGTTTATTCCCTGACACAGGCTGATCAAGGAGTTGCCAAGGCGATCTTTGGCGCTTCATATCAGCCGGTGCGAGTCCGTTACTGGCGATCGGGTGATCGCACGGCGTGGATTCTGCATTGGGTGGGCAAGACCAAGCCGATCACTGCGGGCTTTGTGGTGGACAAGGGCAAGAGCTATATCACCCGCGTGCTGGTCTATCGTGAAAGCCACGGAGCCGAGGTGAGGAACAGCTTTTTCACCAAACGATTCAAAGGGGCCGAACTCGAAGGCGGCAAGAAATACGAACTCGATCAACGTATCCACAATGTGGCCGGCGCGACGATGTCGGTGGATTCGATGCGTGAAATGGCGAGGTTTGCCTTGTATCTTCACGGAAGAGTGGTGAAGTAGCTATCGTGTAAGCAATTAACCACCCGTGGATTGAATCTGTCGGGTTGTTATCTTCCTAAAAGGATCCATTGAAAGCGACGTCCGACATACCACAGAAAAAACCGAAGCCAACTAAGCACAAAAGTGGGGGAGTCCGAAAATTTCATACTCGGATGCACCGTGCGCTAGGAATGTGGTCGTTGCTCGTGGTGTTGATTATCGCGGTGACAGGAATAGCTCTGAACCACACAGATAGTCTGGGGCTCGATGAGCGAAAAGTGACATCGCCAGTGTTGATGGATCGTTACGGAATGTTACCGGACGGTGAGCCGATGGTATATTTTGGCGGGGAAAAAGTGATGGCAGCCTGGGGTGGAAGATTGTTGCTCGACGGAGAGAGTGTCGCGGATCTGACCGATGGGGATACGCTTGTTGGTGCGGGGAAGGTAGGAGAAGGTGAGTATGCGTTTGCACTGTCCGATGAGTTGTTGGTGTTTGATGATGGAGGAGTGTTGTTGGACCGCTTGGATGAAATGACCTTGTCGGAAGGGAAGCTCAATGGCTTGGGGTTTCGCGGTAATGAACTCGTATTGAGGACGGAATCAGGTGAGGTGTTTGGCTTGGTCCATTGGATGGAATTGCAGAAGATCGACGAAGAAGGCGTTGAATGGTTCGTCGCCGTCGATGAGGTCGATGAGGGGACTCGTGATTCGTTGGAGGCTGTATTTCGTGGCGATGGCGTTTCGCTTTATCGTGTGATCCTCGATCTGCATTCGGGCCGTATGTTTGGGACGATCGGTGTGATCCTTTACGATCTTGCGGCAGTGTGTTTGATTATACTCGGAATCACCGGAGCGATGCTTTGGTTCCGTCGACGCGGGGGCATGCGCAAGTAGCAGAATGTAGGGATGAATTGAGAAGCGGTGAGTGTTTTCAAGCCGTCGGATTTTTCGCGATGCATCGATGACGATCATGAAACGCAGAAGATGGATCCAACTTTCCAGTGCCGTATTTGGTGCTGCTCTTCTCGGTTGCCGTGAGCGAGTGTCCGATAGTCGAAGGGTGACGGTCGCGACGATGCGGGAGGAAGAGTGGACCGCTTTTGGAACGCGCGTGGGTATGCAGCTGGCGGTCCCGGCGGGTGTGGATGGCGATGCGTTGATAGCGCGTTGCAAGGAACGCGTTCGAGAGATCGATGCGGCGTTTTCCTTGTGGGAGCCAAAATCCGAGATCCGACAGTTGAACGACAAGGGGGTGCTGCACAAACCTTCCGATGATATGCTGAATGTGCTCGAGCTGAGCGATAGGCTGCACAAGATGACGGAGGGTGCTTTTGATCCGACCGTGCAGCCGTTGTGGGATCTCTATGAATCGCATTTTTCCAATCACCCTGCGGCGGACAAGGGGCCGCCCGAGTCAGAGTTACAGAAGTCATTGGCTCTGGTTGGGTGGGAGAGGGTGTTGGTCGATCCCTCAAACGTCCGTCTTGATAAAGGAATGGCGCTGACGCTGAATGGAGTGGTTCAAGGTTACGCGACAGAGGAAGTCGCGAAGGTGTTACGGGCGAATGGTGTAAGCTCCGCATTAGTCAACACCGGCGAGTTTCAGGCGGTAGGCGCACAGCCCGACGGCAGTGCATGGAACGTGGCAGTAAGTAGGGCCGGGGATGAAGTCGATCAGGTGGATTTGGTCGATCGCGCCTTGGCGGTTTCGTCCGGAGCATCAACCGCCTTCGATCTTCGTGAACGCTTCCACCATCTCTTTCACCCACGCGGCGATGCGTTCGCCTCATCGCAAACGGTGGTGGCAGTAGAAGCATCTGGTGCGGGCTTGGCAGACGGCTTGGCTACGGCATGTTCCGTGATGGATGTAGAGACCATCGAGCGGTTGAAACCCAATTGGGGTGATGTTCTCGTGCAACGGTATTACGGAAACAGTCATAGCGATGTGGAGTGAAATGATGGGTATGTTTGTTTGTTTGTTTGTGATAGCGAATGGATAAGTTGCAGAGCACGAATCTAATTATGAAATCAACAAGTCGATCATTTTTCAAAACCATGACAGGAATCGCCCTCATTACAGGGATCGCGTTTCAGGGTCTGTGCCTAGCGGCTGACTCGACCAGTCATGGAAAGCCCAATATCATTCTTATCAACACCGACGACCTCGGCTATGGAGGTCTTGGATGCTATGGACAGAAACTGATCCAGACACCAAACATCGACAAACTTGCCGCTGAGGGGATGCGATTCACCGACTTCTATTCGGCAAACACGGTTTGCGTCGCTTCCCGCTACTCCATGATTACAGGCCTGCACCCCGGCCATTCGGGTATCCGGGACAATTACCCGCCGCACGTCGACATCACTCTGGAAAATGGAGGCGGATTCATGAAAGACTATCCCAAGGATGTATGGCCTCCGGATGTCACAACAATGGGTCAGGTCATGAAAAATGCCGGCTACAGAACGGCGCAATTCGGTAAGTTGGAAGCGGGTATTCCGATGGCACCGGGCAAAATGACCGAGCATGGCTGGGACTACTGGATCGGCTTTCGCGGTACGGGGGAGGCGTTTCAATACTACCCTCTAGAAATCTGGAAAAACGACGAAAAGATCACCTTTCCCTCCAACAAACCCGAGGATGTCAGGAGACCAGGCATTGTCGGGGATAAAGGCGTTTACTCCGAAGATCTTTTCGCCGACGAATTACTCGATTTCCTTAAAGAGAAAAGCGACAAGCCGTTCTTCGTTTACTTCGCGACCCAGGTGCCTCACGGTCGGTCCCCTCGGGACGGCGACGAAATACAGGTGCCCGATATTGGACCTTATGGAGACCGATCCTGGACACATCTGGAAAAATTGTATGCCGCGATGATCACGCGTTTTGACGGACATGTCGGACTCATCATGGACCAACTGAAGCAACTTGATATCGATCAAAATACGATAGTCTTCTTCACCAGCGACAACGGTGACGAGAACAGCTACTACAAATACACGGATCGTTTCCAGGGCACGGGACCACTTCGCGGGAAAAAGCGGTTTTTATACGAAGGAGGCATTCGCGTGCCGATGATCGTTCGCTGGCCTGGGCACATCGAAGCCGGAAAAGACAGTGCGCTGCCTTGGGCGGGATGGGATCTGATGGCAACTTTCGCTGATCTCGCTGATGTTGACGCGCCATCACACACCGATGGTATCTCCGTGGTTCCCACATTGCTGGACCAAGCGGACAAACAGGAGCCCCGCGAGTATCTCTACTGGGAGCTTCAGCATGGCAAACAACAGGCCGTTCGGATGGGCAAATGGAAAGGAGTGCGCTTCGGTGGCACAAAAGAACCCATCGAGCTCTATGACCTGAGCGCGGATATCGGCGAAGACCACAATATCGCAGCCGAGCATCCGGAGGTCGTAGACAAAATTCGGCGTCTCATGGTCGAGGCCCGCGAGGGATCGAAGTATAACAAATACTGGCAGCTCCCCGAACACCGCCGTGATGATTTGAAAGCGGATCAATACATTTACAATTCACTGAAGAACGGAATCCGCTAGAGCGCCGAAGAAGCGGTCTGGGTCTCCCATGATTCTAGGAGTGTCTTAGCAAGGGCACGGGTGTTGGAGTTTCCACATCACCGACCACTTTCTCACGAAAGTGGCTACGTTTGAGACTGAGACTGAGACTGAGACTGTATGCTTGTTCCGTCGTCGTGTTCCACGGGGGCGAGGCGCTTGGTAGTGATGGCCACTTTCATGCTCTTGCCGAGGCTGGGTGGGCCGGTGAATCCGCCGGTGATTGGCATCACGCCACGTGGATGATGGCTCACGCCCACGGCAATATGACCAGGGCCGACTTGTGCACCTATGGAGGGATCGAATCCGGTCCAGCCGAGTTCGGGCAGATAGACTTCCGCCCAGGCATGGGTGGAACCACGGCCGACCAATGAGCTCTCACTCTCCATGTAGCCGCTGACAAAACGGGCGGGATATCCAAGCGCGCGGCTGGTCTCGATCATCAACACCGCCATGTCGCGGCAGGATCCGCTCGACAGTCGCAAGGTCTCGGCAGGCGATTGAACTCCGGATTCCTCTCTGCGCGTGTATTTGATCACCCGGTGAATGAGGATTGCCATGTCGTCGAAGATCGCCGCTTTTTGCCCGGGTTTTGGCGCAAGTCCCGATCCTTCGAACCACTGACGTAATGTCGCGACCTCCGGCGGGTAGATGTATTGGAGATATGGCACGGCGACCATCTGTTCGATCCCCGCTACCAACGATGGGTAGGGGAGGAAGATTGGCGAGGTTTTCGCCTTGGACTGCGGAACGCTCACCGAGAACTCGCTGATGATCCGCAGCTCCGCAGCCATCTCCGCGAAGTTGGCGACGGCGATGTTGTTGTCCAACATATCCCGATACCAAAAAACATCCGACTGCGGAAATGTCGTGAGGTTCATCTCATTCAGCCGGACGTCATGTCCTTCCTTAGGTCTGACCACCAGGCGGTGCTCGGAGAACTTCACCGGCTGCGAATAGGTATAAATCGTCTCGTGACGCAGGTAAATCTGTTCCCAAGCGTTGGGCGGTGTTTCGTAAATCTTCATCAGTAATTAATACCCTCTACCAGGTTTTGGTATTGAGCGGTCGTGTCGCGTAGAACCGCTGCGCGGCACGCGATTGACAAGTGGGCGTGGAATTGGTGGATCGTGAGTTATACCAAATCTTGCTATTGATCTGACGCGTCGTGCGTGGAGTTGTTTGATAGTGAGCTGTTTGTGCGCGGCGAATAGTCATGTTTTTATTCGGAACCGGTATTTTTTGTGCGCTGCGAATAGTCACCCTACGATTCGGAAGCAGTATTACAGCAATATTATTGCCTCGTTCGTGCGTGCCAGGTCATCGTGAGTGACGGCAGAAAAATTCGTATCCATGACCTCGCACATGACATGGGTTCGGGTCAGGATGGGATCGCCGAAGATCGTGCACACCGCCGCATCCGCCGCATCCCGACCGGTGGCAATGCGCACCAATCCATTCAGCGGAGCCATACGTGTGGTATCGAATATATACCACCAGCCATCGATGAATACCTCGAAACAGGCGTGGAAGTCGGGTGGGTCGAGTTGATAGGCGTAGGCGGTAACATAACGCGCCGGAACATTGAGCGAGCGACACAGCGTGATCGCCAAGTGGGCGAAATCCCGGCACACTCCCTGCCTATCCTGTATGGTATCGATGGCCGACGATGTCTCGCCCGAGCTGCCGGCGACATAGGCGATATTATTATAGATCCAGTCACTCACCGCCGACGCGATATTGTAGGCTCCAAATATGTGGCCGAACATATCGTTCGCCTGTTGACGCATGATGTCCGACTGGCAGTAGCGGCTTGGAAACAGGAAGGGGATTCCCTCGGGGTTCAGTTCACCGGTCGGCTGCGAGTAGATCTCGTTTTGGCTGACTATCCGATGGGAGATTTCCAATTCCGCCTCATAGCTGATATCGATGTTCCCTGGGTTGATCGTCTTCATTCGGGAGAATCGGTTCATCCCGCTCACGATGTGGAACTCCTCGATCTCCAGATCCGGGTTCGTGGTCAAGGACTCGCTGAGAATTTGCTGACCACCCGTGTGCAAACAACGAAGGGCGAACAGAAACGTCGCAGGATTCTGAAGTTGATAACCGAGATCGCAGCTGACTTTGAATTTCATGGAGGAAGTGGAACGGAAAAGATCTTACCACTCGTCAGCGCATGGATGTCATCAGAAAATGGTTGAGGTAATCATTGCAAACATAACGTGGGGTGAGAGTCGAGCGGTGATAAATGTTTTAACACTGTATCTTCACAGTGTCATATTACGAGGCGTTATCTTCATCGAGACACCAGCGGAAATCACCTTCGCCGACTGTATGGCGATCGCCAGAAAACGCGGCGAAATATGTATAGGAATCAAGGTGGAAGCACTCGAACTCGATGCCTCGTGCAACTACGGAGTGGATCTAATTCCAGAAAAGAATACGAGGTTTGCCTTACAGCCGGCTGACTGTCTTGTTGTGCTCGCGGAAGATGAGTTCTGAGTGGCTATATTCTTATCGATGGACGGTGTTTTGTAAGTCCTCGATAGGTGAGGAGAGTTGCTCACGTTGAATAATGGTCGTTACTCATGTAAATTCGGAGATGCTCTCCTAAATTGCACGAGATATTCAGCTGGGTGCTTGCAAGGAATCAGAACGGTCGGTAAGTTTGGGTGACAGCTTGACGTCACTTATCTGGATATTCCGTGAAACAAAATACCTCTGAAAAGAATTCACTCTTCGCTCTTCTTACCTTCTCTTGGATGGCAGTAGCTGGGGTATTTGGAATGGAACTGAAAGAGGTCGCTGGTAAGTATTATTTCGGCGATGGGATGGGATCGAACAACGCACTAAAGATCGATGATGACGGGAGTTTTAATTACGGGCTCAGTGGGTGTTTGGGAACGTATGCAACGAGTCAGGGGAAGGTGACTCTCCAAGAAGGCGTGCTGCATTTTGATCCCGAAGAAAAAGCCAAAGAGAAGAGCCACCTTGAGCTTGAAGGATATGAGGATGTCATACCCACCGTCTTAAGAGTGGTTTATTGGGGGAAGAGAACCTATTTGATCCCACCGCAAAAGATGATTGCATTCTGTAGCTCGTCGAATCAAGGGAGGGAACCGCGAGATGGGGCCCACGGTGAGTTCTATCTTCGCGAGGATGACGAGCATTTAAAAGTCGATGGAAAGCCAACCGTTCCGGAAGGATATCGAAAATATCTACTGGATTCACCGGTTCACTCAGAGGTCATCGAACTCGTTAGCGATCAGGAGGCATGGATAAATAAAGGAAGCGCCGAGGGCTTGCTAATAGGAATGGAGTTGATTGCTTTTGAGCATCCCCTTCGGTTTCCTGTGGTCGTTATAGAAGTCGAACAGGAGCGTAGTAGGGTGCAGTGCGTGTGGAAGGATAGTAAATTTCGGGAAGGGCAATTGGTATCCAGTCGGTTTGCCGGTAAGCGTTGAGCGGTGTTTATGGTCAGCAAGGCAGGGAATGCCAAGTAGTGCGGACTGAGGTTTTTCACCTTGTACTGGTGGAACAAGAACACAGAACAGATGCCAGGCATATAGTTGTCAGCAATTCACATAAGTTGTTGATGATGAATGGTTAATTTTCGATATTCCGCAAGCAAAAGTTGGCGCGTGATAAAAAGACGTCATGATAAAAAGACGTCAGGTCAAACATTATAACATGTGCTAGCTATCCGCATCAAACACCGCCCAGCTTTGCAACTTGCTTTTACCCCTCTACAGTTAAGACAAGTCGGCTGGAAGCCGACTGCACGGGATTGGAAATCTTGATGTCATGCATGCCAGACATCAGGTGTTAATGGGGAGATGAGGTGGGTTTGCCCTAGGGAACCATTTTAGGCTTTGAGCGCCGCTTTGACGAACGGTGCGGTTTTTGAGGTTTTGGACTTGGCGACGTGTTCGGGGGTGCCTTGGGTGACGAGTTTGCCGCCTTGGTCGCCGGCTTCGGGGCCGATGTCGATGAGATAGTCAGCTTCGGCCATGACGTCGGTGTTGTGCTCGATGACAACGACGGTGTGTCCGTCGTCGACGAGACGGTGGAGGACGTCGATGAGTTTGGCGACGTCTTCCATGTGGAGGCCGATGGTGGGTTCTTCGATGAGATAGAGACAGTGCGGTGCGGTGCGGCTTTTGAGTTTTGCGGTGTTGCTTCTGCCGATACCGCGGGTGAGTTGGGCGACGAGTTTGATGCGTTGGGCTTCGCCACCGGAGAGGGTGGGTGAGGGTTGGCCGAGCTGGAGGTAACCGAGTCCGGTGTCTGCCATGAGCTGGAGGGTGCGGCTGATTTTGCTGTGCGCGGTGAAGAACTCGGCGGCTTCGGAAATGGTCATAGACATGACGTCGCCGATGTTTTTGTTGTTGTATTCTACTTCCAGGGTCGCTGGGTTGTAGCGTTTGCCTTCGCACTCTTCGCACGGCACCCAGGTGGTGGGGAGGAAGTTCATTTCGAGTTTCACGCGGCCGTTGCCTTTGCAGTTTTCGCAGCGTCCGCCTTCGGTGTTGAAGGAGAAGCGGGACGCGGTGTAGCCACGCATGCGGGCGTCGGGGACGGAGGCGAAGAGCGCACGGATGTCGTCGAACACTTTAACGTAGGTGGACGGCGTGGAGCGTGAGGTTTTGCCAATGGGTGATTGATCGACTTCGTAGACTTGCTCGATTGATTGGAATCCAGCAGCGGATTTGCACAGGTGGCTGTAGGTGGATGGTTTGGGTTTTGTTTTTTTGCCGGAATGGGCGGTGGCGACAGGTTCTAGGACGCCGCGCATGAAGGTGGATTTGCCGGAGCCGGATACGCCAGTGAGGACGGTAAGTCGCTGGACGGGGATGCGGACGTCGATGGATTTGAGATTGCGGAGGTGTGCGCCTTTGATGCTCAGCCATGCGGGGAGCGGGGTCCGCTCTGACGGATTGGAAGCGGCGGTGGTTGTTTGTTTGTAGGTCGCTCGGTTGCCGTGTGGGTCGCTGGTGGTGTTTTTTTTGGCTTTGCGGCTGGAAGCCCCGGCCACTTGCGATGCGCTTGCTTTGGTGGCGGATTTTGCGGGGATTTTGCGGCGCTCTCCGCGCATGGGGTGGATGAGTGGGGCGGCTAGATGGCGGGCGGTGGCGGATTTGCCTTTGGCGGCTTTTTTAAGCTGGGCGAGGGTGCCGCTGGCGACGACTTCGCCGCCGAGTCGACCTGCGCCGGGACCGAGGTCGATGATATGACTTGCGCGTTGCATGGTCTCTTCGTCGTGTTCGACGATGAGGAGGGAGTTGCCTTTGGCGCGGAGCTTTTCGAGGGTATCGAGAAGGTGGGCGTTGTCGCGCGGGTGGAGTCCGATGGTGGGTTCATCGAGGACGTAGAGAACGCCGCGGAGGTTGGATCCGAGCTGGGCGGCGAGTCGGATGCGTTGTGCTTCGCCGCCGGAGAGCGTGGTGGCGGCGCGGTCGAGGGTGAGGTAGCCAAGGCCGACGCTGTCCATGAAGTGAAGACGCTGGGTGATCTCGGGGAGGATGTCGCGTGCGATGGTTTTTTCGCGTCCGGTGAACTTTAGCTTGGTGATGGTTTCCGCCAGAGTGGTGACTTGTTGGGCAACGAGGTCGCCCAGGGTGTAGTCTTGAACTTTCACGGCGCGGGCGGCGTCGTGGAGGCGTGTGCCCTGGCAGGCGGGGCAGGTGATGAGTTCGCTTTCATCGGCGGTTTCCAGGCGTCGCTCTTCGTTGAGTTCGGCTTCGAGGACGGATTCCTCGCGGCCGGTGCCAGTGGAGTAACTGTGGATGAACCCGAAGCCCCGGCACTCGGGACAATATCCGCGGGGTGAGTTGAAGGAGAATGTGTTGGGTTCGAGTTCTTCGAAGGAGCGTCCGGTGACGGGGGAGACAGCGCTGGTGGAGAAGGTTATAAGTTCTTGGTTATTTGTTATTTGTTGTATGGCTTGGCGCTTGGAAGGTGCTGTTTCAAGAATGCGGATGGTGCCTTTGCCGATGGTTAGGGAGGTGTGGAGGAGATCGTCGAGTTTGGGGGCGGAGATGCTTCCTTTTGGGATGACGGCGGTGACGATGTCGATGTCGTGTTGCTTGAAGCGTTCGAGTCGCTGGAAGCCATCGATGGGTTTGAGTTCTCCGTTGACGTAGAGTTCGGTGAACCCTTTGCGTCCTGCGGCTTCGGCGACGTCGGTGTGGAAGCCTTTGCGGTTGCGAATGACGGGCGCGAGGATTCTGAGTTCGCTCTTTTTGGCGAGTTTGCGGATCTGCTCGGCGATGGCGGTTTGGCTTTGACTAACGACGGGGACGCCGGATTCAGGGCAGTGCTGAATACCGACTTTGGCGAAGAGCAAGCGAAGGAAATGATAGACTTCGGTGACGGTGCCGATGGTGGATTTTCCACCGCCGCGGGAGATTCGCTGTTCGATGGCGACGGTGGGTGGAAGGCCTTCGATGTGGTCGACATCGGGTTTTTCCAGTTGCTCGGCAAACTGCCGGGCATAGGGCGACATGGAGTCGAGGAAGCGTCGCTGCCCCTCGGCGAAGATGATGTCGAAGGCAATGGTGGATTTTCCTGATCCACTGAGCCCAGTGATGACGACGAACTCATCGCGCGGGATACTGAGGTCGATGTTCTTGAGGTTGTGCTCTCGCGCACCATAAATCTCGATGGCCGAGGCTGGGGCCGAGGCTCGGCCAGCCGGATTGGAATCGGTGTGGGTGGGTGGTTTGGAGATCGCTCGGTTGCCGTGGGTGTCTATGGTGGCTGGATTGGCTTCGGGGCTGGAAGCCCCGGCCACTTTGGTGGTGAGGTAGGTGCTTGGGTCTTCGGCGGCGCGGAGGCATGGGGATATTCGCGTCGGCTGGAAGCCGACGCCACGGAGGAGTGGGGCGAGGTGGTGACCGGTGTGAGTGTCGGATTTGGCGACTTGTTCGGGTGTGCCTTGGGCGACGAGTTGGCCGCCGTGTTGGCCGGCTTCGGGGCCGAGGTCGATGATGTGATCGGCGGTTTTGAGGACGTCGAGGTTGTGCTCGATGACGATGAGGGAGTTGCCTGCGTTGACGAGACGTTGGAAGGCGGCGAGGAGAAGTCGGATGTCGTCGAAGTGGAGGCCGGTGGTGGGTTCGTCGAAGATAAAGGCCGTGGCACGGCCTGCCGGATTGGAAGCGGCGGATTCTGATTGTTTGGATGCCGTCCAATTGCCGTGTGGGTCGGTGGCGGATTTCTTTTTGGCTGTTGTGCGAGATGCGGTTGGCGCGGCTGGTTGGGCGAGGAGGTGGGAGATGAGCTTGAGCCGCTGGGCTTCGCCACCGGAGAGGGTGTTGACGGGTTGGCCGAGGCGGAGGTAACCTAGACCTAGTTCGCGGAGAAGGTCGAATGCCTCTAGGATGCGACGGATGTCTTTTGGGAGTGGTTTTGGTTTGGCTGTGGGGCTGGAAGCCCCTGCCACGAGTGAGTGAGCCGATTTTACCCCGCTAGATGATGGCTTGGTTTTGGCTGAGGGGTTGGAAGCTCCTGCCACTTTTTCAGTTAAGAGGCTGGAAGTCTTTTTTACGGGGGTGTTCCACGATGCGAAGAAGTCGTGGGCTTCGTCGGTGGTAAAGTCGAGGATGTCGGAGACGGATTTTCCGTGAAGTTTGTAGTCGAGGGCCGCGTGGGTGTAGCGGGAGCCTTCGCACTCTGGACAGATGACGAAGAGATCGCTGAGGAATTGCATCTCGATTTTTTCCCAGCCCATTCCTGAGCAACGATCGCATCGTCCGCCGGGTGAGTTGAAGGAAAAATATCCTGGCTTGAGGTCGTCGGCTTTGGCGTCGGGCGTTTGGGTGAGGAGTTTGCGGATGCTGTCGAAGATGCCGAGGTAGACGACGGGGGTGGACCTTGGGGTGCGGGCGATGGGCGTTTGATCGACGAGAACGGCGTCGGTGATGTGCTCGGCGCCGGAAAGAAGTTTGAGTTTTCCCTGCTCGCCTTTGGTGGGCTTGCCCAAGGCTTGGAGTAAATGGGGGTAGAGGATGTGATGGATGAGGGTGGATTTTCCAGATCCCGAGACGCCCGATACGGCGGTAAAAATGCCGAGTGGGATGTCGATGTCGAGCTTGCGGATGTTGTGGCCGGTGGCTCCTTTGAGGGTGAGCTTTTTGGTGGGCTTGCGGCGTTTTTTGGGGATGGGGATGGAGGTGGCGCCTGTGAGGTAGGCTGCCGTCAGGGACGGAGTTATCTGTTCTTTGTTATTGGTTATTGGTTGGGTGGATGCATCGCTTTGCGATGGGGGGGTAGAATGACCGGGACGGTCATGCCACATTCCGTTGAGAAGGTCGGCGGCGGGGCCGGAGTAGATGAGTTCTCCGCCTTCTCGGCCACGGCCCGGGCCGATGTCGACGATGTTGTCGGTAGCGCGCATGACGGACTCTTCGTGTTCTACGACGACGATGGTGTTTCCTTGGTCGCGGAGGCGGTGGAGAATATTGATGAGCCGTCCGGTATCGCGCGGGTGGAGGCCGACGGATGGTTCGTCGAGGACGAAGAGGGTGCCGGTAAGGTTGGCTCCGAGGCAGGTGGTGAGGTTGACGCGTGCGGTTTCGCCACCGGAAAGTGAGCGGGTCTCGCGGTCGAGGGTGAGGTAGTTTAAGCCAACACTGGTGAGGTAGTGAAGCCGTGAGACGACGCTCTTGAAGACGAGGGCGGTGGCGTGATCGTCGTTTGCGAGAAGTGGTGCGGCGTCATTTTTGAAGAATGGAAGTAGGTTCTCGACGGGAAGTTTCCAGATGTCGGCGAGGGTTTTACCAGCGATGCGGAAGTTGAGGGATTCGGGCTGAAGACGGGATCCCCGGCAGGACGGGCAGGTGGTGTAGTCGCGAAACCGGCTGAGAAACACGCGGACATGCATTTTGTAGGATTTAGTTTCGATCCAGTCGAAGAACCCACGGATGCCATACCAGCCTTTGTGCTCCCAGGCTTCGTCGGGAGTATCGAATGAGGGGTCGCCCTGGGTCACCCATTCCTGTTCGTCTTCGTTGAGATCTTCGAAGGGTGTGTTGACGTCGATGTTGGCACGTTTGGCGCATCGGATGAGGTCGCGCTGGCACTCGGAATAGGTGTCGCCTTGGAAAGCTTTTACGGCACCCTGTCGGAGGGTGAGGGACTCGTCGGGAATGGCTTTCCTGAGGTCGAGTGCGATGATTTTCCCAAACCCTCGGCAGGATGGACAGGCTCCGATGGGGGAGTTGAAGGAGAAGAGTCCGGGGGTTGGTGGTCGAAGACGAATGCCAGATTCCGGGCACAACCAATCGGCGGTGAATCTCGCACTGCCCGTGCGGGGGGGATTGGAGGCGGATTTGGCTGATGGTTTGAAAGTCGCTCGGTTGCCGTGGGAGTCGGTGATGGCTTTCGCGTTGGCACTGCCCATGCGTGGGGGCGTGGTGGCGGATTTGGCTTCGGGGCTGGAAGCCCCGGCCACTTTTTGGGTGGAGTTGGCTTGGGGTCTGGAAGCCCCCGCCACATTTGGTCGCAGATTTTTTTCGTCGTCTGTTGAGCAGAGGACGACGGTGCCTTTTCCCAGGTGAAGGGCGGTTTCGATGGCTTCGGTGAGGCGTGGGCGGTTGGCTTTGGTGGACTTGATACGATCTTGAATAACGAGCACTTCGGCGGGCAGGGGACGGGTGTAGGCGTCGGGTTCGTCGGTACGGTAGGTTTCGCCGTAGATGAGAACGCGGGTGAAGCCTTGCTGTTGAAGAAATTGGAAGAACGCGGCGGTATCGGTGCCTTTTGGTGCGGGAACGGGAAAGGTGATGAGGAGGTTTTGTTCGGACCATTCCCCGAGTGCGAATTTGAGGATGCTCTGCGGGGTTTCGGGTTTGACTTCCAGGCCGGTCTTCGGGCAATAGCCTTTGGCGAGACGCGCGAAGAGGAGCTTCAGGTAGTCGTTGATCTCGGTGAGGGTGCCGACGGTCGAGCGGGAGGTGCGGATGGTGTTCTTCTGCTCGATGGCGATGGCCGGGGG
>JAGXGH010000105.1 GCA_024636835.1 Verrucomicrobiales bacterium | reverse complement strand
CAAACTCAACTCAACGACATCGCCGAGCTGATGAACAACCGTCCTCGCAAGACGCTCGACTTCAAGACACCCAATGAAGTCATGGCCGAAGAGCTAAACCAGTTCGCCGAAAGTGTTGCACTTGCTTCTTGAGACCAAGCACCGCTGAAAAAGGTACTCGGAATACTCCAGGTACGAATCGATAAGCGTGCCTAACGTGACAATTTTCCCTTGCTGGTCAAAGAAGTTAAAAAAGGCCTGAAGAGTGGAGAGGTGACTTTTTTGGGATTGCAACGAAGCACCCATTGTGAGCTTGTATTCAAAATATTCCTTGAGTTCGACAAGAAGACTCAGGCGTTCCATTTTCTCTGGCTCAATACCTTCTCTGTCGACCCTATCAAGAAACCATCTTGCACCTAGAACGCAACCACTCCGCGTTTTCGGAGGGACATAAAGAAATCGCCGCAGGTCGAACCGAGCATATCCTTCAACCTTTTTGTGTCGAACCTTCAGATCTGGCAGGTCAGTCATCGATCACCTCATCTGCTTTGGGGGAGTCGCCCTGTCCCGAGAAAAACGCGAAATAGCGATCCGACAACGTCTCTTTCAGCGGACTGAACTCTACGAATGTTATGTAATCCCAAGTGGATTTCTCACTCCTGTGAAGCATTGCGTCCCGGACGAACCTAATTACCGTCCGCTGGTCTTCGCCTTGCCCCAACAATTTTGAAACGAGTCTCGTGCCGAAAGTGGCCCTGGTTTGATGAAACTTTAGTCGGCTGTATTCTGGCCACCCACTCTCAATAAGTCTTGCCCTTAGCTTGGCTATCCGGCTCGTGAATGAATTTTCTGTGAACTTTCTTCCCGTCCTCGTCAGGAAGAGGATGGTTTTATCTTCCTCTGACGCGCGAATCTCCCGTGTCAATCGTCGGGCGCTCATGGCATATGCTTTGAGGTCATAGACCAACTTCTTCGGAAACAACAGTTCACCATTCACGTCAAACTTCGTCTTGACTGCAGTGGGGGGGGCCAACCGGCACCCGCATGACATTAGGATTGCTCGGATCTGGGCGGGCGGCTTCGAGTGTCGAGATCCGAAGAGTGCGAATGGTTTCACTGCGAGCCCCGGTACTGAATCCAATCAGGAACATCCAGTAGAGCTCGCTCATTTCCTGCTGATGTAGAAAGCCGAGCAAAGTATGCGCCGACTCATCACTAAGCGGTAAAAGGCCGCCCTCCAAGGTCATGCCTAGCCGGCTTCTGTTGGGTATGGAAAGTTCGCTGGAACTCACGGCAAAGGTTCGTTTCAATCCTTCCGTGCTGTAACAGCGGACAATTCTAGGGGTGTCCTTCCAGAGGTTTCGGTTCTCGATGAGACCTACGGAAAGCGCCCAACGATAAAATTGGACGACCGCACTCATTCGCGCCGTGGCAGTACTTGGAGAGAGACCTCCCTCATCACGCCGGTCGATCAAGTGGCCGCGATAACGGAAGAGACACCGCTCTTTTTTCTTCAACGGGAAGTGTCTCCAATCCAGAGTCTCCCGCTCGAGAAACTCGGCGTAGTCACGGAGATGATTCATCGCCGACAGTACGGTTGCCGTCTTCCGGCCGTACTCAAGATTGTTAATTGCGTACGCGTTCGCTTCCATCCAAGGCTCGCCATCCTGATGAAACAGCTGTGGGCAATCGGGAAGTGCTGTCTGCGTGTCTTCTTCAACCCATGGCAGATCTCCAGTTCCAGCAGGATCTAGCTTCATAGGTTGGTAATGGATTCGTTCGAGTACCGCCATCCTTTCTAAGGGGCAATTTGCCCCTACACCTCGTCTGTGTTGCCGTTCGGGGGGCATAGTTACACACCTCAGGAATCGAGTTGCCGACGAATTGAAGACCACCTACGCCGGTGGCGATCGCTCCCTTTCTTGTCGAATCAAAGGCGTGCCGGCGGGGCTGAGGGCTTCTCCTGGCCTATCGAACAGCCGAACAGCGGGTTCTGCCCCACTTTTGCGGACACTTCTGAAAAGGCCCACCATGGGCTGCTAGGAGGTGTTCATGACCCAAAGACGTCGATACAGCCGAGAGTTCAAACACGAAGCCGTCGAGCTGGCACGTAACCCATCGATCAGCGTTCGACAGGTTGCCTTGGAACTCGGTCTCAACCCGAACATGCTGGCCCGCTGGAAGCGGGAAGCTGATCGTGACGATACCCCTGCCTTCCAAGGCAGTGGAACCGCCCGGGATCAGGAGCTTGCCGCCGTTCGTCGGGAGCTGGCCCGGGTGAAGAAGGAACGTGATTTTTTGCGCGACGCGGCAGCGTTCTTCGCCAGGGAGTCGTCCTGAAATACCGGACGATCTGGCGCTGTCGCAGTGACTATCCCGTTCGTTTGATGTGTCGTTGCCTGAACGTCTCGACCAGCGGCTACTATGCCTGGGCCGACCGTGATCCCAGTCAACGAGCCCGGCAGAATGACTGGCTGCTCGAACGTATCAAAGCGCATCACGCCTCAAGTGACGGCGTTCTTGGGGCACCGAGGATGCATGAGACGCTTCGCCATGAAGGCGTGGCGGTCGGTCGCCATCGAGTCGCTGGCCTGATGCGCCGGGCCACGCTCTGCGGCGTGCCGCAGCGGCGACGCTGGGGCAACAAGCCGATCGGTCGGCGACCGGTGAATGTGAGCAATCACTTGAACCGGGATTTTGCCGCCACTGCGGGCAATCAGAAGTGGGTGACCGACATCACCTACATCCGCACGGCGGAAGCCTGGCTGTACCTGTGCGTCGTGATCGATTTGTTCCACCACGAGGTGGTGGGCTGGTCGATGAGTCGGACACAGGACCGGTCAATGGTGATCAATGCCGTGCTGATGGCGCTCTGGCAGCGCAAGGGTGACGATCCAGTCGTTCTGCACTCGGACCGGGGGACGCAGTTCACCAGCGATGACTATCAGCAGTTCCTGGCCGACCACAACGTGCTGTGCAGCATGAGTGCCGTTGGCCACTGTGCCGACAACGCGGCCGCCGAAGGATTCTTCGGCATGCTCAAGCGGGAGCGGGTCAACCGGCGCCGATACACAACGATCGCCGAGGCCCGGCAGGATGTGTTCGATTACATCGAGCGATTCCACAACCCGAGAGTCCGCCGGCGCATTCAGGCAAACGACAACGCATTACCCTTAACCCAACCGTCCGCGAAAACGGGGTAGAACCCAGCCGGGTCGAAAGAGTCATGGGCTAATGCAGGCTCCCAAGCACGCAAAAGACATACAAAGCCGCGAAGGACGCCGGGCCACTTTGGCGTCGATCACTGACTAACGAGACCAGACGAGGTAGGGTTGCCTCTCCCGTGCCAACCTCCGGTTCGCTCGACCCTATTGCGCAGTTGGCCAAACGAGAACACGTGCGACTCAACAAGGAAGGCCCATCCGGTGCACCGCCTCAGCCACATCCAAATAAAGAACTTCAGAGCCTGCCGAAACGTGTCGTTGCCTCTGGAGGGCTACACGCCCCTCGTCGGTCAAAACAACGCTGGGAAATCGTCGATCATCGATGCGATTGGGTGGGTACTGAAGCCATCAGCGTTATCGAAGAACGATTTTTTCGACCCCGAAGCTCCGGTAGAGGTGATGGCAAGAATCGATGGCATCGATGATGACGTGCTAGGAAGGATTGCAGAGGATCGACACCGCAATGCTATTGCGCCCTATTGTCGCGATGGGTATCTGTGGATTCGTGTCGTGGCCACCCGCCCCGCTGCCAACGCCATTACGAAAGAGGTTTGGGACCAAGAGCATTGTCCTGACGACGAACCCCCCGAAGCGTGGAGGGACTACCCGACGGGTCTTCCCCAAGCAGTATCCGCCTTGATGCCTCAACCTCTCATTGTTCGAGCAATGCACGATCTCAGCGAAGATTTGGGCAAGGCGAAAGCGGGCTCGACCATCAAAGGCTTGCTCGACGAGATTATGGCGCCTCTGCTTCAGGCTC
The DNA here is from genome assembly GCA_024636835.1 of Verrucomicrobiales bacterium. GTDB lineage: Bacteria > Verrucomicrobiota > Verrucomicrobiia > Verrucomicrobiales > SLCJ01 > Sulfuriroseicoccus. Next base: position 8,818 of record JAGXGH010000105.1, on the reverse strand, counting down.
ACGCCGAACTGCACGACGCGCTCGAGAGAATTCGCCAAACTCTCACCACCGACGGAGAGCATCGATCCGAACACTTGCGACAATTTGATACCGACGCGACGAGTACGCTGGCCCAATTCTTCCCAGGCCTAGCGCTAGATCTCGATTTGCAGGTGATGGGGGTCAAGGAGTTCTTCAAAGCGGGTGATTTGCATGTGACTGATGAGGACACCGGCGATCGGCGGCGCTTTGATCAAATCGGCACGGGCGCCCAACGGGCAATCCAGATGGCCCTCATACGCTACCTAGCTGACACGCGGGCAACAGAAGGTAGCCGACCTGGACGTCGACTTCTGTTGATCGATGAACCTGAGCTATATCTTCACCCTCAAGGGGTACGACGTTTGCGTCATGCGCTCTCCAACCTTGCTGAGGCGGGATTCCAAGTGGTTTTCTCCACTCACTCCCCAATGATGCTTAGTAGGCAGAACGCTGCTGACACCGTCATTGTCAGCAAGACGCGCGACGCGGGCGTCATCACAAACATGCCCTTGAGGCATGCGGTGCACCAAGCAATTGAGAACGCTAAAAGTCAGTCTCAAACCCTCTTCGAGCTTGGGAACATCGCCGAGATCTACTTCGCCAGCAAAGTGGTGTTGTGCGAAGGAAAGACCGACCAACGTCTTCTAACACTCGCTTACGAACAGTATTTCCACCGCCCGCCTGATCTTGACCAAATCACATTCATATCAATGGGTTCAAGCACTTCGATCCCTAGGGCCATGTCTGTTTTAGCCACGATGGGAGTGAGGACATTGGCGGTGGTCGATTTAGATTTTGGATATACCGGCGCACGCTCCAGCAGACTCCTGCCCCGGGATGGAGAGGATCTAAGCCACGTGAAGACAGTACTCCAGCGCCTACGCGATGAGCACGGCTTTAGCTTGGGCGGAAACGGTCTACCCCAGGCAGACAGCACCAAGAGTTGGGACGCAGCCGACGCGTGGGCATTGTTCGCCGCCGATGAGGAAGGCCGAGCGCTCGCAGGTGACGTGCAACAGGCCTTAAAAGGACTGGGGATTTGGGCATGGCAGGAAGGCTGCATCGAGCAGGTGACCAATACGGACAAGAAGGGCGAAGATGCAATCATCGAGCAAGAACAGCGCCTGAGTGAGATGAGCGCCGACGAAATCGAACAACAGATGCCCGCTTTCAAGGCATGTTTTGACTGGATCAGGAGATTGTAATGCCCACGCTCGATTTCAAGGGAAAACAGTTCGTCTATTCACACCACCTCGGGGTGCCGTTTAGAGAGCTCCAGGTGGTGGCAGATAAGTCTCTCCCGCCAGAGGGGCAAAAGGCCTCGCTGGATGACAACCTAATAATTCATGGCGACAACCTAGAAGCACTCAAGGCCCTGCTGCCCACGCATGCCGGCAAGGTGGACTGCATTTTCATTGATCCGCCCTACAACACCGGCAATGAGGGCTGGTGCTACAACGACAATGTGCGCTCGCCACTGATGAAGGAGTGGTTGAAGAAGTCGGCCAACCCGGTGGACAAGGAAGACCTGGAGCGGCACGACAAGTGGTTGTGCATGATGTGGCCCAGGCTAAATTTATTGCGCGAATTGCTCTCTGAGAACGGGAGCATTTGGGTGACGCTCGATGACAACGAAATCCATCGCTTTCGCATGGTGATGGATGAAATATTTGGTGAGGATAATTTTATAGCCTCTTGCATATGGCAGAAAGTTTTTTCGCCAAAAAACACTGCCCAGTACTTCTCTGAAGATCACGATTACGTATTGGTTTATGCCAAAAATAAGGAGACTTGGCGACCAAATTTATTGGCTAGAAGTCAAGAAATGGAGGGCCGGTATTCAAATCCAGACAATGACCCTAAAGGCCCTTGGACATCTGGTGACTTGTCGGCGCGCAACTATTATTCAGAGGGAACGTATGAGATCCAATGTCCATCTGGTCGATGGATAAAAGGGCCGCCTAAAGGAATGTATTGGCGGGTTTCGAAAAAGCGGTTCCTAGAGTTGGACAAGAATGGTGAGATTTGGTGGGGCGCAGAAGGCAATAACCAGCCCCGGTTTAAACGCTACTTGAAAGACGTAAAGCAGGGGAAGGTTCCGCAGACCATTTGGCTAAATAAAGAAGTTGGGCATACGCAGGACGCCAAGAAAGAGCTTCTTGAAATTTTAGATTTTGAAACATCAGACGACGTTTTTGTGACCCCTAAACCTCTGGGTTTGCTTGAGCGAGTATTAGATCTTTCAACAGCCGAGGATTCCCTAGTTCTTGATTCCTTCGCCGGTTCCGCCACGACAGCTCACGCTGTTATAAATTCTAATAACAAAGATAATGGAAATCGTCGATTTATCTTGGTCGAGTGCGAGGACTACGCAGACACCCTCACCGCCGAGCGCGTCCGCCGCGTGATCAAGGGCTATCCCTATATCGGGACCCAGCGCAAGGAGTTACACCGGGAGACCATTACCTGGAGCACCTTCGAGAAAAAGCAGTCCAAAGTGCTGGAGCACATCGCATCCATCGAAAACCTCCATGGCCACGAATACGACAAGATTAAGAAGCAGATCAAAGACGGCGCACTCACAGTGACTGGTGAGCGCAAGGTGGAAGAGATGGCGCCGGGGCTGGGCGGCAGCTTCACCTACTGCACCCTCGGCGATCCCATCAATATAGAAAGCCTGCTTACCGGAAAGGGGCTACCGAGCTTCGAGGCGTTGGCTCATTATGTGTTCTACACCGCCACCGGGCACTCGCTGGAAAGGGTCGGCGAGGCGGCCCCCGATGGCTTTATCGGTGAGACCGGCTTGTTCCGGGTGCACCTGTTCTACCAGCCTGAGAAGGAATGGCTGCGTTCCAACGACGCCGCCTTGAATGCCGAGCGGGTGGCTGCAATCGAGCGGAGCAACAAGAGCGGCAAGCGCGCCATCGTCTTTGCCGTCGCCAAGTTCATGAGCCAGAAGGAGTTGACTGCCCGGCGGATCGAGTTCTGCCAGCTGCCTTATGCCGTACATCGGATTATGGGGGATTGAGCATGGAGCTAAAGGAATACCAGCAAGGCGTACTGAGCAAGCTGGACCGCTATCTTATGGTGCTGCGGGAGCAGCGCGAGCTGTCCGAGGAGTTTGTCGAGTTTCAGAAGAGCAAGGGCAAAACCACTCCCCTAGGCGACTACTCTCGGGAAGCCTGGGATCAGCTCAACACGGAGCGGCTCCTACCGTACCTGTATCAGAACGGTCATCCCATGGTGCCCCCCCACCTGTCACGGCACGATGGATTGGGCCGGTCAATCTCAAATATCTGCTTCAAGGTACCAACCGGCGGCGGCAAGACGCTCTTGGCCACGGCGGCGTTGGAGCGGGTACAGACCGATTACTTCAACCGTCAGACCGGGTTGGTGCTGTGGGTGGTCCCCTCCGAGGCCATCTACCGGCAAACGTGGAAGCAACTGGCCAACCGGGAGCACCCCTACCGGCAAATGATGGAGCGCGCTTCCGGCGGTCGGGTCAAACTGCTTGAAAAGTCTGATGCCTTTACCCGTCGCGATGTGGAGGACCAACTATGCGTGATGCTGCTAATGCTGCCGTCGGCCGCGCGAAAATCCAAGGAAACTCTGCGCTTATTTCGCGACAGTGGCCGGTTTACTTCCTTCTTTCCGGTGGAAGACGACAGTGAAGCAAACCGGGCATTGCTTGATCAAGTCCCCAATTTGGATCAGAACGACCTGGCGGATATGGGTTTTGCCGAGGGCATTGTGCCGGGATCGGTTTCCATCAAACAGAGCCTGGGCAACGTCTTGCGCTTGGTACGCCCAGTAGTAGTGATTGACGAGGGCCATAAGGCCTATTCCGATACCGCCCGCGACACCCTGGCTGGATTCAACCCGCGCTTCATTTTGGAGTTGTCTGCCACGCCCAACACCAACAACAAACACCAATCCAACGTGTTGGTCAATGTGCCGGGGGCGGACCTCAAGGACGAGGAAATGATCAAGCTGCCGATCAACGTGGTCAACGAAGGCAAGGGCGGCTGGAAACATACCCTGACGTTGGTCCACGCCAAGCAGCGGGAGTTAGAGCAAGCAGCACTCTCGTTCCAGAACAAAAGTGGGCGTTATATTCGGCCCATCGTGCTGGTGCGTGTGGAGCGCACTGGCAGAGAGCAACGGGACGCCGGATTTATCCACGCCGAGGATGCTCGTGAATACTTGCGCGATCAGTTGGGCGTCAAGGACGAGCATATTCGCCTGAAGACTTCCAGCAATGACGAGCTGGCCGACGAAGATCTCCTCTCGCCGACTTCGCCGGTCCGCTTCATCATCACAAAGGATGCGTTGCGTGAAGGGTGGGACTGTCCTTTTGCCTATGCATTGGCGGTGTTGTCTCGCACCACAGCCAAAACGGCACTAACTCAAATGATCGGCCGGGTTCTACGTCAGCCCCATGCCCAAGCCACCGGGGTGGCGGCATTGGATGAGTGCTATGTATTTACCTTTGACCAGGATGTGACTGAAGCCGTCAATGGAGTGCGAAAGGGCCTGGAAGACGAGGGGATGGCCGACCTAGCTTCCAGCGTGAAGTCGGTGGACCCTGCCAGTGGGCAGGTCCAAAACATGCGTCGGGAGAGGATCAAGCGGCGAGAAAAGTTTGCCGGATTACCACCCATCTTCTTGCCGCGTGTGTTGCATCGGGACGCCAGTGCACCGGACGGTTATCGGCCGCTGGATTACGACCGAGATGTGCTCGGAGATTTAGATTGGGAAAGTCTGCGGTTCCTGGGTGCTGACAAGGCCGCCATGGATGCTGACAAGCTTCAACGCACGGTGGCTCGCGTAACTCTGGATCGCAAGGGTGGAGACGCAGGGCAAACTATCTTTGATCTAGAGCAGGAAGCAGTGGACGCCTTGCCCGAAGAAGGACTCGACTCTCCCTACTTGGTGCGCCAACTATTGGACGTGGTGCCCAACCCATGGCAAGGGATGCGCTTGCTGGAGGAAACCTTCGCGGCCCTTCGCAGCAAAGGAGTGACGGATGAGCAGATCTACGTCAATCGTCTCGACCTGGTGCAGAGCATGAAGGCGGACCTGCGCGACCAAGTCAACGCCATGGCAGAAACGCTGTTCCACAATAAGCTCGATCGTGGGGAGATCACGTTGAGGCTCGTTTCAAGCAATGACCCGACGCTCAACTGGAAGATCGCCGAAACGCTAGAGCTCGACGTGTCTGACCTAGACCCGTTGCTGTACCGAAAAAACGGTGAGCCACTAGAAAAAAGCCTTTTCGAAAAGGTATATCAGAAGGAGTTCAACGAACTCGAGAAGAACACCGCTTGGTATCTTGATGAAAGCCAGTGTGTGTACTGGTGGCACCGCATCGCTGTTAACCAGCGATCCTACGGCCTACAAGGCTGGCAACGCCACCGTGTGTATCCTGATCTTCTGGCCTGCGTGCATGGTATCGAGGACGGGAAGTTCCGTTTCTCAGTGCTGGAAACGAAAGGGGATCACCTGAAAGGGAACGACGACACAGAGTACAAACAGAAGCTATTTGACCTGTTCACTCGGTATGTAGATGTCACCGCTTCAGTCGGCCAACTTCAGCTCAGCAATCAGGAGCCGCCTTTCCAGTTCAACATGGTGCTGGAAAAGAACTGGCGGCAGTCGCTCGCTGACGAAGGGATTCAGTAAGCGTGGTTCTAAAACGCAGACCTGGTCAATTTTCCACAATGAACCGGCGCTAGTTTTCTAGACACTTAGTTTCGAGCAGCTTGAAATTGGTTCCTTGAAGTCGGTCGGCGACAAACCGCCAATGGATCCATGGCGCCATTCGTTGTGAATCTTTCCGTTCTACTGTACCCACCGCGATTGTACCCACCGCGATGCATCTTGGAGAACGGCAGGCCGGTCGTTTTTTCACACCTATCGCCAGGAGGCATCGGATTCCCGCCCGGCAATCCTTCCCGATTACGATGCCACCTGCCGCAGACACATCGCTCAACCGACACGAGGAAACGGCTCGTCCTGCTAGGAGATTTGGACATCCCTTGAATCCTTCGGCCTATTCGTGTCGAATCGACATTCAACCTACAGATCAGACCGTTGAGCCCCACCTAGCGGAGCAAATCATGGATGGAAGGAGCCTGAGGACATGGACGGACACACCTCGCGGTTGGCATCATCTTATCAAGGGTGTAAATGAGGGCTTTCAGTGATCTCGAAAAAAACGTTAGTGCGGAGACTGATCGATCTTGAAGATATGCCAAGAACACTCAACACCCTAGCCAACATTCTTAGAACATTCTATGGAAACACGAATCTTCCGGGCAGCCTTTTTCGGTTCGCTCCCCTCTAGGGTGGCGTTAAAAAAACATGCTCGTTTTCAAGGAGAAGTTGCATACCGTGCCATACACTTTCGCGAACGAAGTATTCAGAACAAAAGGCGAGCTGACAGCTCGTTGCCGGGAGATTCTTTCTTCTACACCTGACGGGCAGCTCGTTCCACACGAGTCATTGCCGTTACTGATGGAAATATTTCAGCACCACGATGAATGGGTGCAAAAGATAGAAAACGGAATCCGTGGAATTTCAACACAGACGACAATTCATGGCACCCGATGTTTTGTCTTAGTGCGCAATAACGAGACCCGGATCGATATTTCTTTTCCCCATGCAATTCGTCTAATACCAAGCAATCGACAAACGGACTTGGTCCCTCAAGCTTTACGAAACTTTCGCAGTGCAGCTAGAACTGCAATAGATGCTCAAATTAAAGCATTCCGCAACGAAAAACTTGCGCTAGCAGCGATATGCCCGATTACAAATGAAGCACTCCACCGAGGTAATTGTGCAGTCGACCATGTTCCTCCGAACACATTCGATGTGATTCTGTTTGAATTTTGCCAAGCGCAGGAAATTGACCCACTAAATGTCGTAGTTGGTTCTCATGGGGGGACGGTCGCTGTATTTAAGGATGAATCCCTCTTGGCCAATTGGCAAAGTTACCACCAAGACCATTCTGTTCTGCGCCTAGTATCAAAGATTGGGAATCTACAGCTGCCAAAGGGATATGCAGATTGGAGTTCTCTTTATCAATGAGGCAGGGCAGTGTTTAGGGCCACACAATTGGCCGCACATTGGCCTCATTTTTGCCGATTCGCTGTTTCAACAGATATTCTATGTACCGGTTATTTTTGCTCAAAGTCCCTCAGAACGAAGCATGGAAACAACAATACTGGGGATATGGAAAAACACCCTTCAGCCGACTTATAATGCAATGAGAGTTATGTTTCATGGGTGACCTTTTTATTCGCTCACAGCGGATGCTCCGAACAAAAGAGCCTTCGAGGATAAAGGGTAAACTACGTTCAATTCATTTTTTAAGAGGTGTTTTTTCCCGCTCAACTATGGCATTGCCTGCTTTTTATTATCTTCTTGGATCAACATCCGTACACGAGTCCACAGAATGTAATAATGAATACTCTTTGCAGGTGGCGCGAGCGTATTCAGATTTTTCCGATTTAAATACGTTGACGCTGTCCTGCAGAAAAATATTCGACCATATCACAAAAAAGACAGACCTGACTGGCGCCAATTTCGCGAAAATATCAGATGAATGTCTTGCTGAGCATGCACGATACTGGTCTGGTGAACCAGGGAAAACGGAAGAAGATTGCTTAAACGCCCTTTTTTTTCTAAACGACTTCTTTGGCGAATACTCCAAGACGGACACCGTCTTACTAAAACGTGATGGCTTTCTGCACAAGCGAATCGGTTTGATGAAACAGCATGCCAACCACGGAGCCGCGCATTTGTCACTTGAGAGCCATGATCTGGATATACAGGATTTGGCACATTTCACCGCCGCCATCGTCATGGTGGGAGAAATAATCAGAAGTTTCGACTCACCATCTCTTGGAGATCAATATTTCAACGATCTTGATGCCGCATCATATCAGGCAGCGAAAAAGATCTTTCCCGACATCGCCGATTTTCGGCTATTCAAAACGATGGAAGTAAGTGACCAGGCTAGTTTCTATTGGAAAAACAGCAAGCATGAAACTGTGCGGTCCTATTTCGACCAATTACAATGGGCGATCGGATAAACGGTCTTCTAGGTAGTAAAAAAACAAACCACTCCGGAAGTGGAACGCTAATTCTTCTGTGAATAATATTAGGGACGATGGACGTATTAACTTTCCTGTCAGAAACTATCCGTTTCATAGCTTGGCCGGCGACCTCCGTCGTCCTCGTTGCCTTGTTACGAAAGCCAATTATTGAACTCATTCCCCTGCTCAGACGGCTTAAATATAAGGAACTTGAATTAGAGTTTTCTCAGAAGATTTCAGCGTTAGAAGACAAGGCTGAATCGATGTATCGGGAGCACCCAGAAAACGAAGAGGGGATCTCCCAGGGTAATAATCACATTCTTAACCTCGCTGCCTTCTCCACCCGCGCGGCCATCATGGAAGCCTGGCTCGAACTAGAGTCAGCCGCTATTGAAGTCGCCAGCTCATTTTGGAATCAACCGCCCAGCAACTTGTTCAAGAATAATCCAAAAATGGGAAAGTATCTGTGGCAGTGCAACGTCCTTAATAAAAAGCAGTTGGATATATTCAACACGCTGCGGCAGCTTCGCAACAAGGCCGCACACGCCGAAGAGTTGGAGGGCAGACTCAACCTGCAAGTGCAACACAGCCCCACCTGAACCTGCCAGGATGCGCCCCATGAGTCGAAGCCCGTACCAACACCTGACCGCCATCGAACGAGCAATGATCCGCCTGCTCGACCAAGAAAACCATAGCGT
>JAGXGH010000104.1 GCA_024636835.1 Verrucomicrobiales bacterium | reverse complement strand
GGAGTCGTCGGCAGCGTCAGATGTGTATAAGAGACAGATGCTAACGCGACTTCCGTGCCGGGCAAGGTCCAGCCCCTGACTAGGACTTGCTTTTGTTGTTGGATTACGGCGTTGTCGTTGAAAGGGACGACCCATGCGAGGCGCGAGTTCATGCGGGATAGCTGGTTTTGGGAAATCCGTGGAAAGCTCCGCTGCGGGTAAGGATACAGTGTTTTTAGAGTAAGTGTGGATTTCCACACCAACGAAATCTCCATCAAGCAATGAAACTCAATCACCTTGTCCTGACACTTTTTACCAGTCTCGCACTCGCAACCGTATCGGCTATCGCCGGTGATGCTATAAAACTGGCTTGCGTCGGCGACAGCATTACGCAGGGCGTTGGTGCCAAGGGAAATTCTTACCCGAAGCAGCTTCAGGAAATGCTCGGCGCGGAATGGGAAGTGATGAACTTCGGACACAGCGGAGCCACCTTGATGAATAGTGGTAACAAACCCTATCAGAAAGTCCGCCAATACAAGGACGCCATCGCATCCTCGCCCGACTTCGTGGTCATCATGCTCGGCACCAACGACACCAAACCGAATAACTGGAAGAAGTTTGAGAGCGATTACGAGAATGATCTGCGCGACCTTATCGAGGACTTCGCTAGCTTGGAATCCAAACCACGGATTTTTCTCTGCTTTCCTCCCTACATCGCTGGCGATGGCAACTGGGGCATCAATGAGGCCAACACCAAGGCACAAATCCCGGTGATCACCAAAATTGCCAAGGACTTGAACCTAAAGACCATCGATGTGCATGCCGCCCTTGATGGTAAGGATGAACTCATCCCCGACCGCGTGCATCCGAATGCTGAAGGAGCCAAGCTCATTGCCAAGGCTGTGCATGCAGTGCTGAGTAAGGAAACGGTTCCTGCGGCGAAGTAAATCAATGCTCGTGAGTCGCATCGCGCTTGACGGTGACGGGCTGTCCTTCGATGCCTGAATACACCACGATGATTTCGGCCGGAACGTCGCCGTTGTTGCTGCCGTAGTGCCAGGTGCCGATCACTTCGGATAATGCATCGCCCGCTTCCAATTGGATGGTTTTGCCGTGTTCGGTTTTCACCAGCAGGCGACCGCTGATCAGCACGCCCGCGTTCATGTAGGGATGCTTGTGCTCCGGCAGCGCTGCACCGGGAGCGATGGTGATTTTCAGGATCGTTACTTCTGGCTGGCCCTTCGCATAGGGCGGTAGCGGCTGTCCGTCCCAGCTTTTGGTGGTTTTGAGCAGGGACTCGACTTGGATTGTTTTGGCTGCTGTGGCTTGGCTTTTGGGAGGTGTCGAACAAGCGCTGAGTAGCAAAGCGGGCAAGAGGATGAGCAAGGCTTTCATAGCCGCAGAATGAAATTCTGCTCGGGGAAGTCAAGAGGGGAGTCGTCGAAGTAGTGGCTATATTGGTCCCGCGATAAGCTGAGTGTTGGGATAATACTATCCATGCCACGCATCAAGATTTGTGATTTGGCTCTCCTTTCTTTACCCCAACGGGGTAATGAAGTTTAGCCCAGGGTTGTCGCAATGAAATGGCGGCTACCCTGGGTAATCAGCGAATGCATTTCCCAACCCCAATCGGGGTTGCGTCGATGCCGTAATGTCGCTCGCGTTTGAACACAAGCCCAGCTTGGGTTTGAATGATTGTGGCGTGACCTAGGGTAGCCTCCGTTTTACTCTAGCAACCCTAGGCTAAAATACCCAACCCCGTTGGGGTAGACGGTTGAATACGTCTTCTACGAAGATCTATTCGACCGCTCAAAAAGTCACTGAATACCACAGTGAAATTTACAATACGTAATGCGCGTCAGAACAAGCTTTGTTTAAATTCTAAGGATCGCTCCAGTTGTGTGTCGTTTCATTGTAAGGCGTTTGCTAAACTTGTTAGCCAACGTGGCTCGGATCCCCCCGAGTGAGAAACCTTCGATCTATCGATTCTATGAAAATGATGCCACTGAGCGCTCTGACTGGCGTGCTATTTCTGTTCTTCTCGGCGACCTTGCTCGCTGATTCCTCATCGCTCGCCGAAGTTGGTGACTTGGGGAAAATCGTCGATTCCCAAGGCATCGTTAGCGTGCGCCCGAAGATGGCGAGCCGTTGGTCCAGTGCGGCGAAGGATTTCGCCCTCAAGCCGGGCGACTGGCTGCGGACCGATGTCCGCGGGGCGAATGCGCTGGCGATCCGTTTGCAGGGCGGTGGTCAGGTGATCCTTGGGCCAGGGACGCTTGTCGAAGTGATCGATGCCAAGACAATCGCCTTTACGCGTGGTGAGATTGAGATTGAGTCGTTGAAGAAGGGCGAGGGGATTTCCGTGCAAGCTGTGGAGGGTAAGGAATATCATGTCCGCGCCGGCGAGCGCAAGGTGATGCGGCGGCCCGACGGGCGTGGCGTGGAATTGTTAGAAAAGGATCCCAACTGGTTGCTCGGCTTCAAGGGCGCGATTACCAGCGAGTCGATGGGCTCGTTGTTAGCCAAAGTCGATGGCCGTAACACGCCACTAACGCTTGGCTACCACAAGGTGACGGTCGACATTCGTGACGGCATCGCCCGCACTGTTATAGAAGAGTCGTTCGTCAACCACACCAATAGCCGACTCGAGGGAACGTTTTACTTTCCCTTGCCACAGGACGCATCGATCTCCGGGTTTGGCATGTGGATTGGCGGCGAACTGGTCGAGGCCGACGTGGTGGAAAAACAACGTGCTCGTGAGATTTACGAGACGATCCTGCGCGAGCGCCGCGACCCCGGTCTGCTCGAATGGACTGGCGGCAACTTGTTTAAGGCACGGGTATTTCCTATTGAGGCGCACTCCGAGAAACGCATCAAGATCACTTACACGCAGGTGCTGCCGATGCGCGGTGGCAAGCTGCGCTACAGTTACGGACTACAGAGCGAGATGCTTCAACAGAACCCCTTGCGCGAGTTGTCGATTAATGTCCGAGTTTCCTCCGCGCTGCCGATTCGCTCGTTCACTTGCGCCACGCATGACGCACGTATTTCCAGCACGGCACATGCTGCGCAGGCCGAGTTTGTCGCTCAGGAATACACGCCGAATCGCGATTTTGAAATAGAGCTCGACGTCGATGCTGCGGCCTCGCCCGTGGTGATGATTCCTCACTTGCGCGGTGAGGACGGATATTTTCTGGCACTGATCACGCCGCCGGGTAGCGACGGCGATTGGGAACGCGAGATCGTTCCAGAGGGCCATCCGATTCACCTCGTCATTCTGGCCGACACCTCGGGTTCGATGAATGCCTCGGCGCGTGATAGCCAAGACGCGTTGATTGCCGGATTGTTGGGATCGCTGGGTGAAGAGGATAGCTTTGACCTCGCAACCTGCGATACCGAGGTGCGGTGGTTTGATGGCGAACAATCCGATGACGCACGCGATTTCCTCGCTGCCCGCAACTCGCTCGGCTGGACGGATCTCGACCTCGTATTTGAGGAAGCTCTGAAACACACCGAGCACGCGAACACACACGTCGTCTACATCGGCGATGGAGTCATCACCACCGGTAAAGCCGACCCGGTCGCTTTCGCTAACCGCTTGAAGCGACTGTATGACGAACGCAATACCAGCGCCACTTTCCACGCCATCGCCCCGGGCAGCAGTTATGAATCCGGTGTGCTGAAGGCGATCGCTTCGCTTGGCGGCGGATCGGTGAGAAAGATCGCTGGCTCGGACACGCCGGCAGTGGTTGCCCGCAATTTACTGACAGGTATCGCCCAACCAGGGATGAGCGACATGCGGATCGAGTTTAAAGGACTAAGCGTGGCACGGGTCTATCCAGAGGATCTGACTAACCTTCCGCTCGGATCGCAGCAGGTCGTCATCGGACGCTACCTTCCCGAGGGTACCGACCAACGCGGCGAAATCATCGTCACCGGAATGCAGAATGGTAAGGAGCAACGCTTCAGTGCACCGGTTACACTCAAGGATGCCGAGAAAGGGAATTCATTCATCCCCCGACTGTGGGCGCGCATGTATTTGGATGTGCTACTCGAACAGGGGCGGGCGCAGGAGATTAAGGATGAGATTATTGGCTTGTCCGAGGAATACAAAATCATGACGCCTTACACTTCATTCTTGGTGTTGGAGAGCGATGCCGACCGCGAGCGATTTAAGGTGAAGAAACGCTTCCAGATGCGCGACGGCGAACGCTTCTTTGCCGATGGTCGCGAGCAGGCGAACTACGAACTGCTGCAGCAACAAATGCGTCTCGCGGGGACGTGGCGATTGAACTTACAGCGCGGAGTGTTGCGTGAGTTAGAGCGGCTTGGACGGATACCGATGGCGCAAGTTATGCCATTAAGGGAGCAAATGTTGGATCGGCTCGCTGGGGGGAACAAAATTGGAAGTCGCGCTGAGTTTAATGGTTTTATAAATTATGGCAACTCGATTTCGGAAGGTGCAAGTAGTGCATTTTCCGTAAATGGGACGGTCTCGTCCAACTACGCATTCAGATCGAAGGATAAGCTATCGGAAGATGATTCCCTGCGGTTGGGCTTAGAGGATTTCGACGAGAGTTTGGAGAAAAAATTGGGCGACAGACAGCGCGGATGGCCGGACCTCGCTGGAGAGGATATGCGCTTCAACTACGAGGAGGAGTCCCTTGATATGGTCTTCTCTGAACGTCTGGTTGCAAAACCTTCGGTAATGAACAGCCCAATGGCGAGTGACGCCTTCGCCGCGGCTGAGTCGATGCCAGTCACTGCGAGGGAGAGAGGAAAAAGTGGTGGGTTTGCATACGGGCAAGTCGGAGGAAAGGGTAAGTACAAGGGAGACTACAGATCATCCGGCGGACGGAGCCGCGTCTGGTATTGGGGTGACTACATGGGTGACCTGGTTTCGTTATTTCCTGGACCAATTGCCGGCGGACGCCAAGTTCCGAATCGTGAAGGCAAGCCACACCCGTGGCCTGCGGAGGCACTCAAACTGACAGACAGCTTGTTGCGGTTCGAGCAGATCGCAGCGCTGCAGAACGGTGGGATTGCCATTTCACAGAAAGTCGAAAGTTTCGATGTGATTAGGGGGACGCTCGTTTCTCAAGCGAGCGTGGAGGCATTGCTTTCTGGTAAGGCGTGGTGGGTAAGCTCGCAGGGCGACCGCCAAGGCGGTGACGTCCAGTGGTGGCAGCACAAAGGGACTCGCGGGCATTACTTCGATGCCCTAGGTCTCGGCAGACAGCGTGAAGCAGATTTAAAGCTCGATCGCTTCGCCTTCCCGCTCGCATTGAGTGACCAATCATTCACCTCACTAGCCGACCAGATGCGCAATTTGAATGCCGCAATCGCGGAGCGCGAAGACGGGCATGTCGTGTTGATACTAACAGAACCCAACAACCCTAAAAACAGCTACCGCTATTTGATAGATAACGCTCGGAACGTCTTGTTAAAGATCACCTATCTGTATGATGGCAAGGTCACCGGCACGGTCGAGTTTGCCGATTTTATCGAAAAGGCAGGATGCTGGTGGGCGCGCTCGGTCGAGCACAAGAATGCCGACGGCAAAGTCTCCGTGCAGATTAAGCGTAGCTTTGAGGCGCGCGACAAAAAGGCGTTCCGCGCGGCGATGAAAAAGGCACTGCTTCCCTGTGGGAGTATCCTCTTTATTCACGAGGACTTACCGACCGTGGATGATGCCAAGCAGGCGGCTCTGGACGACAAAGCAAACTTCGAAAGCGAGTTCACGATGTGTAACCATTTCGCCAATAGCCAGCAATGGGAGCGCAGCAGCGAACACTTTGAGGCGATGCGCAAGCTTGCAGGTAATAAGCGCGGAATGCGTTATCTCGACATCCGTTTTCATTCCATGAAACGCCGCAACGAGGAGGCTCGCGAGTTGGCATTTGAGACCGCACGCGAGTTAGCCCCGCAGTCGGTCGTGCACGAATTGTTCCTTGTCGGGTATTTAAACACCGAGTCGCAGCGCGTGACCAACCCCAACGAACGTTTCGACTTCTTGGGAATTGTTAAACCAGTTTACCAACGCGCAGCGGAACACTTGTTCGCCATGAAGGAGTGGCAGCAGCAAATGGTCTACGCCCTGCAGAACACCAACCGCCGTCCAGAGGCGCACGTGCTGCTGCAAAAACTCGCCGATGAGTTCCCACGCGACGTGAATCTACAAACGCAGTATGCCAACAGCCTCGCCAATCAGGGCGATGCCGAGGAGGCCGTGGCATGGCTCAGTAAATGTCTCGCCAATCGCGGCGATTGGCAGCCTGGCGATATCCATTCCCTGCGTTGGACACTCATCAACCTGTTGGAAAATCAGAGCCAGGTGGATGAGGTGCTCAAGACGGTGATCGAGTGGCTCGAGGAGGACGGTATTGATGAACCGGTTTCAAACTGGGTGCGTCGCCGTTATCTGTCCGCGTTGATCCGCACCGGTGAGGACGACAAGGCTTACGATCTGATGGAGAAATGGATCAGCGATGCTGCGATGTCCAAGAGCGAAACATTCGACATTGCTGCACAGAATCGCGCATGGGCTGCGGTCGAGACGCTGTGCGGCAGTGCCTACCGCGTGAACCGCAACGACATACCCGAGCGTTTTCTCCAGCCTCTGGCGAACTTGGTGAAACGATTCGCACTGGATGCCGAAAACTACCGTTTCGCGCAACGGCCGATGCAGGACCATCGTTTCGTCGGAACCGAGACCGCCCGTAAGCTACGTGCACATTTCACCAAGGTGATGGCAAAACGCGCCGCTAAATTGCAAGTCGCCGAACTCTACCGACTCTACAGCTGGATCAGCCGCAACGATCCGGCGGTTGATCAAGAAATCTGGGAAAGCATCGCCGAGACATTGATCAAGAGATGGTCAAGCAAGAAGCAACGAGCCGAGCGCGATAGCTTTTCGTCTCTCATCGTTAACCTCACCTCCGCTCAACTCGGTGCCGATTCCTGGCTCGCGTTTCTGCGCCGTCAACTGAAGGAGTCTAAAGAGGAAGACCACGGGCATTATGCCAATCAGTTGTTCGCCGCGATCCTCAGCCAGCCGCACACGGACGCATTGGAAGAGGAAGCGTTCGCTCTGCTTTATCAAATTGACCCTGTTCAGAATGTCGCCCCTGAACGTCGCGAGGAAACCCTCGTCGCTGAGCGTGCGGGTGCTTTGATCCGACTCGATGACTGGGTTTTGCAAAGTCGTTACCAAGTCGCTTGGCAAAAACTGGAGAACAAGGAAGACCTCTCCCGCACCGAGCTCGCGGCGAAACATAAGAAGTTGGTCAAATCGATACGGGAAAAACTCTCCGCAAGATTGGCAAACGAACTCCAAGCCACGCGTGGCGAAAAACTCGCCGACTGGCTAATGATCGAGCAACTGTTTGTCGATGTCTCCCTCGGGCGCAATCCAAAAACTATCGCAGCTGAGTGTTGGAAATTCCTCAACAGCAAAGACCTCTATGGTTCCAAAGACGAGGACGGATTGTCATGGCACGAGGTCGTGCTTATTGAGCGCTACATCACCACACTTGAGTTTCTCGCTTCTCAGCCGAAGGCCGATACAGCGCTGGCAAAACGTCTGCTGATGTGGCTCGATCGCGGCATCAAGAAGGCGCAGGATCCCGAGCCGTGGAAGAGCCACACTTACCGCTTGCTGGTTGCTCTTGATCAACCGCGTGCACTGAAAAAGGCGCTCATGTCGTGGATCAAACCCGACGATGCCAACAACGAGTGGCGGGTGACGCTCGGCTATCTACAAGCTGAGC
The DNA here is from genome assembly GCA_024636835.1 of Verrucomicrobiales bacterium. Taxonomy (GTDB): domain Bacteria; phylum Verrucomicrobiota; class Verrucomicrobiia; order Verrucomicrobiales; family SLCJ01; genus Sulfuriroseicoccus. The sequence goes on along the minus strand of JAGXGH010000104.1, from coordinate 8,461 downwards.
TCAATGAAATCGCTGATGCAGTCAGCATCTTCGAAGCCGTTGAAAAAGCCGACGAACTCGGACCGCTGGAATACAAGACGCTGGCCGATTGGTATCTGGTGCTGGACCAGAAGCAAGCACGCGATCGGGCGATTCTTGCTTACTACCAAGCGATGGACGAATGGCAGCTCTCGAATCTTATCCAACAGCAAACCAGCCGGATCGAAAACGGCTTCAACAACGGCACACCCGAGGACTTTGATCCGGTGGTCGTCGATATGTTCAAGGCGATCTTCAAGAAGTCGCAATCCCCACAGAACCACCTCCACCATCTCGGCAGTCTATTCCGCTACACCAAGGACTTCCGTCTGCTGGAGTGTGTGCCCGAAGGCATTCTCGGCAACAGTGCCCAACAGATCTACCCCTTCCTCGGGCAGATGGATCAAGTGCTACAATACGTCACCAATGAGGCAACCACCGACCAGCTTCTCGCCCACCTCGCAGCGGTGAGCAAACGCGCGGAAACGTCGATCGACCAACGCGGCCTCGACCTGCTGGAAATGCTGACGCGCCGCAAGGCTTCCGAAGTTCTCAACCAACCCGGTCAGCACGTCCCACAAGCATTAACCGCGATGCAGCGTGCGTTCAAACTGGATTGGGGTAGCGGCGAACGACGTCTAATGGCCGACTTCCTCGCCAACCTGGGCCGCATTTCGCAAGAGCCTCTCGCCGCTGAGCAATTGCGCGAACTGCAAGCCCTGTTCCATGCCGAGAAGGAAGCGACACCCGACCACCTGCACATCGCGACGCGTTGGGCGCAAGTCGTTCGCAGCTACGGCGGGTCTGGTGCTGGAAAATCCGTGGAAATTCTTGAATCGGCGCTCAATACTTACATCGACGCCCATGGCGTTGCCTTGTCCAACGACTCGCAAAATGCCTTCGACCAATTAATCAGCTACTTCGAGTCCGACAAGACCTTCGCCCGCGGCGAGAAGAAGATCTTTGATGCACTTGAAAGTGACGTGAACACCGCCATGGCCGATTGGCTGGTGGAGCGCAAGTATCGCCTCTATATGAATGCGATTTCCTCGAAGACGGGTCGGGTATCGCTCGGCGAAGGTGTCGAACTCTATCAAAACGTCACTCGTATGTTGATTGCTGCATTGGCGACTGAACGCAACGACCATCGCTACCGGCTCTGCAACCAACTCATCGATATCTATCAGGCTGCCCATCATCAGGCGGAGATTGCCAGCGCGAAGAAGGACGTTGTTGCCTTCGGAGAGGGTGCCTTCAACGAGATGATCGCCTTTGACACCCAGAACTATCAGAGTCTCGTCCAGCAACTTTCCAGATGTATTCACGACATCGCTGGCGATCTGCCGGCACTTGCTTTCTTGATCGGACGTTACGAACGCGAGCCCGAGTCGTTCCGCGCATCCGGAAACGGCGGTTGGCAGCAATACGGCTACTACATTGCCGACTACCGCGCCGATGCCAAGGACATCGGTAATCTCGAACCGCGTCTGTTGAAAATTGTGCTCACAGAACTACGTCGCGACCTCGATACTCAACGTTCAAATCGCCAGAGCATTTACCACATCAACAATAGTGATTTCTGGAAAGAAAAGCGTGGAGACTTCCAACAGCTCGCTGAAAAAATCGCCAAGGAACAGAAGAAGTCAATCGTCGCGCTGAGATACATTGCTAACTATTTATTCCACGGTCTCGATGCCTATCAACCGGGGATCGATATCCTCGTCAATGCCCACAAGCGTGGGATCCAAGACGAGGCCGGTATCGGCATGTTGGCCGGGTTCTTCGAACACCAGAAGCGCTATGGCGAGGCGGTGCCTTACCTGCGCGAGATCGTTAAAATGAATCCTACTAACATTAACTATCGCCGCCGCTTGGTCACCGCCTTGGGGCTGTCCGATCAGCGGGAAGAGTCGATAGCCGCACTCGATGCCGCTATCTCTTACTTCAAGGAGCACAAACTCTGGAGCGAGCAAACTATCAACCCGCTCGCCCAGGCCTGCCACGACGCGAAACTATGGAAGCGGGGAGTGATGCTCTTTGATGAACTGATTCCACTCCATCAGAGGACTCAGCCAAACCGTGGTATTGGCGACGGCACGCTGTCGCATTACTACAACATGCTCAGCACCTGCCACTCACAGCTTGGGAACACCTCCTTGGCTGTCGATGCCGCCGCCGGCGCTATCATCAGTTGGGGATCATCCAATCAGAACCGTGCCAACGCCCTGCAATCGCTGAAGAACGTGCTGGCGAATGCCAAGGACCTTCCTGACTACGTCGAAGAACTCGATAAGTCGGTCGCCGAAAGCGGTCTCGAAAACCCCATCGTGCGTAAGGCTCTTGGCCAGCTTTACAGCGATCGTAAGGAGTATAAGCAAGCGCTCCACCACTTGCGTCTCGCCGCGGAATCTCAGCCTGGCGACCTAGAAACACAACAGGCACTCGTCGCGGTATACGACGCGCTCGGCGATAGCAAGGGAGCCATCAATCAGTTGCTTGAATCCATCGCTCTCTCTCCGCGTAACATCGCGCTGCTTCAGGATCTCGGTGCGCGTTATGAGAAACTCGGTAGCAAGGGCCAAGCCGAGCGCGCCCGCACCAACCTCGTCGAAGCGCTGCCCAACGAGAGCGAAGGTCACGCCATGTTAGCGGAAATCCGCGAAACTCAAAAGCGTTGGGACGAGGCCGCCGAGCACTGGGCCATGGTCGCTGAAATTCGCGCCCTCGAACCTATGGGTCTGCAACGTCTCGCCAAAGTGCAACTCCAACTCAAGGACTATACCGCCGCGACCGAGACCCTCGAAAAACTGCTCTCCACGGAGTGGCCAAGTCGCTTCGGTAACGTCCATAGCGACGCCAGAAGAACCCTCAGCGAAGTGGAAAAAGCGAGCCAGACGAAGTGAACCGAAGAGACGATGATTGAATGACTCACATAGCGCCGCTGGGAGCGCTGAGCACCAGCTCGGCGCGGAGTAGGGAAGGGGTAGGGAAGGGATGAAGGTATAATGAATGATATAGGACACCCTGCCGACTCAGAGTATTAGCCGAGGATGATACAAATTTACGCTGATGTTGTTTCGTGTTTCTTCGTCTGCGAACATCCGCAATCTGCGGGTTTCATCAAAAATCGGGGCAGGCAGATTTTACCCAGTTAGCCTGCCACCTTGTTTCCCAACGTAGCTACTTTTGTGAAAAAGTGGCCGGGTGGTGAGTATCCACGAAAAAGTCGCAAACAGGAATAAATCATGAATGCTTGCCATAGTCGTCGGAATCAAAGATCATTCTATCGCCGTCACGACGAGCCATGATAGGGTAGACTGCACCTAGATATCAATTACGAGGAGCCTTTAAAGTTTTGTTGGTTTGATGGTCAGAGCAGATGTGTTTATCTACACGTGTGGTTTTCTTGTGGACTTAAGAAACCAAAAATTGAAATAAACTATGATGAATCGATCTCTGATGTTTTTCGCCATAGCGGTCTTCGTGACCGCTACCAACGCGTATTCTCAGAAAGCACCTGAGAAGATCGCCATTATCAAAGCGGACGATGTGAGAGGGGTTACGGCCTCGTGGAACCGTTTTTTTGCCATCTCCGACAAGAAGGGAGTCAAGGTGTCAGCGGGAATTATCTGCAACTCTCTTCTAGAAGATAAAAAGGGCTACTACCAATGGTTGAAGAGTTATCAGGCTTCGGGGAAGGTTGAGTTTTGGAACCACGGTTGGGATCACAAGCGATGGAAAGATGAATCACTGAAGGAGCGTCGAGAATTCAAGGGCACTGGCTACGACCACCAGAAAAAGCATTTTGAAGATGCACAGAACATCATGAAGTCGATTCTTGGCGATGCGCCAAACGCCTTCGGTGCGCCGTTCAATTCCATCGATGCCAACACCGTGAAGGTGATGAACGAGAATACCGATATGCGGTTGTTTTTCTGCTACAACGCCAAGGGGCTTCAACACAAGGTGCTGGCACCAATGGCTCTTCGCGGCGAGCATGATGGGACAGGGAAGCCGAATTTCGCCAAGTTTAAAGCTGATTACCAAAAGAAGAAACCGCTGAAATTTGCCGCCATCCAATTTCATCCCAACGGGTTTAGGGATAAACAGTTTGTTGAATACACCAAAATCCTCGACTTTCTCATCGCCGAAGGCTGGACCTTCGCGCTGCCCTCAGAATACGTCACGCTGCAAGATAACATTAAAAAGAAAGCGAAGTGACTAGTTAGGAGACATTTTGGATACCCCTCATTCAGAATGATTCTGACACCCATGCTGGTAGAGGAAATTAACCGCAGATGATACAAATTTACGCAGATGTTATTTGTGCTTCTACATCTGTGATCATCTTCGCAATCTGCGGCTAATACTCAGAGTATTAGCCGCAGATTACAGATTTACGCAGATTCTGTTCCGTGCTTCTAAATCTGCGATCATCTGCGCAATCTGCGGATAAATTCATCGGATAATCGATGCTCTTGTTCGGATACTATACTGCTGCCTAACGACTCTCAATGGATAAGAGTGTCCATCCTCCGCCGTTTTTCTCCCATTATCGAAATATCCACTTGCATATCCATTACTTTCAGTATTTATTGAAAGTATAGAAAGGAAATATTATGAAACTACCGGAACAAATTAAAAGAATCGAAGTCTTCTATGATGGGCGCTGCGGGATGTGTTGCAGCTTCCACGAGTGGATCAACCGCCAACCGCGTGCCTTCGGGGTCGCCTTCATCCCCTATCAATCTACGGATGCGGAGAAGGTTTTTCCTGGCATCGGTACGCTCGATCCCGCACGTGAGATGATTGTCAGGACGGATGCCAATGACGTCTACCGCGGAGCTGAGGCATGGGTTTTGTGTCTCCATAGCTGCGCCAACCACCAGACGGCCGCGAGGAAACTTGCTGGACCCGGTTTGCTTCCCGTCGCCATTCACGCGTGCCGCGTTCTCGCTGCCAACCGCCACGCGCTCAGTAAGGTATTCTTCCGCGGCAAGGATAAAAAAGTGCGCGAGGAACTCCACCATATGGAGGAGGCGGAATGCCACGAGGGATTTTGCGTCACCAATACCAAATCTTGGTATTGATCTGACGCGATCGGTCGGGGAGTTGGTTGATTGCGAGCTAATTGTGCGCGGTGAATAGTCATTTTTTTATTCGGAACCTGTAATAACTGAAGCACGAACATGGACACAACTATTCTTGAAGCCGGTTTACGTTTCGCTGGACTGATCATGTCCGGGCTTGTCGTGGCGAATTTCGTGGCGGCGAAACGTTTCGAATACGCGAAAAACCTAGCAGGTAGCGAGGTGCTCGTCCGGCAGATTTTTTACGTCCACTGTGCCTACATCGTCGCGATCATCGCCTCGCTCGCCCTGCTTTGCCTTGGCTGGCCGGGGATGCTTTTGAATGACGGAATGGGACGTGTTCTCTGCGCTTTCTTCGGGGTTTTCTGGGCCAGCCGAGTGGTGGTGCAAGTCACCTACTACGATAAGGCAAGACGAGGCAGCGACCGTGCTTGGGATGTGTTCTTCCTCCTGGTTTTCCTCTGCCTGGGACTCATCTTCACCCTTGCCGCTATATACCAATGAAGGAGCTTCTTGAACTTGGACTGTTGATCGGTGGTTGTTCATTGACCGCTCTGAGCATTGGGAGTTTCTGGATTCCCAAGGTACTTGGCTGGAAGGAAAAACTGGCTGGTCTCACCCCACTGATGCGCGAGCTTTGGTGGACGTATTCGATCTACGTGTGGGGCAGCCACGTGTTCTTCGCAGTGCTGACCTTGGGCTTCGGAGATTGGCTGATGAGTGGAACGGGAGCCGCAATGGCGATGAATACTTTCATGCTGCTTTGGTGGAGTGTGCGGCTGTGGTTGCAGTTCTTCGGATTCGATTTTAGTGAGATTAAACCGAGCCGATTCAACTGCGTGGCGAAGCCTCTGCTAACCATGCTGTTTGGCGGATTGGTGACGCTCTTCGCCTTGCTGCTTTGCTGGAACCTTGGTTGGCTGAATTCATGATAATCGCGATCTTACTACTCGTTCTCATAGGCGTCGCCACTGGGCCCTTACTGGCGAAAGTGAGATCGATTGCACTGCGTCGCGGCATCGTTTGGTTAGTGCTGGCCGCGATCATCCTAGGTGCAGATTTCGCGGTCAAGGATGCAGAACCGCTGTGGCGCATGGTGGCGATCTGTTGCGTGCTTCTCGGAGGTATGAAGGGGCTGGTCTATGCGGAATGGTCTGGTTCGAAGTCGCTTTCACTTCACCGTTACGGCATCTTTGCATTCCTCTGGTTCGGGATGGATCCGGGAAGTTTTCGAGTTACAAGGGATGGGTTAAGTTGGAAACAAGACATCGTGATCGGCTCGCTTTGTATGCTGATCGGAACATTTGGAGCGTGGCTGGTGTGGGCAATGGGGTGGAGGAATATTCTCGTCATGTTTGTGCCGATGAGTCTCGGGTTTCACTTCGGTGCATTGCGCGTTCTCAAAGGCGGATTGCGCGCCGCCGGATTCCCCGTAAGAACGCTCTTCCCCAACGTTATGGAAGCACAAGGCATCGGTGATTTCTGGAGCAGGCGTTGGAACACGGGATACTCGCAGATGATGCAGCGCAGTGTCGGGCGACCCTTTGGAGCACGCTTCGGTCAGAACGCCGGGATCATGGCGGTGTTTGTAGCTTCCGGTGTGCTGCATGAACTGGCGATCACTCTTCCCGTCCGCTCAGGTTTCGGCTTGCCGACCCTCTACTTCACCATCCACGGTTTACTGGTTGTCATCGAGAGAACATGGGGGCGACCCCTCGGCAAAATTCCAGCGCTACTCGCTGTCGCTCTTCCGATGGGCTGGCTCTTTCCTCCCGACTTTCAAAGCGAAGTCATCGCGAAATGTCTGGAGGTATTTGATTTCGTGAAAAAGTGGCAGGGTGCTTAGTTGGCTAAAATTCTTAAATGCTCAATTTCACGGATTGGCAAAAAAATTTCCCAAACGATCGCGTGGAGCAAAGTTCTTACATGCGCCAGTCGCGTGGGGCAAAGCTCTTTACGCGACGCGACGCATTCATATCACAATAGGAACTCATCTCTTTTGGAAAGCCCGAGATGGTGGCTGATATACACACTCTTCCTTCAGGAAAACCCTTGAAAACCCTTGCGTTACCGACGTTTTTCCGGTTTCATCCAGCATGACAGCCTCAACGGATATCAACCTGCGAGGTCATACGAACAACACTGTTGTGCAAGAATGAAGACCCTTAAATATGTAGCCGTAATTGCCGCTTTGATCGTGTGCACATCCTGCTCGAAGCGGACTCCTGCATATCCAGATGTTGGCCTCGTGATCCAGAATGGTAGTGCGACGTGTGGATTCTATTCGAGACACGAAGTTGATGGCGACCTGGCAGTCACAATTACGACCAGCAAGATGGAATACTCAGAGAAGGGACACGAGCTCTTGATCGAATGGACATCAGAACATGGACGCACGAAAGATGAATACGAGTTTACGATCACCATTGATGGAGCTATCAGTCATAAGAACGTGACATACGTTGGAGAGCCGATAACACTTCTGGATACGCCGATCCTAGTTTCATTAGAGAAAGTCGAACTATGAAATCAAGAAGCACAACAAGTCGTGGGTGGCAACGGCGGGCAAGATCCCTCGTTCGCTTCGCTCTATGACTCCTGCGCCGCCGTGCCACCACTTCAACGTTGCTAAGAAATACTCACCACAATGACCGGCGGCCAAATCCACTACTGCAATCTGGATGACTGGTGGGGCGCGACCTTCACCCCGGACGAGCGCAGCTACATACGATCCAAGTATGGAGATTCCGTCGATCGCGGCGACGACTTCCTACCGCCACGAAGCCCTCTCGAGTTTCTCGGAACGTTAGCTTCGTGGTTCACGAAGGACGACGAAAGTTCTCTCGCTTATCGGATGTTGGAGTGTGCCGAGGCGTTCTTTGACTCGGAGACGTCCGTCCTGGAGAAACACTTTTTCCTCCAGAACTGCATTGAAGTGAACTACAGAGGAAGATCAGATTCGGATTCACGCCTCTCCCAAGCGATCCGAGCATGCGAACGCCAAATCCAGATTGCGCCACAAGCTGCCGCGGCATTTCGGGAGGAATACCCGTATGACCACGGTTTGCCGGCACACATAGGATACAAGCAACTATGTATCATTCTCCATGGCGATCAGACTCAGCGAGCCATCGCACTTGCAAGAGAAGCGCTTGAAGCCGGATGGGCGGGAGATTGGGAGCGCCGAATCGCACGTATGTCGAAATCAACCAAAGCCGAACACCTATTAAGCCCGGATAGGCAAGAGACAAAATGAGTCCGGAGGCAGTTTTTTTGAAGCTGCCTTTTCTGGAGACTTGGGCGATGGCTCTCCGCTTGATTTCAGTGGTTACGGCTCGGAGATCGATGCTCCG
>JAGXGH010000103.1 GCA_024636835.1 Verrucomicrobiales bacterium | reverse complement strand
CGGCAGCTTATATCTGTCGATTCGATTGTTCCACCCCGCCGTCCATCGAGACTCGCCACGAGCTGGTGGAGAGAGCTGCACACGACGCGCCAACACTCGTTTGGCCGATTCCGCGAATTCCACCACTGCGGCACGCCCCTGAGGAGTCCCCCGCATTCCTTGAAGAACCTGTAACAATCCCCAGCCCTGCCCCTGATAGCGCTCGCCCGCTGCGATACCCTCACCCTTGAAGTTGGAGTAATCAATCAACGCGAACGTCCCCTCGGGCGTCGCTGACAAGGCATTCCAGCGTGCATTGATCACACTGCGCTGACCGGCTGGCGCTGCTGCCAAAATCTTCCCCTTCGCCGCCTGCTGCCGGGCAATGATAAAGTCGGTTTGTTGCGGAATGGTTGCCTTCATAAATGCCCGTAACTCGTTGGCACGCGCCGAACGAAAATCCCGCTGAAACTCGGCACGAGAATTCCACGGACACGGCCGCCCCGGTGCGCACCACGCGGGAATTTTCACCCCGCGATCGCGCATGTAACGCATCAACATGGGAAAAGTCTCGATGAAGCCTTCCTTGGCATTTTTCGGAAACCAAATGGCATGACCGATCCCCAAGGAGAGAAAATCTTCGCCGACATTCCAGGTCGTCAACCCATCCACCGTCCCCGCACATTCATTCTGCCAAATCCGCTGGCCCACCTTCGCCTTCTGCGCCGCGCTCAGTCCCGGAACAGTGGCCGCAGGCGCATCACCAGCCGCCACGCCGGTGCTGCAGGAAACACTCGACACGATCATGCCGGCAAGTCCCAGAATCAGTCCAAATTTATTGAATCCATTGATCATACCCGAATATGCACGCGATCCTGCGACTGCAACAATCTCAATTACACGAAAGGTTGACTTTACCCGCTTCATCCACCATTCACATCATGTGGAAAATCGCTTTTACAACGCCTTCGATATCGCAACCGACGCCAGCTCCGGATCCCGTGGAGCCGACTTCCGCACACCCTTCGAAATCGACCGCGACCGCATCCTCCACACTTCGGCATTTCGTCGGCTGCAGAGTAAAACCCAAGTCTTCCTCTCCGGCGAATACGACTTCTACCGCACCCGTCTCACCCACTCTCTCGAAGTGGCGCAGATCGGCCGTGCGATTTCACGCTTCCTGCAGCGTAACGATGACGCGCTCAGCGACGATTTCTTCATCGATGGCGACTTGGTCGAAGCCATCTGCCTGACCCACGACCTCGGACACCCGCCCTTTGGACACACTGGTGAACGCACGCTCAACCGCCTGATGAAGCCTTTTGGGGGGTTCGAAGGAAACGCCCAGACGCTCCGCCTGATGACGCACACCATCTATGGCAACGAGCGCGGCATGCAACCTAGTCGCGCGTTCGCCGACGGCGTGCTCAAATACAAATCGCTCTACTCCGAGATGCGACGCGTCAACCAGGGCGAGCACCCGGAGAACCACTTCCTCTACGACGAGCAATCCCCGCAACTCGATTTTGTTTTCGGCGACCGTGACTTCCCCGCCGAACTCACCCCCGGCGACGCCCGCAATGGGTTTAAATCCATCGAATGTCAGATCATGGATTGGGCGGACGACACCGCCTACTCGCTCAACGACATTGTCGACAGCATCCACGCCGGCTTCCTCGACTCCAGTAAGATCGAGCGCTGGGTGGCCGCGCAATCGCTCAGCGCCGAGGAAAACGCCCACATCGACCGCCTTCTTCAAACCATCCGCGATGGCAAGGTGGAAGGCCGCATGGGACGGAAAATCGGTAACTTCGTCCAGGCCACGCGCCTCGAGGAAGACGTCAATTTCATGAGCGGCGAAACCAACCGCTATCGCTATAAACTGGAAATCGACCCCGCCGCCAAACTCGAATCCGCCGTTTACAAACGCCTCGCCTACGAGCTCGTCTTCCTCTCCCATCAGCTCAAGCAACTCGAGTTTAAAGGCGACCGCATGTTGGTCGCTCTCTTCGATGCCTTCACCAACGAATACGTCGGACGCAGCAAACCCCAGTTTAAGCTTCTTCCGCCTGACATCGAGTCGCTCATCGTCGCTCAAACGGAAGATCGTCAAAAAGTCCGGCTGCTCTGCGACTACATCGCCGGCATGACAGACGGCTTCGCCACCCGCACCTACCGTCGACTCCACGACCCCACCTTCGGAAGCATCACCGATTTGATCTAAATAATCAACTCTCCTGACAAGCTGCACTTTCCACTCTGGTGGAACCGTGGCATATCTGATCCGTGACCAACGCACACGACATCGACGACGCCCTACTGAAGTATTTCGGTCACAGCGAATTCCGTGGCGGTCAGCGAGGTGTGGTTGAGGCGATCGTCAACGGACAGGATGCCCTGGCAGTGATGCCAACCGGCGGCGGCAAGTCGCTCTGCTACCAGCTTCCCGCAGTGATACTCGACGGCGTGACTCTCGTCGTATCGCCGCTCATCGCCTTGATGAAGGACCAAGTGGACGCCCTGCTTGAAAAAGGAATCCCCGCGACTCTGATCAATAGTTCGATCAGTCTCGGCGAGCAAAAAGAACGGCTGCGCGGCATGCGCGACGGTAGCTACAAACTTGTCTATTTGGCTCCCGAGCGATTTCGCTCGCGCATGTTTCTCGACTCCTTGCGCGAGATCAATGTAGCGCTTTTCGCCGTCGACGAAGCCCACTGTCTCTCCCAGTGGGGGCACGACTTCCGTCCCGACTACATGCGCCTCGGTGCCGCGGTAAAAGCCGCAGGAAGCCCAACCGTCGCCGCCTTCACCGCCACCGCCACGCCCGAGGTGCGCGATGACATCCGCAAGCAACTCCAGCTGAAATCACCACTCGAAATTGTCAGTGGATTCCAACGGGAAAACCTCAGTCTGAACATTCCACAGGTCGGCAGTGTCGCGACGAAGCTCGACAGGATCGTCGATATTGTCGCCAAATGGAACACCGGCATCATCTACTGCGCCACCCGTAAGTCGGTGGAAAAAGTCGCCCTCGAACTCAAGTCGCGCAGTGTTTCGATCGTTTCCTACCACGGAGGAATGACCGATGTGCAACGTTCCAGCGCACAGGAAAAATTCGTTTCCGGCAAGGTCGACGTTGCCGTAGCCACCAACGCCTTTGGCATGGGAATCGACCGCTCTGACGTGCGCTTCGTCGTGCATTATGAGATCCCCGGCAGCATCGAAGCCTACTATCAGGAAGCCGGACGCGCAGGGCGGGATGGCGACCCGTCGCACTGCGAACTGCTCTTCAACTACGCGGACACCCGCACTCAGGAATTTTTCCTCGACGGCGCCAATCCAGGGGCTGGAATGATCCGCAATATCTACGCCAAACTTCATCACTACAAGGACGAAAAACAAGAGGTCCATCTCACCAACGAAGAACTCGCCGACCACGTCGGTGCGAAAAACTCAATGGCCATCAGCAGCGCCGTCGCTCATCTATCACGCGCTGGATACATTGAAAAATTCGACATCCCGGGGTCACGGAGACGCGGCACTCGTTTGCTTCGCCCCGACGTCAGCTGGACGAAGCTCGAACTCAACGAAAGAGCACTCGAAGAAAAAGACCGTCGAGACCGCGCCAAACTCAAGTCCATGGTCGAACTCTGCTACGGCAAGGGATGTCGGCAGGAAGCCATTCTCAACTACTTTGGCGACCCTACAGCCCACGCCTGTGGATCGTGCGACGAATGCCGGGGCACCAGCAGTAAGAACAAAGGAGGAAGTAGCGGAGGCACCCGCGAAGCCAACGAGCGTGAAATGGAATGTGTGCGCAAAGCCTTGGCAGGCGTGGCAAGAATGAGCCGCCGCAACGGCTCCCAATGGGAGGGGCGCTTCGGAAGGATGAAAATCGCCGCAATGCTCGCCGGTAGCAAAAGTCAGGACATTCAAAAAGCGCGCCTCAATGAACTCAGCACCTACGGGATTCTTCGCGAATTCGGACAGGCCTACATTTCCAAACTTCTCCTTTCTCTCGAGCGCTCCGACCTGCTGAAAACGGAAGTCGGCGAGTATCCCTTGCTCACCCTCACCGCCAAAGGCGAAGACGTGATGCGTAATGGAACGAGCTTTAAAATGTCCTGGCCAAAGGTTCAGGGCGGCGCTGGTGAACAAAAACCACTGGGTGATGTCGATGCCGTATTGTTGGAAAAATTACGCGAATGGCGAAAGACGAAGGCTGAAACGAAAGGCGTGCCGAGCTACGTCATCCTCGGCAATAAATCCCTTCAGTATCTCGCTGCCGAAAAACCCACTACGGAACCTGAACTACTCGGCGTCTACGGTCTCGGTGAGGCCAAAGTCGCGCAGTTCGGCGACGACCTCCTCCACGTCATTTCCACCCACACCACCTAGCTCATCCTCCGATGTCCGTCGTCACCAGATTCGCTCCGAGTCCAACTGGGCATCTGCACCTCGGTCATGCTTACGCAGCACTCTTCGCCGAGAAATGCGCACGACAGGCAAACGGGCGGTTTCTTCTTCGTATGGAGGACATCGACTCCAGTCGCGTGCGGGATGAATACTACACCGCCATACGAGAGGATCTTCAATGGCTCGGCGTCCGATGGGATGACGAACTACCCACACAACTGACACGACTCGACCGCTACAAGGAAGCCATCGAGTCCCTACGCTCACTAAGCGTTCTCTATCCCTGCTTTTGCACCCGAAAACAGATCGCCAACGAACTCGCCAACCTCCCCAGCGCACCGCACGGCCCCGACGGTGCTATCTATCCAGGCACCTGCCGAAACCTCACCACCAGCGAGCGCGCGAAAAAACTCAACACCGCCAGCGAGGATGAAGTCTCATGGCGGCTTGACATGAAACGCGCATCCGATCTCGCAGGTGAACTCCACTGGCAAGACGCAGAGCGCGACGATCAAATCGCTCGCCCCGAGCAATTTGGCGATATCATTCTCGTCCGCAAAGACATCGCCACCAGTTATCATTTGTCGGTGACTATCGATGACGCCGACCAAGGCATCACCCTAGTAACCCGCGGCGACGATCTCTTCGCCTCCACCCACATTCACCGCCTCCTTCAAGCGCTACTCAAGCTTCCCGTCCCCACCTGGCACCATCATCGACTCGTCACCGACGACCACGGACAACGCCTCGCCAAACGCGACAAAGCCCGTTCACTCCGCGAGCTTCGAGACCAAGGCATCACGCCACAGGAAATCCGCGCACAGCTCGGGTTCTGAGCTTTGAACCCCTCTAAAGAATACAGCGAATCGTTAGGAACTTTCTCTACCCTTCAACCTATCACCAATATAGCGATAAAGTGGTTCTTTCTTCATATCATCAAGAACCGTATATCTCAGCGGGTTATCGGGGTTCAATAGAAAATCACTCCAATCTTCACCAAAAGGACGTTTATCGACCTTAATCAGTGCCACGAAACTACCTAAGGAGAACTTGTAGTGATTCACTTCTCCATCGCGAACTCTATTTGGTTCAATAATCGGCAAACCATATGTCGGAGCGTCTCGATAAATTCCCAAGCAAACTGAATAGTCCTCCGAATACCCTGGATTAGACTCAAGAATCATCTTCCTTATCACTTTTTCATGCGGGCCCAAAGAAACTTTACGAAAGAAAATGTGATTCGTGACATGAGCTCTCCAGAGCAATCCTAGGAAGAATAGTTTAAGCTTATCATAGTTAAACTTCTCGATCTCAATACATAGAACCTCGTCTCGAAAGTGATAGAGCTTCGCTGTTCCTTCTCTCCGAACGAGAAGTTGGTTAGCATAGTCGTCTACGCTACTGAAATAGGATTCCCCTTTCGATGTGAGAATCTGTCTATCATAGATTCCAACTTGCGAGCGTGATACGTTCACGTCTTCAGTTGAAACCCTAACAAGCTTAGCCGCTCAGGGCTGACGCATCTAAAAATCCAATAAAAGATGTTTTCACGCATTTTGCGGTTGTACTACCGATTTTTTTGTATAGTTGGGAAGGATGCAAGATACACCGCATCAGCCAAGCCAGCCACAGAGCTTAATCGAGCATCTT
>JAGXGH010000102.1 GCA_024636835.1 Verrucomicrobiales bacterium | reverse complement strand
AGGTCGATGGTGATTTCACTCTAACCGATGGCGAGCTTACGGAAGCTGGTTGGTCAACGTGTCTGACAGGTGATCTTAACGCCGGCGTGAGCCTGCCTTTGGCTCCTGCGATAGAGGACCTTATTCCGTCCTTGGAATACCGACTATTCCAGAAATGCTGGGGCCAGAGCTTCACGGCGGATCCTCCGTCTGGAATTACCATCACCGAGCAACCACTAAGCCAAAATCTAGAAGCAGGAAGCCAGGTAACACTCCGAGTTGCGGCGAGTTCACCAAACCTCATTGGCTATCAATGGTATTTCAATGGCGAGTCTATAGCTCAAGAGACAGGATCCACTCTGCTGATTGAAAATGCCGCGGCGAGCTTCTCGGGCGACTATTTCGTGCGTTTATCCTCGGATGGTGTCGAGGTGGATTCAGAGCTGGCGTCTATTGGCGTGAAAAACAACGCGGCATTTACCGGTGCAAATCTTATTCAAAACGGATCATTCGAGGGCCCTGTGATTTCAGAAACCAACATTGTTTTGACTTTGGGTTCCGATTTTTATGGGTGGGAAGTAGTGGGTCAGCCTATTGATCTTGTCAGGTCGCTATGGGAACAGTCGCATGGCTCTCAGTCTATTTCACTAGCCCAATCCCTCCCGGGAAGTATTAGTCAGACAATGTCGACTTTACCAGGTGCTCAGTATTCATTAGAATTTGATCTCGCTGGAGAAGTCGGAGGCTCAAATCCGATTCGGCGGCTCGGTGTCTACTGGAACGGCACACTTATAAATGAGGAGATTTTTGATACCACGGGAAAGACTCGGGCGTCGATGGGTTGGGATAGGCGACAGCTGGACGTGACCGGCACAGGTTCTGACGAACTGCGTTTTCATGCTCTTATTCTGAGAGATTATGGCCCCGCTCTTGATAATGTTTCTTTGCGGCTTGTAGCTGACCCAGTGATTCCTGGTATTACCGATTTTGTGGTTGCTGGTTCAACTGACGGCTTGGAAGCTTTTGGTGCGAACGATTTCGTGGCGATCGATATCAACAGCGAACGAGTTTACACCGATCCATCATCAGGCATCAGTCAGCCGATGGGCCCCATACCGATCACCGCAAACAAAGGAGATGCTATTCGCATTTACGCCACTAATGCCAATGGAAATGGTGGGGTGACAGACATCTACCTTGTGGATCTAAATTCGGGAGCAAGTCAGTTGCTGGTCGGACAGCAAAGCACGACTATTCCAAACTCGGTGATCGTGGATACGACAGTGGAGATTTTGATCCCTTGATTGGGCTTAGAGCGCTCTAAGGGTAGTAAAATAAATTTACTGGATAGATTAACACGTGCGAGATGCAGATCATCTTGAGTATATCAGCTAGCCATTAAAATGCATTGATGGTTTTTCCTGAACCGACCGTTTAAATATTGAATCATTCCTGCTGTTGACATCCGGTTAAATGATTAGCAGGATGATAACCGTGCAAAGCTTCCGATTCTTATCATTCGCATTGCTAGCCACTATTTCATTGGTTCGTGCCGACCCTCTGCAGCTTGGTCAGGATCCGGTGATGGATGTCGCGGTATCCGAAAGTAATCCATCGACTAATTACGCTACGAACGACCTGGTAGTTGGCAAGGTGTCTGGTCAGGCGTGGGAGTCGTTGTTGCGTTTTGACCTTACGGAATTACCCGCGAATGCGATCATCGAGTCGGCGGAACTGCGTTTGCAAAGTGCGGATTTTGGTTCAGGAGGAACCTTGCAGGTTTCCAAACCGACAGCTGGATGGGCGGAGGTGCAGGTTACGTGGGAGAATAAGCCCGCCGTTGAGTCTCTTGAAAATGTTGCACTGAGCGTGGCGAACACGAACCTGGCTACCATTACATTCACCGCTCCGACCATTGCCTATTTCCAAGACGTCGTCTCACGCGTCAAGCAAGACAGAGGGCTACATTTGTCTTTTCCTACAGCAGGTGCAAATCAGTGGCTCACTGTATTGTCCAGAGAAAGCAGCGATAAACCGAGACTGGTCCTCACTTATAGCCTTGGTGAGGTTCCGCCGGACTGGACTTTGAGTCTGGCACGAGATGATGGAAAGCTTAGAACCGCTCTTTTGCCCACCCTAGATCCGGCACCCACACCTTATGAATACCTCTGGAGCACCCAGCCTGGTGTCCGCTATAAGCTCTTTGAGAGCATCAATCTCAAGGACTGGGACTTGGTGAACGGCTACCCTAAGGAGGCTCAAGGATTAACGGGCTGGCACGAGGTGACGATGGCCTCATCTCAGCGTTTCTTCTATGTCGAGGCACTGGACGAGCAAGCTCCTGAGATCCGCAGCCGATTTCCTGATGACGGTGATTATGCCATCAAGCGCTATTACTCCGGCAATGAAATTGAGATCCAGCTTTTCGATGTCACGGGTATCGATCCGGCTACCGTTTCATTCACGGTGGGGTCTGCGGGAACGTTCGTCTTAGCTGATCCAGAGCTGACTTTAACGGATGGGTTGTTGACCCTCGACCTGGGGCCTGACACGGCGCTGGGTGGCTTTGGGGTGGATATCGCCTGTTCTTTGACAGTCGCGGACCCACTGGGGAACTCAGAAACCTACCAGTGGACGTTTACCTTGGAAAAGGAAACTGTTCTAGTGGCAGGACTATTTACCTTTGGCTCTCCTGATGCGCAGAGGACAGGTCAGTATGTGCCTGCAATTCCCACAAGGATGCTCGCAGAGCGTATGAATGCAGGTAGACCAGTCCGGGCGAATTCTTCGGCTGAGTGGACCTTGCAAAGTGTCACCGAGACCAGCGTGGTCATTGCCTACACAGGCACGACGGCTCCGGCGTTCAGTGTGAACCAGTATATTACCAATCTCACGCCTGCACATATTGATGAAATTTTTAACCGCAAGATCACTGCGATTAATGACAATATCGCTTCCAAGATATTGACGCTGTCAACGGTGGATGTGCCGCTCTGGGAGATCATGAAGGAGGGCACGTTGCGGCTCAGTCAAGGTGATGTGGCGTTTGAGGTGGACACGGAAGGCAATA
Organism: Verrucomicrobiales bacterium; assembly: GCA_024636835.1. Classification (GTDB taxonomy): domain Bacteria; phylum Verrucomicrobiota; class Verrucomicrobiia; order Verrucomicrobiales; family SLCJ01; genus Sulfuriroseicoccus. Next base: position 66,085 of record JAGXGH010000102.1, on the reverse strand, counting down.
TCATCCGGGCGCATGCGCTCAAGGCGATTGCGGCGAGTGCTACTCTGGAGTTGGATCCCATCGAGGTGAATTGGGGAGGGAAGAAAATCATGGGAACCTATACCAAGTCCGATAGCACCAGGGCATACAGCTTCGGCCTACCTATCGCTGGCTCGGCACCTGACGGTGGCGATTGGGATACCATTCTTCATTTGGATCAAGCGTATGTCAAAGTGAGCCCAACATTGGCGCTCTCGGCGGAAATTGGTTTGATCAAGGGGTTAAAGAAATTTCAGATCGAGCCGTCCCTTCGTGTGGATACAGCACTGGAGACACGTTATGAGTTTCTTTCCGCGTCAGTGCTCGGGGAGTATGAACCTGACGCCCCCCTATGGCAGGCTAATTTCCGGGTGCCCATCGGTGGCACGCCTGCTTGGGTCACCTTCTCACCGCAGTTGAAGGCAAGGGCAGGGATGAGTGCCGGACTGACAGGACACGTTTCGGCCGGTGCCTCCGGTGGCTATCGCACGTCGTTGCTTTTCGACTATGAAAAGGACCGGGTTCCCTTGCTGATGGCGACTCCGTCTGTTGGAGATTATGGTTTTAAATTGATTGAGCCGGAAGTCCTGTTGCAAGGAACGTTCAACGCGTATTTCAAACTCATTCCCGAGGTGGATGTCAAGCTGGTGGATATGCTGGGGTTCTATGTGAACCTTGATCCGAAGGTGAGTTTAGACGCCACGGCCTCCCTCAGTAACCAGACCTTGGCGAGAGCCAATGTGGACTTGGGATTTGACGTCAATATGAACGTCGGCCTCTCGGTGCTGGGTGTCGATCAGAGTGATCTGCCGTCCTTTGATCCGTTTCATCTTTTCACCTGGAATAAACGCTGGAGGTTTTTTGAAGAACCTGTTTTCGAACCTATGGAGATTGTGGTGCAGCCAGTCAGCCGTGAGATAGATGAAGGTGGGACTCTGCAACTTGAGGTGCAGACTAACCGCAACGGTGGAGTTAACTACCAGTGGTATCATGAAGATCTCCCACTGCTGGAATCCACAAGTTCTAGTCTTGTGTTGACCAACGTTGGTCCTGCCGAAAGTGGTAACTATGTAGTGAGCGTTGACGACGGAGACGCGTTTCTTTGGTCGGATATTGCATCGCTCACTATTCAGCCTAGAGGCGAAGAGAAGGCATATTACTTTCAGTATCCTGTGGATTTAACCTCATCGGAGGGCTGGTATCTCTCTCAAGAATTTGCCGTGCCCAATTCAGCTTTCGGTGACCGCCTACACGCTGGCGAGGACTGGAGTATAGGTGGAACGGGTGACGTCGGCAAACCCATCCGCCCGGTGGCACCCGGAACGGTGGTGAAAATTGTGCAAACCAGTGCCACGGCTACTGCACCCATCGTTAAATGGGGATGGACGGTGGTGGTGAAACACCAACTTGATAATAGCATTCGTATAAGCGGAGATGAGGAGATTTGTTACAGCGTGTATAGCCATCTCTCACCACGTAGTAGTGGTTCTTTAATCGAGAACACAGCGGAAAGCAACTTCCCTATCAAGGAAGGGGATTTTGTATCTATGAATTCCACTCTGGGATATGTCGGGAACATTGACTACACAAACAATGGTGGTAGTTACCCACACCTTCATTTGGAAATTCGCCAATGGGTCCGGGACATTACTTCAGCATCCTCGCTCTACTCCGCAGGTAATTTCCCTAGTGGCTATGCCGTTGCAAACTCGGACTTGCTTGCCGAGGGCTTGGTTGATCCCTCGGACTTCATTGATAATCACATGACGCCTTCCTATACCACGCCCATCCCGGAGGGCTTCGCCACCATTCCGGCAGGTAATTTTGTGATGGGGGATATGTTTAATGAAGGGAATTTAGATGAGCGTCCCACGCGGGAGGTGTATGTGAGTGCCTTTGCCATGCAGAAGACGGAGGTGACCAATGCGCAGATGGCTGAGGTGATGAACTGGGCACTGGGGCAGGGGCTGATTACGGTGAGCACGTCCACGGTACAGAACACAACTGGCACGGCACAGGATCTATTGGATATGAATTCAGAATTCATTGAGCTGTCGTGGAATGGAAGCCAGATTGTGGTGGATCCGGGTAAGGAGGACTACCCCTGTGTATATGTTAGCTGGTATGGGGCTGTGGCTTACTGTAACTACCTCAGCCGGAAAGATGGCAAGCAACAGTGTTATGACATCGGCGGCACGTGGGAATGTGACTTCAGCAAGAAGGGCTTCCGTTTACCGACGGAAGCGGAGTGGGAAAAGGCAGCACGGGGAGAGCTGACAGGGAAGCTCTTTCCATGGGGAGATTTCATCAACCATAGTCGGGCGAATTACAGAGCAAATGGGAGTGCTCATTCTTACGATGATAGCAGCTACACGAGTTATACGTTTCATCCGGACTGGGATGACGGTTTGCCCTACACAAGTCCTGTCGGGAGTTTTGAGGCGGGCAAGAATGACTATGGCTTGTATGACATGGTGGGCAATGTGCACGAATGGTGCAATGACTGGTATGGTGACTATTTAGGGACTAGCGATCCTACAGGGCCTGCTACGGGCTCGCTCCGTGTGAACCGCGGTGGCGCTTGGACCAGTTACGCTTCAGGCTCGCGCTGTTCGGGACGCTGGAAGCTATACCCGACGAGCGCGAGCGGCGGCATCGGGTTCCGTCCTGTCCTAGGTCAATAACAGCAAGCAGAGAACGAAGGTATGCAGACGGCACGGGTAAGTGAGAACCGGAGCGAAGCGGAGATAGCCAGAACTGACTATTCCCAAGAATTTTCTGGCAAACTAGCGCGGCGTGTGGAGACGGCATGACGGAGCGAGCCACACTAGAAATGAAAGCTGATTAATGCAGAGCCGCTTTGTGGTGCTTCTCAAGTGGGCGAATCATTCACAATGACGACGCCTCTGCCACAGTGCCAAGACGAACGCTACACTCAGCAAGCAACCTACTCCTGGCTCGGGAATCCCAGTCTCTGTGAAAATCCAGTCTTCATATGGAGCAATCAGCACGCCGCCTCCGGTGTCGCCGAAGCGTCCGCCGTATCCCTCGGTGAAGGTGTTGATGCCAACTAATTTCCAGCCGCCGACTGTTTGTATGAGTGCCGCGCCACCTGAATCCCCTGGGGCGATGATGGTCTCGGTCCCGTTACCGAGGCTCCCCCCGGGTAGCCCAGTGGTGGATGGGTCGTCGAAGTCGTAGCGAAAAACTTCCGCCAAGCCCGAACCCTCGTCGTCTAGATCGAGTGTATCGATCACGTTCTGGCCAAATCGGCGGTCGGTCAGGGTGGCGTTGCTGGTGTAGCCATAGCTGCCATAGCCGGATCTACCAAAGCCGACCAAGGTGATATTATCGCCTGTCATGGCAGATCCAAGGGATGGGAAAATCGACCAAGTAGGAAGTGGACTGGCGAGACGCATCAGAGCGATGTCGTCATTGATAAAGGGGTTGGCAAACCCGGAAAAATCTGGGTGCGTGATTGTCTCGGCAATACCGAAGACTCCATAGCCGGGAAGATGAAAATCACCGCTCCACACCGTGTCCGGTAGGCCATCGTCGTTTAGGTCAGCATTGTGGCCCGCCGTCAGGATCCAGTTTGACGAAATGGCTACAGCTGAACCTTTGTAGGTGGAGACGCTATTGGAGACCTCTAGTGCACCGACGAAAGGGAACGCACCAGTCGTGTCCAGACGTCCGCTGGGAGTGTCGGTGGGAGAACTAAATTCCCCGCCGGCGAGGATGGTGGCGGTTAGGGTAGCCATAATAATGCACTTATTCCAGCTCGATTAGAAATCCACCTGCTCTACCATCTTCGACGTCATCCCAAGTCAAGGCCGTCTGAATCCACATGTAGTTCTGACTGCCCCCATCGATCCCTGATCTGTTATCTGGACGTCCCGAACCCCAATTCTCGTAAATCCAAGGTTCCCCCGTTACCCATTGCCAGTTGCCTTCCGAACCATCGTCTGTTCCACCAAGAAGCAGGGTGCTCAGTGATCCTGCCGGAAAGCTTGATTGCACAAAATTCCACTCGGCAGCCGACGTGATTGTTGCCAAATGACCTCCCATGGAAGAGGCCACTTGATTCGCTTGATTCCATAGTAACGAACCAGTAACGAGACCGTAGGTATGACCATTTCCTCCCTCTTCGATATGCCACGTCCGAAAATTAGGATTAGGGTTTACTGAACTGCGGGCGAGGCGGAAACCGGAGTCGAAATTCCGCGTTCCTGGTTGTGCATTACCGCTTAACCCGACGTGGCTGGTAATTGGTATGCTCGACCAAGAGCCGCCGAGGTAGCTCCGGTTGGAGCTGTCGGCATCCCAACACCACTCCCAAACATTGCCGCTCATGTCGTACAAACCCAGCTCGTTAGCATTCTTACCGCCCACCGGCCAGGTGCCCGCGCTACCAAGAAGATCGCATTCGGCATCGATGGAATTACCACGATACCACCCCACTTCGTTCAAAACATTGCTGCCGCTGAAGAAGTAGTCATTTGTCTGACTACCCCCCCGTGCAGCAAATTCCCATTCGGCTTCGAACGGCAGGCGGTAGCCGTTTGCTGAGAGATTTTGCAAGGGACTGTTTGCGCCGGTGCGATAGACATCTCCCAATACCGTATAAACCGGCGTTAGCCCTTCAATTTCGCTTTTGAGATTGCACCACTTCACGACATCATACCAGTTTACGCTATGCACCGGGTGATCATCGGCACATCCGGCACCCACCGTCCCAATGTCATACCCCCGTGCGACGGCCTCATTTCGCACAGCCTTCCACTCGCCCCAAGTCACTTCGTATCGGCCTATCTGGAAATCAGCCACCGCCACTGTCCCCATGCTCATCGCCAGCGTTCCGCCGGAGACGGCTACCATGTTGATTCCGGTCGCAAGGCTATTTGTCAAATTCAATATAGCAACAGCTGAGTTCAAAGTTTCATGGTCATCTGTCACACACACCCTGTATTGTCCGCCTGTGTTGCTAGTGACTCCTGTTAGTCTAAGTTCGCGGTGGGTCTGGGCTGGTAGCAACTGGCCGTTGTGATGCCATTGGTAATCAAGCTCTCCTGTGCCTACTGCTTCAACAGCAAAGACAACCGTATCTCCAGCTCGCGCGCTCTGTGACAGCGGCTGGCGGGTGATGGCCAACGGGATCATTTCTGCCGCCGAGTAGCTTTCACCCCACTCTCGGGTGAAGAAGCGGAAAGGTGGTAGTGCGGGGAGTTCGCTGTTATCGAAACCAATCAAGCTCAGGCCCGCATTTATGTCAGCATAGGCTCCTAGAAGCCAATTCGCCTCGGTAATCACGCCATCGGTCATGGTTGCCGAACCGCTCAGCTCTAGTTTGGGGTCGACGTTCAGGTAAAGACCAGCGGCACCATAGAGTCGAACATCAATCTGCGGAACCAGTGCCACGCTGACCATCCCGTTACCAGTGATTGAATAGGTGAGGGGAACCTGCTGAAGTGGATCGAGCTGGAACCAACGGTCCCAAGTCACACTCGGGCTGGCATTTTTCACGTAGACCCCTTCTGTTCCCATCGAAGCGGTCTGGCGAAACCCGGTTGTGAAGGTTGCTTCCGCGCCCACTTCGATGGACGCATTGGCGGTGATTGAAGCCGCAATCTCAACCCCGACTGGCACGTATCCGACCGCTGTCCATACCCAGAATCCGTGTCTCCATAGCTCTTTGGAAAACTCCTTGGAAGAGCTGTTGCTGATGGTGAGCTGTGGCACGACCGACAGGTCGAAGCGACCTTCGGCACGAGCAGAAAAGCGCTCGATCTCGCCAGCCTGGGTTTCGAGAGCCAGAGTGACCGAAGGGTGGAACAAAGCACGAGCCTCGATCAGCTTGACTTCGATGTTGCTGTCATCACCCTCATCGACCGGATAAATCGTGGATCCCGAAAAGTCCTCACCAATGCTTGGTAGCTCGATAGTGAGGGAGCGCATCGCCACAAGGTTTCCGTCTTCGTCGAACTCCAAGAGCTCCGCATTCTCACCGAATGTGAACGACCCTTCCGGCATGAGGTCCGGCAATTCGAGGTCACTTGTCTGCAGGGTCACTGTTTTAGCCGTTTCATCGACGGTTACTGCCGTGATTTCACGGTAGAAGATTTCCTCCAATCGCGCCGGGGCGAGATTGGAGATCTTTTGGCCGACCGAGAAGGTTGGGGCTTCGACGGATGTGTAAGCCACAACTACCGATAGGGCATCCACCGTATCTATCGTCCACTCAGTTGGAGGTTCGTTCATCCGCACAGGGCCGCCAAAACGGGCTGCTACTGTGGCGGCTGGGCCTGCCAGTTTTTGGCCAGCCCGAACTGCAGTGGGAGAGCCAAAGACGAACAGATTCGGGACCACCTCGATTTCACGCTCCAGTGCGAAGGTCCAGTTGTATGCTGTGGCATTGCCGAGGAGATCGGCGACGGCGAGAGAAAACGTGATCGTCTCACCATAGCCGCCAAGAGCCGTCTCACCCGCCAAGTCGTATACCAAGACGCCATCGGTCAGGCTCAGTGCCGGATCGGAGAGGGTGATGGCAGGACCGCTGTTAATACTCAACGAAACGAGAGCCGGGTCGATGCCTGTCTTGTCGGTGAGTTCTGCGGTTACTGCATTGAAGCGCCCGACACCAAAGGCATCGTTCCCGGGGCTGAGTTCGACCAACTCCGGTGGTTGCTCGTCCAGTTCGACGATTCGAAAGAAGCGGCGATCACCCGACGTCTCAAATGCGTGCTGTTGAGCCAACGCTTCAGCCTCAGAGGGGAACCCATCAACCGTAGTCCAGGAGTCAGACTCCAGAGTAGTCGATTCCTGAAGTTCGTAGCGAATACCCGGCTCAGTGGACCAGATGACTCGTTTGGGTTTTTCGGCGTCTGCTCCCGGCTCATCGTTGGGGAGAATGATCACAGGTGAGTCTGCCCCTGTCTCATTAGTTAATTGCGCCTGGAGCGGTGTGGTGACGGCCAGCAACGATACGATGACGGCAAGAATATAGACAGGGCGGTGGAATTTCATAACGATACACTTGCGATGGTTCGACACGTTTAATGTCAACATCATATAAGTCCATAGAGGCTGACAACTAAAGGGAAAATGGACAAAAAGACTCGTTGAGTCCCTGTGTTGTCTCAGTCACCGGTGCAGCGTCAACTCAGCAGTCTTCGTATTGCCCGCCATCGCTCTCGCATTCGCCACTGGATTTATGTTGGTGAAGCTCGTCCAGCGACACCGGGCTAAACGCCTCCATCAGGAACGACGCCCGTATGCCCATTACGATTAACGCCAGCCATAAAAGCTCGTCCCGGCATTCGCCGGGGTGGGGTCTTTTTTTTAGCTGTTAGTGAGTCTGTTTGGCCGCTTCCGCCCAGCTGGCGTTGACCGTGGAAGAGAAAAATCACCTGAAATCACCTGTGATCTTCGAAGATGCGAGCCATGCGGCCCACCTCTGGCATCATTATTTTGTAAGTCCCATGTTTTCTTGGTAGTTGTATATCACTTATTATCATGTGGTTACAAAATAAATGCCTAATGGCTGCCTAGGGTGGACCGGGTGGACCGGGCTTTTGTACGTGCTAAGTCATTTAGCACCAAAAAACGCATAGTTACTCACCAGCCAGCAGGAAGGCGGTGTGACTGGGGGGGGCAGCAAATCATCCCAAATTGTTGATTTTCTGGCAATCAACCATCGAGGTCGGGCAACGTATCCACAGCTCGTTGTAGTGCCTCATCGAGGTGCGTGTATTTGGCGTGTATACCCGCCGATGAATGCCCAGTCAGTTTTTGCCGCACATCAGAGTGAATATCGGCCTCCGCCAGCCAAGAAGTGAAGGTATGGCGAAGACTGTGAAAGGGCCAGATTGTTTAATATCTGTTTAATCCGGATTTCCCAGAAATTGTGATTCTCCTAAGTCATTGAAGATCAACCACAACAAGTGGCGGAGAGTAAGGGATTCGAACCCTTGGTAGGATCACTCCTACACTTCTTTAGCAAAGAAGCGCTTTCGACCACTCAGCCAACTCTCCTGGGTGTGAACTCTGTGCGGAATAATCTGCGTCAAAGCCACATCACTTGCGTGAATTGTAGCTATAATCCGAGAGTCCAAACAGTCAATTCAATCTTGTGTAATTTTTTGCGTTTTCTGTGGGTGAATTCTCATTGCTTCACAGAGAGCAATTTTCTACACATGGGGCTTGTCGTAACGATTAGTGTGAGGCATACCTTGATTCCATGAATATCTCCATCCGCCCATTGTTTGCCTTTCGCAAGGTGTCTCCCTGTGTCGCGCTCGTCGCATCAATTATGCTCGGTGCCTCATGCACACAAAAAGATGAGGAAGTTATCCCAGCGGATATCACGGGCGACCAGAATGATATACCCACGACAGAAGTTGTTGAGGTTGTTCCCGAAGAAGTTCGCGTCGGACGGATTATGGGCGTGGGTGAATCGGGACGTTTCGTCGTCGTTGCTCTCGATCAAGGTGCCACAGTTGAGACAGGCGATACCTTGAAAGCTCGGTTTGCAGGTTCACAAACAGCGGTATTAAAAGTGTCTCCTGAGCGTCAGGGAAATCTGGTTACGGCAGATGTTGTCGCTGGTACACCTGCGAAGGATCACGAAGTGGTTAAGTAGACCTCTGGTACTGCGCAATACCAGACACCTTGCTCGCCAATTCTCGGTGGCTTGCCGAGATGAGCATTCGTGCAATTGATTGAATAACCAGTGATCACACTGCGATAATACGCACGGGTAAATCTTGTCGATAGCATGATGATGGCGATAGATTCGCGAGTTAGCTGAATTTGGCCTGATGGTGGCTGATTTTGTGCTAAATTTTGTGAAATATTTTCACGAAATTGAGAGAATCCTCCGCGACTTTAAAAACTTTGTTCAAAATCGGGGGAATTAATATAGAAGTTTAAAACTTTCGGCTTGCCATACCTTTTATCGATGGGTAAAAAGCTGAATCTTGATTAGTTCTCATGATTTTCAGCAAACGAAGATTTGGGAGTGTCGAGCGACCTACTCTCTCAACCGTTTATCCCATCGAATTCTCTCTATCCTATGAAGCCGACAATCTCTGAATCCGTGCGAAAGTCTATCAGCCCGACGATTAATCGCTCCAACACTGAAGCTGACCGCTTGGCTGACTTCATGATGCTCGCTCAACGTTCATGTCTTTTGGATCTATCCAATGACTTGAATGAGGGCAAAGTCTCTTATGCGCAATTTTTCCTGCTGGGTTATCTTGACGATCAGGACAGCCTTACCATGACGGATATAGCGAAGAAAATGGGGCACTCCACGGCTGCAGCTACAGGTTTGGTTGATCGTTTGCAAAAACTTGGTTACGTCAGTCGTGTCCACGCTGAAGATGATCGCCGTAAAATTTTGGTGCGAATCAGCGATGACGGACGCGCTCTGGTTAACCGTCTACGTGATAGTCTTGCACAGGGCGTTGCGAACCTGATGAGTCAAATGGATGAGACAGACCGTCAGAGTCTTCCAGTCAATGTTTTGAACGGCGGTCGCTAATGTCATTTTTACAGTGATCCTGGTCAAATGGTGTCAGGAAGGAATGGCTGATCTATGCGAAGGGAAAGTTTTCCGTCATTTCAAGATCTCCCGGGTATCTATCACGGGTTTCTTGGCCGCCAAGCAGTGGTCGATGTCGATGGTCCCAAAGAAGTGGTAATGCCTCGAATGTGGCCTGCGTGGAATGCTGTGCTTGCCGATGAACTCCCAGGGTTTCGTCTTGTGACTGCGGAGCAGGTTCACAGTCATGGTATTCATCGAGTGTTGGATAACGAGACCACACGGCAAGAGGTGCGAGGTGTGGATGCTCTGGTGACCGATTGCCCGCGCACGGTGCTCGGAATTGTGGTTGCCGATTGTTGTGCGGTATATCTTGTCGATCCTAAGCGCAAGGTCATCGCCCTATGTCATTCGGGGAAGAAGGGGACCGAGTTAGAGATCGTGCCCAGAACGATCAATATCATGGCCGCCGAAATGGGCTGCGAACGGCGGGATATTATCGCCCAGCTCTCGCCTTGTATTCGACCTCCGCACTACGAAGTGGACATCGCAGATCAGATCCAGCAACAACTTACTGAGTCGGACGTGGGAGAGGTTCATGTGTCGCGTTCGTGTACCGCAAGCGACCAAGAGAGCTATTACTCATATCGCAGAGAGAAGGGGCGCACTGGTAGAATGCTTGCCTATCTGGCGATTGACTGATACCAAATCTTGGTATTGATCTGACACGTCGCGTAGAACCGCTGCGCGGCACGCGATTGACAAGTGGGAGGTGAATCGGTTGATAGTGAGCTACTTGTGCGCGGCGAAAAGTCAGGTTTTTTTATTCGAAACCGGTATGATACCGGAAACTGGTAAGGTCTAGACGTGAGAAAGACTGTGAAGGATTGTTGTGTAAGGGAATGCCCGCGAGGATAGATCCAAGGGTGATTTGGAAGCGGTATGACCAGTGGTCTCACTAGACAATCTTAATCACCTCGCTCTTCGCGGCTTTACGCGCTTCGGCTACGAGGATGTTACAAGGTTCCTGGCAAATAAGGTCGACGGCTCCTTCGGGTGCGGTCAATTTTAGATCAGTGCGTTTCTCTGCAGTAAGTCCCCATAGTCGTTTCTTTAGACAGGAATTCCGAGGGTCGCAGCATCGATTGATCAATTGGTTGGCGGCGGAGTCAGAGATGGTGCGAGCGGAGCGATACATCCCCGTCTGCCTACCGAGTTTGTCGCGGAAGTGGCAAACATCCAAAGAATCTGTGAAGTAAAGTCGAGAGAGGCCTGCCGTAGCAGGGTAGAAGTAATCGAGAGCCTGAAGCAGATCATCTTGGTCTTTAACGACTAACAGCCAAGATGTTTTTAAGTCTGGGGAAGTCCGTAGTGGTCGGTAATCTCCTGTGTCGTTGTAGAACGCAATTTCACGGGCATCAGAGGCTTTGCTATAGGTGGTAAGTTGGTCGACGGACTTTTCCTCGTCATCAATATGGCGGAGCTCAAATCTCTTGCCGACCGTTTTAATGCTGATCTGGCCGATCGTCGCGGTGCCGTTCTCGATCGCTGTGCTGAGGTATAAGGCGTTCTCTGGTTCCGCGGATGTTGTTGGCAGGATTTCACCAGCGCCAGCTTCGGCGACCAAATCGAGAACCACATCAAGCATCGATGGATCTGTGCCGATGGCCGAACTGTAGAAGAGCGTTTTGCCACGTAGGTGATGCGGGTTGTGGCGGAATATATCGCGCTGGGACGCGGCAGCTGTAGGTTCGGATTCCATTCCGAGAAGCACGGGGATGTCCTGATAGCTGTGAAGCCCGTCTGAGATGAAAAAAGGCACGACAACCACATTGTCCTGGCTGGCAACAGACTCCCACTCGCTAATCAGCGGAGCTTCTTCCATATAGGTGTCAATGACTTCGGCGAAACGGCTGTCACTCTGTTTGATCTCCTTTACCCTATCGGCTACAGCGGCGCGCGATTGCTTGTTCAAAGCCGTGCCGTGGCCAACCACTAGCAGGCTACTTTGCTCGGGTGGCGTATCGCCGGCAACTTCGTAGGCGCGCTTCAGCAAGAGCTGGCTCATTGCGGGATGCACGCCTGCTGGGCGGGTGTAAATGATGGTCTTTCCGTCGACGGTGCTGACTTTTTTATCGGCAGGGAAACCCAGCTCGCGAGGGATCACCTCAGTGGTGAAGTATCCCTCGCTGATAAACATAGGAACGACAAACACCGTGGTGGCATCGATCATCGCCAAGGCTTCGCGCATGCTCGAGTCTTCCTTCCAGAACGCCGCGTGGACTTCGGCAAAGACCTCTCGCTTACGGAGTGAATCAACGATGAGATGAGTCGGTGCCGATGAGTCAGGGTTTTCTGTAGACCCGTGGCCGACGATGAGTAGCGCGCAGTTTTTCCAGTCGGGAGGCGTAAAGGATGATGTGGTGATAGGCATCTGAGTGTGGTATTTGCGAGCTGATACGGGTGAAAATGTGATTTTGGCGCGGTTTGCTGAAACGAGATGCGTTGCGCTTGGCGCTTGCATACTTGATGACTGGAGACGAAACTTGCCTCGGAAAGTCTGAATGATCAATCTTATGTCCTCTGAAAATCGATTCTCTGTGAACAAATCAAGATCCTGCCTATCTCGGTTTCTCGTTCTTTTTGCTCTAGGCCTTGTTACTGTAATGTCGCTGGCTTTTGGCGACGCCAGAGCACAAGGCCCGGTGCCTGGTAAACAAGCGATCTCTGCTGTATTGAACTCTTACGGTCAGGCATACCGTGATCGTTTGGTGGCAGTGGTTGGGCAAAAGGGAGCGCACCAGCCAATAGTGTGGCACATTATGGCCTACGACTTGAAAGTGGCGGGTCGCCTTTCCTATTTTCAAGTCGCTAATGGCAAGATTGTTCAAGCTACTTTATTGAGCGCAGAGCAAAGCAAAAATCGACTGGGGCCCGCCTTTAAAATGAATGATTTGAGGAAGAACTCTACCGATGCTTTCGCTATTGCCAACGCGGCGGCGACGGCTGCTAAAGTGGGTTTTCACACCTTGAGTTATGAGATTGTCGGACGTGGGCCGGGACAGACGCCGATTTACAACCTTGAGCTGCGCGACTTCCAGGAGCGCGTCGTCGCTGAGTTGGTTATTGACGGCACTAGTGGGCAAATGATTGCAGCCAACTGGGAAGCGCAACCGACAGCAACCGCTTACACCAACCCATTAAACCGCATTGATTGGCAGCGCATCAAAAACACCTCAAAAGACGTCGGGCGTGACATTGGCGACGGCTTTAAGAAGTTTGGCCAAGGTGTGAAGCGAGCATTTAACGGTGAGTGATTCTATGGCTTTAAAGCCCTTTGCACGATTCCTCTATTGGATCGATAACGCGGCACGTGACACAGCCGGACAAATGGCTGTGGACGAGGTGCTCTTGCGATCAGGGGCAAGTGATCCGATTCTTCGTGTATATCGTTGGTCTGAGCCAGCGGTAACCACAGGATACTTTGAGGATGCTGCGCAAGCACGCATTCAGCTGGATGAGAAATCCGTGCCGCTGGTCCGGCGTTTCACCGGAGGTGGGACCGTTTTCCATGGTGCCGACCTTCCGTATACCATCATCATCCCCAAGGTAGTCTGCGATGATGTGTTTGGAAACGATCGCGTGGCATCATACCGAGCAATTCATCAGGCTTTGGCGAAGACTTTACAAGGACTAGGAATACCCGATGTGGCATTGGCTACACAGGGGGATCAACGAGTAGGTGCTCCCTGCTTCGTGTCGCCGGTTCGTGAAGATTTGATCCACACAAAATCAGAAAAAAAGATCGCGGGTGCCGGTCAGCGTAGGACGAGGGAAGGGGTCATCCACCAAGGCAGCATTGATTTGCAGGGGCATGAAATCGACAGAGAACTCTTCGGACAACAGTTTGCCGCCAACCTTGCCAGTGACGCTCTAAAGCTGACAGATGTTGAATTTCCGAGTGATTTCGACGACCAATGGCAAGCGCTGAGAGCTGGACGCTACGCCACTTCTGCATGGAACCGCGATCTTAGCATTGGTGATCCTTTGAGAAATTGGTCGGATATTGGCTAATCGCTTGCGCTTACGCTGTGGAAGCGTAGAAAGGTCGGATGCAAAGTGATCTCTCAGGCGAGCCTACAAAGGTTCATTTTCTTGGTATTTGCGGCACCGCGATGGGGGCCGTAGCTGCGGCGATGAAGCGGCGCGGATACGATGTTACTGGGTCGGATGAGAAGGTGTATCCACCGATGTCGACATTTCTCGAGAGCGAAGGGGTGAAGATTCTCTCCGGATTCTCTGCTGAGAACGTACCAGAGGACGCGGATTACATCGTTGTCGGCAATGCGATCAGCCGTGGCAACACTGAGGTGGAGTCGGTGCTCGATCAGAAATTACGCTACCTATCGCTTCCCGAGACTCTGAAAGAGTTCTTCCTTTGTCGGAAGCGTAACCTCGTGGTGACCGGCACTCATGGAAAGACGACAACCACATCGATCGTCGCATGGTTGCTCACTTACGGAAAACTGGATCCGTCTTATATGATCGGCGGGCTGCCTAGAAACCTCAATACAGGCGCAAAGTTCACGGATAGTGATTTTGTGGTCTTGGAAGGCGACGAATACGACACTGCGTTCTTCGACAAGCGCTCAAAGTTTCTCCACTACCTTCCCGAGGCTGTGGTGATCAACAATATCGAGTTTGATCACGCGGACATCTACGCGTCACTCGATGAGATTAAATTGACCTTCAAGCGACTGCTTAACATCGTGCCAAGATGTGGCGTTGCAATCATCAATGGTGATGACGAAAACTGCCTCGATGTCGCAGATGGCGCGCCCGCTCCTGTGGCGACACTTGGGTTTGGTGAGGACTGTGACCACCGCATCTGCAATGTTGATTACCAGTCTGGTAGTAGCTTTTTTGATCTCGATGGTTTTCGCTTCGAATTGCCGATGGATGGTGAGTTCAACGTGCGCAATGCCGCCGCCGCCGTGCTTCTCGCTCGCTTCGCCGGGCTTGACGATCAAGTGATCGCCACAGGGCTGAAGAAATTTTCCGGTATCGCCAGACGTCAGGAAGTGCGCGGTGAGGTTGGTGGGGTGACGGTTATCGACGATTTCGCACACCATCCGACGGCGATTCAACTGGCCATCGCGAGCATGCGCCAGCGTTATCCGAACCGCAGGATCCGCGCTGTATTCGAGCCGCGATCCAACAGCACGCGACGAAGCGTATTCCAAGGGGCACTCAAGGACGCGCTCGAAAGTGCTGACGATGTGATCATTTCCGCGATCGAAGACAACTCGAAAATCCCCGAAAGCGAACAACTCAACGTGGAGATGTTGGTCAGTCAAATCAACGGGGCGGGCACCCCTGCGCTACTTGGCCCGAGTGTTGACGCCATCGTCGAGAACCTCGTCTGCACTTCAAAAGAAGGCGATGTGATCCTCGTGCTTAGCAACGGTGGCTTCGGTGGAATCCACCAACAACTACTCGATGGGTTGAAAAAGTGAGCAGTCATGCGGTCGCGGGATGCGCGCGTTTGAGTGGTGAACTTGATTTTTTGCCACAAAAATGCGCAAAGAGGTGCAAAAAATGGGAGCTGCGATTCTGCAGCTGCGTTGTTTGAGCGCCAAGGGGGGGCGAGGAAGTAAGACTGCCCTGTCTTGTAGGCCGGATGTGACGGCCGGCATTTTTGGACAAGTGGTAGCTTGCTGGTGTCTTGATTGGCGTCCTGTTATTCTGGCTGACCGCGAAGTTCGATATCTAGAGTGATCTTGGGTTCTTTACCGGTCACAGGCACGCGGAGTTCAATCCGCTTGAGTCCTTTGATGTGTTTATCGTAGCGATGGGGCGGAGGATCGAGCGGAACGATTTCGAAGGCGACTTGCGACGGTGAATGCTTGCGGATGAGGAGGGTTTTTCCGTCCTGACGAAGAACGGCACCATCCAGATCCAATGTGACTTCGGCTTGAGTAATCAATTGCCAGGTGATTTGCTGCGTAGAGGGCAAAGGCACCAAATGATCCACAATGCGGAGGGTGCGTTCTCCCTGACGTGTGAACGTTCTTAGAGCCGACTGGAGTTGGCCTTCAAGGCTGGGGCTGAGGTCGTAAGTGACGCTCGGATTCTTTCCGGTCTGACTACAGCTGACAAGAGCATAGCCGTCGACAACGTGTCGTTTTCCGTCGATGGTCAGGGTGCTGTGCCCCATGTTGTTTTTAGTCAGTAGTTCCCAGCGCTGCGACTCTTGGTGCTGTTTCCAAAGATCAAACCCTTGCTCTCCAATATGGTAGCTTTGCGTGCCGGGATCGAGGCTCCAACGCACGCCGTCGAGTTCGAAGAGGAAGGAGCCGGCATCCATGTTGCCGTGGCTCACAGCTCCACAGCCCCCCTTGGACCCCAGATAGAACCCGTTTGGATCGCCGTGGTCACGGAATACGGCAACCGGACTGTTGCCTTCGGCGACGAAACTGCTTGGAGGTTTGCTTGCGTCGGTTTCGCGATAGCGGCTTATCCAAGCCAATGAGGCACCTGCAAGGTAGCTCAGACGAAGACTCTTCGCAGGAATCAAAAATTTATCCTTTTCGAAGAACATGCTCTTGCCTGTTTCCTTGGCAAACCAAGCGAGAATCATGTCTCCATCGTAATGCGGCCCGTCGACACAGTCGCCGTAGTTGTAATATCCACCGCATGGCAGATTACTGGTCATTACTTTGAACAATGCGCTTTCCATGAATCCCGGGTAATCGCGATATCCAAAATCAGCACCAAAGCTGGTTTCGAGCATCGAAATCGTCAGTACGGCATAGCTGGTGGTATAGTGCCAATACATAACTCCTTCCGGACATGCTCCATCGGGATTGTAATTTTCATTGAGAACATGGGGAATGCTGTCCATGGCACGGTGGATGGTCATGGCCGCTAGCTCTGGTTCCAAATCGGCGACGCTGATCGCTGCGGCGATCAAGCCGCCATTGCAGACTTGATTCCAATTGTTGTAATGGCCGATCCACCAAATGTGCTTTGGATTGCCTCCGTGATTCTTCCAGCTTGGTTTAAGCCCTTTTTCGATCAGCGCTTCTTTCGCTATCTCGATAGTTTCCTGCGGTAGATCATCCACGGTCCAATCCAGAGCGATGGCGACTCCCATGCAAATTTCCCCGGTATCGAGAAAAACTGCGGCGTTCCAATCTTCGAATGCCGAAATGGCCAGAAGTTCGCTGTTGATCCGGTCGAGCATGGTGCGGTCCTTCTCGACCAGATAGACGAGTCCCAGCACGTTCATTCGGCGTAGGAAGCCTCTGGAAACATCCAGCATGTCAAAGGAGGTCTGCTGGCGCTCGATCAACGGCTTTGACAAGATCTCGCCTGCTTCATTGCGGATCGCTTTGTAAACATTCTTAATGATCGCATCCGTTTGAAGTCTGGACTTCAGGTTGTTGAGAATCTCGTCGTTATAAATCAGTCTCGGCTTGGTGCTCTTGAGCTGATTTTGGAGATAGGCGACATCAAAAGGATTTTCCAAACGGGGTATGTCCGGCTCTGAAGCACGAGCCTCGCTGGCGATCGAAGAGATTGAAAACGAGAGAGTGACAACGATCGCTGTGAGCATTGTCATCAAATGTCCAGTTAGCGTGATGTAGCGAGTGGGGGACTTGGAGATCATCAGGCGACGAGGGATGTGAATCCCCACATACGCTACGGTCATTGGTTCGCAGGTCTATCAGGTGGCTACAGATCAATACCAGGATTTGGTATTATTTCTTCACTGGTGCTAGCATGATTGACTCATAAACCACGTTGCCATCCACATCATGATGGCGAACTCGCGCTTGCTTGGCATCAACGGAAATCGAAATGAAGCCGCCCTTCACACGAAGAAACTGGTGTTCGGGTAATTTGTTTTTCTGATTCCACCCACCTGCGTGCTTGTCTGAAGCCGGGCCGCAGGAAAATTCATTCAGCCCGGTCTCCGCATCGATGGAGTGGTATTGCCAGTGACGATCTCCATTGATGACAAAACATCCGGGAATGCCGTTGAGGAATTTTCTAAGACGCAGCCCTTCCTTAGCAAAGCCTTCGTTGGCATGGTTGTCATTCTTGTTTTTGCGGTCCGGGCCAACCACTGGAGTCGCCGAGACGAAAAGTTTGAAGGTGGCATCTGAAGACTTCATGGAATCCTCCAACCACTTCCATTGAGCCTCGCCAAAGATGCTCTTTTCAGGTCCGTCTTTCATGTTGTTCGGTGAGCGAAATTCGCGGCCCTCGGGCAGCCAGATTTCCAAATACTTGCCCCACCGGAAATTGCGGTAAGGGAGTTTTGACTGTGGGATTTGCTCTTTCCAAACCTTGAGTCCCTGATCAAATGTCAAAGCACCGTAAGTCTGCCCCGGCCAGCAATCATTTTTCAACACGTCATGGTCATCGTGCATCCAGTAACTCGGTATCTTGCTGTGAAAATCGCGAAGAAAGGGGAGAGCATAAAGTCGATTCCATTTGTAGCGGGCGGTCGCAATATCTTGCGCCAATGGGTTGGGCTTATCGTAGTAAAGCGTGTCACCTGTTTGAACAAAAAAGGCGGGATCCAGTTTAAGCATCGAACGGTAAATCTTATGACCGTTCTCCAAATCATCTCGTCGTGGAAAATCCTGACAGGTCGACACCGTAAAAAAAACAGGCTCCGCTGATTTTTTTGTCGGCGCTGTGGTGAAGCTGCCCGAGAAGGTCGCGGTTTCTTCACCGGACTTTCCATGTGCTTTGAATTGGTATTCCGTTTCCGGCTTGAGGTCACTTAACGTGAATTGTGCGCAGTAATCATTGTCAGCGATGGCGGGAATAGTTTGAGTCGAAGTAGGCTCATCACCCTCGCTGGTCCAATAGCTGAAATGAATCTCTCCTTTGGTGCCAGGAGCTGTCCACTGCGGGTTGTTTTCATCCCACTTGGGAACCCGGTTATCGGCCTCGTCGCGCTCAGTTAGACGGGCCCAAAGCACCGCCGAAGAATCCGTCACTTCACCGATTTTCACGCCATCGGCAAATCCGAGGCCATATGCCATGGGTGTCAGCATTAGGGAAAAAAGTAGGAGATATTTCATAATGGGATGCAATACGTTGTGAACAGTCAGTTTCTAGAGCTAACTTTTCTTCATCGAAAAGATTTCACAAAATTCTTAGATTGCCGAGCTTGCACAGGGTATGCCGTCCCTTCGCGCATCTCAGGGAAAAATTCAGTCAGTAGATTGTGACAGTGCAGTGCCGTAGGTCATGGGCGGAAGGGCGTTGAGAGCAAATTGACTTGGAGAAAAGATGGTGAAGATCTACCAGTTGAGCATGAGTTATCGGTGTCCCGAATCATTTTTACGAAGACCAATCGGTGGGAGGGTATCAATGAGACGCTCCCTCAAAATTTCGCTGTTGGTGGCGATCTTGCCATGTATGGCGTTCGCGGGTGATCGCCATTTGGTCGTTGATGAGTCGCTTGATTGGGAGGCTGTATTTGACGGATATTTGATCGTCAGCCCGAAATTGCCGGAAAAAGTGAATAACACAGCCGAAGTTGGAGGCGATGATTTTTTTGCCGCCGCGCGCGTTGGTGATATTCGAATTGGATATAGTTTCAATTCCAGCTTTAATATCGATAGGCCACTCATGGAGAAAATAACGATCTCCAGACTTTTTATTGATCGTCAAAGGCCTGGAATCTACAAAGAACCGATTCCACCACCTGAAGGCTACGAATGGTATTCACTGGATCCAAAGGTGAACACTCCTGATCCCGGAAGTGTTGTGGAGCTTGAGAGCGGAACGGAGGGGAAGGTATTGTCTGGTTCAGTAGATGAACCAGATCCCGGTGAGGTTACGAAGGAGAAAACCGTTCAACAGACCTTGCCGTGGTGGCTGGTCGTTTTTGTGGCGTTGGTGCTGGTTGCTCTTGTGGTGGGGGTGAAGAGTCGTCGATAATTTTGCGTGGAAAGACATTAGAAATGAAAGGCACTGTGCCGGCGTCTTTTTTTAATCGTCGATGGGTTAGGAAGTGCGGCTGCGCCGAGGGTATGGTGTTAGTCGACACGTCTAACCTACATTTTATGCGGCTGCGACGGGTGTGGGACGTTCGTTCGGCGCTTGCAAAGCGTCCGCTACAGTGTTGCTGATCTGGCTTGTAGGCTGGACGTGTCGGCCGGCATTTTAAGACAGGTGGGAGCTTGATGGTATGTAGATTTGCGGCTTTGCCGGGGAGGTGATGTCGGCCGACACGTCCGACCTACAGCATCTGCGGCTGCGCCGGGGGTATGGTGTTAGCCGACACGTCTAACCTACATTTTATGCGGCTTCGCCGGGGTGTGGGGCGTTCGTTCGGCGATTGCAATGCGTCCGCTACAGCAGGGCGGTCAGCCGTGCTGTATTTCAAATTCCGCGCTCCGCTTTTGTCGTTCCGCGTTTTCTCTACAGTCTGCGCCAGAGGTGGCCGTCTTGGGCTAGTAGGGCGTCGGCTTCGGTTGGGCCCCAGGATCCGGCTTCGTATTCTGCCATCGGTGGCGGGGTGACGGATTGGTGCCAGGCGTGCTCGATCTCGTCGATGAACTTCCATGCGGTTTCGACTTCGTCGCGGCGGGCGAAGAGTGTGGCGTCGCCGGACATGGCGTCGAGGAGAAGGCGTTCGTAGGCTTCCGGAGAGGCTTTACCGAAACTGGTCGAGTAGCGGAAGTCCATCTTCACGCTCTCCATGCGCATGTTTGCGCCGGGGATTTTCGAGACCATGCGGAGTGAGTTTCCTTCGTCGGGCTGAATACGGATGACGAGCACATTCTCGCGGCTGTCGACGTGCAGTTTGTTAAACAGCACGTTGGGTGCCTTTTTGAAGTGGATGGAAATCTCGGTGGACTTTTTCGGCAGGCGTTTGCCCATGCGAAGGTAGAAAGGCACACCCTCCCAACGCCAGTTGTCGATGTGCAAACGAAGTGCGACGTAGGCTTCGGTGAGTGACTCCGGATTGACCCGATCTTCTTCGCGGTAGCCAGGGACTTTTTCGCCGTTCACCGAGCCTTCGGTGTATTGCGCACGCACGACGTTTTTGCCGACATCTTCCGGGCTCGCCATCGGACGAAGCGCGCGCAGGACGTTGACTTTGGCATCGCGCACGCCGTCGGCGGATAGGTCGACTGGTGGCTCCATCGCCATCAAGCTGATGAGTTGGAGGAGGTGGTTTTGCACCATGTCGCGAAGAGCTCCTGCGGTGTCGTAATATCCACCGCGTCCGCCTTCCATGCCGAGGTCTTCCGAGCAGGTGACTTGGACGTGATCAATGAAGCGGTTGTTCCAGAGTGGTTCAAAAATCGCATTGGCAAAACGCAGCACCATGATGTTTTGCGCGGTTTCTTTGCCGAGGTAGTGATCGATGCGGTAGGTGTCGGCTTCGTGGAAGGTTGTGCTGAGGACTTCGTTGAGATGCTGCGCGGTGGCGAGGTCTTTGCCGAAGGGTTTTTCAACAATAACGCGCGCCCATTTGTCGTCGCGGTTTTCGTTAAGTCCTGCGCCTTTTAGATGCACGAGGATGTCGTCGAAGAACTCAGGGGCACTGGATAGATAGAACAATCGGTTGCCCGCGCCGCCGTTTTCGTCTTCGAGTTCGGTGAGCTTGGAGGCGAGACTCGCGTAGCCATCGGCATCGTCGAAGGTGCTTTGGTGATAGAAGATATTGCTGGCGAACTTTTCCCACACCTTCTCGTCGTGCCCCTGTCGTGAGACCTTGGCGTTCATTTCAGCGAGTTCATCGCGGAACTGCTCGTCTGATTTGTCGCGACGGGCAAAGCCGACGATGCGTGTGCCGTGCGGCAGATCACCATCCTGCGCGATGTTGTAAAGCGCGGGGACGAGTTTGCGGTGTGTGAGGTCACCGGTGGCACCAAAGATGACAATGGTGCATGGCTCGGCCAATTGCTTGGAGATGGTTTCCTCGCGGAAGGGATTGGTAATCATTATTGGAGTAGCTAGTAGCGGGTAGGAAGTAGCGAGGGGATTGGCCTTACGGAATTGGGTAGTGCTTGTTGAATTCGGCGACTTCGGCTTTAATGGCTTTTAGTGCGGATTCGTCGTCGCGCTTTTCGATGGCGTCGTTGATCCAGTTGGCGATTTTTTCCATCTCGGCTTCTTTCATGCCGCGGGTGGTGACGGCCGGTGTGCCGACGCGGATACCGGATGGCTTCATCGGTGATCCGGTGTCGAAGGGAATGGCGTTCTTGTTGGTGGTGATGCCTGCGGCATCGAGGAGAACCTGGACTTCAGAACCATCGACACCTTTTGGCCGGAGGTCGACGAGCATGAGATGGTTGTCGGTGCCGCCTGAGGTGATTTCAAACCCTTTGGCAGTGAGCGCTGCGGCGAGAGCTTTGGCGTTTGCAACGACTTGCGCCTGGTAGTCTTTGAACTCGGGCTTGAGGGCTTCGCCGAAGCACACTGCTTTGGCAGCGATGACGTGCATGAGTGGTCCGCCTTGGATGCCGGGGAATACTTTGCCGTCGATCTTCTTGGCGTATTGCTCTTTGCACAAAATGATGCCGCCACGTGGTCCTCGAAGGGATTTATGGGTGGTCGATGTGACGAAGTCAGCGTGCGGCACAGGGCTCGGGTGAACACCTGCGGCGACGAGTCCGGCGATGTGTGCCATGTCGACGAAGAGATAAGCGCCGACCTTTTTGGCGATGGCTGCCATGCGTTCCCAGTCGATGATGCGCGGGTAGGCGGATGCTCCTGCGGTGATCATTTGCGGCTGAGTCTCGACGGCGAGTGTTTCGAGCGCGTCGTAGTCGATACGGCCATCGGTTTTGGACACACCGTAGTGAGTGACTTCGTAGAGCTGTCCGGAGAAGTTGGCTTTGTGACCGTGGGTCAAGTGACCACCGTGGGCGAGGTCCATGGTGAGGATTTTATCGCCCGGCTTGAGCACTGAGAAATACACCGCAGTGTTCGCTTGTGATCCGGAGTGTGGCTGGACGTTGGCGTGGTCGGCTCCGAAGATTTGCTTCGCGCGGTCGATGGCAAGTTGCTCGACTTTATCGACGTGTTCGCATCCACCATACCAACGACGACCCGGGTAGCCCTCGGCGTATTTGTTGGTGAGCACGCTGCCTTGGGCTTCGCGAACGGCTAGCGATGCGAAGTTCTCGGATGCGATCAGTTCGATGTGCGTCTGCTGGCGCTCTGCTTCTGCGGCGATGGCGGCACCAATTTCCGGATCCTGCCAATTAAGCACGGCTCCATCTGCTTTGGTGAGTCGCTGGCTGTGGCGGCCACCACTGAATTCACCGGAGAGGAAGGCATCGACGATTGCCGGAGCTTCTTCGGGTGAGACGTCGTTCGATGCGAGGCAGATGACGTTGGCGTTGTTGTGATCACGGGTGAGGTCGGCAGTTTCCGCTGAGCGGACGAGTGCTGCGCGGATGCCGTCGATGCGGTTGGCGGAAATGCTCATGCCGATACCGGTTTTACAGACCAACACACCGAGGTCTGCTTTCTGAAGGCGCACGTCCTGGCAAACGGCTGGGGCATAATCCGAGTAATCGACCGAGTCGCTTGAATCGGTGCCGTGGTCGGTGACGGCGTGACCCGCTGAGGTGAGGTGGGCGATAATGGCGTCCTTCAATTCGACGCCGCCGTGGTCTGCTCCGATGGAGATGTTCATGGTTTTCTTAGGTTAGAAGTGAGTGTTGATTGGTCTGGGCTGGAAATGGAGAAGGCTAGTCCTTGGGTTTCCCAATGTGAGCGAGAATTCCAGGAATGGCTTCGACGATGACGTCGCGGGTGTTTAAGTAAGCTTGGCGTCCCATGCCGATGGGGTCGGGAACGTCTTGTCCTTCTTGTCCGGGGATGAAGTCGCAGAGGAGTTTGGCGCGATCGGCAGCTTCCGGGAACATGCTGATCATAATATCGCGATGGTCGTTGGTCATGGCGACGATCCATTCCGCGTCGTTGAGAAGGCTGTTGTTGGCGCTTTGCGAGCGGTGGGAGGAAAGGTCAATGCCGACTTCTTCGAGCACGGAGAGGGTTTGTGGGTTGGCACCCTGGCCATTTCCGGCGGCGACTCCTGCGGATTTCACGATGATGTCCGGTCTATCGCTGAGAGCATGCCTCAGCAAGCCTTCGGCTAGAGGGCTACGGCAGGTATTGCCAGTGCATACAAACAGGAAAACGCGCTCGGTCATGGTTGCGGGTTCTAGTTTGTCGTAGCCTCGGCGAATGTCAACGGACGGACGAATGAAACGCGAGTAAAATCTGTCGATATGGAATCCTTGGTGAGACTTTATTTTAGGGATAGTCAGGAAAGGCAAAAATTGTTATCATTTACTCTAATAAAGGAGACTCGATGGGTGTTATACCTTTAGAGCACGCGTTTTCACCTTTCACTATTCAGGTTTATGACCACACAAGACGACCCCATCCAACGAATCCGTGAAATCGTCGAACGATCATTGCGCGATCACGAATCAGCCTTGGTTTACTATGTGGCGGGGCTTCTCAAGGGTGATCACGAGCGGGCGAGGGACGTGGTGCAGGATGCGTTCATGCGCTTGTGCAATCAAGATCCCGAGCAGATTGAGGAGAATGTGAAGGCGTGGCTTTACACCGTGGCGAGAAACCGCGCCTTTGATGTGATCCGCAAGGAAAGCAGGATGGTGGTGTCAGATCTAGTGCCGGACGCCGAAGATGTGAGCCACCTCGATCCTGCGTCCCTGTCCTCGCAGCGTGATCAGACTCGGGAGGTTTTGGAGTGGGTGGAAGAGCTTCCACACAACCAGAAAGAGGTCATCTTACTGCGTTTTCAGCAGAACATGAGCTACAAGGAAATTGCTGAAGTGACCGGGTTGAAATCGGGCAATGTTGGTTTCCTCCTTCACACTGGATTGAAGAACTTGCGTGAGAAACTTGAGCAACGTCGCGCCGAGGATTTTCTCAAGAGCGGAGAAGGCGTGCGCGGATAAAAGCTGACAGTATGGCGAAGAGTTTGACGTATCGAACACTAGCTAGCTAACAATTTACACCCTTTCGAATTTCATGGTTCCTATTGATCCAGACCCTCAAGAGCTGACGAGCTACGTGTTGGGCGAATTACCGCCTGATGAGTTTGCCAACTTTGAGGCAGTGCTGCGCGGTGATGCGGATCTGCGAGGAAAAGCCGAAGACACCATCGAAGTAGTCGACGCGCTTGCTAGTGGCTTGCGAATCGGCCCCGGCGGGCTCAGTGAGAGCCAGCGGAATGCGGTGTTCGATCATTTGGACACGGTTTTATCCGGTGAATCCACTTCACCTTCTGTTGACGAGACCGAACCTACTGTAGCCAGCTTAGAAGTGACTGACGCGGCGAAACGCAGTGCGTATTTTTCTCCTCGAAAGGCATTCAACACAGCGGCTATCGCGGCTGGGGTGATTTTTGTGGTCGGTGGTGCGTTTTTCCTAGGTGTGTTTAACTCAGGGTTGGCTGATAAGATGACGTCAGCCAAGGGCGGCTCTTTGTTGGATGAATTGGAATCGAATCCGATGGTCGCCTCGGCTGAGGAGAATGGTTACGAGATGAGGGTGCGCTTGTCCCTGCCTGATAAAGTGACAACATCAGAATCGCTGTTGGCGTCCGTTGATGGTAGTCGCGATGACAAGGAGAAGAGTGAGCGCGCATCATGGGAAGCTTGGTTAGCTGATGTGATGTCGCATGCGACACATTCTGCCGAAGCCGCCACGGTGGAGGAAAGTGCTGCCGACCCGGAGGGTTCGGTCGAGCTTGCTGAAAACGAAGAACTCGCTCCGAACATGGAATCAGATGGATTCCGTGTAGCGAAGGTTCACGGCGTCTCTGCTGTTCCTGTGGTCGCTGGTTCGGATTTCTACGAAACACTGTGGACAAATGTTCGCCGCGAGTCGCGTTTGCCTGAAAGGGATATCGTTGCCGTCGAACAGTTGGTGAACTACTTCCCCTACAGTTATCCCGAGCCTGCTTACGGCGAGCGTCTGAGTGTGTCCGTCGAAACTGGAGAGTGTCCTTGGAATGCATCTCACGCCTTGGTTCGTGTGGGGATACGTGGTCGCGATGTTCCGGGTGGTGGATCGGATGAAGTCGTGGCGAGTGATCTTGGAGTGGTGGCAGATTTTAATGCAGCAATGGTGAAGAGCTATCGTTTGATCGGTTACTCACGTTGTAGTCAGGACGCCGCGATTGGTGGTGTTATCCATGATGCGGAGACGGGAGCGGATTTGCATAGCAACCAGACTGTGACAGCACTCTATGAAGTGGTTCCTCTCCAGCTGGATGAGGTGGATAAAAACCGTGAGGTGTCTCGCCGTAGCGATATGAAAGAGCGTGGTGTGCATCATCCTGTCGGGCTTTATGCGGGGATTTTCGATCGCGATGACGAGAGCAGTGACTTGTTGAGCGTGCGCTTGATCTATCGTGTCCCAGGCACACTCCAGCATGAGAAAGAAGTGGTATCCGTGCCGCCGGTGATGAAGCTTTGGCGCTCGCTGGACGATGATTTTCGATTTGCTGCAGCGGTGGCAGGATTTGGCCTGCGTCTCAAAGGTGACCTGCCATCGGATACCTTGAACTACGAGCGGATCGAACGTCTCGCCAAGGGTGCGCTTGGGCGTGACCACGACGGTCGGCGTGCTGAGTTCCTGGCTCTTGTTAAGCAAGTGAAGAGCCTTCCTGAATGCCCTGAGGTGCCGCGGGAAATGGCGTCTGAGATGCCGGTGCTCGCCAGTCCGCGACGTTAATCTTTTGTGGAGAGTCGATGTTTGGCAGCGGTAATCATATCGGTCATGGATTTACCGAATTTGGCGCGCATCCATATCCAAACAAGTATACTGGCGACGAGAAAAATAACCGGCCACCACTCGATGGCTGCTGAGAATTGCTTGAGCTCAGAGTCGCGGTTGTTTTGTTGGATGATGAATGATTGCAGCCAATAGATAACCATGGCACCGCCGAATGCCAGGTTCATACTGAGTCCTTTGAAACTGAGGACGGTCGCCCGTTTATCCGATGGGGTGACCGCGTTGATGTGCTGCGAGAGAAAATAGCCGAGCATCTGCATGGCGATAAACGAGGGAAAGAGCGCGAGCGCTCCCCAGTATTTGATCGGGTAGGCGAGGGTGATCAGTGTGAGCATCGCGAGGATCCACGTCAGGCGGAAGTTACTTGATGCCTTGAATTTGTTGTGTCGATGGCGGGCATAGGCGGCGGAGAAGATGCCGATCCCCGCAGCGACTGCACCGAGAACACCAAACCACGCGGTGGGAATATCCACCATGCGGTAGTATTGACTCGCATTGGTGACGAGAAGGCGAAGCGCGCCGTCGATGAGAATCCCCACCATGATGAGCACGAGTGGAGCTGGCGTGTGAAGAATCCATTTTCCTGTTTCGAGAGTTCTGGCAAAGCTCTCTCGCACGCTTTTCCAGAGATTTGAGGTGTCGTGGCTTTCACGGAGTTCGGAAAACGAAAGGGCGGCAATGAGCGCGCCGATGGCGGTGATGCCGTTGATGTAGAGCGGCCATTTGAGGGTGTCGCCGGTCTGAAGATCGACGGTCATACCGATCCACGAAAGTGCCTTTGTGACTGCGCTCGCATCGTAGAGAAACGCACCAGTTGCCATGGTGAACATCATACCGAAGGAGGTGATTTTCATCACTTTACCAGTCAGGTCAGACCACGCTTCATCGCGATCGTTCTCTGGCATGGCTTCATAGGCGAGTGCTTCATCGGCTCCACTGGCAGCAGCCTCGGCCGCGCCGCTGAGAAGGCGGTTGAGGACGAGAAGAGGGAATGTCCATGCTGCGTTGATGGGCGTGAAACAGATCACGGCAATCTCAGCGACCATCAAAACGGCGGAAAATACCACGAGGTTTTTGCGGCCCACTTGATCAGCGAGTGCGCCGGACGGGACTTCGAGTAAAATGATCGCCGCCGCCCAGACTGCATTCATGATGGCGAACTGCGATGCCGTCAGTCCGTAGTCGAGGAACAGGATGGCGTAGATTGCGTAGTAGAACCGACAATTGAAGAATACCCGAAACCAGAGAAACGAGCGGGGATTGCGGGTGGCTGCGTCGGGCATAAAGAGGGAAAAATAGGATGAGATAGAGTCGCGGCGAGCTTAGACAAGGCTTGACCTAACGGTCGAGTGCAATGAGTGTCGCGTCATGAGTATTGCCAGTAATTTGACGGATGAGCAAAAGTCGAAGCTTGGGGAATGGGCAGTCGAGGGGATTGGCCTCTCAGGCATCCAGAAACGCGTTGAAGAGGAGTTTGGATTTCGCATGACTTACATGGACACGCGCTTTCTCGCTTTGGACCTTGGACTTGAGGTGAAAGAGCCGGGTGATGACGACGAAGATGAGCCTGAAGAGGCTGAGGTGGTCAAAGAAGTTCAGTCAGAAACTGATTTAGGCGATTCAACAGATGAGCCTGAAATGCCTCAGGGTGCGACGAATGTCACAGTGAGCATTGATGAGATCGTGATTCCCGGTGCAGTGGTCAGCGGCAAGGTAAGATTTAGCGATGCAAAAACCGCGATGTGGATGATCGATAACATGGGGCGCTTTGGAATCGAGCCCGACGAAGTCGGCTACCGCCCGAACGAGGCGGACATGCAATCGTTCCAGCAGCAACTTAGCGAGATGATGCGGAAGAAGGGGTATTGAGCTGTTCTTCTGTAGCGGCGTCTTTTCAAGCGCCGTGTAGCGTAGCGGATCTTTGGTGCGAGATGGTAGCCGTGCAGCGCGAACCGCTCTCCGGCGCCTGCAAAGCGCCGCTAGAGGGCAAGATGGACTGCTTGTGCGCCTTTGTTGTCAGATTCATCTCATCTCTAGAGTAAATTCATGTCATGACAGGCATCTAGTAATTTGTGGAGTCATCCTTTCGACAGCATGGCGAGACCTGCAGCCGCTTTGATCTTGCATTCAATCCTATAATGATGAATGATGACGTCATCATGCGAACAATCATTGAAATTCCGGACGATGAAGTGAAAGCGCTAGCTGATGTGTGTAGGATTCAGAAGATTTCGCGCGCGGAGGCTATCAGGCGAGCGTTGAGAGAGATGCTTGCGGCGAATGCCAATAAAGAGCGGAGTGAGGCTTTTGGTGCGTGGAAGCGTCCAATCGATAGCCGGACTTTTGTGGACAAGCTTCGAGGAGAGTGGGATCGATGAAGGCTGTAATCGATAGCGATGTGCTCATAGACTACCTTCAGGGGTTCGAGAAAGCACGAGTGGAGATCGAGAGATATTCAGATCCCTTGTATTCAATCATTTCATGGATTGAAGTCATGTGTGGGGCTGAGTCAGATGAAGAGAGTGCAGCTGCTGAGGCACTGTTTCGATCCATGAAATGTATCGAACTCAGTAAAAATGTTGCAGAACGCGCGGTTTTTGAGAGGAGAGAACATAAATTGAAGCTCCCCGATGCGACCATTCTTGCGAGCGCGGATCACGAGGGGTGCATTCTTGTGACGAGAAACGTAAGAGACTTCGATGAAAGTGATCCGAGAGTTCGAGTTCCCTATTCTTCGTAACTAACATCCTTCAGGACTATTTCCAAAGACTTACATAATCGTTAACGAGCTGATTCACTGTTTCTGACTCATCCGTGAGCCAGACGATGGGGGCGTAGAACGTTTCGCCAAGGATACCCAGAGTCGAGTCTGAGATGATTCCTTTTTCGTTGAAATAGGCAAGTGGTCCGATAGAAAGAAAATACAATACCAGTGCACCCGAGAACCACGCGGCAAGCGGGAATGGATTAAAACTGTGTTTTTGGTCGATGTTTTGCTCGTCTGACATTGCATTGCTGAATCTGAAATTCCGTCATAAGTGTGGCGAGGTTTTCGCTCATTAGTCAATATGGATGCAATGTGAGGTGACTGCTGCTTAGGCGAGTGTAGGAGAAACCAAAATGAGCCGCGGTTTTCTCTGTAGCGGCGGCTTTTTAAGCGCCGTGAAGCGAAGCGGATCTTGGGTGCGAGGTGTTGGCCGTGTTACGTCAACCGCTCTCCGGCGCTTGCAAAGAGCCGCTACAGTCTGTTTGACTAATCGTCAATGACCATGGAAAGTCCGGCATGGTTTCTGATCCACTACTGTCCATCCTCTCCCGTAACGCGCGTGTCTCGCTTGAATCGCTCGCCGATCAAACGTCGCTCTCTGTTGAAGAAGTCGCGGCGAAGATAGCGGGGTATGAAAAAGACGGCACAATCTTGGGTTTTCAAACGGTTGTGGACGAGGAGAAGGCAGGGTCAGTTGATGTTTCGGCACTGATCGAAGTGCGACTCACGCCCGAACGTGGTGGTGGGTTTGATCGTTTGGCACACCGAATTGCGAAGTTTGACCAAGTGGTGTCGTGTTGGTTGATGAGTGGCGGTTATGACCTTGCCGTGCTTGTCCAAGGGGCGGACCTGCGGCAGGTCGCGCAGTTCGTTTCGCAGAAGTTGAGCACGCTCGATGGCGTGCTTTCAACAGCAACACACTTCAAGTTGAAGTCTTATAAAGAGGCTGGATTCGAGGCACATCAGGAGACTGGTGATACACGTCTTCCTGTGACTCCTTAATGAGTGAAGCTCTGAATTTCCACGCAAAGAGAAAGTTTACGGAATGTCGCAAAACGAACTCAGTCCCTCGGTCGTCGCCGAGCATATACAAAACATCCCACGATCCGGGATTCGTGATTTCTTCGAACTCGTCCAAGGGCGCGAGGGAGTGATTTCCCTCGGTGTCGGTGAGCCTGATTTCCGCACACCCTGGCACATCCGGGAAGCGGCGATTTACTCACTGGAGAAAGGTCAAACCAGCTACACGTCGAATCTAGGCATGCCGAGTTTGCGGAAGAGCATCCGCAAGTATGTGAAGAGCTTTTTTGATGTCGACTACAATGACGCCAACGAAATCCTCGTGACGGTGGGTGTTTCTGAAGCCATCGATATTGCCTTGCGCGCGCTGATCAATCCTGGTGACGAGGTGATCTATCACGAGCCGTGCTACGTGTCCTATCACCCAAGCATCGCGATGGTTCATGGTGTGCCGGTCCCGGTGAAAACGTATTTTGAGGATGGTTTTTCGCTGCGTGCTGAGGAGATCGAGAAAGCGCTCACGCCTAAGACCAAGGTGCTGATGTTAAACTTCCCAACCAACCCAACAGGCGCAGTGCTGGATGAGGGAGAGATGCGTAAGATCGCCAAGCTCTGTATCGAGCGAAACTTGGTGGTCATTACTGATGAGATTTACAGCGAGCTTCGCTACGACGGTGTGCGACACCGCTCAATCGCAGCGGAGCCAGGAATGAAGGGGCGGACGGTCTTGTTGCATGGGTTCTCCAAAGCCTTTGCCATGACGGGCTTTCGTCTGGGCTACGCCTGTGCGCCGACATTCCTTATCGAGGCGATGATGAAAGTTCACCAGTATGGCGCACTTTGTGCTCCAATCACTAGTCAGGCCGCGGCTGTGGAGGCGCTGGAGAATGGTGCGCCAGCCGTTGAGGAGATGCGACTAGCTTATGATCGACGTCGGAAATTCATGGTGAAGTCACTCAATGGAATGGGATTGCCCACAGCTGATCCTGGTGGTGGATTTTACGTTTTCCCGGACATTCGTGCGACGGGGTTGACGAGCAAAGAGTTCGCCACGCAGTTGCTTGAAGCGGAGAATGTGGCTGCGGTGCCAGGCACTGCATTCGGATTGGCTGGTGAAGGGTTTTTGCGGTGCTGCTACGCGACGAGTTTTGATGAACTACGCGAAGCAATTGTGAGGATAGAGCGGTTTTTGAATTCACTGGGTGTTGGGAAGGGATAGGTCAAAAGAATTCTGATTATGCCCGGTTCCAAACTTCAGCGCTTTCGTGACAATCCCGTGTATGCCTACGTCGGCCCAATGGTCGCATTCCAGGTGTTCATTTCGTTAGTGTGGCTTGTAAAGAAAACGGTGCCCGGTTTGCCGTGGTACCGCACCGCACCTGAGCATTGGGTGTATCCACTACAAACCCTGGTGTGTGGTGGCTTGATTGCGTTCTGGTGGAAGCATTATGACTGGAGCCGAACCAATGCGAAGAACTTATTGATCGGTGCGGTTTGCGGGATCATTGGGATCGCTATTTGGATTCTGCCGACAGAGATGTATTACCGTTTAGGCGGAGATGTGGCTGATTGGATGTCGTGGATCGGTGTTCGTGAGCGCGATCATGGCTTCGATCCGAATGATGTGTCGTGGTCCTTATGGACGATTATTCTGCGAGTGATTCGAATGGCGATTGTCGTGGCTTTCGTCGAAGAGCTGGTGTGGCGTGGGTTTTTGATGCGTTATTTGGTGGATATGGATAAACCTTTCACGGCGACGCCATTTGGAACGCATAGATGGCGAGTTTTTGGAATCGTCACCGCACTGGTCGTGGTCATTCACCAACCGGCGGATTACGCCGTAGCGGTAATCTGGGGCACTTTGGTTTATTGGGTGGCTGTGAAGACCCGAAGCCTTGCGGCGTGCGTAATGATGCACGGAATCGCTAATCTTATCCTTGGATTATATATCCTGAAAACCGGACACTACGGGCTGTGGTGATCCGCTATGGAAAACGCAAATATGCGAATTGGATTTCTTCAACTGAACCCGACGATTGGTGCCATCGAGGCCAACGCCGAGATGATTGCGCGCGAGTATCAGGCAGCTGTCGAGGATGGCGCTGAGTTGGTGCTCACACCCGAGTTGGCGATCACCGGCTATCCACCTCGCGACTTGCTGTGGAAGAGTCAGTTTGTGAACGATAACATCAAGGCGCTGCGCGAGATCGCTCAGTCCGTTGGCGAGGTGCCGCTCATCGTTGGCTATGTTTCGCGAAACACGTCGAACCATGGTAATCCCTTTTACAACAGCGCGGCGGTTGTGAAGAAGGGCGAGCTGGTTGATGTGATCCACAAAACTCGCCTGCCGAGTTACGATGTGTTTGATGAGTCCCGCTACTTTGCCCGCGCAGAGGAAAGGCGAGTGGTGGATATTCTCGGTAAGAAAATTGGTATCACGATTTGCGAGGATATTTGGACCGAAGACTATCTTCCGGGAAACCTCTATCGCAGCGACCCGGCCACAGAGCTTGTAGAGTTGGGGGCGGAGATGATCGTCAATCTGAGCGCTTCACCCTATCATTTAGGCAAGCCACGCTCTCGAGTGGCAATGATCCAATCAAAGGCGCGGTCGCTGAATGTGCCAGTCGCGTATTGCAACGTCGTCGGTGGTAACGATCAACTCGTTTTCGATGGTGCTTCATTCGCTGTGTCATCGAGCGGTGAGGTGATCGCCGCACTGCCTGCGTTTCGTGCAGCGACGGTGACCATTGATTTCACTCGATACGAAGGGCAAGAAGAAGAAGGCGATGTGGTGCATGCAGATCCACTAGTTACATGGCCAACTGATGCCGCCGAACTTCGCGGTGCTCTCACTTTGGGACTTCGTGATTACGTCACCAAATGCGGATTCAAGTCAGTGGTTCTTGGATTAAGTGGTGGAATTGATTCTGCACTGGTCGCTGCGATTGCTGCAGATGCCTTGGGCCCGAAGAATGTTTTGGGTGTTTTAATGCCTAGTCCGTATTCATCCGAGCACAGTGTGTCTGATGCTGTTGCTCTGGCTGAGAAGCTTGGAATCCGACATGAGACGGTAAGAATTGACGAGATGTTCTCGTCTGTAACGTCTTCCTTATCCGATGCGTTTGCCGGTCGTGAGCCAGATCTTGCTGAAGAGAATATCCAAGCGCGATTGCGAGGTGTCACGCTGATGGCTCTATCGAATAAGTTTGGACACCTGCTCCTGACTACCGGCAACAAGAGCGAACTGGCAGTGGGATACTGCACGATATATGGCGACATGTGTGGCGGACTCGCGGTCATCAGTGATCTGCCCAAAATGGCGGTTTACGATTTGGCGACCTGGTATAACCGCGAGGGCGAAGTGATACCTTGGAATACCATTAAGAAACCACCGAGTGCTGAGTTGCGTCCTGATCAAAAGGATCAAGACAGCCTACCCGAGTATGATGTGCTCGACGCGATACTCGAAGCTTACGTTGAGCAGGGGTCAAGTGTTGACGAGATTGCTGCCGAAGGATTTGACGAGGAACTCGTCCGTTGGGTGGCACGTCGTGTTGATCTCAACGAGTGGAAACGTCAGCAGGCTGCACCCGGTCTTCGTGTCACGTCGAAGGCATTCGGAGTGGGGCGTCGGATTCCAATTGCCCAGGGTTACGTTGGCAGGTGATTTAGTATGGCGAGTTGCGAGGCTAATTGTCTCACTATGAGATCTTGACGGAAAAGTCGCGATTTGAACCGTATTGTCAAAACAAGCAAAGAAACATGAATATGGAGCTGTAGCGGTGGTGCTCAATAGCTACAATTAAACCACTTTTATGCTAATAATCTTTCTCTGCATGCAGTTAAAGAACAAGATTGAAACCTTTATTTCAGAATGTCACTTCAGCTACGGACCTCAAATCACGCACAGTCGCCCAGCGCCTCTGATCACGCTCGCGCACTAGCTCAGCACGAGAAGTCTCTTAAGCAGCAAAAGCTCTCGTCCGTGTTGATTGCTGTGTTCATTCACGCTGTCATTTTTTTAGGCTTAGCTTTATGGATTATTGTTGGGCCGGAGGAGGAGCCCGCTCAGATCAATGCTCGGATTAGCAATACGCCGGAGTTTAAACCGGTGACCAAGACGGAAACAAAGGTGAGTAATCGCAAACCCTCGCCACCAAGTTCGAGCAGTAAATTGATCACTTCGGCAACGACATCTGATATTTT
Organism: Verrucomicrobiales bacterium; assembly: GCA_024636835.1. Classification (GTDB taxonomy): domain Bacteria; phylum Verrucomicrobiota; class Verrucomicrobiia; order Verrucomicrobiales; family SLCJ01; genus Sulfuriroseicoccus. The sequence continues at coordinate 31,706 of JAGXGH010000102.1, read as the reverse complement.
CGTCCCAGAGGTCAATACTGATGCATTTGAAGGTGTTGGTATTGGTGATGGCCTTGGCGTTGGCTTGGGTATGGGTGGGTTCGGTACCGGGGGCGGTGGTTCAGAAGCTGTGTTTTTCAATCAAAACGCCTCTGCGGAGCGCGTGGTGTTTGTGATTGACTACTCGTTGTCGATAAGAGGACCACGGATCAAGCTGCTGAAGTCGGAACTCACTCAGACCATGAAATTACTCGGTGACGGAGTGAGGTATCAGATGATCTTTTTTGCGGGGCCTGCGTGGGTGGCCGGTGACGAGGTGAAAATGGCAGGAGGAAACAAGAAAGCCGTCGTTGAGGGTGATCGTGGACACGACTATGATTGGGTCTGCACTGGTAGTGCGCATGACTGGGAGACCAAGGGTTCCCGTCGAAAGGCTGAATGGGTGACGAAATCTCCGAGCGAACTCAAAAAGAGTTTGGAGCAAATTCAATCCACTCCATTGGTTTGGGGTACCGATTGGGAAGACCCGTTGGAAATGGCATTGGATATGGATCCACAGCCTCAGATTGTGTTTTTCATGACGGACGGTCAATCAGGCAACAAATCCATGGATATTGCCAAGACACTCGGGCGTCGAGCGAAGCGTAAGTCGATTGTGGTCAATACCATCTCGTTGATGGAGCCTGGCACCGCGGGACCAATGCGTGAGTTGGCGGAGATTACTGGAGGAAAATTCACTATTGTCTCACAAAATGGTGAGACGAAGGAAGAGGATTTCGGCAAGTAATACCAAAACTTGGTATTGATCTGACGCGACAGGGCGGGCAGTTGGTTGATCGTGAGTTATATGTGCGCGGGCAAAAGGCATTTTTTTTCGAAACCGGTATCAGGTAGGGAATGAAGCAAACATCTTCTGGGTTCTATCTAATCTCATCGATACGGGGCAAAAAATCGATTTGCGACGTCTCCGGAATTTCCGGTCTTCTCAAGATGACGTGGTAGTGCTGGGTATTACGGCTTGATCTCTTCTGGCTTGATACCAGTTCCCGACCTCGTAGTCAGTTCCTTGAGCTTTTTCAGCGGCTCTTTGTAATTCGGGTCATCTGCGACGTTCTTCTTTGCCTTGGGATCGGTCTTGAAGTCAATGAGGGTAATGTCTTCCAGTGGCCCGTCCTGATTCTTTTTCCGCCATTCGGTGTAGCGGTAGCGATCGGTGCGGAGACTGGTGCCAAGGACCTTGCCGACATTGGGCTTGTTTTTAAAATATTGGCTGAAGACACCTTCCTTCCATGAGGTGGCAGGATCTTTCAGTACAGGTTTTAGAGAACTGCCGTGAAGGCCCTCGGGAAGAGGTAATCCACTGAGTTCGCAGAGGGTGGGGAAGACGTCGACCAACTCGGTGAGAGCAGAAGTTCTTTGCCCACCTTTCATCGAAGGAGCTGAAATGATGAGAGGAACTTTTGCGGCTACCTCATAGGTGGTATGCTTGCACCAATCCCCGAAGTCACCAAGGTAGTATCCGTGGTCTCCCCAAAGGACGACGATGGTGTTTTTCGCGAGACCAGTTTCATCAAGGGCTGCCATAAGACGTCCGACTTGAGCGTCCATGTAGCTGACGCTGGCGTGGTATCCGTGAATGAGCTCTCGTGTTTTTGCGTCGTCCAAAACTTTCGAATTCTTGGAAATATCGGAGTAGTTTTTCAGTTCGCCCCAATTAGAACCATCATAGGAGAGGCCATTGATAACATCTTCGCGGGAGGGGATTTGAATCTTCGAGCGATCGTAGAGATCCCAGTATTTTCCGGGCGCATTGAAGGGGAGATGGGGCTTAGCGAAACCGACGGCGAGAAAAAACGGCTTGTTCCCAGCAGCCAGTTTCTTCATGCGCTCGACGGCGGTCTTAGCAATCATACCATCGTCATAGGCCTCGTCATCGACATCACCACCATTTTCACTGGCGGGGCCGGCGGTTCGGACACCGGTTTCTTTTTGAATGCCGCGCGCCTTGTTGTTGGCGGCAACTCCTTCGGGCGATGCATACATGGGCCCGAGGCCTCTTAGTGGTTTTTCCGACCAGCCTTGCGGAAAATCGTCACTATGTGCGTGATAGATCTTTCCGATTGAAAGAGTCGTGTAGCCCTGATTTTTGAAATGCTGAGGCATCGACAAGACGTCTGGATTCTTCACTCGCATGGGTGTTTTGTAATCCCAACAACCGGTGGTCTCCGGACGGAGGCCAGTCATGATACTGGCACGGGAGGCACCGCAAACGGCGACCTGGCAATAGGCGCGTTCGAAGAGTGTTCCACGCGATGCCAGTGTGTCGATGTTGGGTGACTGGATTATCTGGTTTCCATAGCAATTCAACTCGGGGCGGAGATCATCGACAGCGATGAACAGCACGTTCATCTTCTCTGCGGCAAAAGCACTGGAAACGATGGTAGAGAACAGAAAGATGAACTTGAAGGGCTTGGGTAGGCTCATGATTTGAGTGGGGGCAATGATGAGACAGGGTGTTTCCGATAACATCCGGCCTGGGAATCATTATCTACGGCCAGACGACACCGACAAGGATAATGGATTGATCGCTAGTTTTCGCGCTCCTTAGGAAGTCCGGAGGCCGGGCGACGATACAATTGATAAGAGAATTGTTCTTCGAACCCGAGGATTCGTTCAGTGGGTGAGAATCCGTTTTTTGGATCCTTCAGAAAAGCCAGACAGGCGGCATCGGCTTTATCCTCATGGAGTAGTTCGCCACCGCAAGCAGCGATCACACAAGGACGATTCTGATGGTCTGCAGCTTGCACGAGTTTGCGGAGTTGTGCCGCATTTTTCAGAGGGAAAACGTGTGGGTCGTAACTGCGTAGACGTTTGATGCTGAATCCGATTGATCCTGTGATCTCGTCGGTAATGACAGGGTTCGCGTAAGTGGGAGAGTTGCCACGCATTGCCTCGGCAACGCCACGAAGAGGCTGGCGAGGGACCTCGCAAAGACGCACGCGAGACTGCTGTGTGGCTAGGCCATAAACGCCGAGCCAAACGATCGCTAATGTGATCGATAGGGCTTGTCTTTTCCGTGGAAGTAAACCGGGAAGCCAGTTTGGAGAGGTGCACATTGCACCGCAGAGTAGGGCGAACGGAAGCACAGAGTAGAGCACATACCAAGGGAGTGCAGGTGAGTCGGATATTCGGTTGTGGACGTAGCTCAGCACTGGCGCCGCAGCTAGGGCGGTAACGAATAGAAAAGCTGCGCGTGGTCGTCTTAAGAACGCGACGCCGCCGACGAAGAGGGCGATGGGGATGATCCAGAAAACGAGTGGCCTGATCCAAGGTGATTCAGAAAAGAGCTGTGGAGCCGTTAGCCCGAGATTGCTCTCTGGGCTGACACTCCATGGCGGAATGCCCAAAGTGAGATGATGGTAGAAATCTCCAAACCAATTGGGGGCAAAGCCTTCGAATAATGGATTTTTAAGGTAGTCGCTAAACTGGGGTATTGATGGGGCGACGAGCATTACGAAAACCACGGCGGCAAGTAGATTGAAAGCGGCAATCCGAGCAAGGCCGTGTAGTCTGGCTTTGCCACTCGTGGACCATATCATGATGGCTGCGAGAGCAGCAAGGTTGATCGTGACGGCTACGTAGACTGATGCTAAGAACGCCAGCATAAAGCCCGCCTCGGCGAGTGCAAATCCAAGCCAGTAGCGGCGCTTTCCTGTGTTAAGCGCGAGGTAGAGAAATACCACTGAAAGCACAATCAACAATAACATTAAGGAGTATCCACGGATTTCTGTGGAGTAGCGGAGGTGCCAAGGATTAAGCCCAAGGGTTGCTGCGGCTACAATCCCAGTAATCGGTGAATGCGCTCGCCAAGCCGCCCAGCCCAGCAAGAGAATAGTCGCCAACGATGCGAGAAATGGGATGATGCGGGCGACGGTTTCGGAGAAGTAGGGCGTATCGTGGCCAGTGACTCCGTTCCACGTATCGAGAGTGATTTTTGTGACCGCGCTATTGAGGATATGATTGGAACCTCCGCGGTTGTAAAACAGCGTGTCAGACCATTTTACGGGCTTGAATTTCAAAGGCTCGACAGGAGAATTCAAATCAGGTCGGACGTATTCTCCCCAGGCGTAATCCTGGATGGTCGTCTCTTCATCATTCCAGAAGCTGTGGTCGAGGCGCTGTGATCTGATGAACCCCGAGCCTATGGTGATGGCAGCGAGTAGGCACCATACCAGTGCCCGGCTATATGCGGGCTTTTGTTCCGGTAGATTTAAAGCGGTGAGCGGGAGCGACCGAGTCGTCCATAACCGTGAGGCCGCGAGTAAGGCAAATCCAGTAAGGCATGCGAATAGTGCGGCCCACCACATTGAGAGGTCGATATACTGCTGGACGGTTGGAGGTTTTCCGAGTAGTTGCCGGTCAGCGATCTCACTGGCTAGGGTAGGATCCCAGGGGAGTCGGAGTTTTAAAAGGGCGATCAATCCACCGACTCCGATGACAGCACATAAGAGGATGAGCAGAGTGCTCCCGATATCGCGCGATGAGTAGACGCGGGCAGAGCTAGTTGGTTTTGGGTCGCGAGCCATAATCATCCGAACAGAGTTTGGTTCGGGTCTGGCCGAATGTCAAAACTCTGACCTCTAGGATCTCGATAATTACAACACCGGCTAAGGCTTGATCTGAGCTTTAAATGCCTCTACAGCGAGTTTCCCAATGGCGCCCTGATAGACGAGATCACCCTTCGCATTGAAAACAAACATCCGCGGAAGTGAGCGAATAGTATTCGGTCCGCTACCTCCGCGAGCAATCGTATAGGGAACCTTTTGTTTCTTGGCGAAGTCCTGCAAGGTGGCTGCCGTTTGTTTCATGCCGTGATGAATCGAGAAAAATCGTCCGCCATCGCGACGAACCTCGCGAGCAAAGTCGATGGTGTCTTGCAAATGCACAATGCAGGGGATGCAGGTCATATCCCAATAATAGAGCACAACGGGCTTGCCTTTCGCCTTCGCTAACGGAGTTGGATCGCCAGAGACGATGGATCCGTGCTGAACACGCATCAAGGCAGGCCGGCGGGAGCCTCCGGCGAAAGCTGGAGAAACAAGTAGAAGGGTTGCGAAGGCAATAGATATACAATAACGCTGCGAATACATGGAATTGGAGGGTTAATGATGCCGTAGAGACCTTGGGATCATAGGTTTTTTCGATGCATGAGGGAAGGGTAATACCAAATCTTGGTATTGATCTGACGCGATCCTGCGGATAGATGGTTGATCGTGAGCTACTTGTGCGCGGCGAATAGTCAGGTTTTTATTCGAAACCGGTATAACTTGTCGCGATTTTGAACTTACGATGGTCTCGTTTACTATCTATTAATGGGAAGCTGAGCGTTTTTGCCCAGTAAAATCAGGTGTTCCACTGGTTTTTCAATGTTCCACGAGTGATTGTGAATAAGTCGTGTCGTAATTGTCATACAGGCGATTTCAGGGGATGTTGTTGAAAATCAGTGATTCACCTAGTTTAAAATTCATCCTTTCAAATTCATTTGCCTGTAAGCCGTGTAAATCCTTGAAAATCAGCACATTTATCATCGATAAAACATCTTGAATTTAGGTTAATTAACTGACTGTTAGGGGCTTACATTTATTTTGTGAATCTGATTCAGCTGCTTTTGTTTAAGAATTGTGAGTTATTGGGTAGTTTGAAGGACTGGATTTCTTGTCTATTAAGTGAGGCTAAGTGAATCAGTGAACAGTCACAACAAAGTCGATCAAATTGTGAATAACTTGAGAATAACTGTGAGGAAGTGAGTGATTATGGCCTTTCACAGCTCTCTGAGTTCCCGCTGATCATGGAGTTATGGAGAATGATCTTTAGAAACGGGAAATTCTTGACGTGTAGCCTTTCCTCACGCTTGCACCCACGGCGAGCAGGCATATCTTGTGATTTGCATGAATGATCCAATGATGCCTATTGAATCCCCGAGTTCAGGAGAATTTGAGACGGTTGAGCCGCTACAGGTTTTACTGTATTACAACTACACGCCAATTACCGATGCAGAGACATTCACGGTAGAGCACAAGGAGTTTTGTGATTCGCTCGGTTTGCGTGGAAGAATCTTGATAGGGGACGAAGGGATTAACGGTACGGTTTCCGGCACCGAAAGCGCGTGTCAGGCATACATGGATTGGTTTGCGAGCGATTCTCGATTCATGGACACAGAGTTCAAAATTGATCCAACTGACGAGCACTTGTTTCCCAAACTTTCCGTGAAGTACCGTGAGGAGATTGTCGCGTTACATTTGGGCGAAGATGACCTGCATCCGCGAGATCTTACCGGTCGTCATTTGAGTCCGCTTGAATGGCGCGAGGCGCTCAAAGCGGGATCGCCGGGTGAGGATTACGTATTGATTGACGTCCGAAACGATTACGAGTCGGATCTGGGGCATTTCCGAGGTGCATTAAAGCCACCTCTTAACAATTTTCGCGATTTCCCTGAATGGGTGCGCGAGACCTTGGCAGATAAAAAAGACAAGAAGATCCTGACTTACTGCACCGGTGGGATTCGCTGCGAGAAATTTTCAGGGTTTCTCCGCCAAGAGGGGTTTGAAGATGTTTCCCAGCTTCATGGCGGCATCATCAACTACGGTAAAGACGATGAGACCAAGGGCGAGCTTTTCGACGGACTTTGCTATGTGTTCGACAAGCGCATCAGCGTGGAAATCAATCGCACCGATGATAAGCGTGTGGTGTCACGCTGTGCGGTTACTGGTGAGCCGTCTGTTCGTTATGTGAACTGCGCGCTGTTTTCATGTAATGGCAGGATGATCCTCTCGGAAGAGGGTGAGGCGCAATTCGGGCGCTTCTGCTCGGATGAATGCAAGGCGCGGGCAGCGGCTGGTGAGCGCTCGTCAGTCGAGGTGCCCGGCGCGACAGGTGAGCCGGAGTTTGACGATCGCTGATATGTGAAAAACTTAAACGGGCCGGCCTTTCCAAGTGGTGTTTCTGCCGGTGAGTTTTTCTACCCATGCCCACCATTGAATCGCGATGAGGAGCACAACACCGATGGGGTGAAAAAGAGCGCCGGTAAGCGATAAGCCATACGGTAATGTGGTGATTAGTCTCGTGGCGTAGGATATGACGATCCCAAGGGCAGCCAGCGTTGTGACGACTGGATCGTCAGTCCAGAGTAGTGCCCATGGTAGAACGTGACCGACGATGAGCAGGAATGTCATTGGGAGGATGCTCGGTTTTGCGCCGATTCCTTCAGTAGCGTTCTTCATCAATCCTCGCCAGACTTCGGCTACTGAGTGATACATTCTGACGCTGGCATGCTTCGAAAAATCACAAACGTCGGTGCGAAATCCGGCGGCACGGTAGGCACGGGGAAGTTTTACGCCATCGTGGGCGGAAGATTGGATGGCTTGATGCCCTCTGGTATCGCTGTAGGCCGATCTTGAGGTCAAAAAGAATTGGCCACAACCTGCCGAGAACCCAGGGATACGCGTTTTCCTCATCATGATGAAGGGAAGGAAGCCGAGCAGAACGAAGTTGATCATGGGGATGAGTGCTTTCTCCATCCAAGTGCCGGTGATTTGGCGAGGGAAGCCTGAAAGCAGTCCGATGTCTTGTGTGAGGAAGAGGTGATGTGCCGTGGAGAGGGCATCAGGTTTGAGGCGAACATCGGCATCGATAAAGACGAAGTGCTCGTGTTTTGCCGCCCGTGCCAGTTGCCAGCAGGCGAACTGTTTGCCGTTCCAACCCGGCTCTAATGAAGATCCCGTGAGTCGTCTGACTTGAGGATGCGTAGTGGAAACCTCATCGATGATTTGCGGAGTAGCGTCCTCTGAATTATCATCCAAAACGAGGATTTCGAAATCAGGGTGGTCGGACTTCAGAAGTGCTGCCAGGCAGTGTTCGATACTTCCGGCTTCATTGCGTGCAGGGATGAGCACCGACAGTGGTGGTAGCGCGCGAAGGTCGGGGCACTCAGAAGGCGGACGGAATGCGATGGTGTTGAACAGGGCGGAAATGAAGGCTATCGCTGCCACTCCGATACATATCCACGCGATGATTTCAGCGGTCATAGTTGAGTGGTGAATCGTTCGGGGTCACGGTCGATAGCGAGTGATGCGAGATGGTCGAGTTGGTTTTCAAGTGCTCGCTCAGCACGCTTGGCGGCATCGGGCTCTGTGGTGGAGATTGGTTTGCAAAAGGAAACGAGCACTTGTGGCTTTTTGGTGTCCCAGAAGGTATATTCCAAAGCTACGGGTTGGATGGTGAGGTCCAGGACGTGTTTTGCGAGGTGGCTTATCCCTGGTGCGAACTTTAGAGGACGCAGTCTGGGATCTGCGAAATGCCCTTGAGGGGTGATCCATAGCACGGCGTTGTTGTCTCTTAGGCGAGTCGTTGCCTGCTGAAGAAATGTCCGCACTGAGGAGATCGAGCTGTGATCCACCGGAAGGAATCCGAGTTTTTTGAGGACGGAGTAGCGCTCGAGCATGTCGGCATCCATCGCCGAGATATGCTCGCGATCACGGAACCACCGATCGGCAATCAAGGTGGCGATCATTGGATCCCACCAGCTGGGATGGTTCGCAGCGACCAACAGCGGTCCGCTGGGTGGCGACCAATCATCGGGAAGTTCTACTTGCACGCTTTCGAATTCCTTGCGGACCATCCGTTTGACGGATCGGGTGAAACCCCAGCGAAGAAGACGTGTGGAAAGCATAAAAAAGCGTAACGGAATTATTGTCCGTTACGCTTGATGTCCAGCAAGGGAACAACCTTAAAAGTGATCAGCTGCAATCTGGCTTAGAATGGATCTACTGGCGCGTCTGGCTTCGCTGGTGCCTGTGTTTCAAATCCGGATGTGCTTATCGTGGTGTCGCTACCTGAGTCGAACACTGGAGAACTTGAACCCTCATCCATCGCATCATCGAGCAAGCGGTCGATTCCCTCGCGCGCATATTTACTGTCCGGGTATTCCATCCGTGCCTTCATGTAGTGAGCTAGAGCGGAGCCTGTGCGGCTGGCGCGTTCGTGACGAATCGCTTGCTGCACCGTGTCGGCGAATCCCGCGACCTGTTTCGTCAGTGCGTCTGAGCGCAGAGCGAGCTTCATGTTGGTGGGGAATTTGTCCTTAAGGATCTGAACTTCCTCCCAGGCTGCAATGACCGCGTATGGGGTGGAACTCGATTCGGCACGCTTCGAAAGCTCGATGGCTTGTTCGACTTCGTTGAAGTCTCGGGCGATCTGATTGATCTCGTCGAGTTTGGCTTCGTCGTCCTTGAAGGCGGCGAGGTATTGTCCGATATCGCGAACGATGAGTTCGTAATTGCCTTCGGCTTTGAAGCGTTCGAAGTCGTTGCGGATTTTCAGCACGCCGGTGAGGTCGTTGCTTTTGTCCATGAACTCTTCGAGGTTTGGATTGCTCGGCCAAATTTCGATGGCGGTCTTGATTTGCTGGTCTGCCTCATCGCCCTTATTTTCGAAGTAGAGCTGTTCGGCTTTCTTCAATGCCATGTTGGACGCCAGCTTTTGTGAGTTCACCCAAGCTTCCTCTTTGGCGCCATCAAAGTCAGGTGCCTCGGCATACATGGCATCGAGGTATTCTGTAGCGCGGGTGAAATCCTTCGCTGCCATTGCATTGAGAAGACGATAACGCTTCTGCGCAAATTTGTGGAGGCGACGCTTACTTTCCAATGGAAGGAAGCGCACCGGCTCCAAGTATTCTCCGATGATGAATGCTTCTTGGAGACGCTGGTAGGCGCTCCACAGTTCATTCTTTTCGATCAAATACTTCACCGCACGAATCTTTGTAGATACTTCACCGATCGACTCGTTGGCCATTCCGTCGAGAGTGGAAACCGTCGGACTACCGCCGAGGGACTCATTGAAGAGCTTGCCGACGTCTGAGTCTTTTTTGATCTTCAGAGTCGCTTCGCCATCGTCGAAGATGTGGTTATAGAATCGACCTGCAAGAATACAGTGCTGGAATCGGCGCTGCAAAAAGAGCTGGCCCATGAAAAGATGGTATTCTGTCTTCGCCCTGACTTCGCTGACTTTCATCGCGGCGGCGAGCGCTTTTTCAGTAATATCGTTTTCACCCATGTCCTTGATGATGCGAAGGTATTCGATCGAATTGGTGCCTACGCCTGCTGGTGCACCACCGCCGGAACCACCACCACCGCCGCCGCCGCGCTGGTTTCTTCCGCCGCCGCGTTGGTTGTTACCGCCTGTGGATGCCGTCGGATTAGTGAGTGGTGCTTCAGTGGCTTTCAAGTCACCGCGCCACGTGAGGCGATCCTGTTCTTTTTTGATCGCATCAATCTCGGCCTTCATTTGATTGCGGTCGCGGTTGACGAGCCAGATTTGAAAAATCTGATTGTAGAGTGCGGCGCTGATTTGGTTATCGCTAGGATACTCGGAAGCTTTGCTGAGCAGGGCTAATGCCTTGGGCATGTTGGCGCGACGCTGTGTAAGCCCTCCGGTCGTCAAAAGCTTGGCAATTTCGCCGAGAGTCTCGTAATACTCGCGCGCTACTTCATCGTCGAGCGGCGGAGTGTTTAGATAGCTTTCGAAGCGCATCGCAAAGATTCGCTGGTCATTGACGTTCCATGCATTGCCGTTGAATGCGACATTCTCGGTGGATGCGTCAAAAACGGGGATCTCGTTGCCGAAAGGCGATGCCGTGTCGTTTTTCGGTTGTTGTTTATTGACGATCGTCGTATTGCCGCCGCCGCCTTGAGGCTGTGCGGGTTGTTGTGGTGGATTGACGAATCCACCTTGGCCGAGTGCGACGGGCAAAGTGCCGAGAGCAGTCATTCCTGCTAGGGCGAGGATGGGGAATCTTCTTTTCATGAGTTTGGGGAGTTAGAAGGGGGTGCGACTATAAGAGAAGCGGTTTAGAAGGTGGGGTTTGGTTTAGAAATCGGAGACGGCGGTGGCCTCGGGTATTCCATCAGCGTTCACGCGAACGTCTAAACGGATGCGGAACCCAGGCTCAATATTCATATCGCCGATGTTTGACGGGATGAGCACGGGGATGGGTGTTGGCCCGGTGGCGGATTCCACATTGAGCGTGATGAGTTGTCCCTCCGTGGTGATGCGGTCGCGCCGGTTCACCACGCCTTCGACACTGTAGTTATTACCGATCAGATTTTCTGAATTGGCGTAGTAGGTGTCGAGTGGGAATTCAGAGTATGACCCTGTGGTCGTCTCCTCGCCGAAGGATCTAAGAAAGAAAAAGGCGGCAATAAGAGCAACGGCGACAATGCCGGCGATGATGAGGCCTTTTGGTGAACTTTGTTGTTTTCTGCGACGACGTGACATGAAGTAATTAGTGGGGAAATGAGATTGGGAGGTAAAGGATGATGGATTTACGCTTGCCACATGGTTTTGCGCAGACCGAACATAGCTATGACGAGGCCTGCGGCAATATGAATACTTAACATGATCACGCAAAGCTGATTTGGCGAGATTCCAGTTTCAGAAACGGTTCGCACCGCTTGGCCGTAGTCGGAATCGAGTGCTGAGACAGACCCGGACCAACTCCAATACGCGGAGATAAACGGACGGATGATGGGCTCGAACAGCTTGGGTAGGGCGAGAATGGCTCCTGAGAGTGGGAGTTGGAAGCCGACCAGATAAATACTGAGTAGGTTCGCTTGATCCGCAGAGCGCATCATTGCGGAGATGCCAAGGCAGATGCCGGTCATGGCACCATTGACGAGGAGTAGCAGAATCGCATGGGATTCAATGCTTCCAGGGAGATTCCAGAAAAACTCGACGAAGGCAGCCATCCAAAGGGATTGGACAATGACCATCATCGAAAGGAAGACGATTTTGCTAGCGAGATAGGCACTGGGACGGAGGCCTCCGAGTTTTTCCTTTTCCGGGATATTGCGTTCACCCGCCACTTCACGTGCCGAATTGTTCGCTCCCATCAGGGTGAGAAGAACGATCTGGAACATAATAAGACCGGAGACGAAGCTGCCGGAAATCATGCGGCTCTCGCGAACATCAATGTTCTCTTGAATCTGCTGGTATGCTGATCCGGTGAGTTGGCTCGGCCTCAGAAGTGGATCAATTCCGTCGATGGTGAAGATCGCCACCAGTGCCGGAAATCCAATGAGAATCGCGAGGTGGAGAATGAGCTGGGTTCGATCGCGGAAAAAGATTTTATAGCGTCGGCTGAGTAGAAGAATGAACTGGGCGAGGACTCCAGGCCGGCGTGCTACCTCTTGGATGGTCTGTCCAGAGTCTTCGCTTTCATCGTCGTCTTCGAGATCGGCTTCATCATCAACCTCCTGCGCTGCGTCGGTAGAAAGTTCTTCGGTGGATGTAATGTCAACGTCCTCGCTCTTTTCTTCAACGTTTTCGGTCTCGAGTTCCTCGATGGCTACCGGTTTGGCGATCAATGTTGTGGTGTCGTCTTCCTGTAGTTCGCCACCTTCCTCTTCAATCTTGTCTTCCTCTGGCAGGGCGTCGTGGTCGTGCGCTTCGGACGGTTTTTTGGGAAGCTCGAGTCCGAGTTTGTCGTAGTAAAACCTGCGGTGTTTGCTCCATGAGGAGTGCCACTGCTCGGGCGAGCGTTTGCCCAGTGCTGGATAGACGTCTTCAGCGTGTTCAACGCTAAAGTAGTGAGGCATGGCGGATGGTGGCCCGTGATAGGCGAGACATCCTGCGTAGAGAACGATAATGGAATCGTAGAGCTGTAGGTTCGCCAAGCTGTGTGTGACGTTGACGACGGTGCGGTTTTGATTGTGCGCGAGGTCGGCGAGTAGGTGGACGATCTCATCCTCGGATTTCGGGTCGAGTCCGGAGGTGACTTCGTCGCAGAGCAGCAGTGGTGGGTTTGCTACGAGTTCCATGGCCAAGCCGAGGCGGCGCTTCTGGCCACCGGAAAGCACGCTCACACGACGGTCTGCGATGTCGGTGAGCCCGGCTTGATCGAGCGCGCGGTCGACGATTGCGTCGCGGGCCTCACGTCCCCATGCGCGCACGCGGAGGCGGCTTGCGCTGTCGACGCTTTCGTCAACGGTGAGTTGTTCGTAGGCGATGGAAAATTGCGGGACATAGCCGAACTCGTTGGGAAGAAGGTCACCGTCTTCAAGCAGGTTACGCTTCATCCAGTGGATTTCGCCAGCGGACTCGATATTCAGCCCTGCAATGGTTTTCAGCAACGTGGACTTACCGCAACCTGAAGGGCCGACGATGGCGGTGAAGTGTCCACGCGGGAGGTTGAGCGCGATGTCGTGGAGGAGATCGAGCTCTTCACCATCTTTGGTGATGGAAAAGTAAATATTACGAAGTTCGAGCATGATGATTAGGTGGACGTTGCCTGGTTAGTCACAAAACGATCAGAACTTAAGAATTCTTAGTTTGGATAAAACGACTGTCTTGAAGCAATCAAACCGATAGAGGGAAGGAAAGCAGAATTCTTAGGGATTTTGATGGAAATTAATAGATCTTTAGTAGATCAAGATGATTGCGAGACATTGGTTGCGAAGAAATGTTCATATTCGGTCAAAGCTTGCCAGTGCCTGAAGCGTTATGATTCATTCAAGCGTGTGGCTTGTCCGCCTATTCTCCTCTTTTGATACGATTCCATGTCTGAACCAATTCGCCGCCCAGTTTCCGAAGAAAAAAAACCTTCGCCCAAGCGCCGCCGTGGTGTGGCGAAGAAGCGCAGTGTGAAACGCAGTGGCGTGGATACGGTGAATATGACCGAAGGAGCGAAGGCTCCATCGCGCTCTCGCCGCCGCCGTCGCCGTTGGACATTTCGTTCCTGGCTCACATTGATCGGTGTTGGCTTGATCTTCCTCATCGTGGGGGGAGGGATTGCCGGATACATTTTTGTTCGCCGATATTTGCTGAGTGATAAATTTCACGCACAAGTTTCTGAGCAGACGGGGGCGGCGCTACGAGCTGAGACTTCGGTATTTGCGCCATTCGAGTGGGAAAACCTCACGATGAAGACGGACAATTATAAGGCAGAGGGCGGGAGCGATGCGTTTTTCGAAGAAATCGAACTGCGAACGGTAAGCACTGAAATCTCTATGGATGGCGTCAGACGTGGCGTGTGGTTGATCCCATCGGTGCGCGCGGATTGGATGAAGATCGACTTTATCCATAATCCTGAAACGGCCGCCGAGCACGCCTCCGACACCACTGCTGGAATTAACGAGGGAATGTCAGTCGAGGCTGAGTCTAATAACAAAGTGCGCTGGCCAATGACTTTGCTGCCCGATAAAGCGGAGTTGGAAACGATGGATATCCGCAGTGCAAATTTGCGCTTTCCCTTGGGAGAGAACCGCGAAGCACGTGCGCTCGGGATGGGCATGCAGGGCGAGCGGTTACCGGATGAGAGCGGCTATCGCTTCAATCTGAGCAGTGGACAGATTTCGATATTGCCGTTTTTTGGTGCCGGTGAAGATGAGGGCGCGCTGGCGATTGATCGTGCGGTGATCGAACTGCGCGACGGAAATCTGTTCGTCAATGAGGCCGAGTTAAGAGGCGTTGGCAACAATGCCCGTGTGCGGGTCGAGGGTTACTTGGTGAAGTCCACAGTAATCGAGGGAGCGCGGGAGATGCGGTTTGAGACCAAGATCGAGCAATTGCCGATTGCGGAGTTGCTTGGTGCAAAGTGGGCGAACCGTTTGGTGGGTTCATTCAACGGTGAAATCCTGACCGAGCGCGGTGCCACTCAATCTGAGGTGACGACCACCGGCAAAGTGTGGCTGAACAAGGCAAGGCTCGACACGCCGACGGTCGAGGACGATACACCGGTGGGTATCATCGATGGCGTTTCGCGCCTGGCAACAGACTCAGGGTTCACCGATATGTTCGGGGGGATGATGCCTATGCTGGGTGCTTATACCGAGAGCAAAGAACGCTTCCGCTCCATTTTATTCGATGAGGCGCGCTTGAGGTTTGCTCAACGGGCTGATCGGATTGAGCTCCGTGAAATCTATTTTTACAGCAGTGGGTTGATGGCAATAGAAGGTGACATGAACATTAGCGAAGGTCAGTTGAATGGCTTGTTGCAGGTTGGTGTTGCGCCGTCCGTGCTTGCTGGAGTTCCCGGGGCCGAGAGTGTGGTTTTTACCGAATCTCGCGCAGGAATGCGTTGGACGCCTGTGAAGATTTCCGGCACCTTGGATGATCCACAAGAGGATTTGAGCGCTCGCTTGGTGAGGGCTGCTGGTGAGCGGATTTTGGAAATCGTTCCCGACACAGGAAAGGCAGTCATCAAAGGCACCCAACGTGTGATTGAGGGCGGTGTGCCGATGCTTAGGGACACCGCAGATTCAGCGCTTCGAGGTGGCGCGGGAATTATTGAGGAGGGAGGGTCGACGCTTTTCAACTTCCTCAATGGAGGCGATAAGAATGAGGAGGATGTTCCAAAAGTCGAACAAGATGAGCCGGCCGATGATGAAGACAAGCCAGAGAAAGATGATGCCGAACCGGAACCGCGCGGGCGTGGGCTTATCCCTGAGATTTTACGCTAAGAGATGCGTTTGTACCGACTATAGAACCTGTGCCGACCATGTTCCGTTCGAGGATGATTCAATGCTTACGGGATGGTCGTAAATGCTGCTGAGGTTTTGCGCGTTGAGCACCTGATGAATAGGCCCCGCAGCATGCGACCGTGCGGATTTCAGAAGGAGTGCGTGGGTCGTCGTGGCGGTGATTTCTTCGACGTGGTGGGTGACCGTGATGATGGTAGGCGCGGAACTTCTCGTGGCGAGTTCGTCGATAAAGCGGAGAAATTCCGCACGAGCTATAGGGTCCAGGCCGGCACAGGATTCGTCAAGAATGAGGAGGCTAGGGTCGTTGATCAGTGCTCGTGCGATGAGCAGTTTTTGTCGCTCACCTTGAGAGAGAGACTCCCAGTGGCGGTAGGTGAGATGATTGAGTTCGAGTAGATCAAGTAGTGCGGTGGATTGCTCAATTTCTTGAGGCGGTAAGTCTCCCCAGTATCCGAGCATGGCGTGCAATCCGCTGAGCACCACCTCGAGCCCGGTTTCGCCAGCTGGGATGTGCTCGCGCATCCGTGAAGTGACGATGCCGATCTTCCGCCGCACCTCGCGCCAATCGGCTTTCCCGTAGGTATGGCCGAGCAATTCCACCTTGCCTTGAAATGGAGCAAGATAACCGGTGATGGCATTTAAAAGAGAGGTTTTTCCCGCGCCGTTGGCACCGAGAATCACCCAGTGCTCACCGTGGTTGACTCGCCAGTTCAGGTGATCAAGAATGACGGTGCTCCCGCGCCGCGCAAAGAGATTCGTGACTTCAAGGATGGCGTGTGGTTTCTCACTCATTAATCACCCAAGGGGCGTAGGCGGCCCTCCTCTTCTAATTCGTCGCTCTGTAGCGGGCGGAATGATTTACTGTGAGTATCGACGCGGAAGCGCAGTGATTCAAGATCGCGAGAGAGAGCGGCATGCTGTGCGGTGAGATCTTCTATCCGCTGTGCCATCGCTTTCATGGTTTCGGAATCGACGTCTGAACTGGCATCCTGATCGGCGAGAAGCTGGGTGATTCGTGACTCCGAGTCTATGCTTGGTGCGTTTTCTAGTTCACTCTTTTGAGCAGCAAGCAGGGTGGCCGTGGTTTCTGTTGATACAAAACCGAGCCGCTCACCCAGTGAGGATTCGCGCAACATCCACACAGTAACGCCAGCCCCCAGTGTGACACCGGTTAGCAAAGCAAGGAAGATGACAGTGAATGCGCGAAAGGAAAACATCGGTCGGTATGGATTATTGGGTTGGAGGTGAGGGCGGCAGAAGCAGCGAGGATGGTTCTCCTTTATCTGGGACTGGTGCAGCGCGTCGAGGGGCCGCCGGTACCGAAAGGAGAACTTGCTCCATCTCGCGGAGCGCTTCACCGAGCACGTCGCGATGTTTTGTCGTGTCATCAATGAACTGATTCAGCGCCGTTGAAATGGTGTTCTCTTGAGAGGATTTCCGAGGGTCGAAGCCAGGCTCTTGCATTGATAAAGAACCATCTTTTGCGGGTGCGGGTTGAAGCTCCATGGATGGGAATTCAAGAATGACGCGCCGTCCGTCAGCGAGCACCACGTTTCTCGTGATGGGGGGCAGGTCTTCACTCGGGCGCAAGACCCAGCCAGGAGGGAGAGGCGAGCGAGCGCGTGGCGGGTAGGGGAGATATACTTTATCTCCGGTGTTCTCGCCAGATGAAGCACTAGGCTCGCCGACGACAACTTCGGGAGCTGGCTCTAAACCGGAAACCGCGACCGAAGGGACGAGTCTGTCTTGCCAGGTTTTCTCAACAACTTCTGCTTCTTCATTTGTTTCTGCATCAGCTTCTACGGCTGCTTTCTCTGTGCCGTCCGCAGGCCCTTCTGCAGAGTCATCAGCAGAGTCATCAGCAGAGCTTTCCGTTGCTTCGCCCTCCTTCTTCGAGTCGTCTTCCGTGTCTGCTTTTTCAGACGATTCTTCAACCGCGTCGTCGCTTGGTTTATCAGTTGGCTCTTGTGCATGGATCGGCATCTTGGCGAGCGAGAGCCCGAGAACGACCGTCAGCCAGTAGGTGGTAATTTTCATGAAATGAGAGTGGTAAAAGTTAGCGAAAGTCGACGGTTGTAGACGACTTGGCATCAGCAGGTGGAAGTTTCACTTCCGGCTTTTCCTTCGCTTCTGGTGTTGGTTCAGGCTCAGCCACATCAATCCTCGACGCTGGGAGTTCTTGATTGGTTCCGTAGAGAGACGGACTGTCGGCCCGAAGCACCTCATAGGGGGTGGATCGGACAACCAGACCGTTCCATTCGCGAAGAAGAAGCTCGGATTCACGTTGCAGTGTACCCATGTTTTTGTGGAGCTGAGTGAGGCGTGAAAAAATGAATTCGGCTCGTCGGCGGTCTTCTGGATTCACTGCAAGATGGCGAGACTTGTAGGCGGCAGGTAATGTGGCGTTGATCTTTTGTAATCGCCCATCCTTAAGCTCCGCGACCATGGCGTATTCCACTTCCTGATTAGTGGGTTCGTAGAGTCCTTTCTGGGCAATTACGGGTGCACTCGCATCGACGAGGTTGTTCGTGCCCTTTGCTTTAACAGGTGTATTGCCTGCATTTGGTGCTTTGCTTGGAAGGGTGTTGCCAACAGGCAGCCACGAATCTTCGACAGCGGGTGGTTCTTTTGTTTCTGTATTATCAACCTCACTCGGCGTCTCCGCCTGTACGATGGATGCGCGAAGCTCCTCGATGGATGCCGATGGAATCGCAGTCGAGGTGAGATAAAGATAGCAGAACAGTGCTGAAGTCATCGTGGTGGCGATGAGAAGCGGAAAGTAAGTCTGCTGCAGAAGCGAGGTCTTACGAAGGTTCCGTTGCACCGGGCTTCCGGGTGTAGAGACGCGGCGTTCTTGGTCTGGTGAAAGTTTCAGCATGGGAATGGCTGTTTGAAAGCAATGATTGCCCAGCCTTCTTAAAGGTAAAGTTCAATGAAGGGAAGCGAATATCCGCTGGAATTGTCGTAGTAATCAGAAAAATCGGATTCGAAGCGGTCGTCATTAGCGGCGAGGACTTCTCAAGAGCTACACAAGTTGACGCCGCATAACCATGATCATATGCCGAACTCAAGTTTTCTTTGTTCATCTTGCGTATGGACATGCTGAAAGCATGGTCGAGAAATATCGCTAGGCCTAAATATTCGGTATGAAACGCTTGGAGTGCTCGTGTTTGCTTGACCAAGTGGTCCGCCATTGGCTATCAATAAGTTAACTCAGCATCATACCGATGAATGCCAATGCTCAAGCCAAGCTCTGCCGTGCTTTTCTCTACGCATCCTCCCCCGATGCATCACGTCGCAAGCGAAGCGAGCGACATCGCGGTCCGGTTGTGACGATTTCCCGTGAAGCCGGTGCCCGTGGCAATTCCATCGCCAAGGCGCTGGTTCCAGAAATCGAAACTAGCGAAGTGATCCCGAAGTATCGTCCGTGGACGGTCTTCAACCAAGATCTTCTCGACTACTGCATCCGCGAGCACAACCTGCCTGAGCGCACCGCAGAGTATTTTCCCGAAGACAAACCCGAGGAAATTCGTAACTTGATCGGTGAAATACTCGGCATGCACGCCGGAGTCTATACCAACGTGCATAAGGTCTCAGAGTCGCTTCGCCGACTCGCCGAAGCGGGCAACGCGATCATCGTCGGTCGTGGTGCCAACTTAGTGACCGCAAATGTAAAACACGCTCTACACGTCCGCCTTGTCGGCGATGAGAAATCCCGTGTCCGCTATTTTGCAGAGTTGCGCAATCTCACGATTCAAGAAGCTGCCGATGAGATCGCAAAGCGCGACCGTGCCCGTAAGCGCTATATCAAGGCGAATTTCAGACGCGATATCGAAGATCCCTACATGTACGATCTTATCATCAATACCGACCGCTTCAGCAATGCGGCTGCTGCGAGAATGATTCGCTGCTCATTGGAGGAGAAATTCCGGTGAGATTCGCATGAGCCAACTTCTCAATGAACTCCCGGATGGGATCGAGTGGTATCGCCTCGATGGTTCTGAAGCGGCGAGTGCTTTTCAGACCGGC
Source organism: Verrucomicrobiales bacterium (assembly GCA_024636835.1). Classification (GTDB taxonomy): domain Bacteria; phylum Verrucomicrobiota; class Verrucomicrobiia; order Verrucomicrobiales; family SLCJ01; genus Sulfuriroseicoccus. The sequence continues at coordinate 12,165 of JAGXGH010000102.1, read as the reverse complement.
ACCAGATCGCGTGGGGCGCAGCCTTTTATAGGCGACCATCCGAGATTCACGTCGCAGAGTCCTCTCCATCTCTGCAAAACAAAGTGGCCGTGGCTTCCAGCCACGTAGCCAACATAATCAAAATGTATGAACTGACGTTTTTTCCGCGGAGGATAATGATTCTTTTACCAAAAGGGCTGAAAGGACAAGAAGGGAGAGAGTGGGAGGCTGGTTTCTGTAGCGGCGTTTTGCAAACGTCGGAGAGGGTGGTGAGGGAAGCTGAGAGACCTTCGTTCGGCGCTTACAAAGCGTCCGCTACAGTGGGAATCAGATTCCATCTTTCACTGCGATATAGAACACCCATAACATTCACCGTCCTGTGGAATCATGACTGTCCTAAGCTCAGTCCCGGAATTCGCAGCGAGTGTTGGGTGATTCCTTGGGTAGGGAAGGCGAATCAAGAGGGAAATTGGCTTGCAGAGATAAGCGTAAACCTTGAGGATCTAAGAGTGAATAATGGGTGTCCTGATATTTCTTGATATTTATAGTAAAAAATGAAGATGCTAGTCACCCGTATAAGCCTGACTTCGTTGATTGTCTGTACGCTTCTTCTTTCTTCCTGCGCGATGTCACGGGATGTTCCGCTAGAAGATTGGGGGAATGGTGCGTATCTTACCAATGCTCCTGTATACATATCGGGAACGAAGAGTTTTTCCTTATATCCTTCTGGCGCTGCCGCAGGTAGAGGGCTCATACCTCGCGGGACTACAGTGAAGGTCAGCTCGATTGAATGGCATGCAAATGCTTCTGTTTACTACTTTTTGGTAGTTCTTGATTTCAAGTTCGATCGAAACAATTGGAAGCGTCTTGGAGGTGTCTTATATAGTGATTCTACTTCTGATTCTAATCCTGATGAAGAACTTCAACGAATTCTCAAAAAGTGAAAGCAAAGGGACATTGATGTCAGGCGTCAAGAAATAGGGGTTAGGAAAATATTGTTGCAATTGCCTTAGCAAACACTGCTCTGCTCCGCACCCCGCCAACCGCCCCACCGCCCCACCGCAGCACCGCAGCACCGCAGCACCGCAGCACCGCAGCACCGCAGCACCGCAGCACCCTCATGCCTTCGTAAACTCAGTCATTCCGGCGCGCAAAAAAAGACGTCACGCAAAAAAAGACGCGCAAAAAGACGTCAGGTCAAACATTTAAACATTTGCAATTTTCGGTGTCACACAACGCTCGGCTCCGGACCCTGCACCTTATTTTTACACCTTGAGCTAAGACAAGTCGGCTGGAAGCCGACTGCACGGGGGCGCGCAAAAAAAGACGTCAGGTCAAACATTTAAACAGTGCCCAAAGGGGTCAGTCCAATTTTCCATGTTTTTATGATCCCTCCTGGATTGCCCTTAGGCGATGAAAAATCAAAACGAGCACTTTTCGTAGCATACGCCGCCCAGTCAAAGGGTTTCAGTCAAAGGTTCAGTAGTATCATATTGTCATTTGCCATTAATGAGCAACAACGGTGAATTCGATTCTTTCCTTAGCTGCATGGATACTGACGGAGGTGTGATTTTTACGGCTCCAGGATATTTTTTTCATCAACGAGCACGGTGTCGTAGGGGAGAAGTTTAACCTTTTTTCCCTCGTCCGATCTCAAGTCGTAGGTGCCGATGGTTTCGCCATCGCGGATAATGCTGACGCGTTTCAGTGATCCGAATTTGTCGTTTCCTCCGGCAGCCATCACTGCCTCGAAAATAGTCATCCCTTGGCGGTAGGCAATAGGTCCTGGTTGCTTAACCTTGCTTCCCAATGTGACGGTTCGCCCCACTTTGCCATTACCGTCCAGTCTCGCGCTAAAGGTCGCGCTGGTATAAATCTGTGCATCTTGGTAAATCGCGGACAATTTCTCAGCCAGCTCGCCCTCAGACAGCCCGACGGCGTTGACCTTTTGGTTGTTGAGAAAGGGCAGGCCAATGATTCGCCCGCTTCGATCGACTACATAGATGCCGTTAATCAGTTGTGCTTCGTTCGCAGGGACGCCTCGTAAAATGAGTTCTACCGAGTCGCCGGGCTGGATGGTGGCGACTTGAGCGTGAAGAGATACAGTTGCCAAGAGAGCAGCAATCAGAAGAATTAGTTTAGTCATTTGATGAAGGTGAGATTGAGTGGTGTGAGCAAATGATAATATGGGAGTGTCCAATATTTTTGGTTACCGACCTACAGGCATTTTTTCTTCCACGCTAAGGGTGTCAAAAGGCAAAAGAGTGATGCGTTTTGCTTCGCCATTACCGAGGTTGTAAGTGGCAGTTTTTCCTCTGCGAATAATGGAGACTCGTTTCAGGTCGCCAAATCTATCATTGCCACCTGCTGCCCTGACGGCATCCAAAATAGTCATTCCCTCGCGGTAGGGAATTTGCCCTGGTCGGTTGACTCTTCCACCTACAGTGACGATTTTTTCTCTTTGATTCTCATTGATTAGTCGTGCTGTGACGATCGGATTCTTGTAAATTTCCTTTTTCTTGTAGTCGCTGGAGATTTTTTCAGCTAACTCAACCTGTGTTAAGCCAGAAGCTTCAATGTTCAGGTTGTCGAGATAGGGAAGACCTATGATGCGACCTTCATCATCTACAGAATATACCCCGTTAATCTTCTGGGCATCTGAATTAGGTATTCCGCTCAGGTCGATCTGAATAGTATCACCGGCTTGAATCTTAGCGACTTCAGCATTGATGGTTAGTGTGCTGAAACATGCAACTAATAGGGTTAGGATTTTCGTCATCGCTGCAGTTGGTATGAGGTGATGTATGTAACTGGTTCTGCGATTATTGTGGACATTCCAATTGTCGAAAACGTTCAATCAATCTGCGATTTTTTCAGATGGATGTTGCCGCGTGGGCAGTTGAGGTTATAGGAGTTGTCGCGACGGGCGAATTGCCCACCACTGTTTCTGCATCATGGCTGACCACGGATTTTCGTTCTCACAACTCAATGACCCTCAGCGAGATGCGGTGAAAACTCTAGGTGGTCCCTTGTTGATTCTCGCCGGTGCAGGGACGGGGAAAACGCGGACGGTTACCGCGCGGATCGCGAATATGGTCAGAGAGGGGATTGCGCCTGAAAAAGTGCTCGCCGTGACCTTCACCAACAAAGCGGCCAGTGAAATGCGCGAGCGTATCGAAGGGATGGTTGCCGGTGGCAAGGGCGCTGATATGACAGTCTGCACGTTTCACTCCCTGTGCGTGAGAGTGCTTCGCCAATCGATTGATCGACTGGGCTACAAGCCGAAGTTTGCGATCTACACGGCATCAGAGCAGACCGGCTTGGTGCGTAGATTGATCAACAAATACGCAGGGAAAGATGAGAATCTGGAGCCGGGTTTGGCGATCTCATTGATCAGCCAGGCGAAGAACAAAGGCATCCCCGTGTCGGACGATGCGGATTCTTTGGTTTCGGAGGTTTACCGCGCCTATGAGGAGGAGAAGCGCTTGCTCAATGCGGTGGATTTCGATGACTTGCTGGTGCTTGCGGAGAAGGTGTTGCGCGAGCACAAGGACGTCCGTGAGTATTGGAGCGAGCGGTTTAGTCACGTCACTGTCGATGAGTTCCAAGACACCAACAAGCTGCAGATGGATGTGCTGCAGCAGATTGTCGCGCACCCTTATAACATCTGCGTGGTGGGCGATGATGATCAGTCGATCTATGGTTGGCGGGGCGCGGAAATTGCCAACATCTTGAACTTCGAGCGCTTCTTCCCGAACCCGAAGGTGGTGAAACTGGAGGAGAACTATCGCTCGACGACGCCGATTCTCCACACCGCGAACAGTTCGATTAAGCACAATGCCAACCGCCGCGAGAAGAAGCTATGGAGCCGCATGTTAGGCGACGATAAGATCCGTTTGATCGCAATGCCGGGTGATTTCGAGGAAGCGGAATTCATTGCCGATGAGATCTTTGAAATTGCCGCCGTTCAAAAACGCCCTTACGAAGATTTCGCCGTGCTGTTTCGCACCAACGCGCAGTCGCGCTCTGTCGAGCAATCGATGCGCGAGCGGAAAATTCCCTATCGTGTGATCGGTGGACAGAGTTTCTTTGATCGTCGTGAGGTGAAAGACGTGCTTGCTTATCTTTCGGTAATGGTTCACGCGGAAGATGATATCAATCTGCTGCGTATCATTAATTCACCAGCTCGCGGGATCAGCAAGACGACCATCGATTTGGCGATCAGCGACAGTCGCGAGGCCCGATGCACGGTTTGGGAAATGATGCAGGAGTCGATGTTTACCGATCAGCTCGGATCTCGTGCGCGCAATGCGGTGGAAACGTTTATCGCGCTGGTCAAGCAATACAGTGAGGAATTCCAGGCCGTCGGTGTGAAGTATGCGGACGTTGCCGAGCGGTTTCTGGAAGAGATTGGATTTGAAGATTTTCTCGAACGTCAGTGCAAAAACACCGAAGAGTTCGACAAGAGACGCGAGGGGATTCACTCGTTGATTGAAGACTTGCGACGCCATCAAAAAGAACCCAAGAAGCGCAAACATGGTCTGCGCGGATTCCTCGATGACATGGCGCTCAATGGCGATCGTGACGACGATGACATCACCAAACAAAAGGGAGTGTGTTTGATCACCTTGCACGCTGCCAAAGGCTTGGAATTTCCAGACGTTTACCTAGTCGGACTGGAGCAGGGGATTCTCCCTCACAAACGCTCCTTGGTCGAAGGAACGCTGGATGAAGAGCGGCGACTGTTCTACGTCGGAGTGACGCGAGCGATGAAACGTCTGACGATGAGTTTCTGTTCCACCCGTAAAAAGTGGAATGAACTTCACGCCTGCGAGCCGAGTGTTTTCCTTGCGGAGACGGACAAGAAATACATCGAAGAAGTGACCCTCGAGCAGGTGCACGGTGTACCGCTTGGAGATTCGGACAGCGAAGATGAGTTCGCCAACATGCTTGCAATGCTTGAGGGGATTGAAGGCGTGGATGACGACTAGTCAGGGGACAGGAATCAGGAATCAGGGGACAGGAGACAGGAGACAGGAGACAGGAGACAGGAGACAGGAGACAGGGAACAGGAGACAGGAGACAGGAGACAGGAGTGAATTGCTGGGTGCAGTCAGAACATAGGTAACACTTATAGGTCAGAACATGGGTAACACTCTTGCGGGTTAGGGTTACACATTTAGGGTGGGGTGGACAGCTTTAGAGAGAGGGCCCCGCGGATGCGGTTGATGGAGCGTAGCGGAATCAACCGCATCCGCGGCCGCCGCCCCCTTCCGGCCCGGGATAGAGGGCTGAAACGAGCTGGTTTCAGGGTCGAACCATCCCAATAATAGACTGGCAAACCAAACTTCAACCTGGCCGTCGGCTTGTTCCGCGATTCCTACATTCCATCCCGCCAATGCGGCGCTCAGGCTAATTTGTTCCGAACGAAATGTAATGGTTCCATTTTTCGGATGAACTTTGCGGGTTTCCATACTGCCGTAGTCCAGTTGGTCTGGGGTTCCTTCGTAAGTCCTGCATGATGGTTGATAAACCTCGGCAGGCCGTTTCATTTGCAGCGCTTCGTGTGGCCGTTCGGTGTTGTATTCGTGCCGCCAGATGTCGAAGGCGTTTTGATCACGACCGATTCTGCCTCCCTGCAATTCCCTGCTGATATCCAGATGCATTCGCTCATGCGCTCCGTTGTCCTGCGGGCAGCCTGGGCGGCCTCTTTCCAGATTGATTCCAAGTGCTAGCCACCACACCGAAAGACGGCTCAAGCCGAGAATCGCGTTGCTGCTGGCAAACGGCGGCCCATTGTCACTGCGAATGCTCGCAGGCAGGCCGTGCATCTCGAAAAGTCGCTCGAAGCACGAGCGGATCACTTCGGTTTTGCTGCTGCTTACTGCTCGCATTTCCAGCAACATACGGCTGAATTCGTCGCGCACCGTGAGTGGCTCGACGCGCGCGCCACACGTTCCGATCCACCAGCCTTTGAAATCCACCGTCCAAACGTCATTGGATTGTTCGGCTTTCTTGCCGCTCGTGAGCCTGCCCGTTTCGGCTGACTTGCGAATTCTTCTCGGTGTGGTCAAGCCCGCTCGCTCCAGGATCCGCTTGAAACTGCTCTCACTCGGGGTGGCACCCGGATGCCGCCGTTCGTAGAGGTTGCGAATCTTGCGCGGCCCCCAGTGCGGATGAGCCTGCTTGAGCATGACCATCTCGCACACGACCGATTCGGAGAGTTGCTCCGAGTGGCTTTGTGGACGTCGGCTTTCATCCTCGAGACCTTCAAGCCCGTTGTTGATGAATCGTTCTTTCCATTTGTAACCGGTTTTTGCGCTGATTCCGTGCTCTTGGCATAGCTGCCGAAAGTTTGTGGTAGTCAGGCACTTCATTGCGAATTCAATTTTCTCGTTCATTTTGTGGGTATTTTTCCAAGGCATGATCGAGAACCATCATCGATTCTCGATCTGCAAGGCGTTACCCATGTATTGAACCTAATGTGTTACCTATGTTCTGAACCTGGACCGCTGCCTATTGCCTAAACATCATATCGATATCCGGCACCGTGCACGGTTTTGATGATGTGTGGGGATTTTGGATCCTGCTCGATACGCTTGCGAAGTTGCGAGACGTGTTGGTCGACGCAGCGTGAATTGGGATAATAATTCAGCCCCCAAGCTTCATTGAGCAGGGTGTCGCGATCGATGACTTTGCCTGGCCGGTGTGAGAAAATCGAAAGGATGGCAATGTCGCGCGGACTGAGGTCGATACTTGTGTCACCACGTAGGGCGCGTAGCTCACCCGGAATGATGCGTAGGTCGCCAAGTTCGAAATCCTCCGCCGTCGAATCATTGGAAATCCGAGCACGTCGCAGCACCGCACGGATTCTGGCAAGAAGGGTGGTCACGGAGAAGGGCTTGACGATGAAGTCATCAGCACCGAGGTCGAGCCCTGCTGCTTGGTCGTTATCCTCGCTCTTGGCGGAAATGAATAAGATGGGTGTTTGATCGCCGGACTTACGGATCGTTCGGCACGCGCTGAATCCGTCGACGTCGGGCATCATGATATCCAAACAAATAAGATCGAAACGGGATTGCGCCGCGCACTGAATCGCCTCACCACCGTTCTCCACAGCTGTCGCGTCGAAGCCTTCCAGCGAGAGGATTTCCTTCAAGGCAGCGCGGGTATTTGGGTCGTCTTCTGCGATTAAAACTTTCATGATAGGGCTTTTGGTAGGGTGAATTCAAAGACACAACCTGGATTTCCAGGACGACAGGTAATCTCGCCGCTCTGGCGTTCGATCAGACGGCGAGCGATGCTCAGTCCAAGACCGGATCCGGCCGCTTTCGCATTCACTCTGTCGTCGAGCCGTACGAAGGCGTCGAAAATGGCGTGGCATTGGTTGGTCGGAATTCCAGGGCCGTGATCGGCAACACGGATAGCCACATGCTTTGCGGTTTCGCTCGTTTCAATGCTGATCCACTGTCCATCAACGGCATACTTTTCCACGTTGGAAATGAGGTTGCCGATGACCTGCTCGATGGCATCGCTATCAGCACGGCACTGGGATGCGCTGCCTGTGCGTTCGATAGTGATTCCGGCGTTCTCAAGCGATGGCCGCCAGGATTCGATGACTTCATCGACGAGGGGATCGATGTCGATGACCTTTGGGTTTACCGTAAGCGTGCCTTTTTCATCTCTGGCGAAGGTGAGGACGTTGTGGATCAATCGTCCAAGCCGCGCCGCTTCGTGTTTGATCACGGCAAGATTGCCTTGTGCCGGTTCTCCGCCTTCGATGCCCTCGAGCTTGTTTGCCGCCAGTTCGGAATAGAGTTGGATGTTCGTCAGCGGAGTTTTGAGTTCGTGTGAAACTTGATTGACGAAACTGACGCGGTCCTGCGCCTCGCGGAGTTTTTGCCGATGTTCCTGGAGGAAGAAATAGCTGAGTGCCAAGAACAAGGCGGTGCCCAAAATGATCATCAGTGCACCCCGTTGCGCCCACAGTGATGGGTTGGTTGGTGGGGAATAGAGACAATGCAAAGTCCAAGCGCTCAATGGATCGGCTAAGGCGATATGCACCTCTGCACTTGGTGAGCCATCGGAATGGTCCCCCCATTGGTAAAGTGCCGTTTCCGACGCTCCTACAAGTTGATAGACATCCCCTTCATCGTAGCTCTGATTGATGGCCAGATCGAAACTTGCCTGACGCGACTTTTGATCGCTTGCAGCAGAGGTGTCTGGAAGTTGGCCAATGATATCGCTAATCAATACCGATCGATTGATCCACACGCCGTCGATCACGCCACTGCTACGACGTTTCCAGTAGATTAATTGCCATCCCTCATCATGATACCACCCGTGCCATCCGGCGGCTGTTTTTGAGCCGTTTTCGTTTTGTGCTTGCCCCAGCACCAGTCCATCGCGCCGCAGGGAATCTGTGGCGAGTATGAATGCATTGATACGCGGGCCTGCATCGCTATCGATATCCGGGCTTACAAGCTCGCCATCCACTCCAAACTGAAAACGCTGGAGGATGAACCGCTCAGGATTCAAGGATGACGGTGCCCATGGATTGATCGCTTCCTTCGATTTTACGGACGGTTTCGAATTCTCGGATTCCCTGTCGAGATCGGCGGAAAGCGCCCGCTCGAGTTCTCTCATTCGGGTGCTGATTTTAGCCGAGAAATCACGCGTTCGCTGTTCTCTCAACACACTGGCAGCGGATAAGGAATCTGTGCGGGCAGTGCGCACAGCATTGCTCGCAAACCAGAAGCTTGCGAGCAATGGGAGCACCACCATGGCGGTGAAGAGTATGGTGAACTTTCGATTCAATAGATGATGGGTGAATTATCTGCGGCCCTTGGTTTGGGGCGGTGTTGGCTGTTTTTCTTCGATTACGTTCGAGTTGCCGGTTACCCATTCTGATTGTTGGGCGCGCATGACTTTGCGGGTGTTTTTGTAAGCGTCAGGATCGGCAACAGCTGGAGCATTCATGCGGTTGTTACCAATTACATCATTGAGCTTCGCCTTTTGTCCTTCATTGAGCGAGCTTTCGTTCACTTGCAAGTAGCTAGCAGCATCATCAGCTGATTTCAGGAGTTCTTGCTGAGCTTCTTTCACCTGTCCCTTGTCGCGAAGAGCGACAGCACGCTCACTGGCTGCGACGACGGTTTGAGTCACCGCTTCGCTATAGACGTCTTGTTCGATGGCATCTTTAGCGATCTTCTTATCTGCGCTGCGCTGAACGTCGACTACAGCAGAAATCATCCGGTTCTCGCCGTCGATCACACTGTCATAGTTCAAGTTGCAGGATGCCACCTGGCCAGCCAATTGCTCAGGCACTTCCACTTCAAGAAGGATATACTTCTCTTGGTTCTCACCGACTTGGTTGAGTTGCGCACGGACATCGTTGCCACTCACTTCCACATCGCGTCCCAAGGCGCGGATGAATTTTACTCCATCGGTCAATTGGATATCCACGTTGATCTTCTGAGCCACTACGGCAAACATCGAGTTGAGTTCGCTGTCGAAAGCCGTTGCGAGCCCCTTCGAATTCAAAATCGCCGAATGCGCGCCATCACTGTTGTAGGCGAGCTGGGTCATCAGGTCTTCGTTGTAGCCTTCACCCAATCCGATCGTCGTCACACTGATGCCTTCGGCACCGAGCGACATGCCAAGTTGTCCAAGTTCGCGTGGACTAGATGGTCCGACATTCGCGATCCCATCGGAAAGAAGGATGATGCGGTTGACCCGTGTGGGACTGAGGAACTTTCTCACCTCAGCCGCACCTTTGCTCACTCCGGCGAATAGTGCCGTGCTGCCATCGGTGGAAATCCCATCGATCATATTGCGGAGCTGGGTGCGAGTCGAGTCGTTCACCTCGGTCGCCGAGGCGATGACGCTGACCACGTCGTCATAAGCGCAGATCGAAACAATGTCGCCGTCCTGAAGACGGTCGATCACGTGCTTGGCGGCGCTCTTTGCGTGGACCATTTTATCTCCGGCCATCGATCCAGAACGGTCGAGGACGAGTGCAAGGTTCACCGAGCGTCGGTCTTGGTCGTGTTGCACCGCTTGTCCGGTGATGGTGAACTTCACGAACGCTCGCCCTTTCTCGTTGGTGACAAGAATCGGGTGGGAGTTGGTGATTTCCAGCCGGAGAGGTGGAGCGGATTTCGCTTGGGCTGAGAATACAGCAGCTAATGCCGTCATCGTGGTAAGTGAATGACGAACAAAAGGAATCCGAAGTAGTGGTAGTAGTTTTTGTTTCATACCCGTCATAGAAACCCATCTTTGACGACCAGTGGTCAGAATGCCGTCAAATTATTGTCAGAAATTTGTCAGCGGAGAAGATGGGGGTGTATTCTTTTAACCATTGCGCAGGGCATTCGTCTATGCTCGATTAGAGGCCTACAGAAGCACCCGTAGTTCAACGGATAGAATAGCGGTTTCCGAAGCCGTAGATACAGGTTCGATTCCTGTCGGGTGCATATTCTTAGTAGCTGGCTCTATCTAGTGCTGAAGTGGCTACAATCAGCCATATGTCATAAGTTCTGCTCCTCCCGTAGCCATGAACAAAGTGCACATTTCCTTCCTTTCAGTTTTAGCCGTATTGCTGTGTAGCTGCACAACGAGCCAGTATCTGACTGTGGAAAACCGAACGTCGCAGGCAATTGCGTTACATGAAGTCTCGCTACAATTTGGCACACGTTTGCAGAGGATTTTACCGCAAGAGCGCGCCGAACTGGCGATCGCATACAGTCGGCTGATTGAGATTCCGCCTTTGTTTCCAGTCTACAGATCATACGGGATTGAGCGAGGCGGCCGGATACTGCTTGCGAAGAGGTGCATGCGCTATACCTTATCCCCAGAAATAAGACGTGATCCGCTGGTATCATCGACATAAGAAGATTATTGGACTGCCTGATGGGGACACATCGTGGCTCGACACAATAGAAAAAAGAGCGGATGAAAAACGCGGCAGCGAATCTCAGACCGCGCTGTGTTTTTGGATCGCTTTCAATGATTTCAATACTTAAGATGTTATTGACGTGCGTCTCCCGGTCAGGGATTAGTGATCAATTAGGTTGTGCCAGAAATAGAAAAACCAGATGAGATCTAGCGAAGAAAGGCCGCTTTGCAGTAAATGCGGTGCACGCGTAACTACGAACCATATATGCTATGGAGGAACTGGGGAGACTGTCGATTTGTGCGACGAGTGCCTTCAAGTTGATCACTCTTTTGTAGCGAAGTTGGTCGCGTCGCTTGTTAATGAGTCCAAGAGCGCAAATTGCCGCTATTGTGGAGGTTCTCCTTGCGGAGGTGCGCCGGATCCTCTCTCGCATATCCGCGGTGAGGGGCCTAAGAATCGTTGGATGTGCATGTCTTGCTCCCCAGAGTATTACAAATTTATACAGTCCGCCTTAGGAGAGATCCCTGATGATTTAACCCAACAAGAGCATATCGAACGATTGATTGAGATGGGAATCAGAGCTGACAAGTATATGACTGTGTTTGTGAGGCATCGAGACAACTGAATCAACAAGCTCAATTAACAACCATGACAAAGGCGAACGCACCACGTGATTCACTACGCTCTGGACAGTCCATCTCGCCTATGCCTACACTTCTAACATTGCTAAGAATTAAGACCATACTCCCGTTGATCACTCTTCTGATGTCGTCACTTACCCAAGCCGAAGACATGCAGAAATATTTGAGCGACACCAAGGACCTCACGAGGGCCGGAAAATATGAAGAGGCACTCAAGCGACATATTTGGTTTCACGATCATGCACTTGAGCACCAGCCGTCGATGTATGGCGTGAGGCTCTCCTTTGCGTTAAGCAACTGGAAAGAATTGGGTGACAAATATCCGCCAGCTAAGCAAGCGCTCGTTGAGACAAGAGACCGAAAAATGAAAACTCTTTTGGATGGCAAGGAGAGTCATGAGCTTTTTCACGATGTGAGCTCTATCAATGAAACGCTCGGGGAATCTGAAAAGACGGTTTCACTGTTCGAAGACATTGACGAGAAGCAACCCAAGATAGCGAAAAGTTACAGGGCTGACGCATCTAAAAATCCAATAAAAGATGTTTTCACGCATTTTGCGGTTGTACTACCGATTTTTTTGTATAGTTGGGAAGGATGCAAGATACACCGCATCAGCCAAGCCAGCCACAGAGCTTAATCGAGCATCTT
>JAGXGH010000101.1 GCA_024636835.1 Verrucomicrobiales bacterium | reverse complement strand
GTGTCGGGATAGACCCAGATATCCCAATCGTTGACCGCATCGGTGTTTTCGATCGACACTTCGAGCGAGTAGGCAGCGGGTGCGGGAAGTTTGGCGAGATCGATCTCGATGTTGCCGACGGTGTGAAGACTGCCGGTGGCCAGTGCGACCTTCTGCAGGGAACCTTGCTTGACGGCCTTTCCGGTCCGGTCGAGCAGTGTCCAGGTGCACGTGGCATTTTCCAGATCAGCGGGACCGAATTGACTGACATCGATCTGCGCCGTGAGGGTTTCCGACGAAGTGAAGGTACGTTTGGGTAGACGAGCGAGGGGAACGACAGGCCCGCAGAAGCGGTGGTATTCGGCCGGGGTGACATAGGGCTTGGAATCCCAGAATGGATCCAGCACGCCGACGAGCGCGGTCCCCTGGCCGGGAAAGTCGTGCAGGTCGAGCAACTGGAAGCCGCCGAATCCATCGGTTCGCAAGGCGGCTTCGATGTCGGCCTTATAGCAGAGCGTCTGCAGTTTGCCGGAGGCCATCAGGAAATCGTGCGCCTGATCCAGCATGTTTTTCTGCTCTAGGATATCACGGAATACCTCGAAGTTCTTCGGCTTCAAGACGCCCGTGTATTTCTTGATTTCGTCGAAATTTGGATAGACGCACCACTGGCCGATTTCGTGACTGATCGTTGGCTTATCCTGGTGCTTGCTGACAAAATCGCTGAAATCAAATTCGGTTTGTGGACTTCCGGAATTGATCACCGACTGCGTCCCTTCGCCCCATTGTTGAATACGCGGATTGGGAGCCAGGTGGAAATCACTCTCGGGAATCAACGGCCATCCGGCGCCACTGGTATGCAGTGCACGCGGCTCCTTTTCCTTCCAGTAATTACACCATTTACCAAGATACTCCTTGTGATTTCCTGCCGGTTCATTGCCGTAGGCCATCAACACGAATGAGGGATGGTTGGCGTAGGCCCGCGTGATCCGTTCGGCTTCTGCATAGAGCCATTGGTCAAGGGGCTGGCCGGAACCGATCTCCGCCCCCTGATTGGCCCATGAGGCGCATTCAACCTGATAGTAAAACCCAAGCTCGTCGGCCGCGATAAACGCCGCTTCGGGCGGGCACCATGAATGGAAACGGATGTGGTTGAGCCCGTGTGCCTTGCATATTCGAACAATCCGTTTCCACGACTCGACATCGGTCGGCGGGTATCCTGTTTTCGGAAAGATGCAGCATTCAAGCGTGCCTCGAAAAAAGACCGGGGTGCCATTGATGGTCACACGGGTTCCATCCACTCCCACCTCGCGCATACCAAATCTGGTGGTTTGCTCATCCACACCGGACGCCGTTTCGAGTCGGGTTCTCAGGGTATACAGGGTGGGATTAAACTCGTTCCATGGCTGGGCCGGAGTCTTCATCTCGATCCATGTTTCGCGGGTGGTTCCGTCAGAGGTGAGCATCACTTTCGACGTCTGTCTCGTGCCCATGGACTTTCCATTGATTCGCAGATCGTAAATCAGTTGACCGCTTTGAGTTTTCCCCGAGCGGTTGGATAAGCGGGTGACCACCTTGATCGCATTCTTTTCGAGATCCGGATAGACCTGCACGTCGTCGATCCACGCCGCGGCTTGCGCCTTTAGCTCGAGTTTGCCAGCGATGCCGTTCCAGTTGGACTGCGTGTGATCGGAAACGCTGTGGGAGTTCGGTCCCACATTGATGATCATGCGGTTATCGACGCTGATCGTCAGTGTATGTTTGCCAGGGCTTAGTAGATTGCTCAGGTCGTAGCTGTGCGCGGTGGAAAGCGAGTTGTCCGATCCGACGGACCTTGAATCGACCCAGACGCGCGTTTCCCAATGTGGCCGCTCGAGGGTCAGCGCGATGTGCTTTCCTTGCCAATCAGCAGGGATGTCGACGGTTTTATGATACCATGCCGCACCCTTGTAGTATTTGTCGGGCTGTAGCCAGAAAGGCATCTTAAAGTTGTCAGGCGTGCGGTAGGGAGCATATTTTGGCTTGTTCCATTCGCTGTGCCGAACATCACCGATCCATGGTGTGTCCATGCCGGGGTCGTCTCCAAATCCCTGCGACTGCAGCGACCCGGGAAGGGAGATGGCATTGCTTCCGGGAAGGTCGCCGATAAACCATTGTTCCGCTTGTCCTGCGTCATTTCGATCGAGGGTAAGTCGCCAATCGCCAACGAGATCAATCACCTTTTCCTGTCCGACAGCAACGCCGATCAGGCATGCAATCGTCAATATCATCGATCCGTTCTTTAGCATCATGCTGGGGATTTGCGTTTTTACACTGCATGCAAAATAGCCTGAGAGTCCTGCCCGAGGACAAACTCCGATCATTTGTTCTCAATTGGCAGTTAATTGTTAATTTTTTTTCCTATCAATCCCCTCCTCAAAACGCTCATCCGCTCGCTATGCGGCCAGCAGCTCTGCAGCAGTGTCGTAAATTGTTCGATTTACGGTCGCTACACTTCTCCACCTTTCCGGCAGATTCGGCCAGAGAGTTTACGGAGTGTTGTGTGGCAGTTCAGTTATCGCACAGTCAGACCAGGAGATGCCAATTGCCGCGTTTGCAAGCTCACTACCTTGGGCTTTTCTCTTCGAAAACAATATCGAGTCCTGACTGCCGCCAGTATGCCTCAAATTCCTCCTGAAGTTTGGAAAACGTGCGTCCGGCAAGTAACACCTTGATGGCTTCCTCCTCTGTTTTTCCTTCCTGCAGTGCGAACAACATCTTTTTGAAGTTCAACCCCTTCCTCTCGCCGTCCTCGTGGAGAAAGTAATACACCAGTAAAGTCGCCACCCCGTAGTGTACCCTGCCTTGACGATTTTCAGCGGCCAGATCGGCATCGAAACGAAAAGCGTTGTAGTTCATCAAATCTTCGAGTGCCGGACTGGTGAACTGATTCGTCAGCCCGTAACCGGGTTCGAACCTCAACACCCTCTCGATGGTCTCGTCTTCGATCTCCTCGGCCACTTTTTGGAGTCGCTCTTCAGCCGTCAACTCGCTGTCATCAAACTCATCGCGCTCCCGTCTCTTTGGCGGATCCTCGACCATATCCATGATAGGCGACTTCATGTTCGATGTGACCATTTTACCAGGGCGGTAGGGAACGGAGCGGATATAGCTGGCCAGCCCTTCCCACAGCCAGGGGAGTTTCTTCCACTCCAGATCCGCGAGTTGATGAATCACTTCATTCGATAGCTCGCGATGCGCATCAGAATTGTCCAGGGTGTAGCCGGATCCCACCACTCGCACGCCAACGTGTTTTAGTGTGGCCATCACGGCTTTACGGTCGGAGTTGTAGCAAGCTCCCAGCCCCGCCATTCCGCCCGATGCGAGGTATTGCGCATTCTTTTCATAGAGAAACACTTCGAGCTTCGGACTGTCTTTTTCCTTCAAACGAGGAGTAATAAAGTTCAGCGGGACCTGTTTGCAGAACTCGTAGTGTGTTTCAAAAAGCACGGCCAGTTTCTTCAGCATCGCACTCTGCAAGCGTGCTGTGGATACAAAGCGGTAGTGATCAGATTCGTAAATATAAGACAGATCGGTCTCGCGCATCGTCTCCACATCGAGACCTGCGCTAATGCTCACCACAGACGGCCACTCCTTGTCGAAATTTGGCGTTAGGCTGGGCTTGGGCGGTTTTGGCGGCTCAACGATCTCAGGTGTATTCTTTGCATCCTCCGCCATCTTCTCACCTTCCTCCAGGGCACGGGTGGTCGTCCATTTTCTTACAAATAAACGGTCACCGACGGAAAGTCGCTCAGCGGGAACCCATACCTCGCTTTTGTCATCGAGTCGAAACAGCACACCCTTCGCCGCATCGGCATCGAGAATCTCGGCCTTGATTTGACGACCGTCGACATCCGTCCACGTCTTCATTTCTGCGTGCACCATGGAATGAGCCAGCACACTGAGAACAAAGCACAGCGCCATGCTCCGCGCCGAAACCGTGACTCGGCTCATAGAAAAAATTGAACAGGGAACAATCATCACAGAACTCATCCTAACATAGAAACAAACGTCGCCACGGGTGAATATATTTTTCTGGATTCTGACTCACACAGATTCCTCACAACTCTGCCACCCTCTCGACAAACCAAAGAATACCCACTGCGGCAATAACCATCGAACAAACCCGCGCCACACTGCTCCGTTGCTTGGGATAAATGCGCTCAACCAAGGCAAACGCTACCATAGCCGTAGAAAGCACGATGACCTGACCGAACTCTACGCCCAAGTTGAAACCGACCAACTCGGTGAACGGCACACGGTGTTCACCAGTAAGTTCGCTCAGCGCACCGGCAAAACCCAGTCCGTGCACCAGACCAAAACAAAATACCACGGCGCAGCGGCGGCGGCGATGCACCTCACCTTCGCCCTGCCACACATTCTCTGCTGCGATCCACGCGATGCTCATTGCAATCAATGGCTCCACAATACCGGACGGCACCGCCACCATGCCCCACGCCGCAGCGATCAGCGTTACCGAATGAGCAAGAGTGAACACCAAGGACTGTCCAAGCAAAAACCGCCAACCTCCACCCGCCAAAAACATTCCAAGGATGAATGCAATGTGATCCAGTCCGCCGGGCACCACGTGGACGATCCCTTCTTTTAACCACACCAGAAATGCGGCAAGCGGATTCCGCTTGATCGATACATGCGGCGAGGCATTTGCCGAACTATCCACCGTCGTGATAAATTGCACACCATCGGGCGCGATGGGTAAGATCAACGGCGGCGATGAGGCCTCGGTGTTCATCACTAAATACAGAGCAGGCTCGACAATATCCTCTCTGCCATCACGCCAACGGACAAAAAGCTCGCCACCGTCCTGTGGCAGATCTCCAGAAATACGCACAGCAAACGCGGGCGACACCGCATCGCGCGCCGCTAGGTTTTGCGGAAATTCCACAGTATACGGCAAAGCCTCCACATCACCCACAGTCAGCGCGAACCTGCGCGAAAGAAATTCCTCAGCACCGAGCTCAGCCCGTCGCAACTCGGACGCGGGTAAATCATCGAACCATTTCCACTCTGGTGGCGGAAGGTCCGGGTCCTCGCGCAACTCGGGAAACGCCAAACCGACATCGAGAATCATCTCCAGCGACCACGCCCGCTCACCTACTTTCATCTCACCCACCACATGCGAAACCACATGTCCACGAGCGATTCCAGCTAGACACAGCGCTGTAAAGGCGTATCCCATCCAAGGAAAGGAACGCAAAAAACTTCGAGGTTTTGTTGAATTTGAAAGAGATTCCACTTGCATCGCGCGTATCTAATCCTACATATCCATAGTAGTTTACTAATCTTTAACCGCCGGGCACCAAAACCGGATACCTTTTTATGGTCAACGATACCAGCAAAGACACATCATCAAACGAGAATCACACCCGTAGCGCACCGGTGGAAGAACTTTCCGCCAACGAGCGCATCAAGGTTGCCAGTAATTACCTCAAGGGAACCATCATCGACAGTCTCGCCAATGTGGCTACCGGATCGATGACCGAAGACGAAGGGCAACTCCTCAAGTTCCACGGCACCTACCAGCAGGACGACCGCGACCTTCGCAAGAACCGTCGTTCCCACAAATTGGAGCCTGCATTCTCCTTCATGATCCGTGTGCGCGTTCCCGGTGGAGTCTCCACCCCGCAGCAATGGTTGCAGATGGATGACATCGCTGAAGACTATGCTAACGGCACAATTAAGTTAACCACCCGCCAGGCATTCCAGTTCCACGGCGTTATCAAGTCGAACCTCAAGCGCACGATGAACGAGATTAACCTCTCGTTGCTCGACACCATCGCCGCCTGTGGTGACGTGAACCGCAACGTCATGTGCAACCCGAACCCAGACTTGAGCAAGCACCACGCGGAGACGATCGCGCTTTCTCACGCCATCTCGGATCACCTCACACCAAAAACCACCGCTTACCACGAAATCTGGCTCACGGACGAAGCCGGTGAGAAGTTGAAGGTCACCCAGGAACCCGAGCCCATCATCGGCGACTCCGGCGATGAACTAGAGCCCATCTACGGTAAAACCTATCTGCCGCGGAAATTCAAAATCGTCGTTGCCGTGCCACCGAGCAATGACGTCGACATCTATGCCCACGACCTTGGCTACATCGCCATCATCGAGGACGATAAGATCGTTGGCTACAACGTCACCGTCGGTGGCGGAATGGGCATGACCCACGGCAATGAGAAAACCTTCCCCCGTCTCGCCGAGGTGCTGGGATTCTGCACACCTGAGCAAGCCGTCGCCGTGGCGGAAGCCATTGTCAGCGTTCAGCGTGACTTTGGTGACCGCAAGATCCGTGCCCACGCCCGTCTGAAATACACCATCGACGACCACGGTCTCGATTGGTTCCGCGACAAAGTCGAAGAACGCCTCGGGTTTAAACTCGGCGAAGAGCGTCCGTTCAAATTCGACCACAATGGCGACCGCTATGGTTGGGTGGAAGATGACAAAGGCAACTGGCACCACACTTTGTTCATTCAAAACGGCCGCGTGCGCGACGACGCCGATGCCAAGATGCGCACCGCGCTGCGAGCCATCGCTGAGATTCACACCGGTGATTTCCGACTCACTGCGAACCAGAATTTGCAGATCGCCAACGTCTCGGCGGACAAGAAGCCTGAGATTGAAGCCTTGCTCAACGAATACAAAATCAACACCACCTTCGACCGAAGTGCGCTGCGATTGAACTCGATAGCCTGTGTCG
The DNA here is from genome assembly GCA_024636835.1 of Verrucomicrobiales bacterium. Classification (GTDB taxonomy): domain Bacteria; phylum Verrucomicrobiota; class Verrucomicrobiia; order Verrucomicrobiales; family SLCJ01; genus Sulfuriroseicoccus. The sequence goes on along the minus strand of JAGXGH010000101.1, from coordinate 25,888 downwards.
CACTCCCGACCTGCGGGCTCGCACTTGCAGAGTCCGAGCGCTACCTCCCCGACCTCATCACCGAGCTCGACAGCGTGCTCGAAGAAGAAGGCCTCACCCACGACGCAATCACCATCCGTATGACCGGGTGCCCGAACGGATGCGCCCGCCCATACATCGCGGAGATCGCCTTCGTCGGTAAAGGCTCCGGCAAATACAACCTCTACCTCGGTGGTGGGTTCGTCGGCGACCGTCTGAACAAACTCTATCGCGACAGCATCGTCGATACCGAGATCGTCAACACCCTGCGCCCCATTATCCGCGACTACGCGCAGCATCGTGAAAAAGGCGAACGCTTCGGCGATTTCGTGATTCGAAAAGGCTACGTCGTCGCGACCGAGCATGGGAGAGATTTCCACGCCAACCTCAAACTCGACTAAGCTACGAAATTAGTCCACTTCAATAAAACCGTGAATACACCCGCCATTGCAACTGCCACATCATCGATCTCTCTCGAGGGGTTCGACGGTATGGATATTGCTGGGCGTCTATCGCTGATTCAGGAAAACTGGAAAGACGAAGTCGTCGCTACCACCAGTTTCGGCGCTCAGTCGGTCGTTCTATTGCACCTGCTCAAACAGCATGCACCACAGATTCCGGTCATCTGTGTGGACACCGGATATTTCTTCCCGGAGACCTACGAATATGCCGAGCAGCTGATCGACACACTCGGCGTCGATGTGAAGTTCTACAGCTCACCAGTCACCCCGGCGCGGATGGAAAACACCATGGGGAGATTATGGGAACTCGGCGATGAGGCTGCCAAAAAATACGGTCTCCTGCGCAAGGTCGAACCGCTCAACCGCGCACTCACTGAACTCGGCGCGAAGGCGTGGATCAGTGGCGTCCGCCGTGCACACTCCGATGACAGATCGAAGCGCACATTCATCGAGCAGCAAAAGGCGACGACGAAGATTTTTCCTATCCTTGACTGGTCCGATCAAGACGTGGATCAATACATCAGAGAGAATCAACTCCCTACCCATCCACTTCTCTCACGTGGATTTGTATCGATCGGAGATTGGCACTCAACACGTAAACTCGAAGCTGGAATGACCAGCGAGCAAACCCGCAACCACGGGAACCAGAGGGAGTGCGGAATGCACCTCGACTCTGACATCCCCGACTTCCAAATCTAACCCCACAAAAAAACCTTATGAACATCGCAAACAGTCTCATCGACACCGTTGGCAACACGCCACTCATTAAACTCACAAAGATCACCGAAGGCCTCGACGCGGAAATCTGCGTCAAAGGCGAGTTCTTTAACCCATTGTTCAGCGTTAAAGATCGTATCGGCAAGGCCATGATCGAAACCGCAGAGCGTGACGGTTCACTCAAGCCTGGCGGCGTGATCATCGAACCAACCTCCGGCAACACCGGCATCGCCCTCGCCTTCGTCGCACGCGCCAAGGGGTATCGCTGCATCCTCACGATGCCAGAAACCATGTCCGTAGAGCGCCGCATTCTTCTTCATATGCTCGGCGCAGAACTCGTGCTCACACCTGGGCCAAAAGGCATGGGCGGCGCGATCGCCAAAGCCAAGCAGATAGCCGATGAATACGGTGAAGGAGGATTCCAGCCACAGCAGTTCAACAACCCGGCGAACCCACAAGTTCACCGCGAAACCACCGCCGAAGAAATCTGGAGCGACACCGATGGCGAGATCGCCGCATTCGTTGCTGGCGTCGGCACCGGTGGAACCATTACCGGCGTTGGCGAGGTGCTTAAACAGCGCACCGACATCAAAGTGTTTGCCGTGGAACCTTCAGCTAGCCCGGTTATTTCCGGTGGTAGCCCCGGTCCTCACAAGATCCAAGGGATCGGTGCCGGATTCATTCCAGGCAACCTCAACGTCGACATCATCGACGAGGTGATTCAAGTGTCCAACGAAGATGCTTTCGCCACCGCACAGCAGCTCGCTTCACTCGAAGGCCTGCCCGCAGGAATTTCGACAGGTGCCAATGTGTTCGCCGCCATGCAGATCGCCAAGCGCCCTGAGTTTGCCGGCAAGCGCATCGTCACGATCGGTTGCTCATCCACGGAGCGTTACTTCTCCACACCACTTGCGGAAGCCGCGCGCGACTTCGTCACGCAAATCCCAACCACAGAAATCTAAGCACCGTCATCATTCACCGATGCGATATCATTCGCATCGGTGGCTGGTGATATATCTCAGGAGTTCGCTCACTCCACCTAATTGCGATGAAGAAAGAATGCATCGTCATCAAACTCGGCACAGGAGTTCTCACCCAGAAGTCAGGTGCTGGATTAGATCCCATCGCACTGCTTCAAATCACCGCCACAATCATTGACCTGAAACAACGGGACAAGGATGTGATCCTGGTTTCCAGCGGCGCGGTCGGCACTGCGCTCAGTGAATTTGGTATTACGGAGCGACCAACGGAAATCACCGAGTTGCAAAGCCTCGCAGCCGTCGGACAAGCGCGTCTGATGCATGCTTACCACGCGCAACTTTCGCCCTACGGATACCATGCCGCTCAGATATTGCTGACCTACAGCGATCTCGAATCGAGCGACAGACAGGAGCGAATCCTGCGGACCCTGAAGGCCCTCCTCAAGAGAGAGAAAGTCATCCCCATCATCAACGAAAACGATACCGTTGCCGTGGAAGAACTTCGCTTCGGGGACAACGATGCGCTGTCGTCAAAAATCGCTATCGCGTGCGGTGCGAGCAAGCTCGTGCTTCTCACCACCGTCGACGGACTACTCACCTCGAAGGCAGAGGGTCAAACCCTCATCGAAGAAGTTACCAATTTAGAAGAAGCGAGGAAACACATCACGACCGAGACGGGGACATTCTCCGTCGGTGGAATGGCGAGCAAGCTCGAAGCCGCAGCACTCGCCAGCGCCGCAGGGATTGAAACATACATCACCCACGGCAAACACTGTGCAGACCTCTGGGACAAGATCTACGGCACCAATCGTAGAAGAACACGAGTGAACGTTCATTGATAGTCGCACAAAGTCACGGACGCTTGAAAAGCATCCCTCCAAGCGATAAGGCACAAAAACTTGAGGGCGGGGTTTTTCTGTAGCGGCGTTTTGCAAACCTCGGAGGGTGGTGAGGGAAGTAGAGGGACGCGCGTTCGGCGCTTACAAAGCGTTCGCTACAGAAAGCTCCGCGCGCCCACCAATGCCCAATGCCCAATGCCTAAGTCGTCTGCGCGTAATGCGGCCCGGCGACTCTCAAACGACTACCCTGTCTTCATCACCACCCCGGTACTCGCCTACCGATACATACCCCGAGGTGCCACTACGCCTCTTTCCAGTCGAGTGCCTTTTTACGTAGCACGTAAAGATAAGCGACCCCCAGGATAAACACGAAGCTCAGCATGCTCCAAAACGCATTCGAGTTCTGCGCAACAAGGGTCTTGAACTGGACTGCCCAAGGATAAAGAAAGACCACTTCGATGTCGAAAAGCACGAAGAGCATTGCAATCAGATAGAACTTCACACTAAAACGTGGCTGTGCTTCACCGATGGGAAGCATCCCGCACTCGTAAGCCGAATCCTTCATCGCATTCCTCTTCCCAGATTTACCGAGAAGAACGCTGAGTCCTAATGTCATACCGGCAAAGCCCATCACGATGAGCACTTGAAGAAGAATTGGAAGGTAGTCTGAAAGCATGGTGAAATCGGTTACTGACGTGACCATGCCCTCACTCCTGCCAGCCGTCAACTCCGAGAGAGTTCTTGTTTTTCGACACTTATCGGCTTACATGTTCATGAGAACACAAGCCCTGATAATATCGCTTACGATGAAACATATGACTATTCTCCGCGGACAATTAGCTCTCGACCAACCGACTCAACGCCCACTTGTCAATCGCGTGCCGCGCAGCGGTTCTACGCGACGCTAAAATCATTACCAGGATTGGTATGGCTCCTCGGAAAATCATTCACATCGATATGGACTGTTTTTACGCAGCCATTGAGGAGCGCGATAATCCTGCGCTTCGAGGGAAACCCGTTGCCGTAGGAGGCTCAACCCGACGCGGAGTACTCACCACGGCTAACTACGAGGCACGAAAATTCGGCTGCCACTCTGCGATGCCTGTGTTCCTCGCACTCCGAAAATGCCCAAAATTGATCGTAGTCCCAGTGCGCTTCGACGTCTACAAGGAGGCATCGCGTCAGATTCGTGAAGTGTTCGCCGAATACACCGATTTAATCGAGCCGCTGTCACTCGACGAAGCCTATCTCGACGTCAGCCATCGCGATGAACCCAGCGACGAACTCGCGCTGGAAATCCGCCGAGCTATTTGGAGGAAGACCAAACTCACCTCCTCAGCAGGTATAGCTTCGAACAAATTGATCGCCAAGATTGCCAGCGATATCAACAAGCCCTGTGGGCAATGTGTGGTCGCTGACGACGAGATCGACGCCTTTCTCGCTCCGCTACCCGTCGGAAAACTTTGGGGTGTTGGATCCAAAGGTCGCGAGCGACTCAGCGCCATGGGAATTGAAACCTGTGGCGATCTTCGCAAACTCGACAAATTTACTCTTGCCGCAGAGTTAGGACGGTTTGGTGTTGAACTCTACGACCGTTGCCGCGGCATTGACGATCGCGAGGTATCACCAGACCGCGTGCGGAAATCCTCCAGTCAGGAAAACACCTTCCGAGAGAACATCACCGACCTTAATTCCCTGCGCGAGCGTATGCATCTGATGCTCGATGATCAAGTGGTGGAACTCGACAAACACCACACTGACAAAATACTCAGTGGACTTGTGGTGAAGCTCAAGTTCGATGACTTCACCACCACCACTGCTGAGCGAGGATCGAATTCTCCAGACCCGGATATCTACGATCAACTGCTCGATGAAGCGTGGTCACGGCGCGATTCTCCCAGTGTGCGACTTCTCGGCGTCGGCGTGAAGTTCGTCACAGAATCCGCCGAGGAAGACGCCCCCCAACTCGATTTGGGTATTTAGTGTGGTTACACAAATGCAGGGAAAACTCTCGTCTGTCTTGCCTCATACCAAATCTTGGTAATGACCTGACGCGATAGGGCGCGGAGTTGATTGATCGTGAGGTATTTGTGCGTGGCGAATAGTCATCTTTTATTCGAAACCGATATCAATTGTTCACGATAACCGGCTCCGTGATCGCATTCCATAGTGGCGAAGCATCGAGAAAAGAGTCCATCGTGCGGTTGCGGGATTCAGTCGGCCGCCACCAGCCCGCAGGTGTGAGCCGCGAAACATTGAGCCAACTTATCGCATCGAGCGAAGGATCAAGACCTTCAATTGCTGCGTAAGCCCGAATAGCCGACTCGCTGTCTCCATCAAAGACAGGCACAACCAGTTTCACCGATCCTTCGTCGACGGACGTCGCCGCGAAGCTCGCAAAAAACGCCCGCCACGCGCCTGCGTTGTTCGGCTCGGCCAAGCCAATCCACGCGACGTGTTCGGGAGTATTCCAGCGCAATCTTCCCATCCGTTGGTCATCGGCATCTTCAGATTCCACAGTGACGAAAGGCAGTCGATCACCAGCATCGAGAAAGATACCACGTCGTGATTCTACGAGATTTTCAGTAGTTAACTCCTCAGAAAACACGAGAAAATCATTTCGGGCGGTCGACTCCACCGCGCCATTTGCTAACGAATCGGCGAAACGCAAGCCCTCACGGGCCGTGCCCCCCTGGCCGCGTCGTTTCGACCATTCTTCAAGACTCGTTTCCTCTGGTGCATCAGGTGAGTGCGCCTTCAAAAGCAACTCCAACTCGGGAACTTCCAAATTACCGAGCCACTCCGAACAAGCACTCAATCGATCGCTCCACGCTTCGGGAAGCACTGGTAAAAACCCGGTTTCCCAGACATCACGGTTCACCGCAATCACCACCATCGACGTGCAATTCATCCAATCCAGAGCCATTCCCGCCAGCTCGCGAGCTAAACTTGGGCGCCCCATCACACCGTCGATCTGATCGAGCAAACAAACCACAGTCTGCGCCGCATTCACCAGCGCCAATGTCTGACGGGTAAACTTCACATCCTCGCCTGCGAATGCGGTGTTCCCCAGATCGATCCACCTTGCCAGCCATTCAACCGAAGCTGACGAGTCGGCTGGAAACCGACTGCACGGCCTTGACTGCCACTCAGCCGAAGCCCCAGACTTACCCGATAAGAAAAAATCCAACCACGCGGTCGCCTCGTCCACCTCGTCGAAAACGGCATGATCGGAGGACAGCAAACGAAGCACTAACTGATAGCGAAGCGTTGACCGCTTATCATCCGCCAGCCACCTCAACAGCTTTGCTCCATCTTGTCCACTCAGGTAATGATGAGGGGACGCCTCCATCGCTCGTGCCCACGCCTCCGCGTCGTGCGAAGGAATCAGTCCCGCTCGAAGACCAAGCGCAAACACCCGCGCGAGAAACTGATTCGCAAAACGATCAAACCACACGGGCGATTCATCACACGCCTCGCGTAGTGCATTTCGAACGATGCGCTTTGGGTTGAGTTGTGCGTCTAAGGCATACTCGTCCGGACGAATCCACACGGTAAAACACCCCATCGACTCAATCGCTGCATTGAGAATGGTCGATTTTCCAGCTCCTGCAGATTCTGCTCCAAGTAAAAAAATTCCACGCCGTCCTTCCTTGAGTGCCTGCACTAAGCCATCGGAAACAATCTGCTGCGATGGTAAATCCACCGGTCGACTCTCCGCACCGTCATCGGTGCCAGAATTGTCGAAAAGTGTGCGGTCAAAAGCCATTGCGAAGAGAAGGTGTTGCGGATTGAGTGAACGGGGTTGAGCCTTACAAGAGACAAGATCCCCCACCCTGTCTGCTGAATGTTGCCACTATGCAGCGCCCCCTCTCTGTGATCATCATAAATATCGGAGATTATCAAATATTTTAAAGCTTATGCCCACCCACCCCATCGAATTTCTTGAGTCACTTGTCACTGAGCATGGGATTGAAGCGATCATTTTTGACTGTGACGGCACCTTGGTCGACACCATGCCTGCCCACTACGACGCATGGGTTCATGCTCTTGAACACGTCGAAGCCCCCTTCACGCTCGACCACGGCCGCTACCGCGAGTGGGGTGGAATTTCCTCTGCCAAGGTGATCAATATGCTCTGTGAAGAGTTTGCTATCGAATTGGACGGCGAGCGACTCACGAAAGCGAAGCAGGCATTCCTCGCCGAGCGACTCGTCGACGCCAAGGTGATCCCACATATTGCTGAGTTTGCACGCAAGATTTCCGAGACCCTCCCTATTTGCGTCGCTTCCGGTGGTCATCCCAACAACGTGCGTAATTCCCTGGATGCAGCTGGAATCGGCGATCTGTTTTCAGATGATCGAATCGTGACACCCTTCGATGTCAGCCACGGAAAACCCGCACCCGATATGTTCTTGCTCGCTGCGCAGCGGATGGGGACCTCACCTGAAAAAACACTCGTCTTTGAAGACGGCCCTCCCGGCATTGATGGCGCAAAAAGCGCTGGTATGCCTTGGGTATTTCTCGACCACAGCGGAAAAATTGCGACCACCAGTTTTGACGAAATAGATGTCAAATAGCCACAAAAAAGCCCGCCGTGGATGATCCAGCGGCGGGCTTGTTTTTGAATTTCAGGGTGGACCAAAAGGTCTGACCAAATCAATCAGGCTTTTGCAGCCTTCTCTTCTTTGGCAGATTCCTCTTCAGCGGCTGCGTCAGCAATTTTCTGCTGCTCAGCTTGCCACTTGGAAGAAGCACGCTCAATCCCATCGAGACCGAGGTATTGACGAGCTTCCTTGTTCACCATCCCTCGAGAAACGAGGTTCTGGAGTTTTTCATACGCACGCAAACGGAGCATTTCTTCGCCACCGCTTACCGCGTTTTTCTTTTTGAGGTTTTCGTATACCTTCTGGAAGAGGTCGTTAAAGTGGAGGAATTCGGTCTCTTCTGAGAGGACCACTACCAATTCATCCGTGACATGATCAGGAACCCGACGTGAGAATCTCGTTTTTCTTGCGGTAGCCATAAGTAAACGGAACTTAGCACAATCTGCAGACTTTGCGACGAGTTTTTGCTAAAGCAAGGCGCTGACTCCACATTTCAGCGCTTATTTCCAATAGATTCAAGCAGTTTGCCCCCCGTAAAAGCAGGATTGTTAGAATACTTACTCGATTTCCAAAAAAACTCCCATTCCTTCGTCTTGGAGGGGCATATTGCTCTCTTCTCGGTCACTTTCGACCAACTTTTTCAATAACTCCCTGTCCGATATCTATTAAAAATCCCGCCGCAGCAGAAGCCGCGACGGGATGAAAAGACGCATCTCGAATTAACCAAGAAGATCAGCGACGGCCTCGCGCTCTTCCTTGAGCTCCGTCTCGGTGGCGGTGATCTTCTCCTGGGAGAACTCATTCACCGGCACTCCTTGAACAATCTCCCACTGGCCGCCCACGAGGGAGCGAACTGGGAATGAGAACATCAAGCCCTCGGCGATGCCGTAAGATCCATCGGAAACAACCGCAACACTGTGCCAGTCACCTTCGGGTGTGGGTATGACGAGCGATCGGACCGTATCAATGGCGGCATTCGCTGCGGATGCTGCGGACGATGCGCCGCGGGCTTCAATAATAGCGGCACCACGCTGCTGAACGGTTTTGATAAAGTCAGTCTTCAGCCAGTCGTGGTCACTGATAACCTCGGTCACTGCCTTGCCACCGATTTTCGCGATGGTGAAGTCAGGATACTGTGTCGCTGAGTGATTGCCCCAGATCGCCATGTTGGTAACTTCGCTGCTGTGCACGCCGGCTTTCACCGCGAGCTGACTCTTGGCGCGGTTCTCGTCGAGACGCGTCATGGCGAACCAGTTTTGCTTAGGAATACGCTTGGCCTGACTCATCGCGATGAGGCAGTTGGTGTTGCACGGGTTACCGACGACCAGCACCTTGCAGTCCGGGGACGCATTGCGATCAATGGCTTGCCCCTGACCGGTGAAAATACCACCGTTAATCGTCAACAAGTCTTTGCGCTCCATGCCCTTACCACGCGGGACGGAACCGACGAGTAACGCCCAATCCACATCTTTGAACCCCTCATTGAGGTCCGCGGTTTGAACGATCTCAGTAAGAAGCGGGAACGCACAGTCGTCGAGTTCCATCACCACACCGCGAAGGCGGTCGAGGCCTGGCTCGATCTCGATCAAATTGAGCGCGACCGGTTGGTCTGGGCCGAACAAATCGCCATTGGCGATACGGAAAAGAAGGGAATAGCCGATTTGACCGGCGGCACCGGTCACTGCAACGCGAATTGGATTTTTCATGATATGACTAACTAAGGACGATCCAACACCAGCGGCAACTGAAAATGCTGCATGATCGGAAAGATTTGGGATGAATTGGGGGATATTAAAGGGCACAACGCGGTTTTTCCCCATGATGACTCGCAACGCTTAGCTCGATCTCACCAATCAAACAAACGGATCATCGTCAGCAGTATCATCTTTGACTAACACCTTTTACAAAACAGAAGGCATGATCGCGTGTGGCGAATCGACATGTTTTCAGCCGTCTCAATCCACCACTTTCCAACAAAACTGACAGGCACCATGAATATTCACGACGAATGATCTTGAAACCCACATCACAAACCCGCTAATGTAGGTATATTGTAAATTTCCACAGTGTGGTTTATGATACGTCAGGCAATGAAAAAATATCCTTACCCCATGACCTATCTGAAGGTCCATGAAATAGGTCATGTTCGCGACAAAAATGGCTTTGCCCTTGTGGCCACGCTTTCATTGATGGTCTTGATCGTGTTGCTTCTGGTGGCAACGATATCCTTGACGTCAGTATCGCTCAGAAGTTCCGCTCAAAATGAACCGGTCATAGAAGCGAGAGCCAACGCGCGCCTCGCAATGATGCTCGCGCTCGGTGAACTGCAGAAGGAAATGGGACCGGACATGCGGATCAGCGCGGAGTCGGCGATCCTCGACAGTAACGAAGATACTGAGATTATCGATGACGTCGCGCAATCACACTGGTTGGCAAGTTACGACTCATGGGGAAACTGGCTCAACGCTGAATACACCCTCCCAGGCGACAGCAGTCCCCTCACCATTCAAGATACCTACGATAAAGGCAGAAGCTCAATGTTCAGGCGATGGCTGCTTTCATTACCCGAGGGAGAAGAGGAAAACTTTGACGCTCCAAAATCACTCTCCGGTCTGGATCAGGGCAGGCTGGTGGTAATGATTGGTAAGGGAAGCACGGGGATAGACCTGCAAAACACGCAGCCCGGAGACGAAGTGGACAAGGTGACCAAAGCCTACCTGCTCGATGTGGGTAAAAATGGAAGAAACGCATGGTGGATAGGCCCCGAAAACCATCGTGCGAAAGTGACCTTGGCGGACCAGTCGCGCAACCTTTCGGTAACTGAGTGGGAAAGCTCCCATGGAAATACAGCGGAAGTGGGTGTGGGTGCGGTGGAGGGATTCAAGTTCTTGGATTCAAGCGCTGGCACAGCAGAGAAATTAGTCTCACTCCAAACCCTTGGACCGGCAGGCGCGACCCAAGATGACATGCAGAAGCACTTTTTCGATCTGACGTCGCGTGGCAAGGGGGTTGTGACAAGCGTGCGTTCCGGCCACTTGAAGAAAGACCTGAGCCTGCTTTTCGAACAACCGAACAGCAGCCTTCCCGCTCCCTACAAATTCAACACAAACGACATCCGCGAACCCTCGATCCGGCCAATGAGTCCCGAGCTGGCTAATCGCCCCGTGATGCCAAAACGGCAATTCGCCTCGTGGACAAACATGCGGCACTTCTACCGCATGTATCGCTCTGGAAGCGATGCGACTCCCACGGAGCAAGGAACTACCGGGACTCTCGATTGGATAGGGAGCAAACCATCTGCGGATTATGCGAGTTCGAGTTCACTTAAAATTACAAATCCCCCGTGGAACGGATCAAACCATTACTGGCGAACGCCAGTCCTTGCGAAACTGACTTTGATCTACAGTTTGGTTGCCAAAGAAACCCCGCCGAATTCTGGAAAATACGAATGCCTCCAGTACTACAGCCCTGTCTTCACATATTGGAATCCTTACAACACCCCGCTTGTCGTTCCTTCAGGCAAAATATCGATTTCCTGCAAGGGTTACAGGATGTGGCCTACCAACACGAAATTCTACCTCAACGGTATCTACAAGACGATGAACGGTTACTATGAGGCCAAGAACTTCAATGGAACCCTCAGTTCCGGGGGATCCGGTGACATCGTCTTCCAGCCCGGCGAGCTGAAGGTTTTTTCAATGAAAGAAACCATTGACAGCTCTACTGGTCCGCGTATTACCACCGAACTTGTCCCTGGGTTCGATCCGAATGTGGTCATCGGGGATGAGCGGAAGTGGAAAGTAGGATCATCAACAACTTTCTCCCAGTCACAGAATCCGGGTGCCGCCTATGAATTCTCCTCTGCCCAGTGGGGTGGCGGAGTGAACGTCGGAAATACACCGGGCGCCATGTTCATTGAATCGAGGATTTCGGGTGGATCGGGTGAGTTGCCGTTGACGTATAGCAATGACTGGTTCCAGAGGAGTCCGCATAGCCCTGACCAGACCGACACCCCGATCACTCCACCAGGTCCCAGCAATCTCGCCAAGTGGTCCTATGATGGCAATCCCAAGATTGTGGCCTATGCTCAAATGGCGATCAAGGGGCTGTTCGAATACGATTATCCGAGTATCAACTGGTCTCAGGATTGGCGCAGTCGGAACTGGATTCACGCCCCGCCATATTATTTCGGAAGCGGGATGTATATGTCCCTCGATGACACGATCGCCCACACCCAGCGACTGGACTGCCCGTATATCGTGAATTTCGGCCCGACCACGACATTTGGCGTCAGCAAGATTATCGGGCAGGTCGGCGACAAGGCGTTCCTCGGTCGGGAGGAGCAAGTCACCTCAGCCGCCATGCTTGAGCTTCCCACCGCACCGATCAGCAGCCTCGCTGGCTTTTCCAATATGCGCATTAATCCCGGTTGGCTCAGGGCCGATCAACTCAGTCCTAATTTTGTTCGCGGATTCAGCGGAAATGGCAGCAGTGTTGCAAAAAGTTCGCTCTATGCCGCCGAGAGCAAGCGCGTTGCCTATCAAAGCGGGGTCACAGGCCCCGGCGTCGGGAACTCTTTCATGCACCCGATGCTGCCCAGGGATGACGTTTACCGGTTTATCGACAATTCGACGAGCCGGGATGTCATTGACCGCAGAAACCCCAGTGTGACCGAGGAGGTGAAAACGAATGCATATTGCGACTATTGGGATCATGTCTTTCTCCTCAACGACACGCTGTGGGACGATTATTTCCTATCTTCACTTGCGGATCAGAAACGAGGCTCAAACGGACCTGGCTCATCCTTGGACGACAACCTCGAACTACTGGTAAACGACGGGCAGCTAGCCAACAGCCGTTATGTCCACAACGACACTAGTCAGACATCCGCCGACGTGAAGAGCGAGCTCCAGGGAGCGGATGGCTATCTGAAGGCGGCCAAGCACCTGATGGTGGACGGTATGTTCAACGTCAACAGCACTTCCGTGGACGCATGGTATGCGCTCTTCGCGGGCATCCGCGAACGCGAGGCGGTTTATCGCGATGAGAACGGCAATTTGAACAAAATCGACGTACCCGCCGACAAGCGCATCGTACTCACCCGCTTCAATACGGAGGTTTCCGACAAGGAAATGGACAATGCAACAAGTGGTGTGACCATGCCCGATGGCTCGAAAGGCTGGAGCGGCGTCCGTTTCCTCGATGACGACCAGCTGCGTAAGCTGGCAGAGGAATGTGTGAAGCAGGTGAAGCTGCGCGGACCGTTCCTGAACTTTTCGGAATTCGTCAACCGCCGCCTGTCCAATGACAAACTCGGCATTTTGGGGGCGCTCCAGAGCGCGATCGACTACGACGACGAAGCTCCGGATTCACAGTCGATCAATTACCGTTACAAAAACTCCCCTGTCCTGATGATCTCGAAATCCGAGCTCGGCGTCGCCGCCAGCGATCCCGATGTTTCAAAAAGATTCAGCACTCCCGAGGCTGCTGTGGGGTCACGTTTGGCTGGCATTCCCGGATACGTCATCCAATCGGATCTGCTCAAGCCCATCGCCAACACCCTCTCGGTGCGCGACGATACCTTCCGCATCAGAGCCTATGGGGAGTCGCTCGATTCCGAGGGGAATGTTGTCGCCCGCGCGTGGTGCGAAGCCATCGTGCAGCGGCTCCCGGAATATTGCGACAATGCGGATGCCGCCGATACGCCGGTACGCGAAATGGGAGCCAACGGGGGTTTTGTCGCTTCAGACAAGCTCAACCTGCTCAACCAGCGCTTCGGTCGCAGATTCGTGATTGAAAGCTTCCGTTGGCTCAGCCAAGAAGAGGTGTGAATTTATCGTCCATAACAGCACTCATGAACCACACCGTCCTTTGCCTGTTCTTGGGGATTTTCACAGCCTTTCCCCTGTCCGCTCAAGAGAGTGATAATGTCGAATCGCCACGTCTTAAAGGTCGGCGGGCATGGTTCGTCTACAGCAGCATGCCGGAGGGCCTCGAAAATCCCGTCAGCGTCATGTCGGGCAAGGATATCAGCCAAGTATTGTTGTCCAAACTTTCTCCAAGCGTCCCTGTGAAGGTCCCAGCTGATGGCGTTCTTCGGATCGTCCGTGAAATAGAGAACCCGAAAGACCCGGAAAAACCGGAATATCTTACCCTCGCCAAAGCTTTCGTTCCCGAAACGGTAAACCTTGCCATGATCATTCTCATGCCAATTCCGGAGAATCCGAAAGGATTGCTATTCAAGACGAAAGTTCAGGATTTGGCAGGCATGAAGGGCGGGGACACCATGTTTTTGAATATGACCAACCTCAAGATTGGTATCGAGTTGGGGCGAGAGAAATTTTTAGTCGCACCAGGGAAAAGCAAGATTCATAACCCGCTCGGCACCAAGAAATCCGTCAGCCTGCCCATCCGCCTGAGCTTTTTCCATCCGGAACGCAAGGAATGGGATATGATCACGGCCTCGACCGTCGCACTCTATTCGACCCGCCGCGAATTGTGCATCTTCAATTGGGATTCTCGGTTCAACCGAGTGGATTTCGAGAGCATCACCTTTCCGATGATTGATTAACCGTCGACACCCGTTCCGCGTGGAGCGGCGTCCTTTTCTTTGATGACGACACGTTCCGGATCCGTGGTCTTTCCTTATTAGTATAATACCGGTCCGCAATGTGGTTCGTGGTAAACTTCCTCCGCCAATCCTTCTCCAAAAAGGACTTTGCCGAATCCGGCACGATCTATGCTTGGTTAAAGTAGTCGCTGCGCGACAGGTAGAGCCTCGGCTCAATCGCCCTGGAAGAAGGATTTGACGCTCAACCCGGGTCGTCCACACGCCTCCAGCATTTCCGCCCAATAGCCCCTGGAGAAAACCTTAAACGGCCGTATGTGCTGATTACAGAATACACCTGTCAGTTAAACTGGCATTTATGACGAAATTCACCCTGTGATTTAGATTGTAAATCAAATCATTCACTCGTAATAATGTAGGTATATTGTAAATTTTAATGAGATCGCTTATGTCTTGTCCGACACTCAAAAAACATCCTCAACACATGGCTTATCAGAAGAACCATATGCTAGGTCATGTGCGCTCCAGAAAGGGCTTTGCCCTCATCGCCACGCTTTCTTTGATGGTCTTGCTGATCATGCTTTTGGTGGCAATGTTGAGCTTGACTTCTGTGTCGCTCAGAGAATCGGGTCAGAATGAACCGGTCATTGAGGCGAGAGCCAACGCTCGCATGGCTCTGAAACTCGCTATTGGCGAGTTACAGAAAATCGCGGGCCCAGATCAGCGGATTTCGATGACCGCCAATCAGCGGACTGATCCGAATGGTGATGGCAGCTCATCTTCATCAGCTCTAGGCAATATCCACTGGACGGGGGTCTACGAATCGTGGCTTTCGACCTCAACGAACCGACCAAGCCCCCAATTCCGTTCATGGCTTATTTCAGGGGCTTCGAGTCTTGTTTCACAAGAAAGTGCTCCTGCCTCAGCACTTTCTGGAGACGACATCATTGAATTAGTGGGATCTGGAACAGTGGGATCCTCCGGTGATGGTCAAGTGAAGGTGCCCGCTGTCCGATTCGTAAACAGGTCAAACAAGCAAGGGCGCATCGCATGGTGGGTTGGTGACCAAGGAGTTAAGGCAGCTCTGGCTACCCCCCCCGCCTCAACAGCGAGCTCTCTGGGAGTAACTCGCAACAATATGCAGTCTGCTCCTCGCAATGCCATTGAACTTGCCTCATCAGGAGCCGTTAAGCCTTTCGAGAACATTGCAGCCAATGACCCACGCTTGCTCCATGTCCTAAACTGGCCACAATCCGAACTTCTCACCTCGACCCCTGCCGCCAGCCGCCCCCTCTTCCACGACCTTACAGGACACTCCACCGGCTTGCTTACCAACGTGAGGGATGGAGGATTTCGCAAGGATCTCTCGATGAAAATGGAGACCTTCACCAGTCCGCCAGACCTCTCTGAACCAGAAAACATCCTTTATACAGTGAAAAGCCAGATGACTGGTAATGACGAGGTGGGTATCAATTTCATGGAGCTTTGGGGATATTATAATCTGTACAAGGAGCTCAAATATGGCGGTGGAGCGACTTACACCACCGGCGGTAGCATTCCCGCTGACGCGCCCTATCTGCAGACCAAGCGTACGCAGGGAGAGATGAATGCCGACCCATGGGATTGGTTCAAACATCCGATCACCGTCAACTATCAGACCATCTATTCACTTGAGGCTGCTCCTCATCCGGACGAGGGCGGGGGTCATATCCTATGGCTGAACTTTGATCCAGTGGTCACGCTCTGGAATCCGCTCGACGTCGCGGTCGACGTGCCACGCCACGTGGTCAATGGCTCCCTTCAATGGAACTACCTCTACTCCTACTGGATGATTCCCTACGATATCAACATATCGATCAACGGTGGCCCGGAGATCAAGTGTTCCATTCTTAAATCATCGAATTGGAAAAATGATGGAAATTTTCTAAAACTGAATGCTGGCGTGGTGGAAACCCTCACGCTGAAACCCGGGGAAGTGGTGAAAATTTCGCAGGATGGCGATCTGTCCAGCAACCAGAGAGGACAAAGTGTCGGTGGCTGGCAGGGCTTCAATGGGAAGAAGGGTTTCAACTACGGAGGTGGTGCACGGGTGCCATTAGTTACCGAAGCAAGTTCACTTACCAACGCAAGTGACGTCCAACGTGTCGTGGTGTCACCAGCTGACACGATTTCTTATACGGTAACTCCGCGGGTAAAGACTGAGTCGGGGAATTCGAGTAAATTTGCCCTCACACACGTCCAGTTGGACTTGGGTGGCAGGGGGGCAAGCACTCATGGCTTCATGTCCGTCGACAGTCGCGTAGGCTATTCTCGTGTTCAGGTTGGGGAGAAAAGGAGATACGGAGGATACTGGGGTCCGAATCCTCTGGATATTCGTGCGAATGAGCATCCCGAGCCGTTTCCTGTGCTTGAGGGGCCGAGTCAGACGCGCGAGCTTCCCGTGGCTGCGCTGATCAACGAAAAAGCGCCGTTCATGGTCCATTCCTACTTCGCGAAGACGGAAGAAGAAAATTTGTCCGGATCGAGAATGATGGCTCGGTTCAATCCGCGGGCCTATAGCCTCAATTTCTACGACTTATCCAAAAGGGAGCGCGATATGATGCCGTTTGAAACCATAATAACGGGGCTTACCAGTTGGTTTGATGCTCCCTTAGATGAGTCATTAAGTGGTCAAGGCTATTTCGGCTCAAGCCTAGGTGCGCGATTTGGGTCGAACTTTGTCACTACACACACAGTCCCTCGCCAACCGATTGTTTCACTCGCAGCGTTGCAGCACTCGTTCGCCAACGGATTCAACATGCCCACCAGGGGTACGCCTTGCGAGACGGGCAGAAACCCTGACTATACCAATCAACGCTATCCATTGGAGCCGCAAATTTCCCATGCAATTGGAAACTCTCTCGCGCCCTCGGTGATTCCCTCGAACCAGACAACATATAATATCCCTAATTATCCTGATCCTCTTGCGGATCACTCGTATCTCGCCAACCGCGAGTTATGGGATGACTATTTCTTCTCAGGCATCACCCCACAGCCCACTCCAGCTTTCTCTCAAAATCGTGATCAAAAAACCGTCGCCTTGGAGTTTTTTGAGAACTCCAATGACCTGCCTATCGTGCGTTACCAACCAGACCTCGGTGATAGAGGACCCAACGAACTCGTCAATTCTTTCTTCTCTGGTGTCTCCCCAAACCAAAACGCTATAGATAATGTAGCAAGCCACTTGCGAGTAAGTGGTTTGTTCAATGTGAATTCTGTCTCCGTGGAAGCATGGAAAACCGTGCTGGGTTCACTAAAAGACCGCCCGATCGTGGTACGCAGTGAATCAGGGGTTGAATCCATAATCGCAAATGACGGCAACACTCCCGTGGCTAACATTAACGCTCCCAGAGAGTTTATTGTCCAGGACGAGCCAGGTATGGTTGCTGAACATTGGTTTGGACGTCGTACTCTCACGGATGATGAGATTGACAGCCTGGCACGCGAAATCGTCAAGGAAGTGCGCAAACGTGGGCCATTTCTTAGCTTGGCTGATTTTATCAACCGCCGTGTCGGCAATGATAAGGAACTTGCTCGTGCTGGAGCCATCCAAAGCGCGCTGGATTCCCAAGATGTCACTATCAACAAGAATCAAAACAATGTGCGCGCCGTCGACTCTTCAGTCGCAAATCGTTTTGAATTTCCCGATGCAGAGATAGGTGCGATGAACTACGGATCCCCTTCCGTCGTCAAACAAGGCGACATCTTAACGCCCATAGCGCCAATACTCTCAGCACGATCTGACAGCTTCATTATTCGCACCTACGGGGAATCTTTGGACGAAGCGGGTAACGTAACTGCAAGGGCATGGTGTGAAGCTGTAGTAGAGCGTGATCGAGAATATGTGGATCCATCAGACAATGCGGAAGCACTTCCCTCGGAAATTAACAGCACTACCAATAAAAAATTCGGACGGCAGTTCAAAATCATTTCTTTTCGCTGGCTCAATCCCCAGGAAATCTAAACATTCTAAACAGTGATAAAGTTACTCCTCTCCTGTGTTTTCACGCTCTCCATGGCAAGCCTTTGTCTTGCAGAGCCCAAGAGCGAATTAGAAATCCGTTTTCTTGCCGAGAGACTACCCAATAACCTTGGGAAGGTCGTGCTAGTCAACGCGGAAACACGTTCTGAACCGTTCGACCTTCCCATGAACAACCTGTCAAAGCCGCAGGCACCACCTGCCAGGTTATTTAGCGTTTGGTCGCTTGAGAAGGATGTGTCGCTTGCCACCGTCAAGCTACCAGAAGAGGGCAATGCATTTGTAGTGCTGCTCATTCCAACAGCCGAAGGTCTTTACTCACCCATCGTCATGCCTTTCGACAACCCCAACTTTAGAAGTGGGGATATCTATTTTCATAACAACACGAACAAGCCGGTACTCGGCGTTCTTGGTAAGACAAAGTTCTCGCTGCTGCCTGGAAACAGCACCATCATCACTCCAAGAGGATTCGGAAATAAAAAATATTACCACGCGATGCTTGGGGTCCAAGACGGTGAGAAAACTCAAGTGATAAGATCGATGAAATGGCCATCATCAAAGACCATGCGGAATTACATATTCTTCTACATCGATCCGAAAAACAATCGTATCACCTACCGCGGCGTGGACGAATTCTTGTTACCTGACGAGGATTAAATCTTAGAATGTCAGAGAACCATTGATATCGTTCTGATAATAGAATTCATTCCACAAACCTCCAATATTTCCGCCTAACAACTCTAGGCATAAACCTTGGACAGGCAAATGCGACAACATTATCAGTAGTTGTAGCTGAATTAGCCTATTTGGCGATCCTTTCCCGACCACCTGTCAGTAAAACTGACATTAGGTCTGATAATACCACAATCAATAACATGGTAAAAAAATTCACGCATGGTAATGTAGGTATATTGTAAATATCAGCGATATCATTTATGTCATACCCGACACTCAAATCCCCCTATTCACATGACCAGCATGAAGCGTAATGAGATTAGTCCATTACGGGCAAACAAAGGCTTCGCCCTTATCGCCACGCTATCTTTGATGGTCTTGCTGATCATGCTTCTGGTGGCTATGTTAAGCCTAACATCAGTTTCGCTCAGAGATTCTGGTCAGAATGAACCGATCATAGAGGCGAGAGCCAACGCCCGCATGGCTTTGAAGCTTGCCATCGGTGAGTTGCAGAAAAACGTGGGCCCAGACCGTGCGGTCACCGCCACCTCTGAAATTCTAGCAACATCATCGACCACTGTCTCCAAACCCAATACCACAGGTGTTTGGGAGTCTTGGTGGGATTTTGATCCTAGCGCCTCTCCAAATTATAGTGCCGAGAAAACAAATCGCTTCCAAGGCTGGTTGGTTTCCTCGGCCGATGCGACGGCTCCAAAGTCACTGGACTTTGCCAGCACCCCCTGGACAGGAAATACCATTGAGCTTGTTGGTGAGGACTCGTTGGGGGCCACCGCTCCCGACGACGATAAAGTAACCGCCGGTCTGATACCGATCTCCAATAACGACGGCATTCAAGGTTCTTTTGCGTGGCATGTTGCCGATGAATCGGTAAAAGCTCGCGTGAATCTCTACCGCGATCCCAGCCAGAATACGACTCTCTCCCAAAAGCGAGCCTTGCTGGCCGGCCATCGCCCAGATCCCTCGGTCTTGAAAAGTGCGGATGGCAACCTGTTAAGCACTTTTCCTACCGACCTCACCCCTGCCGACTTTGTTGCGGCCGATGCAAGTGCAAGTAAGATCCTAAATCTCAACCAAGCTGAATTGCTGGATGGTGCGGAAGGAAAGATCAAGCCGTTCCGCAACGATATCACGCCATACTCCCTTGGAGTGATGACCGACGTGCGAGGTGGCGGACTCAAGGAAGATTTATCGTCCGTTTTCGAGATGGGCAGCGCCACCCAAAACACCCTACCATCCGTGTTCACCAAGGAGCGATTGTATCAATCGACCCATGGCATCACCGGTGTTTCTGATCCTTACTGGAGTGCTTTGGCCGGGTATTACAATTCGTTCCGCAATCTTGATAATCCGAACACCAACCCCACCTTCGCCACGGCATCAGATGCAGCCACTCTAGATCCAGTGCCTACAGGATATAATCCGGCACCTGTCATTGCAAAAGTGGATACCATTTTTAGTCTGGTCTCGCGTCCGATCACTGAAACTTGGTTGGGTGCTAACGGCGATCAGGCGAAAAATTACGACTGTTTCACTGATGTCGTTTTCACTCCGGTAGTCACTCTTCACAATCCCTATAACGTAAATATTTCTTTCAACAGAATTAATGTGACATTCAAAAACATTCCCATCGCCTTCAGGTTCATGGTTCAATACGGCGATTTGGGATCCTCCTACTTATCAAGAAGTGTTGTCCCTGAAAACTTTGAGTCGCTTAACGAAATGGTTCATCACCTCAATTACAGAGGTGACAAAGAGTTTGGCATGAACATCGCCAATTGGAGCGATAGCGATCCTATCGACCAAAGTGACTCGATATCCGAGCCTATCGTTATGAAGCCAGGACAGACTTTGGTCTGTGGTCCTTATGTGGATCCTAACGCGTCATTTAAAAAAGATTCCGGGCTAGGAAGAAACACTGTAGCTTTCGATTGGCAAAATAAACTCATCAATAAAATCAAAGCAAGGCCTGAATTCGTGCCCGGTCTCGGCTTCGAAGTTTACTCCGTCAATCTGAGCAGCCTTTTTAAACAGGTATGGAACGAAAAAGGCCATAGTTGGAACAGTTTTTTCATGTTACGCGATCAAAACACAAGTCCAAAAGTTTCTCAGACCACGACTACTGACCAATTTTATGTGGAATTCAAAGCCCAGCGACCTCGATGGCAACTAGATCAAAAACCGGTCCCAGGAAGAGATGAACTTGTTGATCCCAGTTTTACAGTTACTGCTCAATTACAAGCCCAAGCGGGTGACGCGATGCGTGATTATGCCAGACTTCAATTCGATTATCAAGATGACTCAACAATAGGAGAGGTTTTCGATGATCGGGTTTACCGCTATCCTCCTACAAGTTCCTTGACCGTCTCAGATACATATTGTCCAGAATGGACAACTTACAGCGAACAAGGAATCTACGTACACCCATTCGCGATATTTTCTGCCTACACTCGTACTACCAATGGGGGCGTTTACGAAACTGGCAAACGCGACAGAAGCGAAGAAAACAGCCCATTAATTAATATACTTCAAGACGGGCGTCTAGCAGGTAAGCCCTATTTATTTCATAACCCATCACAATCTAATTTCACTCTAGATTTAACTAACGAGAAGCCGGGAGTTCAAGCCTATGAATTAAACTTTCAACCCTTCCTGAGTAAAGGTGACTATCAGGATTACATGGATGTAGATGCCAACAACCGAGTTCCCTCACTCAGCGGAAACAATACCACCTCCGGCATCAAGTCCGGTAGTTACCTTGAAATCCCATCGGGTCCATTACAAACCATTGCGGACTTCCGCCGTTCCAACGCTCTCACAACTTCCTATCTGCCACACTTCGTTCAGCCGGTTGGCAACTCCCTGCTTCATCCTCTGATGTCGTCTGACACGGTGATCGAGTTGGATACCACAATTACGGCAAATGCCCTACTCGATCACTCTGTATTGGCAAACCACGCGCTTTACGACAACTTTTACTTTTCGACCTTTGCCACCAGGGGCAGCGAGACACCAGACGATGTGTACGAACAATTCATGAACGGCACCACCCCGCTGGCGTCTCAAGCCTTTGAGCCTTATTTACCAGTCGGGAAAACCGTCGCAACAGCCAAGGCGGAACTTTTCACTTCTGGCAAACCGAATGATACCGCTTATCAAACCGCTGCGGAATATCAAATGATCCGCGGGCCTTTCAATGTGAATTCAACCAGCGTTCAGGCTTGGAAGGCAGTGTTGGCTTCAATGAATAAGAGCGGGGTCGTCACCCTCTGGGCTCGCAGCGCGGGCCTCGAGGTCGAGGCAGCGGACGGCGTGCCAATCACGGCCATGTCGCTTCTTAACGGAGGTGAAAACGGCATTGCAGCGGTGGATAGCGCTAAAATCGACAACCAACGGACCAACGACTGGAATGGCTATCGAGTTCTCACCGAGTCTGAACTCGAGAATCTAGCAGAGAAAATTGTCGATGAAGTGCGTGAACGGGGACCATTCCTTTCCATGTCGGAGTTCGTCAATCGCCAGGTCGGCCTGCTAAGTCCGAAAACCCTCAGCGGCGCGCTGGAATCTGCCATCACAAAGTCTGAAATCAATGAAGACAATAACGCAACGTCTCTCGGCTCGTTTATGAATCAGGTCCCTATCACCGCAACGGATATCAGCGATCCTAAACTCTATGCTTACAAGACGCCACAAGCCTCCACCGGCAACCCAGCGGCAGGAGCGCCAGGCTGGGTCAACCAAGGCGATCTGCTGCGCATTTTAGAACCCGGTGCCACCGTACGTGGAGACACTTTTGTCATCCGCGTGTATGGAGATGCTCAGGATCCCAGTGGAAATATCACCGCCCGCGCCTACGCGGAAGCCGTAGTCCAACGCGTGCCTGAATATCTTAATCCGGTCGATCGTCCATCCATCAATGCCTACACCGACACCACTGCCGCGGCTGCCAACAAAACCTTCGGACGCCGGATTAAGGTGGTGACCTTTCGCTGGCTGTCTGATAATGAAATCTAAGTCCTATGATTTGTAAATTTTCTCTCTCCATTCTGGCCTTTGTCGGCTTGTCACTAGCGGCTCAAGGCCAAGAAAAGGACAAGGTGGTCCCCGTGAAATTTCGTGCGGTGCTACACGACCCTGTCCACCCTATCGCCAATCTTTTTTATGCCGACGAAGATGGCGCAATTCAAAAAATCAATTTCAGACCCAAGGACCTCAGCGAAGAATTATTAACCCTACCCGTCAATGGCTCACTGGTGCTTTACGACAAAGCCAACATCGACCCCGAAAACCCCGCAGCAAGCATGGCCGCAGGCATTCAGCTTCCAGTAGGAATCGAGCAGGCAATCATTGTCGTACTACCATCTCCAGCCGAAAAGAAACCCGCTTATCAGTTGTTGGTCATCAATGACTCAAAGAAGTCATTCCCGAAAGGCACCTCTTTGGCGCTATCGCTAGTTGGCGTGGAGACGGCCATTCAAGCCGGCGAGCACAAACTTCCCATCCAACCAGGGAAGATCACCAAGGTGCCCCCCGTTAAGAAGGTCAATAAATTCCATATGGCCCAGACGAATTTCTATTACCAGCAGGGCGAGGCATGGATACCATTCACCGAGCGCCAATTACAATATATCGACGCCTGCCGTCGGCTATTCATCATCCATGCCACGCCAGGTGCCATCCAACCGACAATCACCACGATTGTGGATATTGATCGGGGATGAGTCTAAGCTGTCTTTCGGAATGATTGTATGATTGTGAAAAGTCCTCGCACCCGCTAGAAACAAGATATTGATGCATTGGGGACATTCATTCACAGTCGCCGCATGCGCATATTTTTCGTCGTATCGGCACTGATTCTCCTAGTTTCCTGTTACTCATTCGCGAAACAGGAACAGCCGAACATCCTGCTGATCATCGCGGACGACTGCACGTTTAGCGATTTGGAGATCTACGGCGGACAGGCGAAGACGCCGCACCTGAGGAAACTCGTCTCCGAGGGCATGATATTCAGTCATTGCTACCAGGCTGCCCCGATGTGCTCGCCAACCCGGCACTGCCTCTACACTGGGCTCTATCCGGTGAAGTCCGGCGCCTATCCAAATCATACCAAAGCCTTTCCCTGGGTGAAAAGCATTGCCCACTACTTGCAGAGCTCTGGTTACACGACCCATCTTTCGGGAAAAACGCACATCGCGCCAAAGAGCGTTTTTCCCTTCCAATACAGCGGCGTAGATAACAACCCCGATCCCACTGTGTTTTCAAAAGTGGTCCAGTCCTCCGCAAAATCCGGCAAGCCCTTCTTGTTCATCGCCGCATCGAACGAACCCCACACGCCATGGAACCGCGGCGATCCCTCAGCATATCCACCCAATTCTCTCAAACTACCACCCGTCCTCGTCGACTCCCCGAAGACTCGCGACGGCTACTCGAATTATCTAGCGGAAATCACCTACTTCGATTCACAGGTCGGCGAACTGCTCGACATGCTCGATAAATCGTCGCTTCGGGACAACACACTCGTCATCGTCCTCAGCGAGCAAGGCAACAGCCTACCCTTCGCGAAATGGACATGCTACGATGCCGGACTGCACAGCGGCTGCGTGAACGATGGCCGCTACCGCTACATCCGAAACCTCTCTCCCGACGAGGTTTTTGAGAACATCATGATGAAGGATCCCATTTTCAAGGAATGGCAAAAGATGGCGAAAGATGGGAATGCAAACGCCAAGCGCCTCGTCCACGACTACCGCCACCGTCCCGCGGAGGAACTCTACGATACAATATCCGACCCCTGGAATCGGAAGAACCTGATCGCCGATGAATCACTCTCCGAGATCTGCGACGGCTTGCGTTCCGCCCTTGATAATTGGATGAAGCAGCAGGGCGATGAAGGAACCGCCACCGAGATGAAAGCCTTTGAGCGCATGCCGCGCATGAAGAAAAAATAGGCCTTACTGTGAACTATTGCTCCCCTTCCCCGCGTAGCACCTGTTCTGGCGTATCCTTCAAGACTCATCATCCTAAAAAGGAAAATAGAACCACGAATGAACACGAATGAACACGAATAATAAATGGATTATAAGGATTTTAGCGATCACTCCAAGGGTGAGCCGATAAACATCTCTAAGTAGTTCAGCATCAGTATCTAATCTCTATTCTCCAATCTTCCAATCTCCTTTCTAGCATCATTTCTCATGAAACTCCGTAGCCTATTCTTTTCCATTCTTCTCATCACCCCCGCTTTTGCGGAAAAGCCCAACGTACTCTTCATCTGCGTCGATGACCTTCGCCCCGAGCTAAAATCTTTTGGAGCGGAATACATCCATTCACCCGCCATGGATTCGCTGGTGGAAAGCGGCCGGGCGTTCACCCGCCATTACGTCCAGGCACCAACCTGTGGTGCCTCGCGCTACGCCCTGCTCACAGGGAAATACGCGACCAACAACTCGGAAAGAGACAACGGCGCACTGATGGGTTCCGCAAAGGATGCGGAAAAACAACCCTATGCCATGCCGAAGCAGTTTCGCGAGAACGGCTACCGCACGGTCTCGATCGGCAAGGTCTCCCACTTCCCCGGCGGTCTGGGCGGCAAGGATTGGAACGATCCGGCAAAGATCGAGATGCCCGGTTCATGGGATTTCAGCATGATGCCGACAGGCCCTTGGAAAACTCCGCAGAAGGCCATGCACGGCTATGCCGATGGCGTGCCGCGCAAGGGTGGCGTTACCCCGGCCTACGAGCATAAAGAGGGCGATGACATGACCTATACCGACGGCTGGGTCACTCGCGAGGCGCTCAAGCAGATGGACAAACTCGCAGCAAACGATCAACCATTTTTCCTCGCTGTTGGCATCATGAAGCCGCACCTCCCTTTCGCATGTCCCAAGTCGTATCTCGATATCTACAAGGACGTGAAGCTCGATCCCATCCCGCATCCGGAGAAGCCGAAAGGTCTCTCCACCTGGCATTCCAGTGGGGAGTTTCGAC
>JAGXGH010000100.1 GCA_024636835.1 Verrucomicrobiales bacterium | reverse complement strand
GGCATCAGGATGCCATGCCAAGCGACAAGGCAACGCTCTCCTCCGAGACCCAAGAGATCATGCGTACCGTGCGCCGATGGATCACTGACAAAGACATGCTCTCCATCGTCGAAGCCGCTGCGGAAAGCTACACCTACCATTGGAACAACGAGTTCTCCAAAGAACACGACCCCTCCAATTTAATTGGTGAGAGCAACCACTTCCGCTACCGCCCTTTCACAAAAGGTGTGCTTGTGCGGATGGATGGCCATATTGACCCAACGTCCATCGCCGGTGCATCCATCGCCGCCGCCATAGTAGACGTGCCACTCCAGTTCAGCTTGCCGGAACCCTCCGCGCTCGCTGATGCCTTCGGCTACGAGACCATCGTCGAAACTGTGGACCAACTCGCGCACCGCCTCGCCAACCAACCTGAAGAGTTCGATATCATTCGACTTCCAGATGGCGCGCCGATCGAAGTCTGGCAAGCAGCCAACGAACGCCATTTCAATGTCGTCGAACAACCCATCCTCGCCAACGGAAGAATTGAAATGCTGTTCTGGACTAAAGAACAAGCGATCAGCGAAACCGTTCATCGCTACGGCAACCGCATCCCAACTGCCGCGCAAGTGCGCGACGGAGGAGTCCGTTGACAGTCAGACTGATGACTATGGACGAGTACCGGGAACAGCTGACAATTGGCGTTTACCCAGGTGCCTTATGTGACTGAATATTGTTTATAGAGGTTTCCAGAGGTGAGCTTTATTGCTCATACCGGTTTCGAATAAAACCTGACTTTTTGCCGCGCACAAGTAGCTCACGATCAACCAACTAAACATTCACTCGCGTTAGATCAATACCAAGATTTGGCATTAGTCGTAAGACGACTCAACGCGGTGGGCCACATCACGGTAGCCATAGTCAGCTTCGTAGATCTCTTTCATACACTCGAGATACTTCTCATGATCGCCCTTCTTCTCGGAAACGAGTCCGAGAGTATAGAGAACTTCCTTCTTCGTGGCGTCCATGGTCAAAAGTTCGCTAAGCGCTTCATTGAGCTGGTTTTGTGCCATGTCGAGCATTCCCTTTTTCTCATAGCAGCGACCCAAGAGAAGAATCGAGCGGGTGCGGAGGTGAGGGTTATTGCGTGCCCTCTGTAGGTGAGGAATGGCATCTGACTCACGACCTGCGTTTACCAGGTGATTTCCAAGTTCATAGCGAAGCTGCGGATCGGTCGGGTTACCTTCAACACGAGTTTCAGCATCGCCGATCATCTGCGCACTACGCTCCGCTTTAATCTCGGCGAGCTCCACTTCCTTCGTAGCCCGTGCTTCGCCGTCGAGTGATTCGATTTCCTTTTGGAGCTGGATCACTTGCCTTTCACTGGCACGCTCGGCCATTTGTGCGGCTTTGCGCTCAAGCGCAGCGTCACCCTCGGAAAGATGGTGTGCCCATGAATAGAATTGTGCCGCAAGGTCAAATTCCTCAAGCCGCTCATGGAGTCCCGCAATACGGCGAACCAATGCCAGGTTGTTCTGATCATTCGTATATTCAGCCAGTGCTTTGGAAAGCTGAACTTGCATTTGTTCTTTAGTCATCCCCGCACGCGATTCGCCCTCCAGCTGTTGCGCTTCCTTTTCATTCTTCAGCATGTCGCGGAACCCACCTTCGGATTCCCAATTGCCCTTCCTCATCGATGCGCGTGCAGTAGCATCCTTGCCTCCCTTCGCAGCCACCAAGTCGCTGGGATCGCGATTCACAATTTCGGAGTAGACCTCAGCCGCCTTTTCAGGATCATCGCGATCGAGATAGTGCTGGGCAAGAAGGTGGAGGCTCTTGGTGTTTTCGGGATGTCCCTCTTTAATCACCTCCAAGGCAAACTGTGCGAGTTCCCAGTTCTCCATCTTCGAGGCAACCTCAAACAACACGGTATTCGCTTTGACATTGTAGGGATCATCGACAAGCGCCTTTTCTAATTCTACCAGTGCTTCTTTAGGATCTTTCTTGAGCATCGCTTTCGAACTAATCGTCGAAAGTCCGCCGCCCAAACTAAAGCGTGCTTTTTTCTCGCCTTTCTTCTTTTGAATGACCGCTCGTCGCAGAGCCTTACGGCCCGTCAGAAACTCGGGTTCCTGTTTGACGAGCATTTCAAGCAGACTAATTGCGTGGTCGTAATTACCCTGCTCCAGGGTGGCCATGGATTTCAGCCATAGTGAACGGCTCTTGCCGGAAAGATCGGATTCTTCAATAGTTGCCATAAACGTGATATACAATGAGGGAATTGAAAGTGCGCCAATAAACATAACGCGTGCCGAGACGCCTGCGCAACGTTAGCAACTTGAAATCATCAGCGAATCAGGTCAAGCCCCCAATCGTGGATAATTACCGAGATCAGCGGCAATCCCGTTAAAACAGGCCAAATCCGCTGTTTTGACCTGTCTTTCGTGCACTATTTGCAAAACTTGCCAATTCCCTTACACAGAGGGGGATTGCAATTCACCCGCATTTCCATTACATCAGTTCCATGCATTGCTTGAATTCCTCCAACCGCGGCCTGCTGCGCCTGCTTAGCTTCCTCGCTCTTTCCCTCTGTGTTCTTACTTCACCTGCCTTCGCTGGCGGCAAAAAGGGCGGGATGAGAATCTCTTTCCACATCGAAGGTGCGGAAACCGACGGGCCAAATCGCGTGCGGGCATTCGAAATCAACGGCGAACAAAAATTCTTCAATATTATTCCCGTAGTGACACACGACAATTTCGTCGCCTATTACCCATTCAATGCCGAAGGTGGCACATTCGGAGCCGCCTTTCAGCTCAACGAACGCGGACGCACTGATTTATCACGGGCGGCGATTGAAAATATCGGTCGGATGATCATGCCCTTCGTTAACGGCCAGCAAGGTGAACCAATGATTATTGATCGCGCTCAGGGGCAATTCATCGTTCTCTGGGCGGGGCTTGCGCAAGAACATTTCGATGTATTCGAGAAAAAATGGAAGCTGCGTCCTATTAGCCGCCCGGCAGACCTTCCACGCTAAGCGATATCTTAGCTTCATCATCGCACGATGAAATCTATGTACCGACAAGCTCTGTGCCTTTACGTTATTGCTGCACTCGGGATGGCAAATCCTCTGTGTGCCCGTGATGCGATGAAGCTTTCGCTTCCCACCGAAAACACATCGATTTTCTCCTCAGATCCCTCGCAGTTTTATATGTATACCAATCGCTCGTTTGAAGGGCGGTCGACAAAGCCTTGGGAGGGCGGAACATATGGATTCTCGCGCAATCCAAAGCGCACCGCTGACGGCTTGATCAATACCAGACTCCACGAGGGTATCGATATTCGCCCGATTCGACGTGATGCCAACGGAGTCCCACAGGACGCGGTTCGTGCCATTAGCGACGGTAAAGTCATGCATACTTGCGTCCAATCGGGCCAGTCCAACTACGGGCGCTACGTAGTCATTGAGCACCAGTGGAAAGACGGAAATTACTACTCGCTTTACGCGCACCTTAACAGCATCAGCGTCAAGCCCGGGCAGAGCGTGAAGCGCGGATCACCGATCGGTGTGCTTGGATACACCGGCCGCGGTATCAACCTCACTCGCGCCCACCTACACCTCGAGGTGAATCTCTTTCTTCACTCCGGCTTTCCGCGCTACCACGATAAGGCACTGTCTGGAACCAATCACCACGGAGTTTTCAACGGCTTAAACCTTGTTGGCGTGAATGTCGCCGAGCTCTTTAAACAATCCCGACGAGATGACGGATTAACCATCGCTGAGTTCATCGCGAAAAACCACCCACCACACTATCGCGTGGCGATTCCCGACGGTTCACGGCTCGAAATCGTCGCGCGCTACCCGTGGATATCGAAAGGCAAGAAACCTTCGTCAGGGCCATGGGAGATCAGCTTTTCCCGCGAAGGCATCCCAGTGGCAGCACGGCCGATCACAGGCACTGTGCAGCGTCCCGTTGTCACCTGGGTCAAGCCCTCGAAAACCTATCACAGCTACCTCACCAAAGGCTATCTCACCGGGTCGGGAAGCAAAGCGGGCTTGAGCTCCAGTGGGATGGGTTACATCCAACTAATCAGCGGAAAGTTCTAATACCAAATCTTGGTATTGATCTGACGCGATCGGGCGGAGAGTGGGTTGATCGTGAACTACTTGTGCGCGGCGAAAAGCCAGGATTTTATTCGTAATTGGTAATATACACCAATGAGAACAGGCTTGCTTGGCGGAGCATCAAGCACTCCTGAGTAGAGAATCCTGAGCTGATCAGCAATGACCTCCATGAACTCAGGTTCAGTTAAATAAGTCGGAGACATCCGCCTCCAATAACTGCTCAGTAATGACATTCGTTTTTTGGACGATCAGTCTTCGTCATGGCCACGAACCTTGAGGCGCGCTTTGGTGCCGTGCTTCTCTGCTGAGGCATCGAGAAGGCTACGAAGTGCACTGATGGTGAATCCATTTTTCCCGATGATGCACCCCACATCCTCTTCGTTCACCGTTACGGTAAAGAGGTGTCCATCACCGTCGTTGCCAAGAGGTGTTCTGGTGATCGTTGCCTCGTCCGGGTGGTTCACCAATTGTTTAAGAACAAACTGAAGAAAATCCTGCATTGCGCTCGCTGGGTCCATAATAAATCAAATGTAAAATGAGAGAAGTCTGTGTGATATTACCCACCAGAATGACCAATCACGACCCTGATGCAACCCGAAACCACGCGTGATTCAATTCTATCCTCATACCACATGCATTGGTCGCCAAAATGATCGTAGCTCTCTGGGAGTTTTGCCCGTTCTCAAAAAGACAGTGCCGCTTCCCCATCTGTCGTAGTTTAGAGTTCTTCCTCCTCAGGCTTACGGGATCCTAACTTGTCATCTAAATATAGTAGACCTGCACTGTCATCACCGACGCGTTCTAACAGCGCGATAATGTCCTCGATACTTTTTTCTTCCTCCACCTGTTCGTCAAGGAACCACTGTAGATGACTCGTGGTCGCATGGTCATTCAGCCTGAGTGCAGTCTCGTAAAGCTTGTTGATGGATTTAGTATTCTCCACTTCGGTTTCGAGCGCCTTCTTGAAAACCTCAAGCGGACTAGTGTAGCCAGAGATGGGGGCGGGAACCGCGTTCAAGCTGACTTTGCCGCCGCGATCCTGAAGATACTGGAGAAGCTTCATAGCGTGAACTTTTTCCTCATCATGCTGCATGAGCATCCAACTGGCAAAACCATCAAGATTCTCTGAGTCAAAACGAACAGACATGCCCAAATAGTTGTAGGAGGCTGTCAGTTCCTGGTTGATTTGATCGTTGATAGCGGCTTCGAGGTCTTCGTGAATCATGGTACAATGAATACGCTAAAGGCCTGATGATGACAAGGATGGCAATTGCAATAATACGCTTCATTATCCACCGCGCACTAGTAGCTCACGTTCAACACGAAGATTGGGTATCCACTTGTAAATCGCGTGCCGCGCAGCGGTTCTACGCGGCGCTACAGATCTATACCAAGACTTGGCATCAACATGCGATCGAGAAGTATTGCCCCCCCAACCTAATAAGCTTCGATGAAATTCCGCACCACCTGCAAGCCCACCCGCTGGCTGCGCTCAGGGTGAAATTGTGTACCCCACACCGCGCCCTTGCATACAGCCGCCGCAAACTCAACACCCGCATAGTGCGTCCGCGCCGCAACAACACTTTGATCAAGTGGCTCGGGATAGAATGAATGGACAAAATAGACATGGTCACCGTCGGCCAAGCCCTTCCAAATCGGTAACGATACATCGGTCATAGCAACACTATTCCAACCCATATGCGGCACCTTGTCGCCAGCATTCGACGAGAACTCAACAACGTCGCCTTCGAATACACCAAACCCCGGTAAGTTCGGCGACTCGGCGCTTGATTCGAACAGCACTTGATAACCCAAGCAGATTCCGAAATACGGCTTTCCCGCGCTCACCCACTCTTGGATAGGGTCCCAAAGCTCTTGAGCTTGCAGGTTCTCCACACAGTCGCCAAAAGCGCCCACGCCAGGCAAAATGAGTTTCGTCACTCCTTCGAAATGCTCGGGCTTGGATACCAAGACCGAATCGAAGCCGAGAAACTTCACTGCATTTGCAACACTCAATAGGTTGCCCGCTCCGTAATCAATAATACCAGTCATGGTCAATCTGCCGGTGACACCTAAGTATCCCCAGTGCGCTGGATTAAATGGTTTCCTTTGTGGACATCACACCTTCAATTCGCGGATCTATAGACACCGCCTGGCCCAGGGTTTTCGCTAAACCTTTGAATGCAGCTTCAGCCATGTGGTGAGCATCGCGACCATACATAATACTTGTGTGCAAGTTAGCTCCCACATTGAAGGCAAAAGCACGGAAGAATTCCTCCACCAGACTAAACGGAAACTGTCCTCCAATCTGATCGATCACCTGACCATTCGGTGTCTCGAACACAAGATATGGTCGACCACCTAAATCGAGCGCAACGCGTGCCAACGATTCATCCATGGGCAAATAACACCAGCCGTAACGTCGGATACCCAGCTTATTGCCAAGTGCCTCGCGAACGGCCGTGCCCAACACGATGCCGGTGTCTTCAACCGTGTGGTGAAAATCCACTTCAAGGTCTCCCTTCGCATCCACCTCAAGATCGATCAAGGCGTGGCGGGACAGCAGGTTCAACATGTGATCAAAGAACCCAATCCCTGTGGAGATTTTATTCTTTCCTGTACCGTCCAAATTCACCTTCAGGCGAATCTGGGTTTCGGCGGTTTCACGAGTAATCTCTGCCGTTCTCTGCATGAAGTAATCTTCGCTCGTAACCCTCCAGTTGTCAAAGCATGCCGCAACACATCAAGCCAATCGCAGCCTAGTTCTCCTGCATTTTCTTCTTTCCTTTCGCATTGACCACCATCGCACCGGCCAAAATCAAAACAAGCACCACCAGAAGGCCGAGAATCATGGGGCTCAATCCTTTCTCCTCTTCGGTAGCCTTCTCCTCATCAGAGCTCTGCGCAGCGGACTCAGTCTTCGGTGTTTCATCCACTGGATCATCAGCGACCGGATCTGGCGCGACTACCGCCGCCTCGCCATCTTCACCTACAACGTCCGTAACTGGAGAGTCATTTCCTTCATTGGATACTGGCTCTTGGTCACCATCCGCTGCTTCTCCAGAGCTATCGCCCGCCGTCTTGTCAACATCTTCAGTAGTCACCTCACTATCTCCACTCTTACTTCCAGATTCCTCTACCTCACCATCTACCGTTCCATCTTCAGAGCCGGTATTCTCAATTATTGCCGATTCCTCTCTTTCCTTAATTACTGTCGCCAACTTCTCTTCGAGTTGCTTAAGATAATTTGATCCCTTCAGCAGCTCATCATGCTCCTCGACCAACTCTTGAGCTTTCTCGACGCGCCCCTCGCTAATCGTGCGGTCAATCAACTCGAGCACGCGGGCTCGACGTTCAAGCACCGCTGGCTCGAGCTCGGCAACGCGTTCCAACTCCTTGCGAACTGTCGCCTGAATCGTCTTCAGTGAACTTTCATCGTAAGGGTTAGGAGTGCGCCACTTCACTTTATCTGCTCGCTCATTCTCCGCACGAGCTTTCGCCTCCTCATCAGAACGCATAATCTCCGCTTCGGTACGAGCGCGTTCCGACGGAGACAGCGTCTCCAACATCTCCGTCCGCTGTGAAACTAGCCGCGGTGCACGCACGATCGCCGTCGAAAGCTCGCGATCATACCTCTCCAAAACCGGGCGAATTTCTGTCACCGCCGCTGAATACGCAATACTGTCACCGTAATTATCGTCTAGCTCATCGAAACGCCGCAACGCTGTCACTAACGATCCCTTCTCAACGCTTGCTTGGAGCTCGCGATAGATCCTCTCCGCGTCAACCCAGTAGCGACGATCGCTATATTCAGCCGCACTCATCCAGTACCCATCATACTTCACTTCACCAGCCTGGGTTCTTGCGAGTTCGTTTTCCAGCGTAGCGAGTTGATTTTTCGCCTCAACAGCGTGTTCACCAGAAGGAAAATTTTTCAAGAAGGGCTTCAACTTCTTGTTGATCATCTTCGAATAATCGTCACGCGTAAGCAGGTCTGCGGTGGGCAATGCAATGCTGGCGTCTTGCCAGGCTTTTGTCTCGGGGCTTTCCCTCTCAATCGAACGCACCTCTCCGGCATCAAGTCGTTTTTCATCCCAGATACCGCCAACCTTCGCACGGACAACGACCAATTCATCGGTCTCCGACATCACTTCCCCTTCTATTTTGGTACCATCTACCAAGGTCACCGTATCCGCGAAGACAGGCGAAACGAGAAAAACAAATGCAGTGAGCCGAGCCAAGCTCGATTGGGACTTTAGGATGAAGAATGACATGGGATCAGATGAGCTTAAAAATATGTAGAGTAAGTCTGACAAAACACCATTGATGCTTGTCTGCGGTAAAGTGTCAACATTCTGAGTGGATGAATCAAAAATAAACCTTTCGCATGGATTCGTCTAGCAACTTAACGTCACCAATCACTATGCAATCACTTTAAGGGCTCAATAGTGGATAATTTTGACGCACCAACTGCTTTCAAAAGATCGGAAGACACCTTGGCTTCCCAATTCTCAGTGGCACTGGCTTCCTCGGGTGCACGAAGTAAGGTTAACTCTTGCGGAAACGCCTCCTTCCAGGCCTTCAAAAACTCGGGGTGCCAAGCCTTGCGCAGGGAGCTCGGAACTATGAAAACCTTGGTTTCACGGGGGTTTTTAAGGGTCTCGTTGAGCGAACTCCCGGAGGCAAACAAGAGCCAATCATTCGAGATTCTCTTCGTCGCTAAGGAAAGGTCATCGTAATGATTCAACCACTTATCTTGCCCGGTGATCACCGCTAATCCGCTGCTCACCTCAAGCCCGAGTCCATGAACATTGGGCGTGGTTCGGTCATCTGATGAACGCCACTCAATACCCCACATCTCGAAGCGCTTCAGCAACTTGACTCGATCACCAGCTTCAGCGTGGTGCTTACTAAACACATGATCGGCCGCTAAAATCGAAAGCTCAAGCATGGCTGCGTCCCCATTCATTTCAAACATCCTAAGAGATGCCAGGGAAAGCGCCAAAAGATCTTCGGTGAATGCCGTGGTCTTGGAACCGCCGCGACTCCACAAACGAGGCCATTCAGCGGGCTTGCCTCTCAAGACATTTTCTTGCAAGAAATTCATCCCATTGAGCGCGCCGTCAAAATACTTATCGTCGCCAGTCACCTTCCACAAATATATCAGCGCGTTAATCGTGCGCGAACTCTCACCTAACAATGCAAAATCGTCTGCGCCCCAAAGATTGAGACGTTGCTGATTTTTTTGAAGCTCATCCAGAGCCCCATTCCAAATACGCATCATCTTGTATTTATCAAGGTTCAGGGTAGCCGCAGCCACTTCAGGATCCTCCAGAATCGCCAACACATTCGCGCGTGATTCACCATCGTCTTTAAGCGATGGTATGTTTCCATAACGGCTCAGCTTACTCAGGGTCTTGACCACCTTGTATTGCTCGTCGTCGAGCATGGATCGGATATCCTCCAGTCTCCAGTAGATCGGCGATTTCAGTCCAAAATCAGACCGGCTGAACATTCCGTGACGAAATTGCCCATCCTTGGACTGTAAAAAATTCAGGATGAAATCACCGGTTTTTCTTGCTGTCTCCAAGTAGCGGCTATCGTCAAATGCTCGATATCCGTCAAGGTAAGCGATAATCATCTCAGCTTGGTCAATGATATACTTCCCTCCCCGTGGACTATTCCAGGTCGGACGGTCGGAATCACGGTACCATCCACCGAAAACATGATCGTAGATCCCACTCACCTGCATGGTATCGAGCGATTTTCTCGCCAACGCCTCGGTGCGAGCCTTGCGATAGTCACTTTCATTAAAGCTCGATGAAAGCCTAATCACTGCTGAAAGAGTGGTTGGACGAATAAAGCTACGCTCCTTTGTAAACGTCCCAAATTCATCATCTGATACCGCAGTGAGGCCGGTATACGCCGACGAAACCAACTCGGCTTGCGTCGGCAAATGATCTTCTTCCCGAAGTTCGGAAACATCCTGTAAAAGTTTATCCAACGAAGTCGACAACTGATTGCTCTGCTCTTTCAACTGCCTGGAATTCAATCGCCAGCGACTAGAGAAAGCGCGCGCCCATGAAACTGCTTGGCCTACATTCAACTTACCGTTTATCTCACGTGGCATCGGCTCGATCGGTATCCCGTCAGGCGTGGTAGCGAACACCATAGGCCATAGGGAGAATCGTTGGAGAAACACGGATAGCTCAACATAAAAAGCTCCAAGGTCCGGGCGCTCATCAGCGTCTACCATCACCGGGATAAATGAGCTATTAATCAACGCCGTAAAATCTTGATCTTCAAAAAGACGTTCCCCATTAAATCCTGCTAACCCTTCTCGAGTAGAGACGAGCAATAGCAAGGGTCGGTTAATTCGCTCCGCTTCAGCCACCAATTCTGGCGAAAACGTCTGCCAATGCACTTTCGAGTCAGCATTTGATCGCAACATCGAGCTCATTTCCGCCCCTAGATTATTGCGATCAAATTCTTCGCCCGGGCTCACGAAACTGCTCGTATCCGAATCGCCAGCCTGATCTTCATCGCCACAATTAGATAAAAGGAGGGTAATCGCCAGCAGGCCAGTTATTCTGGCCCATCTCCTAAGCACAGGCATACCGGTGGTCAAATTCATCTTGGATTGCACGCGAAACATGATTAATAAGCGTAGACAATCATCGTCCTCTATCACAATCGAAAATACAACTTTATTAGCAATATCCCTCAGATCCTGCAATTCCATGCATCGCGCGTTGCCTTCGCTTGTAAATCAAGCTACAACATGAGACGCCTACCTGCATCCCGCAGGCACATTCCACCGCGATGAGCACTTCCCGACCAGCCAAGACTCCCATGATCCTTGCTGTATCCAGCCAAAAAGGCGGTGTCGGAAAAACTTCCGTCACCATCAACCTCGCCTACTCGCTTGCAAAGCGTGGATGGCGCGTGCTCGTCGCAGATACCGACACCCAAGGATCTATCGGACTTTCCCTCTCGAAACGAGCGAAGGAGTGTCGCGGCCTCTACGATTCACTGCGCACTGGCGAGCCATTCTCAAAGCTCGTTCTCTCGACTCGCCTACCCGGGTTGAAAATCCTCACCACCGGGCGGTGTGACTTTGATCTGGAAGAAAGTCTCGATGAGGAGGAAACAAAGACCCAACTCGGATCACTCATTCGCTCGACATCCAATTTTGACTGCGACGTGGTCATTATCGATACACCAGCCGGCGTCGGTCCTGTCACCAGAACTGTCATTGCTAACAGCGACCGAGTTTTGGTCGTCGAACAAGCCGAACCCCTCGGCCTTCGCAGCCTTCCGCTGATGATGGAAACGCTGACCCGCCTCCGCCAACGCGGAAGCCAATTCGGTCTGGTCGGCGTCGTTCTCAATATGGTGAACCAAGACCGCGAGGAGAGCATACATGCAGCAAGGGATCTTCGCTCAATCGCGCCTCAAGGCTCGGTTCTTCGTACCATTATTCCGCGCGATGACAGTTTTCTTCAGGCCAGCGGCAAAGGTATCCCTCTCGGTATGCTGATGAAAAACCCACCGCAAGCCGCACTCGTTTTCGATCAACTTGCCGCAGAGATCGAGCCCACACTCAACCTTTCCAACCAAACCGATGAACAACGACAACACTCTGAGCTCTTGGATTGATCCACTCACCTGCGAGCAAATAGGCAACCTTTTGGTCACACCTTCGTCTGAGCAAAAATCCGAACTCACGCCCGACGAATGGTGGGCGAAGCTCAATCAAACCTCAGAGACGATCAATACCGTCCAGCCAACACCTCCGGCGGTTAAGGCACCTCCTGCAACTTCGGATACTACAGCCGCTGTCGGGCCACAGGGTGTCGTATCGCCCATCACGCAACGTCCAGAATCACTGCCGAGAACCGCAATCTCCGCCATCCGCCAAAAGTTGGATTCCATGGGACCAAAACCGAGCACCCACCAACAATCACCCAAGCCCTCACAAACTGAGCAGAAAAAAGCTCAAACAACGACGGTGAGCATACAGAGCCCGCTGCCAGAGACCGAAACGCCATCTGCTCGCCCACCTTTCACACCCGCGCTAGGAAAACTCCAACTCCCAAAACCTCAACCAAAGACCGCCACGACACCAAGCACACCAAGCGCTCCGCAAACGACGACCACTCCAGCAGCCACCAACCGTCCAACAAAGATCACCTCTCAAACTGAACGAGCCTTGGATCGCTACAACGATTGGGCAACCGAATACCTCTCATTTTCAAACATCTGCCTGCTCGACGAGTTCGGCGATATCGTCGCAGGTCACCGTTTCGATTCAACCTTCACCGCCGCCGCATCGACGCTTGGCAACGCCTTTCTCAATGCCACTCAATTCCAGCAGGAAATAGAACGCCCTGAGGATGTTCATCACTTTCCACACCGCGCCGCCCACACACCATGGGAAGATAAACACATGACGGTAATCCCAGTAAAGACTCCCCGCGGACTCCTCATCGTGGCGGGACTAGCCAACGAAGCCGTTGACCGCCGAAAGGCATGCATGGCTGCAGAAACTCTACTAAGAGTAACGGCAGCACCCAAGAACTAGCCCGAAACACCTCGCTAAGCTCCACGTAGTAGCGAAATCTCGGGAAGCGAGAGCGTTTTCTCCGCCAACTGTTCACGGCTTGAATTTTTCAGTTCGTCTATGGTGACGATTTTTTCATGTGTGACGTCAAACTTCCCGCTACGCGTCCTGCGTAGTTGCGACAGGTGAGCACCGCACTCCAGCTTCGTCCCGATATCGTGGGCATAAGTGCGAACATAAAAACCCTTACTACAACGGACGACAAACTCGACCTCCGGCAGTTCAATTCGGCGCAAAGCGTAATTGAAGACGTGAACGAAGCGCGGTTCACGTTCCACGACCTTCCCCTGTCGCGCTAGTTTGTAGAGAGGAACACCATCTTTCTTAATGGCGGAAACCATTGGTGGCATTTGATAAAAATCCCCGCGAAAGGCATCGAAGGCATCGCGGATATCCGATTCGGCGAATGGCGGCACTGGCTTCTCCTCCAGCACCTCACCCTCCTTGTCCTGAGAACTTGTCGTCGCTCCGAGAGTCAACGTGCCTTCGTATTCCTTGTCTTCGGCCATCAACAGATCTTGAATCTTTGTCCCCTTGCCAAGTAGCAGAATCAGAAGCCCGGTCGCCATCGGATCGAGCGTGCCACAATGACCGATCTTTTTTTGATTCAAGGAACGACGCGCTATCGCCACCACATCATGCGACGTCATATCCATCCCTTTGTCGATCAACAACGCGCCATCGACATTATCCATCTGTGGGCGTTGGCTGCGGCGGTTAAATTGAGGTCGCTGATAGTTCATCGTGAATTGCCTTCAAAAACTTCTCTTTTGCTTCGAGCAAGGGACCTGACATCCGTGCACCAGCGGCCAAACTATGACCACCTCCGCCAAACTGCTGGCAAACCTTGCAAACATCGAACCGCTTGTCCTTTGAACGACTACTTACGCGGATCTTGCCGTCCGGTAGCTCTTCGAAAAATACCGCAACAATCACACCATCGATCGATCGAATATGGTCGATTAAGTCTTCCGAGTCATCGGGGAGCAAGGCGAGCCGCTCACGTGTCTCCATCGGCAAATACCATGAGGCCACACGGTCATTCGCGGTCAACTCAAGACGATTGAGCAAATCTTGCAACAAGCGCACTTTGCGAAGTGGCTGACGGTGGTAGGTCTTCGAGGACATCTCTCCAAGGTCCAAGCCGTTGCGCACCATATCGGCAACGATTTCCAAGGTGGTTGCCGTGGTCGACGGAAATTGGAACGACCCGGTGTCCGTAGAAATCGCAACAAACAGCGCGTCCATTGACTCAGCAGGCACGTCTATGTCATGCTTTTTGAGAAGTTCGTAAACGATTTGTCCCGTAGCTGGTGACGAGGAATCAATCAGATTGTAGTCACCGTATTTGGGGTTGCTGATGTGATGGTCAATATTGATCACCGGCATCCCCTTATCGACAAATAAGCCATTCACAGCCTCGCCGAGACGTGGTTGCGTTGCCGTGTCGAGTGCGATCATCACACTGATGCCTTCGAGTTG
This sequence comes from Verrucomicrobiales bacterium, assembly GCA_024636835.1. Lineage (GTDB taxonomy): Bacteria > Verrucomicrobiota > Verrucomicrobiia > Verrucomicrobiales > SLCJ01 > Sulfuriroseicoccus. The sequence goes on along the minus strand of JAGXGH010000100.1, from coordinate 6,139 downwards.
CTCGGCCGTAACTTCACTTGCCTTGACGACTTGATCCGACTTGCGGAGGAAAGCTAAACTTTCCGGCACTCCGTCCTCACTCACCATCAGAACGTTTTTACCGATCGCTTCGAGCGCCAGCCCCAAGCCAAGCACCGAGCCAATGGCATCACCGTCGGGACGCACATGAGCGGATAAAAGAAAACCATCGTGGTCACGGAAGATATCGACGATGGCAGAGGCGGAGCTTTCTAGATCAGAATCAGACATGGGTGAGAGAATAGAGAATCGCTAAGTGAAAAAGTCTGGTTACTTCGATGCTGTGTCGTCGGATTCTTCTTCCGCATCTGCCGCCTTGAGGTCTTCCACCTCAAGTAGTGCATTCAAGGTGCGCACTCCTCGTTCGATGGAATCATCGGCACGAAATTGTAACACTGGTGTGTTGCGAAGCACGACGCGCTTGCTCAGACGTTTCTGAAACATCGCGCGGTTCTTGTTTAAAATATCCAGTGCCTTCTTTTCGTGGTGCTTGGCACCAAGAACTCCGACATAAACCGTGCAATCGCGGAAATCCGTCGACACTTCGACATCGTGAATAGACACCAAATAGCCGTCGAACTCGATCTCCTTGGTGATTATCGCCCCCAACTCACGCTGGATAAGCTCGCTGACACGTTTGACCCGTTGACTCATGACCTTGTGTAATGTTTTTCACCAGCAGACCGGATGGATTACCGAATCTGCTACGGAAATTAGAGCTTCTGGGTAAGCTTCTCCAACAGATAGCACTCGATGATATCACCTTCTTCGTAATCGTTGTATTCGCCCAAACGGATACCGCACTCGGTGCCCATCTTGACTTCTTTGACGTCGTCTTGGAAGCGGCGAAGTGTTCCGAGTTTACCATCGTAAACGACCTGCTTGTCACGCAGCACACGTGCGTGTGCAGTGCGGTCGATTTTGCCATCGATAACGACACAACCTGCTGCACGACCTTTCTTCGATTTGAACACCTGACGAACTTCAGCGTGACCTATGACCTTCTCACGAGTGAGGGTATCGAGCATTCCTACCATTGCCTCTCTCACCTGATCGATGAGTTCATAGACGATGGAGTAAATCTTCACCTGAACCCCTTCGCGCTTGGCGACCTTCACGGCGCTGCTTTCGAGCTTGGTGTTGAAACCGAGAATAACCGCGTCTGAGGCACTTGCCATCAGCACGTCATTCTCAGAAATCGGACCAGCAGCTGCGCTGATGATGTCGAGGTCGATCTTGTCGCTCTGAATTTCTCCAAGAGCCGTCGAGATCGCCTGCACGGATCCTTGAACATCACACTTAAGAAGCACTTTAAGACGCTTCTTTTGTGCGGTGTCCTGGAGGTCAGAGAAAATATCTTCGAGTCGTGCTCGCTTCGGCGCTTCAAGCTTCTCGAGTCGGCGTTCATCAAGGCGTTCCGCGGAAAGCTTCTTCGCATCGCGATCACTCTTCATCCCAACCACTTCGTCACCGACATGGGGAACTTCACTGAAACCAATGAGCTCAACCGGCATCGCTGGTCCAGCCTCTTTGATCGACTCACCACGGTCGTTGATCAAGGACTTCACCTTGCCACTGAACGGCCCACAGATGAACGGCATACCAGGCCTCAGAGTTCCAGTCTCGACGATCACGGTTGCCGTAGCTCCGCGACCTTGCTCGACTCGTGACTCAATAACCACGGCGCGAGGAATCGCATCCGGATTGGCTTTAAGCTCAAGAACTTCAGCCTGAAGCGCCAACATATCGAGGAGATCTTCAAGACCTTCGCCGGTGTGAGCGGAAACAGGAACACAAATCGTGGTGCCACCCCAATCTTCGGGCGCAAGGCCACGCTCCTGGAGCTGCGCCTTGATACGATCCGGGTTAGCCGCCGCCAAGTCCATCTTGTTAATAGCGACCACGATTTCCACATTAGCAGCTTGTGCGTGCTTAATCGCCTCTTCGGTTTGCGGCATGATGCCGTCATCGGAAGCGACAACCAACACAACGATGTCGGTAACGCCGGCACCACGTGAACGCATTTCCGAGAAAATCGCGTGACCTGGTGTGTCGAGGAAAGTAATGCGCCCACCCTTGTGCTCCACACTGTAAGCACCGATGTGCTGAGTAATGCCACCAGCCTCACCTTTTGTTACACGAGATTTGCGAATGTAGTCGAGCAGAGAGGTTTTGCCGTGGTCGACGTGACCCATGAATGTGATGATAGGCGCACGCAACTTAAGCTCGTCTTCCGGCTCCTCTTCGGGGGCTTCAGGCTCTTCGATAACGACTTCCGCAGTGTGAACGCCCGCACCCTTCGCGCGCTTCTCACGCTCGAATTCGAAACCGTGCTTCTCGCACAGTTTTTCTGCAACATCCGGTTCAATGCTCTGACCAGGGTTGGCGAAAACATCCATCTCCATCAAATCCTTGATCAAGGCGAATGGCTTCATCCCCATCGCGGCCGCCAGGTCTTTGATAATGATCGGAGGCTTGATGCTAATGACATTTTCAGCCTTCTCTTCACCTTCTTCGGATGACTCATTCTCGGCAGCGGCGGCCTCTTCGGCTGCCACTTTTTCTGCAGCTTCCTTTTCAGCTTTCGCTTTCTCAGGATCCACACCCGCGCTGCGCAATGCCGCGGCCAAGGGGTCATTCCCAACCGCATCCTCAGTTGGCTTATTGGCCGCATCGGCAAGCCTGGAAATAGGCGGAAGAATCCTGTCGGCATTTGCAGCACGCACACGCTTCTTCTTCGGCTTATCATCGTCATCAAAAAGGTTCAGCGCGTTCTTCTTCCTCTCCTCAACGGAGTTCTCCAAACGCACTTGCTCTTGGTTGTCGATTTCATCGCGACGACGCTGGCGGCGTGATGCTGCCTTGTCGTCATCGAGTAAGTTGAGTGCCACCTTTTTCTTCGATGCCGGTTTATCTGTTCCCTTGGATTCTTCAGCCATGAATGATGTATTGTGTCGCGACCTTCGCCACGTAAAGTGATCGCCATAATGCGATCAGAAGTCTAATTGATTCTGTCTTGAGAGTTTCGTTCAATCCCGCCGAGATTCAAGCGGGGTGTTGCACCATTACTGGCACGAGTTGTTTGATTATTCGGAGTCGGCGCTTGTGGCTTCTGAATCGCCGGCTGGCGCAGCAGCAGGCTCATCTGCCGCTTTTGCCGCAAAAGCGCTCAGTGCATCGACAATAGCCTGTGCTTGCTCGGTAGTAAGCTCGGTCATGTCGGTGATATCATCGGCCTCAGCCGTCGCCAACACATCAATCGAGTTCAATCCACCACGAACAAGCTCAACAGCCCAGTCCACTTCGATACCCAAGGTGCCGGCCATCGCTTCCGCGGCCTCAAACACCTTACGCTCGAACTGCTCGTGCTGACTCTCGTCCTTGATCACTTGAATTTCCCAACCGATCAAACGCGAGGTCAAACGTGCGTTTTGACCACGACGTCCAACCGCTTTCGGAAGTTCTTCCTCATCCACACGGATTTCGATCTTGTGCTCGTCCTCGAGAACCGTAATTCGGTCATCGTTGAACTGAGCCGGCTTCAAGGACTCTTTGACGAATTCCTTCAAGTTGTCGCTCCAGCGGATGATATCCACCTTCTCGTTGTTCAGTTCACGTACGATGTTTTTAACACGAGCGCCACGAAGACCAACGCACGCACCCACTGGATCGATCTTTTCGTCATCACTAAACACCGCAACTTTGGTGCGATATCCAGCTTCACGGGCGATGCCACGAATCTCAACCGTGCGGTCAGCGATCTCGCTAACTTCAAACTCAAACAAACGGCGGACGAAGTTCGGATGCGAGCGGGACAAGATAATCTCCGGCCCACGCTGACCGTTCTCCACAGCCACTACGTAGAACCGCAACCGATCACCAATGTTGTAAGACTCCGTAGGCACTTTCTCGCGGGATGTCATCACGCCCTCAAACTTTCCGAGGTCGACGATGATGTCGGCACGATCAAGACGGCGCACAGTTCCTTGAACGATATCACCTGCACGATCCTTGAATTCTTCGTAGATCATCTCTTTCTCCGCCTGACGAAGACGCTGCATAATGGCCTGACGCGCGGTTTGCGCGGCGATACGTCCAAAATCTTTTGGCGTCACCTCCACATCCACTTCGTCACCAATCTCGGCATCCGGCTTGATGCGCCTTGCGGTGTCTAAGTTAACCTCCTCAAAGGGAGCGGTAACTTTTTCAACAACCAGCAAAGTCGCAAGAGCCTTGATCTTGCCTTTGTCAGCATCGATCTCAACACGTAATTCACGCGCAGGCCCGATGCTCTTCCGCGAGGCGGTGAGCAAGGCTCCTTCGATGGCTTCCACCATGGTTGCGCGTTCGATACCCTTTTCTTTCTCGAAGTATTCGATAACGGCTAGAAGGTCGCTTGTCATTGTTTTGCTTAGTGATTTGAAATGATGAGTGCCAGATTTTGACGCCAAAAAAAGGAGTGGGCCTGAACGTCCCACTCCCCAATCCTGGCATTGGCTTGGAGTTTGCTACTCAATCTAGGCTGCAACTGCCGTCGCTTCAAGTGAAAATCCACACCAGCACGACTCCTACCGTGAATAATCCAATCCGCCTCCATCCCAAACCAGTAAAACGCCCGCTCTTAAAACACCGGGCGTCATTTCATATCAACAACTTGACTAAATCGCGCCCGGCACGTTTTGCCACCTCCACCACGTCCGCATGATCAAATGACGCACCGGGCATCCCAGCCGCCCAATTCGTCAAGCAAGACACTCCGGCTACCTCCATCCCCAAAGCGCGCGCTTGGATAGTTTCGAGAACCGTCGACATCCCGACCGCGTCGGCACCGCAAGTCCGTAACATCCCGATCTCTGCTGGAGTTTCGTACTGCGGCCCTCGCAGGCCTGCATACACCCCGCTGTGCACACTACCGCCCAAACCAATTTGCGCGGCACGTTGAAAAATTTCCTCGCGCCACGCCGGACTGTACGCATCCACCATACCGATAAATCCTTCAGCACCATTGAGCGGACTCGTTCCCGTTAGGTTGATGTGATCACTGAGAACCATCAAATTGCCCAAGCCAAAATCCGCGTTCAGCGCACCCGCTGCATTGGTCAGCATTAGGCGCCTTACACCAACGGCATGCATCAACCGCACCAGCACGGTTACTTCACGTGCGCCATGCCCTTCATAAAGATGAATCCTCCCCTGCGCCAGCAACACGCGACGCTCACCCAGCTCACCCCACACGAAGCGCCCCGCATGACCGGGAACCGTGGAGGTAGCGATACCGCCAAGCTCGCGGAACGAACATTCACCCACCTCTTCCAAAGCATCAGCCACATCGCCAAAACCAGAACCCAACACCACACCAAGCTCGGGGGCGAAAGTCTTCAGCTCCGCCAAAAGGCACTCATCGAATGAATCGGCAGCGACACTCACAATTACTTAAAAGAGAAGTTCCGGATAGCACCGCTGCGCCATTGCGCGGCAATCCGCCTCGATCTGTTCGGTGGTTGCCGCGGTGACTAGACGCTGCACGAGCTTTCGGCATTCCACATAACTCAAATGACGGATCGCATGGCGAATCGATAAAATCTGACGTGGCCCAACACTCAACTCGTCGATCCCCATCCCCACCAAAAGCGGTGTGTAGAGCGGATCTCCGGCGGTCTCGCCACAGACTCCAACCCAAATATTATTATCATGCGCCGCCTCGACAACCAGCTTAATCAAACGCACCACACCGGGATGCATCGGACGATAAATTGGCGCCACCTTCTCGTTCACCCGGTCCACGGCGAGGGTGTATTGCGTCAGATCATTCGTGCCGATACTGAAAAAGTCGACGTGCGGCGCAATCAAATCCGCCGTAATCGCTGCTGATGGAATTTCAATCATCGCACCGATTTCAATCTCTTCATCATACGGACATTCCTCGGTAGTAAGCTCCGCTTTCGCCTCCTGCAGCACCTCCTTCGCCGAAATCACCTCGTCCACCGAAGCAATCATCGGGAACATAATGCGCAACTTACCGTGTGCAGATGCGCGCAAAATTGCCCGCAGTTGGGTCTTGAACACATCGCGGCGACTGAGCGAAACCCTGATCCCCCGCCAACCGAGGAATGGGTTCGGC
>JAGXGH010000099.1 GCA_024636835.1 Verrucomicrobiales bacterium | reverse complement strand
TTGAAGAACCTCAGCCACCGAGGGGGGCGACAGTAGGTTCAGTTTCACTGACTTGGTTTCCTTGATCCCAGAACATCGAAGCCGACAAGTTTTTGCCGTTGTTCATCCCAGAGCCGTAAGTTGAATGATTTGAGGCTGGCGAAAAACGTGACGGGCGGCACGGTTTGAAACAGCGGCTCCGCCTTGTGACATCGCTCCAGGTTGTAATTGGGAATCCGGGCGCTCAAATGATGAATGTGATGAAACCCGATGTTACCCGAAAACCATTGTAGGACTCCGGGCAGCTTGTAGAACGAACTTCCTTGCAGCGCCGCCGCGAGATAATCCCATTCACGGTGGCGCTGCCAGTAAACTCCCTCGAACTGATGCTGCACGTAAAACAACCACACACCGACGGAACCCGCCACCATCATCGCCGTCAACTGGATCACCAGATACGCCTTGAGGCCGAACACCAGGCTCAACCCGACCGCCATTCCCAAAATCGCCAGATTGGTCCAATAAACAGACAGGCGCTCGCGCCGGCCGGCCTTTGCCCCCGGGATCCGGTACTTGATCAGAAACATGTAAAGCGGCCCTATCACGAACAGCACCACCGGATTGCGCACCAACCGATACGAGAGGCGCTTCCAGCGGGAGGACGCCAGATATTCCTGCACCGTCAACGTCCAGATGTCGCCCACTCCCCGCCGGTCCAGATCACCGGAAGTCGCATGATGGGTGGCGTGTTCCCAACGCCAGTGCTGATAGGGGGTGAGGGTCAGCACGCCGGTGATGAAACCCCAAATATCATTCGCACGGCGTGATTTGAAAAACGAGCCATGACCGCAGTCGTGGTGGATGATGAACAGCCGCACCATGAATCCTCCCGCCAAAATTGCCAGCGGCACCACCAGCCAATAAGACACCGCCACGCAAACATACATCAAATACCAGAGTGCCGCATAAGGAACGAGCGTGTTGGCAAGCTGCCAGACGGCGCGCCACCGGGAAGGTTGCTGGTATCTGGCCACAACCTGCTTCCATGCCTTCGTGCCCACCGGGCCTTCACCGGTCGGCAAGACCGGAATGCTTTTGTTTTCGATGGTGGCGTTCATATTCATAAAACCAGTTGGTTTTTTGAGTTGGGTGCGGGTTGAGCGCGCCGAGCATCCGCAGCATGATGGCCACATTGCCGACAATCAGAACCAGAATCACTACCCACGTCAGAACGCAGGGTTTCTATACTGATGGCATGTCGGCCATCAGAGAATCACGATGAGGGCGTGGATCACACCCGGGATCCAGAATAAAATGGTGAGGATGAGGTTGATGACGAAGCTCTTGCCGATGCCGGATTTCAGCCCGACGGCGAGCGGCGGGAGAATAATGGCGAGGATCACGAGGAGGATTTTATTTACTGGTGCTTCGGTGGACATGGTTTTGGTTTTGGTTTGTTTGTTGTTGCCTTCTCCAAAATGGAAAAGATCGTTCATTTGAATGAATAGCAGGAAGGGCACTCGGATACCATGGGGTGTTTACCCCATGACCCGGATCCGGGTTCTTGTGTGCCGGACTTGCGGATGGACTGCAATTCCCGCGCTAACGATCTTCCAGCCGCCCCAGGGTATGATCCAGCATACGCTTTAACTTGTCAGCCGCGCCGCCAATGGCCTGATCAATGGTCTCCGCCTCATCCGTGACCGCAATAGGTTGTTGACCTTCGAGGCGTGCTTCCATCATGCAACGTTTGTCATCGCTCCCGCCCTTGTCGCTGTTCTCATCGCTGAGATGCACTTCGACGCGGGTGATATGCTCCGTCAGATGGCCTAGTGTGCTTTCCACCGTTGCTTTGGCCTGCTCGGCCAGTTCTTCGCTGGCTTTGATGTGATTGTCTGTGTTAATTTGGATTATCATAATGTGTTCTATGTGTGTGGTTTCTTCAAAAGTGGGAGCTTACGGCCAAGCCGTTTTCGGGGTTCGAGCCGAGCGCTATTCCCGGTTGAAGCGAATGACTTTGCCGCTGAGGAAAAGCAGCACCAACTGGTCGTTTTCAAAGGAAAACTTCGCCTTTTTTCCATCCCGTAGCGCCTCCGAGCTGATCGTATCGCCATGCACTGTAAATGCCCCTTTGAGATCCCGGACCTTGCCGGCAAACGGAATATCGGACCACGCCAGGAGAGTTGCTTTCTTTTCCAGGCGGAAAGTGAGGCGGATCTTGACCTCGCCCAGTTTCGCATCCACGTCCTTGGCAATCCAAACGCCGTAAAGTTGATCGGGTGGAATAGAGAGCTTCTCATTTTCGTCGGCTTCAGCCGCCAGAACGCTCGGTTTCATCTGCTCATCCGGAGCTCCTTGAGCAACTGTGTCGCCAAATGCAGCGACTGTGGTGAGGAGAACGGCGAGCGCTCCGCCAGCGGCATTTCGCGCGTTCCTAATCGGCTTTAATATCAATCTGTTTTTCATAGTTTCAGTTTTCACTTTTTTCTGCGCCACGTTTTCGCGGGGCCCTTGCCACGAGGCCGCTGATAACGGCACGTCCGATGCCAACTCTATTTCATCGCGGGAATCGAGCTTGCCCTCATAAGGTTTGATTCGTCCTTTCAATCCGCCTTCAATGGAAATACTTGTGGGAAGCCTTGTGGGATGTCATTAAGATAACACTCCTCTGCCCGGTATCTATGGGGTCTTGACCCCATAGATAAGGATCTGGGGAGATGGGTCCTGTTTTTTCCGGGATGTATGGCTCATCTTTGCTTTCGCTAGCGGATCAGGAGGCTTGTTTGAGCGCGGCGCTCTTGGTTGCAATCACGGACAGCAGCTCGTTCCATGAATTTACAAACGATTTGGCGCCCTCGTTCTGAAGACGCGCGGCCGGCGGATCCACGTTCACAGCGGCTTCTGCGAACTGCTCCAAAACCGTTTTGCAGTCGCCGCCCGCGCGCGCACTGAGGAACGCCTGTGGTGACGTTTGACAGTTGGATGGCAGAGGCCGAGCTTTTGGTATGAAGAAGGAAGAAAAACGTGTGGCGCTGGTCACCGGGGCGGGGAACGGAATAGGCGAGGGCATCGCACGGAGATTGATGAAAAACGGCTGGGCGGTGGCCGGAGTCGATTTGAAGGAGATCGGAATCGAAGGCGTCCATGGCATTCGCGCGGATGTCAGTGACGAAGATGAGGTGCGTCGCGCGGTGTCGGAAACCAAGGAGCGTTTCGGGCGGCTCGATGCGCTGGTCTCGAACGCGGGGGTGAGCGAGTTCGGCGGTCTCGACGAATGCTCGCTGGCCGACTGGAACCGTATCCTCGCGACCAATCTCACCGCGTCCTATCTTTTCGCCCGCGAGGCCGGGGAGTTGCTGCGGGAATCGGGCGGCGCGATGGTTCTGATGTGTTCGACCAGGGCGCACATGTCCGAGCCGGACACGCACGCCTATGCGGCGAGCAAAGGCGGCCTGCTGGCACTCACGCATTCGCTGGCGGTGAGCATGGGGCCGGATGTCCGGGTGAACTGCGTGTCGCCGGGATGGATCGACGTTTCCGGAAAGAACCTTTCCCATGAGCAGCACGCCCAGCATCCGGCGGGACGGGTGGGGCGACCGGACGACGTGGCAGCGATGGTGGAATTTCTTCTTAGTCCGGAGGCGGGATTCGTGACCGGCGCGGAGTTCGTCGTCGATGGCGGGATGACCCGCAAGATGATCTACATCTGAGGACTTGCTGCGCTTCGTTTGGCTCCCTGTTTCCGATCAGGATTCCTGGCTCGTAGGGCGAAAGAGGATTTCGTTGATGTCCACGTCATCCGGTTGGGTCATGGCAAAGACAACCGCGCGGGCAAACGAGTCGGCAGGAATCGCGTGGCCTTCATAAAGCTTTTGGACGCCAGCGGCGGTTTCCTCGTCCGAAATGTGACTCGGCAGCTCGGTATCGATCGCGCCCGGTGATATGATCGTGGTGCGGAGATTGTAGGGCTTCACCTCCATGCGCAGCCCTTCGGATAAAGCCCGCACCGCGAACTTGGTCGCGCAGTAAACCGCGCCGAGTGGCATCACATTGTGACCCGCCACGGAGGAGACATTGATGATATGCCCCGCCTTTTGCTTTTTCATATGTGGCAGTGCGGCTGCGATTCCGTAAAGAACGCCCTTGATGTTGATGTCGATCATGTTGTCCCACTCGTCCACCTTGAGGGCCTCAAGCGGCGAAAGCAGCATCATGCCGGCATTGTTGATCATCACATCGATGCGCCCGTATTTCTCCACGGCCGCATTCACCAAATGCTTCACTTGCTCGCGATCGGTGACATCCGTTTCCACGGCGATCGCCTTGCCGCCGCCGCCATTCAATTCATGTGCCAGTTCTTGGAGAAGCTCGATGCGGCGTGCCGCGAGCACCACGGTTGCGCCTTGGGCGGATAGTAGTCGGGCGGCCGCTTCTCCCAGCCCGCTGCTCGCTCCTGTAATCACTACGACTTTATCTTTGATATTTTCATTCATGTTTTCTTTTGGTTGGTTAGTTCTTTTTGATTGGTTCTTACGCCGGGTCGTCAATGGACGTGGTCCGGATGAGTTTTTTGTTCACGAATTCCTGGATGCCCAGGCTGGCGAGTTCGCGTCCGTAGCCGGAGTTCTTGATGCCGCCGAACGGCAGGTCCGCCTTCGTGCCCGTAGGGTGATTGATGAACACCATCCCGGTATCAATGCGGTTCGCCACGCGTTTGCCGCGGGCAACGTCCTTGGTGAAGACCGAACCGCCCAAGCCGAAGTCCGAATCGTTGGCGAGCGCGATGGCTTCATCCTCATCCTTCACGCGGAAGAACAGCGCGACCGGTCCGAAAAATTCTTCGCGGAACGCCGGATTGTCGGGTTGGATGTTTGTGAGAATCGTCGGCTCCATGAATGACCCCGGGCGGTCAATCCGTTTTCCACCCATCACCAGTTCCGCTCCCTTGGCGATGGCCTGTTCGACCTGATCAAGCAATTTTACCAAGGCCCCTTCGGTGGATATCGGGCCGAGCGTTGTCGCCTTGTCCATCGGATCGCCCGGACGGAGATCCATCAACGCGGCTTGAAAATATTCCAGAAACCTGTCGGCCAACGATTCGACCACGATGAATCGTTTGGCAGCAACACAGGACTGCCCGGTATTGTTCATCTTGGCCCCGACCGCCCATTTCACTGTCTTTTCAAGATCGGCATCGTCTAGCACAATGAAGGCGTCGCTGCCGCCGAGTTCCATGGTGGACTTTTTGAGGTTTTCCCCGGCACGCGCAGCGACAATTTTCCCAGCCTCGACGCTGCCTGTCAGCGCGACGCCCTTGATGCGCGGGTCATCGATCACGCGGTTCACCTGGTCGTGCGAAATCAACAGGTTGGTGTATGTCCCGGCGGGCGCACCCGCATCCTTCCACAGTTTTTCAAACGCGATGGCGCATTGTGGCACGCAGCCCGCATGCTTCACCATCACGACATTGCCGGCCATGAGGTTTGGCGCGACGAAACGCGCAAGCTGGTAGTAGGGAAAGTTCCAAGGCTGCACCCCAAAGAGCACGCCGAACGGGTTACTTACAATTTCCGCTTCGCCAGACCCCGGCTCCAGTGTTTCAGTGGCGAGAAAGCGTTCCGCGTTTTCCGCGTAGTAATCCAGGATATCGGCACTCAACGCGACCTCACCGAGCGACTGGTCAATGAGTTTGCCCATTTCGAGTGTCACCGGCTCGGCGAAATCATCTGCGTTTTCCCGCATGATCGCAGCGGCTTTGGCGACAATGGTCGCCCGTTCGGCGAACGATGTATCCCGCCAGGTATCGAAACATTTTGCTGCGGTCTTGATGGCGGTTTCGAGCTGCGGGTCGGTCAGTTCCTCGAATGTCTTGAAGACTTTACCATCGTAAGGGTTCACACTCTGGTAAGACTTGTCCTCCGCCTTGGAAGCGGGCTTGGTCGATGTTTTTTCCGGAGCTGGTGGAGATATGGAGAGAGGGGTTGTCATGATTGGTTCCGAAACTACTCCCCATCCACACTCAGAAAAATGGGGTCTTCCCCCACCATTGTCACATCTTCTAACAGATCATTGGCACCGGCGGGGATACCGCATGATCAGAGCGCCTTGCCGCTGCGTTCGGCACGGATCGTTGCTGGAACGGAACAGTTCATAACTGTCGCCGAAGTGAAACCGCGACCTGATCCCATAGAAGTGTCGTTGCGAGTTCTCTAATTACCGTATTTGATGCTCGTGGTAAGATCTGAACCAATCATCGCGAAAGGAGGCCACTCGATCCGTGCTTCGGTGTGTGTGATGGTCAGGCTCTTTACCGATTGAAAGCAAACGACCCAACAGGGTAAGGTCGATGAGCTTACTCTGTTGGGCCGAGGTTAAATGATATCTTCTCTTGGAAATTACTCTTCCAGAATTTTCACGGAGACGGGCTTCATGTGGTCGCCATCCTGAGTCACTTCAATTTCAAGGGTCTGGCCTTTCTCGAAGGCGGCGAACTCGACCATGTCATTCCCCTTCATCAGCTTGGTTGACGACTTGATGTAGAGTTCGAGAATTTTACCATCTTCCATTTTCACGTAGAGCTCCTTTTCCTCGTCATCGACGATGTGCGCGGTGACTTTATAGGTGCCGGAATCAACTACCGAAACTTCCTCGGCTTCCAACTCCTTCTTATTGGCATCTTCGGCTGTGGCGATACCTAGCGAGAAAACTGTGAAGAAACAGACAATCGATGTGGCAATAAGTGGTTTTAGGGTGCGTTGTGTGGTTTGGATTTTCATGTGTGTTTTGGGTTTTGTTCTGAAATAAACGTTTCGATTCAGGGTGCCGGTTCGGATTCAATTTATAGAAAGTTATCGGACGGGGATGTTCAACGTAACCATCTGCGGGCGTAGTTCGGGTCTGCGCTGTCGCCGAGAAAAATCACGCGCTCCGCCATCAGGCCGCCGTCTTCCTGGGGCGCGACGTAGATAAGCAAGCGGTCGCCCGCCTGCACTTCCTCTTCGCCGACATTCCGGCCATCGCCGCCGACGAACTCGGTGTGGCCTTCGTTGTAGAGAACAGAAACGTTCTTGGTGTTTTCGCCATCCGGTTTGAGCGTGATCACGTTCTGGGCATCGCTGATTTTCATTACCAGCCCCTCGACGGAGGAGCGCTTTGGCGAGGCTGTAAGCGGCTTGGAAACCACGACTTGATAGACAATGGGAGTCTCTTCCGCCTGGTCCGGATCCTCCACGGTCACTGTCACGTTGGTGCCCTTTTTGATGATGGAATTTTCGACAGCCTTGCCCGCTTGACTAAGCACGCGGATTTTTTCAGGAACCAAGAATGTGCGGACTTGTCCGTCCGGATCCGTGATCGAAAGAGCCTTGCCCGGGTCGAATTCACGAACGACGCCGCGGTAGAAATCAAAGTCCGCAGCCTGCGGCGTGACCGGAGTGGGTTGCTGGGCTACGACCACTGGAAGCACCGAGGCAGTAGCCAGCAGTGCTATTAGTATTAGTTGTGAAAATGGGGTTTTCATGATGTGTTATGAAGCTTGAGGATTCACGCCACGATTGGTTTTATACCAAATCTTGGTATTGATCTGACGTAAGTGGATGTTTAGTTAGTTGATCGTGAGCTACTTGTGCGGGGCACAATAGTCCTGTTTTTATTCGAAAGCGGTATTACTTTTTCGGTGGCTGCGTGCTGCCGTCGCGCGTCTGCCGCGCGTCGTCGCGCGTCTGTTTTCCTGCCTCCAGCATTTCATCGTGAAGCGCTTCGTCCATGCCTTGCTGGACCAATTCCTTACTGTTGTTGGCGTCATCGTCGAGGGGAGGATTTTGCGCTTGGCGACCCGGACTTGGCGTTGGATCGCCGTCCAGAGCGCTGCTGGCGAGTTCACGCGGTAGGTTCTGTTGGGCAACGCCTCGACGCTGGTCGTCGCGCAGCTCCTGCTCGGCCCGGTCGAGGTCGTGCTGGGTCATCTCTTCCTCCTTACGTCCGTCGATGACGGCCAGTTGGATGGCTCTTTCGCGAACCGTGGCGGGTGAGATGTTTCCCACGCCCTCGCCACCTCCGGATTCCATATCTCCTTTAATAATTTTTCGACTCATGATTGCTTGGTGTTGGTTATGATTTCTTGCTGTTAGTGATTTATTTCTCCCACGCTGGGGCGAACTCAGGATCGATCTGGCGACGGTCGTCCGGTAGTTGTTCGATGCTACTACGATCCTCGTCATCGAGTCGGATCTCCAAGGCTTCGAAGTTCGAGCGGATGTGTTCAGGCTTGGACGATCGCGGGATCGCTGCGACATTTTGCTGTTCCAGGAGCCAAGCCAGCGAGATCTGCTCGGGTGTCGCGTCGTGGCGTTTGGCGATCTTTTGAAGAACTTCATTGTCGTGCAGTTTGCCTTCGGCGAGTGGTGCGTAGGCGGTGAGAAGCAGGTCATGCTCGATCGCCATCTGGTGCAAGCGGCGCTGGCGTAGCAGCGGGTGATACTCAACCTGATTGCAGAATACGTCGCCGAGATCCAGTGCCCGTTCGAGCCACTTGGGAGTGAAATTGCTGACTCCGAAATGGCGTATGACCCCTTCCTCCTGCAGCCGCGTCAACGCACGGAAAGTCTCTTCAAGTGGCACCTTCTCGGTCGGCCAATGAACCAAGCAAAGGTCGAGGAAATCAGTTTTCAGAGCCTTCACGCTGGCCTGGGCCTCGCTTATCAACGAGTCGTAGTCGAGATCGTCCATCCACACTTTTGATGTGAGGAAGATGTCGTCGCGCGCTACGCCTGACTCGACCATGGCCGCGCCGACCTCGTCCTCGTTCTCGTACATGCGGGCGGTGTCGATGTGTCGATACCCGATCTCGAGGGCTGTCGTCACTGAACGGCGACACTCCTCCCCCTTAAGTTCGAAGGTTCCGAATCCGAGGGCGGGCAATTTGGTGTCTTGGATTGTCTTGATCATATTTTGTAGAGTCGGTTGTGATTGACCATTCATGGTACGCCACAGCGCCCTCCATACAATTGGGTGAGGTTCCTAGCTTGCCGTAAGGGGATCGCTTATACGCCCTACGAGTTACCCTGAATGGATCCAGCAGTGCCATTCGGGTCAGGCTCCGACAAGCTGACCGTCCCTCTGTTCGGGCTCGCGCATCGGGTGGAGTCCGACGTTTGTGATGGACAAACTGCACGAATCCGCATAGACGCCGAGCTGACCCTCGAGGAAGCTGGGATCCGCCAGCGAGAGGACGATGCGGCCGTCGATGGAGAGTTCGATATAGCTTCCGAACACCATGAGGGAAAACGTTTCCCCGCAGTCACCGCGCGCCACCCAGTTTGCCGACTGGAGCGTCCTGAAACGCATCATGTGTTCACCGGCGCTGTCCGGAGCGGTTCCCCAAGCCCGCAGTTGGGCCATGCCCTTGAGAAGGTCGAGGGAAAGGTAATAGCCGTCGTGGGTTTCCTCATTGAGGTGGAAAACGAACCCGCACTTGCCCCTGCCATCGACCGCCAGATGACAGTCGAGTCGGAAATCCGTCAGTGGCCCGTCGAGAAGAAACGCCTGGAAGCCGAACATGCTTTCCAATTGCCAGCCGCCATCAATCCGTCCGACACGGTGGCCGCTGGTCTCTTTCAGGAGCAGCGTGGGTTCCTCTACTTCCACCGCTTTCTCGATCCATTCTTCAAAGCCCTCGAATGTGCGCAGAAAAAGGGCACCGTCGTCAGCCCGGCACAAGCGTTTCGGGGGAGGCATTAAGTTGTTGGCGGTGCGGTCTTCCCGGTTCATCGCGAAGAAGCAAAACAGCAACCAGCCGTGTTCGTCCTCGCAGACACGGCCGGCGTAGTTTCCCTGCGGCATCAGCACGTTGTCGTGATTGCTCCGCCAGTCCTTGCATTCATCACCGGCATACCAATAGCGGATCTTCGCGTCTTCCCGAATGCTCCCGATCAGATAGCGCTCGCCGTCGATGACGACGATGTTCGGGACCTCGATATCGTCGTAAAGACCGGGGTGGAGAAGGGCGGGTTCCGGCTCGAAATAATGAGGGCGCACCTCCCTATACAAGGCGATACAACCCCGTCGGACGAGTGGGCCGTGCTTGACCCTCGCGGCGACGAGCAGTATGCCGCTGCCCTCGTCCTGGAAAAAAAATGGATCCCGGAAACTCACGAGGTGTCGCCCTTCCTCCAGATTCGATTCGTAATGATCCGGCGAGGGCGAGATCGGGTAGCAGCTCTCCGGGTCGATCAGTGCGGCGATTTCATCGGCTTCTTCGCGCAATGATTTATCGCGGGCCTTTCTGACCAGTTCGGGATCGTGCGGCCCGCGTCCGTCTTCCCAGTGGACCGGATGTTTTTTCCAAATATAGAGGTCATCGCTGACGGCAAGCCCGACCCGTTGGTAGAGGCCATGATCGCGGCGGCAAAGCCCGGTGTAGAACATGCGCCATGAGCCTGGCTTGTGGGGATCTGGGGACACATGCATGGTCCAGAGCATCAGGTCGTCCCAGCTTCCGGGATCGCCGAGGAAGACTGCGTTGCGGAGCCTCCGCCAGTGGATGGCATCGGTGCTCACCGCATGGGCGATGAAATCGTGGTTGGGTAAGACCAGGTGAAAAAGATGGTAGAGCCCATCGTGGAAAATCACATGGATATCGCCAATCGTCTTCCTGCTGCCATCGGTTTCGGAGAACATGAAAATTACCCTATCACGCCAAGGGGAGGACATCCAGCACCGACAGGACTTCGACCAGACGTCTCTGTGGATGTTTAATTGAGGGTCATGATGGGGGAGTGCGAACCTTGTGGTTTCATGCACCGAGTTTTCGGATCTCTGCGACGCTGGTGATGCCGTCCCTGACTTTATCCATTCCATCTTGAAAAAGTGAGCGGACACCGGATTCGCGGAACTGTTTGCGCAGGGCTGCCTCGTCGCAAGCGGAAAGCACCAGGTCATAAACGGACTCATCAAACGGGCAAACTTCAAACACACCCGTGCGATCGATGTATCCGGTGTTGAAGCATTTCTCACAGCCTTTCGCCTGCCAGTAAGTCTCCACCTTTTCCACTCCCATTCTACTCAGCCAGCGGGCATCGGATTCGTTGGGCGGTGCCTTTTCCTTGCAATCCGGGCAGAGCGTGCGGACGAGGCGTTGCGCGATGATGAATGACATGGATGTGGCGATTTCATGATTTGTAAGATCGAGATTGCGCAGCATGCTTACAGCCCCTGCCGCACTGCGGCTGTGGAGGGTGGTGAGAAAGACGTGTCCGGTGCCTGCTGCTTCCAGTGCGATTTTCGCCGATTCACCATCGCGAATTTCTCCCAGCAGGATGAAATCGGGATCGAGACGCAGAGCGGAGCGCAGGCCTGATGCCAAGGTGAGGTGCCGTGATGGATCGACTTCGATCTGACTCACTCCATCGGCTCGGTATTCGACGGGATCTTCAATAGAGAGGACGCAGCGGTTGCCGAGATCCATGTGGCGCAGTAGCGAGTGGAGCGTGGTTGTTTTTCCGCTACCGGTCGGACCGGTGACCAGAAACATACCGTTGGTGCTGTTGATCCAATCGGTGATTTTTGTGAAGTCTTCATCAGCGAGCCCGAGTTCATCCAAGCCCATCTGCAATCTGCTGCGAGGAAGCAGGCGCAAGGTAGCTTTTTCCCCGGTGAGGCAGGGAGCGACGGAGACCCGCAGATCCACATCCTGGCCATCCATTTCAAATTCGTAGTGACCATCCTCGGGCCCGATTTGAGTGCCCGGATCCAAACCGGAGTTGGTTTTAAAGAATCGGATCAGGCGTGATCCGTGTTCGGCGTCGAGCGATGCGATTTCGACCAGGCTGCCATCCACCCGGAAGCGCACAAGGACATTGTCTTGATGAGGGTCGAGGTGGATATCCGATGTGCGGGACACCAAAGCGTCTGCCAGCAATTCCTCGGCGCATTCCTCGGCGCTGAGGGGATTTTCATCCTGAAGGTATTTTTGGAGAGCTGCGTTGAAGCGCACGCCAGGCTGCTTTGGAGTGGTTTTTGGATCATTCATGATGCTTGGGAGTAGAGGGAAATGTGATATGACAAAATTGGCTACGCTCAGGCGGTGGTGCCGTCTTCGGGTTTCGATTCCGGCTCCTTCGCCAGTTCGATCCATAGGATGGCCTCCCGCATCAGGCTTTGGGCATCGGGGAGGTTGAGCTTCGCCTTGATGTTCCCGCGGTGCGCATCGACCGTCTTCGGGCTGATATGGAGCTGCTCGGCAATCTCTGTGATACTCTGGCAACGGCCGATCAGCTCGAAAATTTCCAGTTCCCGGTCGGTCAGCACCTGCAGGCGGGTCTGCGGCGCGGCTCCGCCTGATAGGTTCTTCAAGAGATTATCCGATACCTCCGGGCTGAGATAGATGCCGTCTTCGAGCACCCGGTTCACGGCGGTCGCCAGCAGTTCCGTATCGGCTCCTTTCATCAGGTAGCCCTTGCCGCCAGCTCTGAGCGTGCGCGCGGCATACAGCATCTCGTCATGCATGGAGAAGGTGAGAATTCTCAATTCCGGGAGGATCGCATGCAGATCCTTGATCAGCTCGAGGCCGTTCTTGTCCGGCAGCGAGATATCCGTGATGACGAGATCGGGCATGATGGAGGGAATCTGCGCAAGAGCTTCCGAGGCGGAGGCGGCTTTGCCGCAGATCTTGCATCCTGGGATCTGCTCGACGAGTCGCGTCAGCCCGTCGAGAAGCATGGGATGGTCATCGACGAGAAACACCTGCTGCAGCTGGTCATCATTGGTCTTTTTTGAATTTGTGCTCATATCATTGATCCTTGTTCGTTTTTCGCGGTGTAATGATCACCGCCTCAACACCTTCGTTCGGCCGACTGCGGAGAATGAAATCTCCTCCCAGCATTTCGAGGCGCTCCCTCAACCCTATCAGCCCGAAGCCCGTCGCTTTTCCGCTCTTTGGAGCCGGTGCCCCGGTATCGAATCCCAAACCGTGGTCGCGGACGGTCACTTTCAGGTCGCCGTCACCGTGTGGAACCACCTCGACATGGGCCTCCAACACCTCGGAATGCTTCACGACGTTGAACAGCAGCTCCCTGACGGAGTAGAAGACGACGCTGCGGATTTCCTCGCTCTCCGCATCGAGCGAGAGATCGATGTCGGCTTTGATGGACAGGTTGTGCTTCTCGGGCATCCATGTGAGGCACAGCCACTCCAGTGCGTGCCCAAGAGTCTCGGAAAGCACCGGTGGGGAGAGATCGATGGACAGTGAGCGGGAATTCGCGATCAGCTCGTCCATGACTTTCGTGAGCTTCCTTGTCTCCTGTTTCCGCGATTCCTCGTCCAGTCCATCCAAGGATTGGATGCCCATCTTGGCGGAAACCAGCAACTGCTGGAGCTCATCGTGAAGCGCCCTTGCCATCCGCCTCCTTTCACGGTCTTCGGCGAAGGTCAGCTCGGATGCCATATGGGCGATCTCATCGATCCGTTCCCGTAGCTGTGCTGTGCGCTCATCCACTTTTTCCTCAAGCTCATCGCGCGCGTGCTGCAGATCCTCGACCGCTTGCTTGCGCATCGAGATGTCCCGTGCGATGGCGGTCGCGCCCACGATTTCCCCGCTGTCGTCACGGATGACGGAAGCGGATAGGGAAATGTCGATTTTCTTCCCGTCCTTGCGGATCCTGACGGTTTCGAAGGGTTCGATGACTTCGCCCTCGCGCAGTTTGCTGAGAATTTTCTTTCTCTCATCCTGCAGTGATTCCGGAGTGAGGATGGCTTGTGATTTGCCGATGATCTCATCAGCGGTGTAGCCGAAAATCCGCTCGGCTCCCATGTTCCAGCTGATTACATTCCCATCCAGATTAAAGCTGAGGACGGCGTCAATTGAGGATTCCACAATGGCCGAAAGCCAGCGGCGTGATTCCTCGTTCTTTTTTCTTTCCGTGATATCGATGCAGCTGATGACCACCCCGGCGGTTTTGTCCTCCGCGGTGCGGTAAGGCGACATGCGGACGAGAAACCATTTCCCTTGCTTATCCTTCACCTCCCGCTCGACCATCGTCAGGTTTTCCAGGACGCTCATGGCATCCTCCTTGATCGCCGGATAATCCAGATTGAGGTTGAGGTCGGACAGCGGTCTGCCTTGGTCGCTCGGGATTAAACTGAAAAGCTCTTTGGAGGAAGGGGTGAAAAGCTTGATCCTCAGGTCACGGTCGAGGAAGATGGTCGCTATCCTTGTGGACGCCATCAGGTTCTCGAGGTCGCTGTTGGAGCGCCCGAGTTCCTCGACCTTGCCCTTGAGTTCATTGTTGATGGTGATGACCTCCTCGTTGATTGACTGGAGTTCCTCGCGTCCGGTTTCCATTTCCTCGGTGGTCGAACGCAGCTCCTCGTTCATCGCGTGCAGCTCCTCGTTGGATGCCTTGAGCTCCTCTACCGAGGCCTCGTATTCCTCCACCGTGTCCCGCCAGGTGGATCTCATCTGGTCGAGTTCCTCCTCGAGGTGGCGGACGAGGGATTGCTCGCTTGGGGGAACTATCGGAGCATCATCCTCTTTCTCCACCACCACGCCCTGGTCCTCGAAGACCACGAGGAAGAAATCGCGCGAGTCCGGATCGACGGGCTCCACCGTGATGGTGACGGTCTCCTCATTCTCCCCTGTATGGAAGGTGAGGTTCCTGCTTTTCACCGCGGATTTCGCGTCCGTCGCCTGGAAGAGGAGCGCACGCAAGGCGGTGCGGAGGTTCGGATGGATGAGCTTCAGCAGGTTGGTGCTGGGCTCCCCGCCGGCGACACGGAGGTATTTTCCTGCGCTCTTGGAAAGATGGACGATTTCTCTCCCGTGGTTCACCACGATGGAGGGTGCGGCCAGCCGTTCGATCAGCTTGAGGTGCAGATCCGCAGGTCCGGCGGCTTGAGGTATCTGGGAACTATGCTCGCCTTCCCCACCAGAGCCCGAAATCAAGTGGTGAAGACCATTTACTCCGGTCTTGGTCGCCGAGAACGATGACCTCCCGCTGGGCACGGGGAAACCGACCCTCTGCACCTCCTTACGAAAATAGATGCGGTGCTTCTTGTCGACGGGATCGAAGAGCCCGGTGATTTCCTCCACGGATTCCGACGAACCTAGGAAAAGATTCCCTTCCGTTCGCAGGGAAAAATGGAAGATGTCGAACACCTTGCGCTGCGCCTCACGGTTCAGGTAAATGAGCAGGTTCCGGCACGATATGAGGTCCAACCGCGAGAACGGCGAGTCCCTCAGCAGATCGTGCATTGCGAAAAGGATGTTATCGCGTATCACCCTTTTTACCCGGTAGCCGCCCTCTTCCAGGGTGAAGAACCGTTTCAGCCGCACTTCCGAGACATCGGCTGCAATGCTTTGCGGATATTTGCCCTCCCGGGCGATGTCGATGGCGGTCTGGTCGAGGTCGGTGGCGAAGATCTGGATGGAGGGGGGATGGGTCAGCTTCTCCGCATGTTCGCAGAGCAGCATGGCGATCGAATAGGCCTCCTCGCCCGTGGCGCAGGCGGGCACCCATACCCGGATTTGGCTGGATCCCGACTTGTTTTCGAAAAGCGCCGGGATGTTTTCCTCAAGCGCGCGGAAAGACGGGCTGTCCCGGAAAAAGTTGGTGACACTGATCAGCAGATCCTGGAGGAGGGCTCCACTTTCGCCGGGATGGGTGCGCAGGTAAGCAAGATAGTCGGCGAGGGTGTGGGTGCCGTTGACCTGCATCCGTCGCCCCACTCTCCTGACGATCGTAGCCCGCTTGTAGTCCGCGAAATCATGCCCGCTACGCGTATTCAAATAGCTGAGGATTTCCTTCAGCGAGGATTCATCGGTCTCGGATGGCGTTTCGGAATCACTTTCCACCGGAAGCCGAAGATTGTGCCCGTTCGACCAATACTCGGAAAGGCGTACCGGAATCTGCGCGGCAGGTAGTATCCAATCGACCATTCCGGTTGCGATCGACGAGCGCGGCATGCCATCGAATTCCGCCTCGGAGGGATCCTGGACAATCGTGAGCCCGCCGCGTTCCTTCACCCGTTTTAGGCCCAGGGCACCGTCGCCGTCCGCGCCGGAGAGGACGATGGCGCAGGAGTTCACCCCGTGAGCCTCGGCCAAGGTGCGGAAAAAGACGTCGATGGTCACATGCCGACCCTTCGGCCGGTCGAGGTCGATCGACTCCAGGCTTCCGTCGGTAATGCAGAGTTGTTTCCCCGGTGTAATGACGTAGATCTGGTTTTTCTCCAACGTGGCCTTGCCTTCCACCTGCTTGACGGGGAGAGAAGTTTCCCGCTGGAGGATCTCAGGCAGCATGTAATCATAGTCGGGCGAGAGATGAACGACGATGACGTACGCCGCGCCGCTTTCCGCAGGGATTCCTCCGACAAACGACGACAGTGCAGTGAGGCTTCCCGCCGATCCGCCCAAACCGACCACGGGGATGGATCCCGACGGGGGATGCACAAGACCGTCCTTCGGATCGATCCGCTCTGGCGTCTCCAAGTCTCCGACTGATTCGGCGGGGGTCTGCGGTTCGTCGTTTTTGCTATCTTGCATTGCCAGTAGTGTAAGCATCGAGATTCTCGATTACCAAGCACACATATCGCCAATTTATCATTGAGGATTTTCTCGGTAACCCAGGATCATCTCCCGAGTTCCAAACCTTTCGGGTTCCTCGTTTATCCTCGTGTCTAATACCAAATCTTGGTATTAGATCTGACGCGAGTGCACGTAGAGTTGGTTGATAGCGAACTACTTGTGCGCGGCGGATAGTCATATTTCTAATCGAAAGCGGTATAAGGGGCAATCGATTCCCGGCCATGGATCCACTCAGCCAGCGGAAAGGCACGACGGCAAGGGGATGCCGCCGATTTTGGATGTCGAGGTGGCTAGTCCAGCGTGAAGCCGACCTTGAGGGTTACCTGCCAGTGTTTGACCTTGTTGTTCTCGATGTTTCCTCGCGTTTCGATGATCTCGAACCAGCCGAGGTTGTGGATGGTCTGGCCGGCGCGTTCGAGGGCTAGGTTCACTGCTTCCTCGATGCTTTTGGTAGAGGTGCCGGTGAGTTCGACGATTTTATAGATAGGGTCTGTCATAATTGGGTGTGTGGATTGCTTGTTGATTTATTGATTGGGCTTAGCCTGCTCTTTGGCTAATTCTTCTGAATTCCAGTAGCCTTCCCTCCCGTGATGGGCGTGCAGATCCGCTTCGAATTCACGAGTGAATCCTGGATCACCGGTATACTCCGGAGCCTCCTTGACAGCATCGCGCGTCAGGTTGACGAACATCTTCGATTCGTCCCAACTTACCTTTTCAAGCCACTGGGGTGAGATGAGCACTTTCTTTCCAGGCCACCAGTTCTTGGTGTCCACGACCATGTAACGGATCGCCCATGTGTCATCGTCGATGATGAAATCCTCCACATGTCCGATCTCGTCATCGATAGCCTGGATGTGATAGCCGGTAATTTCCTGTGTGCTACGCAGGTGCGGATCCCATTCCTTTTGTTCTTCCTCTGTGAGCGGTGCTGCCTGACCGGAATTCGTAACCGGAGCGGGGAAGGGATTTGGGTAGATTCCCCAGCTGTAAGGCCCGCCCCAGTAGGGAGTCCAGCCATAGTGCTGGTAATATGCGATCTCGTGTTGTCGCGATACGGGGATGTCGGCGGAGATTGGCGGGCTTTCTTCAATTTGGGCTTCCGTCAGATCCACCGCGATGTGCTCATCTTCCTTGATCGCGGCTACAAGAGCGTGCGGCGAGATCAGCACCTGACGTCCCTTCAGCCAGTTACCCGTGTCGGCAACCAGATAGCGAACCGTCCAGTGTTTGTCATCGAAGTAGAAGTTCTTAACCTTGCCCATCTCTCCATCCAAGCTATCAAGCTTGTATCCATTCAGTGTTTTCACATTGTGTAACATAGTATTTCCTTTCGTTTTTTCGTGGTTTGCATTTGCCCCTTACACGGCGGCATAGCGCCCCTCAGCCTTTCCGATACCTTGCGGCAATGCCGACTCATCAAGGGGACGGCGGAACGTTTCTACATCGGTAAAGTCGGGCACTAATTTTAAGATGAGCCATGCGGAAGGCGATGGCTATTCGTGATCCCCCCAATCAAGCCCTAGTGGTTTTCCCTAGAAGGGTCTGCCTTTGCGTCACGGCAGGCGAAGGGTCCAACTTTCTGTGCTGTTTGCTCTCGAGTGGAAACCCCACACCACCGTTAAATTGGGTGGTGGTGGCTCGCTGATTTTTCATTAGGCTTGTAGAGAACTCTCGATGTTCACTGAGTCGAATCCGGGACGCAGTAGTTGAAAGACCGGGCAGTTTTCCGCGGTCTTCGATACGGCGTCTTTCAACTGATCTTCAGTGTATTCCGGTAGGATGGCCTCAATGCTAAGGTTCAAGCCGGTCAACTTGGGGCCGTCATCTCCAATGCTGAGGGTGACGTCGGCTTTCACCCGGAGTTTATCGGAGGCCTGACCATCATCCTGTAGGGTCTTACTCAAGGCCATAGCGAAACAAGAAGCTGCCGCCGCCGCGATAAGTTCCTCGGGGTTTGTTTCCTTGGCGGTTTGATCCACACGTTTGGAAAACGAAAACTTCTGTTCGGTAAGGGCGCGGCTTTCGACGGAGACGAGTCCGTGTCCATTGTCCAGGTTGCCTTTCCAGTTGGAGTCAGCGCTACGAGTAATTTTTGTCATGATATCTATTTTTGGTTTTGCTTATGTTTGATTTGTATTTGCCAATTCGACCTTTCCGATAGGCTGGTGAAGTGCCCTTGCCTCAAGGGAACGACAGAATGTTTTCACCTCGGGAAGTTCGGGAATGACTCAAGCAAGATAAGTCGTGTGGGCGGTGGCGGCTATTGGTGATGCCCCCACTGGAACTCTAGTGGATTCCCCTAAATTTCGCTGTGATGTTTAGAGCTGCCGAATACATCTTCGCAGAAGGCGCATTCAACGATCTACCCCAACGGGGTTGGGTATTTTAGCCTAGGGTTGCCAGAGTAAAACGGAGGCTACCCTAGGTCACGTCCGCCATGATCATTCAACCCCAAGCTGGGCTTGTGTCCAAGCGCGAGGGAGATTACGGCATCGACGCAAGCCCGACTTGGGGTTGGGAAATGCATTCGCTGATTACCCAGGGTAGCCTCCATTACATTGCGGCAACCCTGGGCTAAATTCCGTTACCCCGTTGGGGTAAAGAAAGGAGAGCCGTATCACAAATCTTGATGCGTGACAGGCCAACACTAAGATGCTTGAAAAAGGGAAATCTCTAAGCCAGCGCGCATTCATCGCCGCTGTCCTGGGTCACAGTCTTCCTAGGATTCATCGTGATCTGATAGATCAGGGGCGTCTTCGGGGTCGGGGGAAGAATTGGCGGATGGGTGTCGTCGGTGAGTTGGCGTTTTGAAAGCTGGTCAAGCGGCGACGAGGGGATTCCAGACTCTTTTGAAGCCGAAGTTTTGAAAATCCTTCAAGTTGAGGGTCGCGAAATCGGTGACTCCGAAGGCGGTGAGGCTGAGGGCGGTGCGGGTATCGTAGATGCGGCGGCGGGCAAAATCGCGGGTGGCGGCCTGTTTCCAGAGCTCGTCGTGAAGTTCCCGGCTGCGGGGAGGAAATCCGAGGGTTTTCCAGCGGGGATGTTTGCGATAGCAGGCGATGACAGCAGCAGCGGCGGCGGCGTCCAGCGGGTTCTGAAGCACTGCGGGATTCCGCAGGAGCAGGTAGAACTCGGTGAGGATGAACTCGCTCAGGGCGATGTCTTCACGGCTGGAAAGTTCTTCAAGAAAGCTCTTGGCCTGCAGATGGAAGGGAGATTCCACCGCGTAGCTGTAGAGCAGGATATTGGCGTCGATGGAGATCATGGCTGTTGAAGATTCGGTTCTGCATCCTGGAAGGCGGCATCGTGCAATTGTTCGGGACTGAGGCCTTGCCAACCCACTGTCGCCGAGACAGGCAACGACCAAGGCGTGGCAGGTGGGAGCGGATTTCCATCATAGACCTCAAGCAAAAGCTCGGCCCCGCGCCGGAAGGTTTCGGCGAGCGACCACTCGCGGGCTTTGGCGAAGGATTTGATGTCGCGGAAGAGCTCTTCGGGGACTTGGATCTGTGTCTTTTTCATGCTGGAGATTTTATGGCAACATCGATTTGATGTCAAACAAAGAGAAAGTGACCCAGGGTAGCCTCCGTTTCTCTCTGGCAACCCCAGGTTAAAATACCCGATCCCGTTCGGGAACAATGCCAGAAACAAAGAAGAAGATTAAGCAACTTGTTCCCGTTCGGGAATAAAGCGTCAGGATCTAATATCAGCCGAGAAGGGTCGTAACCCTTCCTCGCAAAGCGCTACAAAGAACCACCACGGGAGGGCTGTGTTTTACGCGGCCGTAACTTTCCTTCAGCATCCGCTCACCAAGCAGGAGCCGAAACCACCAGAGATCCGAATCATTGGCAGCAAAATTCAATAGGCTGCAGCTACTACCCTACAACTCGAGAAGTTGACTGGTGTGAAGGTAGTTTTGATTCTACAAAAACACATGTTTTACAACTTTTGTGAAACTAATTTCTCAGTAAAATGAAAGGCACGCTAATTGAACCTCCGCTTTATTGGGATGTTTTTTGATGAAATACGCCAGCATTGAATCAGTTACTGTGTGTATAGGGACTGTGCCAAAGAACTAGACGCTGCGGATTGACTGCAGGCAGTGATCAGTTACTATGGGCAGCGCTTTGCAGATTCTTCACATCATGCTGCGGATTGACTGCAGGCAGTGATCAGTTACTATGCGTCCTCAATATCGCATTCATCGCAATCCGCTGCGGATTGACTGCAGGCAGTGATCAGTTACTATGCCAGCCATCGTAGACCGTGCCGACGCTATGCTGCGGATTGACTGCAGGCAGTGATCAGTTACTATTTGGCTCGCCCGCTCTCATCAGGGCGATTGCTTGGAAATTCTCTAGAGCCAATACTTGCTGGTGATTTGAGAATGTACTAGACATTA
>JAGXGH010000098.1 GCA_024636835.1 Verrucomicrobiales bacterium | reverse complement strand
AAGGACACCCATAATTCATTCTAAGTGCCACGTATCTCACATCGCATTCAAGCGCACGTGAAATTCATCGAATGATTCCAAATGCATGCCCCGTATAGGGTGAGTATGATCACTAGGGCATTCCTACTCATGCTTTGCATGTCTCTGAACGGTCTTGCTCAGTTCGCTGATCAAGATCACCCCCGCCTGTGGCTACGCAAGTCGGGCGAGGCTGAGATTCAGCAAAAGATTGAATCCGATCCACTTGCAGCGAAGTTGCATCAAGCTACCCTCGCCGAAGCCGACGAAATCCTCGACCTTCCCACCTGTCGCTACGATATTCCCGACGGTCGCCGGCTGCTGCGCGAGTCGCGCTACGCGCTCAATAACCTCATGCACTGTAGTTACGCATGGCGTTTCACCAGCGAGGAAAAATATCTCAAACGAGCCGTCGCCGAGTTAACGGCTGCCTGCTCGCTCAAGAATTGGAACCCACTTCACTTTCTCGACGTTGCGGAAATGGCTACAGCAGTGGCCATAGGATACGACTGGCTCTACGACGATCTGCAACCCGCCGAGCGCGCAATGTGCGAAAAGGCTCTGCGTGATAAAGCCCTGCGACCTGCCACTCGACTCCACAAGGAAGGCGTCTGGTGGTCGGACGGACGCAACAACTGGGGACAAGTCTGCGGCAGCGGTATCGCTCTGGCGGCGATCGCCATTCAAGGCAAAGACGAAGGTTTATCAGAGCCTCTCATCACCAAAGGCCTCGATGTGTTGGTAAAATGCGAACATTTTTATACTCCCGATGGCCTTTATCCTGAAGGACCAGGTTACTGGCACTACGGCACCAATTACCACGTAATGCTGCTCGCTGCTTGCAAGGCTCTCGGATATTCGGCTCACATCCCGCCACTGCTCGAACAAAGCGGCAAGAGCATGATGCACCTGCATAGCCCGCAACGCGTCCCCTTTAATTTCTCCGATGGCCATGCCAAGGTCAGTGGCAAGTCTCCCGCACAGGCGTGGATTGCGCAACACTTCGAAAGCCCGGCTCAGGCCAACGACGTTCGGCACGTGCTCACCCAAGCTCTTGATAAGAACTCCGAGCTCAAGATTAACTACCGCAGCTCCCCATTGTCGATTCTCTGGTTACCCGAAAAGGTAGAGGACAACACCTCTCTGCCCACCCATGCCATCTTCCACGGCGAGCAATCGGTTGCCGTCTTCCGCAGTCGTTGGACCCCCGATGCTGAGTGGTTGGCCATCAAAGGCGGCACTCCCTATGGCGGTCACGGTCACATGGATGTCGGTTCCTTCTGCTACGACGCCCACCGCACCCGCTGGTTCCACGATCTCGGCAGCGACGATTACAACATGCCGGGATACTTCCGAGACAAGCGCTTCAGCTACTACCGCCTGCAGAACCGCTCACACAACACCCTCGAAATCGGTGGCGACCTCCAGGAGCCAAACACCGACCCCTGTCCGATTATCAGCAGTGACCTGGAAAGTCAGCCTGCATCAGCAACGTTCGACCTCACTGGAGCCTACGCCAACTCGGCCAAAAAAGTCACTCGAACCGCCAGCTTCGACTCCCGCAACGGCAGCGCCCGTATTCAAGATACCATCGAAGCTCCCAAAGGCGAAGTCATCTGGCGCGTGCTTACCGATGCCGAATGCGAAATCGTGGGCGACACCGTCACCCTTCGAAAAGACGATAAATCCATCACGCTCAAACGACACAGTAAGCAGGGTAGCTGGAGCATACACCAGGCCATTCCACCACAAAAGATCGAGAACGTGAACGAAGGCTTCCGTGAGGTGCGGCTTACCGTGCCACAAAAAGACCGCATCGCCATCGACGTTGAGATAAGCCCGTAACGTAATGGTAAAGTTAGAGACGTATTTCTCTACTGACCACCACCGCTTTAGCGTTGGTGGTGGCGAAGGCGGTAGTCATGCGTAGGAGAGGCTGACGCGGCTGCAGAGCAGATTTCTATGAGGTTTTTTCCTCGCCTCGTTTCCTCGGTTTGAGTAGGCAGAGCCAGATCAGGAAGATCAGGCCGAGTGCCGAATCGACGTATAGGAGTCTCCAAATCGGCCAACTCCAGCCGTTTTCGGTGTCGATAGAAAGTCCCTGCCAGGTCTGTGCTGTCAGGTTAGCAACCGAAGTGAAGGCCATCATCGCAGTGAACTGGGTCGCGGCAACCTTGGGGACGACGATGTCCAAAGTGTCTTGAAGTAGTCGTAAATCTGACTGCTTAGCGCGCTAAATGCGTGGACTCCCGGTTCTGGAGCAGGGAGTTCCCCATCCTCGATTTGCTGCGCTGCCGTCTTCTCGCGGACGAAGATCACAACGCAGATCGTGACAGTGGCCATCAAGGCAATGACGAAGATGCTCGCTTTATCGAAGCTACCGACGGCTCCCTTGAGCCATAATACACCAGAACCGCCTACCAGATAACCCGCATATGAGCTACTGCTCATGATGCCATTGGCTAGTCCGCGTTCGTCCTCTTTCAGGACCTGACAGGCCAGCGCATCGATGGCGACATCCTGCGTCGCGGCGAAAGAGTTATGTAAAAAGAGGAGACCCGCAAACAAAGCAACCCCCGAGAGCCAGAGGCTATCGATGGTTCCGAGTAGTCCACCGCGCTCACTCTTCACAATCTCCAGTTGTTCCGGCATATAGATCATCGCGAGAATGAACGCCATGATCATGATCGTCTGCGCGGTTACGATCCACTGTTTACGTGCGCCGAAACTCTTGAAATGGATGTTATCGACCAGCGGCCCCATGATAAACTTCCATGCCCAGGGTAGTGCCAATATGGTAATGAAGGCAGCATACATACCGGAGTCTTCCATGCCCCGGCGCTGGATCTCAGTGGCGATAGCCATCATAAGGAACCCACCGGGGACTCCCTCGCTAAAATAGAGTGCGCCGAAGGTGACTAAACGGCCGACTTTGGTTTCAAGTAAGTTCATTAGAGAGAATCAATGGCAGATGGCTTTAAGGATTCACAGATGACTATTGTACAATAATGAGTTTCTGAGCAACCAAGATATGGTGTTGGCCTTTGATGCAAAGCGAACCGTCTCCAGTCCAGCAGGAATAAAGGGTCGTCGGACCAAAACGGACGGTAAAAACACCATGGAATGCTCCCAAAAGGTATGCACACTCAGGCCCTCCTAAATCAGAAAACCCTTGTAAAACAAGGGTTGAGAAAGTGGAGGCGAGGGCGGGAATCGAACCCGCGAATGGAGCTTTTGCAAAGCTCTGCCTTACCACTTGGCCACCTCGCCGACCGACGCTGGAAGTGCGTCGAGGGATAGATTTAGCCTGTAATCGTGAATTGTCAACCGACATCACGAAAACACACAGATGCCGATGCCATCTGGGAAAATGACATGAAAAAGCGTTGAGACCAATGGTGGCACTCAACGCTGAATGATCGTAACGCTGGAGTTGCGATTCCTAGAGTTCTTTGATCGCGATGTTTTTGAACTCCAGGGCGCTGCCGTGATGCTGAAGTGCAAGCTCTCCAGATGCAGGGACACCTGGAAGCTGTGCGTTCTCAATGACGGTTTGGCCATTGAGCACAACGGTAAGGCGATCACCTTTCATGGTGATCTCGAAGGTATTCCACTCGCCGATTGGATTGTCGGCGTTGACTTTGGGCACCAGGGCGGCACGAATTTCCTGAGGGAGCTTGCCATTGGTTCGGTAGCCATAGACCTCTCCGGACCCGCACGGCCAGTTCCAAATGTTAACCTGTGATTTGTTGTTGCCGCGCAGGTAGATGCCGCTGTCGAGTTCGTCCACTTCAACCGTCATATCCTTGCCGTTGGCGTCCTTTTTGGTGCCGCCGGTGGTCTGGTCGAGCACGGGGCGCATGCGTTTTTCATGAGCAGGACCAGCCCATCGCCAGTCGACCTTGAGAACGAAATCGCTGTAGCTTTTTTCGGTCCAGAGATCTTTGTTCTTCGCCGCGGATTTTCCATCGTAGTGGATCACTCCGTCCTTCACGGTCCAGTGCCCAGTATGGCCATCGGGAAATTTCCAACCTGTGAAATCGCTGCCATTGAAAAGCGGATTA
Organism: Verrucomicrobiales bacterium; assembly: GCA_024636835.1. Lineage (GTDB taxonomy): Bacteria > Verrucomicrobiota > Verrucomicrobiia > Verrucomicrobiales > SLCJ01 > Sulfuriroseicoccus. The sequence goes on along the minus strand of JAGXGH010000098.1, from coordinate 11,345 downwards.
AACCCATCGGCTTGCTTGGACGTGGCAGCTGTGGTTGCAGGCAATTCTTCGAGGAAAATATTGCGGAACGAAACCGGGTCACCATGGCCGCAGAATGCGATATGTCCGGAGCGACGCTTCACGCCTTCGTGCTTAGGGTTTTTCCTAGACAGTTCTGCGAGGTCGGCATCAAGGATGATGGTCCCATTGAGCTCAACAATGACCTTATTCCCGTTGACGGTGACGCGCTCTTTGTTCCACTCGCCAAGAGGTTTAAGAAAGCCACGCTTTGCCGGGGCGAGTTTGTAGAGAGAGCCGTGAAATTGCGATTCTACCAAATTGGCATATTGCTCGGCAGTGTTGTCGAGAATTTGGCACTCCATGCCCACGTAGGCGGCATCGCCCGATCCCGGGTAATGGATACCTAATCCGTTGTTGCCGCCCGGTGGGAGTTTGAACTCAAAATCGAGGATGTAGTTCGAAAACTCCTTTTCGGTTTGAAGGAAGCGTCCTTTTGGCGAGCAGGTAATGACGCCATCGGTGATGGTGTACCCCTCCCCTGTCCATCCGGTGAGATCCTTGCCGTTAAATAGCGGTTGCGATTCGGCGAGTGCGGGGGCGCACGTCGCCAGTAGAGCGAAAATGAGTCGTTTCATAACAAGGTGGAAAACGTCAACAAACGAGCACACCTATCACCAGTCCAGTGAAAAATCGCTTCGTTGTCCGAATCTGTTGCTCACATCCTGCGGCGCTTCTTTTGCTTTTGCTTTCGACTGCGAGGACAGTCATGGTTGCGTATGGCTGGGATTGGAGAACGTGCAATGTTGGAGGTCGTCCGCGAGAATGACCATGGACTATATCTTGATGCGGGAGAACCCTTGGGTGAGGTGCTGTTGCCGCGTGGTGAAATGCCGATGGAATGGACGCTTAACGGATTGATCGATGTGTTTCTGTATCGCGACTCCGAGGACAGGCCGGTGGCGACGACGAAGTATCCGCGCGTAATGCCCGGAGAATTTGGGTGTTTGAGCGTGGCGGCTACCACGCCGATTGGCGCTTTTCTCGACTGGGGATTGCGGAAGGATCTGCTGCTGCCATTTCGCGAACAACGCGAACGCACGGAAGTGGGCAGCCGCTATGTGGTGTTTGTCTACGTCGACGATGCGAGTAACCGAATTGTTGCGAGCCGACGGATTGGAAAGTTCATCAGCGATGATTTTCCGAGCTACAAACGTGGTGACGAGGTGAAGGTGTTGCCCTATGGGAAAACCGATCTTGGTTACAAGGTCGTGGTCGACGGGAAGTTCGGCGGTGTCATCTTTAAGAACGAGGTGTTCAGTCGGGTCGATTTTGGAGAAGAGTTGATCGCCTATGTAAAACAAGTGCGTGGCGACGGAAAAATCGACCTCAGCTTACAGCGCAAGGGCGGACAGGAGCGCGAGGATCTTGAAGAGCGGATTCTCTCCGAACTTCGACGCCGCGATGGTCACTGGCGGCTTTGTGACAAGAGCCCTCCAGAAGAAATTTACAAGGCACTGGGTGTCAGCAAGAAAGTGTTTAAAAATGCTTTAGGCTCACTATTCCGTAAGAAGAAAATTCTCATAGAAGACGATGGAGTTAGGCTGCAACGCGGACGATAGCGCGCCCTCATCACGAAAGCCTCTAGCAATCTTCTCTGCATGAGAGGCTTGATTGATCTCTGAGAACTAAGTAACTTTCACCCATCTCCCCCGAAAACTCATGATAAAGCCATCTCTAAATCGTTTGCTCAAGTATTTGTTCACCGCACTATTTCTCACCGCGCTGACCACGTCCGGCACGGCGGGACAGATCACTAAGGATATTCAAGGGAAGCTCGTGAAAAAAGGAAGCGGTGGCAACTTGGAATCATATAAGATCGAGACCGAACCCCCTCTCTACCTTTTCGTATTTAGTGCCTCGTGGTGTCCTGCATGTAACCAACAGATGCCGGGGTTAATTTCGAAATACAAGACGCTCAAAAAGAAGAGTCCCAATGGATTTGAGTTCATCCTCGTGTCGGCCGATCGCACGGCGGAGGACATGAAAAATTATATGATTGGCAAGGAAATGCCTTGGCCCGGCCTTGCTTTCGATCAGCGCGGTGCGGCTGCTGCTGCGAAAGCATTTAGCGGAAAAGGAATTCCATCGATCGTGCTGATGACGAAGGACGGGCAGTTCATCAACAGCAGTTATAGAAACAAAGGCTCTGGTGAATATCAGGGACTCCCACCGGTGCTAGCATCACTGGAAAAGCTCCTCGGATCCGATGGTGGATCTGAGGGTAAAATTTCCAAGGAGGCTGTAGAAGGAGCCGCCGATGAAGCAGCTAAAAAGCTCGGCATTTCAGGCACTCGGTTTATAGTCGCCACGATTTTGGCACTGGGAACATTTCTCTTTTTGTTCTTCAAAAACTAGTGCTCCGTGAAAAAAACATAGCGCCGTGGTGAATAGTTTTTTCACCGTGCTCGTCGGATAAATCACGAGGGAATGTTTCCTCGCAAAACCAGACAAGCATTATGAAAAACTTAAAGTTCCCACTATTGTTCGCCATCGCTGCTCTTGCGTTTGGATTCATCCCAACCGAAGCCAAAGCTCAATACCATGGCGGAAGTTACAGCGATCAAGTCGTTCGTTATTACGATCACTGTGACGGCTGGCGCTATAAAGTTGTCCGCTATTATGACCATCACTGCCGCTCGTGGCGTGAGAGACACGTGAGAGTATCGCGCTGTCATCCTCGCTACCAAAATGAACATAGCTATGGCAACGGTAGTGGTTATGGTCGCGGATACAGACAGCCGAGCTACACATCGCGTTCAGGCTACTCAAACCGTCGTAACGTGAGTGTCGGGGGAATACGCTACACTGTTGATTCACGGAGCGGGCTCAGTCGTGGCTGCCGATGAGCAATTTCACATTCCCTCGAATTTGCAAAGCCCGCTGAGAGAGCGGGCTTTGTTTTTTATTGCGAATTGCGGAGTAGGCTGTGAACCTCGCGTTTCCTCAACTTCTGCTTTCCGTGCAATTTGCTGACAACTTAGCCCCCCTGAGAGCGTTTATCTGACCTGTCCGATCAACTCCGACTAATATACAACAACAGCACACCGCAATACTCTTATGTCACTACCACTTACACGTCGACAAGCACTCGGGCGCATCGCTGCCATTGCGTCGGTGTCCATCGTACCCTCCCGCGTTCTCGGCCTTAATGGGCAAACTGCTCCCTCCAATCAGCTTACCAAAGGGATCATTGGATGTGGTGGAATTTCCGGCAATCATTTAGCCATGCCCGGCAAACTGCTCGCTCTGTGTGACGTCGACTCGAAGCACTTGGCCAACCGAATGAACGGCGCGAAAAACAAAGGCGAAGCCGACGTTAAAGGTTACGGCGACTTCCGTGAACTGATCGCCCGCGACGATATTGACATCGTCCACGTAGCAACGCCTCCGCACTGGCATGCCTACATTTCCATCGCCGCCGCCAAGGCGGGTAAGGACATCTGGTGTGAAAAGCCCATGTCGCGAACTGTCGGCGAGGGTCTGGACATGATCAAAGCAGTGCAGGACGAAGAGCGGATGTTCCGTCTCAACACTTGGTTCCGATTCAAAGACAACTACTACGGTCTCCATCGCCCAACAACCGATGTTTGGAAAGTTGTCCATCACAAACTTCTCGGGGACGGCCCATACACCTTCAACCTCGGCAAAGGATTTGTCGGTAACTGGAAACTCGAACAGTGGGCCGGTCGCACGGATTTACAGGTTCAGCCGATTCCCGAAGAACTCGACTACGACACTTGGCTTGGGCCCGCACCCAACAAACCTTACAACGCACATCGCGTTCACCAATCCTTCCGTGGATACTGGGACTACGATGGTGGCGGTCTTGGCGACATGGGTCAGCACTATCTTGATCCCTGTCAGTTTGTACTCGGTAAAGACAAGGAGAGCCCTGTTCACATCGAAGTCGACACGCAAAAGCAAGACGACGACGCCGTGCTCCCTTGGCGCCGTATCGAGATGACCTACAAAGATGGAACGAAGATCATCCTCGACGCAGAGGGTAGTCCTCGCGACCCAATTATCACTGGCCCGAAGGGAAGCATCACCCGTGGATTCCGCAGTGTTGAAATCCCCGATCTCGATGCCAAAATCAAAGATCTCGCTGGACCTCCGCCGATGATTACCGACTTCCATCAATCCGTTCGCGAGCGCAAGAAATTCGCACTAAACGAAGACAACGGATTCCGCTCATGCACCCTTATCAACTTAGCCAAAGTGGGGCTTCGTCTTGATCGCCCGTTGAATTTCGATTCTGACAAGTTGCAATTCATCGATGATGCGGAAGCCAACACCTACATCAATCAAACCAACCGCGAGAAGTGGGATCACAAAACTCTTCTCGGATAAATCCTTAAACGAATTTTTGAGCGTAGTGGTAATGCCCACTCACTCATTTCATACCCACTTCTAAACTATGATCCGAATTCTCTGCGTAGGCGCCGGCAACATGGGGCGCTCACATGCTCTCGCTTATCATAATATACCCGACTTCGAAATCGTTGGGATTTGCACCCGATCCCCTGGGTCGCGCGAAGCACTCAATGAAGAACTTGGCGGCGGCTACGCGCTGTTTGACGACTTCTACAAAGCCTTGGAAGAGACCAAGCCCGACGCGGTTTCAATCTCCACCTATCCGGACACCCATGCGCCATTTGCCAAGGCGGCGTTCAAAGCCGGCTGTGATGTTTTTATTGAAAAACCGCTCGCCGACACGGTGAAGGAAGCTGAGGAAATTGTTGCCAGCGCAAAGGCGAACAATCGAAAACTCGTCATTGGTTACATTCTTCGTCACCACCCGTCGTGGCAGAAGTTTATCGAGATGTCCCACGACCTCGGCAAGCCTTTGGTCATGCGGATGAACCTCAATCAGCAGTCCTCAGGACAGTCTTGGGCGACCCACAAAAACTTAATGGCCTCGATCTCACCGATCGTTGACTGCGGCGTTCACTACGTGGACGTGATGTGTCAGATGACAAGATCCAAGCCCGTTCGTGTAGCAGGATTGGGAGCGCGTTTAAGCAACGAGCTGCCCAACGATAAAGTGAACTACGGCCACCTTCAGGTCACCTTTGAAGACGGGTCTGTCGGGTGGTATGAGGCTGGCTGGGGTCCGATGATGTCGGAAATGGCATTCTTCGTGAAGGATGTTGTTGGGCCAAAGGGTTGCGTGACTATCGAAGCGCGTGAGGCTGCCGATAAAGGGGCATCCTCGAATGTCGATGCTCACACTAAAACCAACACATTGCGCAGGCATTTCTCCGAACTCGATGCCGATGGCAATTTCGTCAAGCAGGACACATGGACGGAAACCGGTGACGAGCCAGATCACGATGAGCTTTGCCAACGCGAGCAGGAATATTTCCTCGATGCGATTAAAAATGACATCGACCTCACCGCGCATATGGATGATGCCATTAATTCAATGAAAATCGTTGCCGCCGCAGACGAATCATTCCGCACCGGTGAAATGGTTCATCTGTAGATCTGCTATTTATTCCGCTTTCGAATAGAAACATAACTGTTCACCGCGCACAAACAGCTCACGATCAATACGAGGATTGTCAATCGCGTGCCGCGCAGCGGTTTTACGCGACGCGTCAGATCGATACCAGGATATGGTTTTACAAGGGGCGGAGGTCGATGATCTCCGCCCCTTTTTCTATGTAGATCGCGCTCAGGCGCTTTCCTGATTTACGGCAACGGGCCATCTCATCAGGCGTCATGAGCATCAGCGCGGTCGACCACGCATCGGCGGCGGCACCGTCTGGTGAAACAACCCATAAGCGCTTCGGCATCGCCGCCTCATCCACTACCCAACCATCCGGCGGTATGATGTGCGCGCCTTGAATGCCCGTGCCAGAAGCGCTTAATGCAGCTTCTCGCAGATGAATTTTCGTCACGCCGTGATCGCCGGTTAAGTCCATCGGCCATGCTTCGTCGCCAAAGGCGAGATGGGTGCTCGCTCCCGATGAAAGTAGCCCGCCCGCCCCACCCCATTCTTTGAGAAATTTTGCCAGTTGGTCCAGAGCGAACCCTTTGCCAATTCCACCTAGGTCGATCACTCGCCCCTCGACTTCACAGGTCACTCGAGCGCGGCCGGGATGAACGATGAGCTGGCCGCTTACCTCAGGTCTTTCACCTGGCGCGCTCGTCTTACGATGCTCAATGGGTGCGCCCAATGTTGGGTCGAACAACCTGCCAGTGATCAAACACATCTCCATCGCCTCGAGCAAACAGGCGTAACATTCATCACTGATATTGAGGGATTCTCCAGCTTTGAGGTGATTGATTCGCTGGACGTCACCGCCTTCCGCGTAGCGACTCAGCTTCATCTCCAACTCATCTATCATAGCAATGCACTGCGTACCCAACCCACGAAGCATAGCCTCATCCTCTCCGCATAAACGCAGAGCGAAGGTCGTCTTCATCGCGTCGTGCGTAATCAGCATGTGCTTCGGTATCTTAATGGGTTCTGTCATGGTTGTTAATCTTCGATCCATTGCTTCCACAGGTCATTTCTTAGGTAGAGCGTGACCACTACATTGTTGCGCAGCGACCTTGGAAAACCGGTGTGTGTATTCGTCAGCTTTGCCGAAACCTCGTTGACTTCTTCGGGAAGGACTAGCACAACGCCGCATTGGTTGAGTGATGGATCCGAAGCATCCGCCCAATACCACACCCTCTCATAATCACGCAAATACCATGGTAGTGGCCAAAAGTAGCTGCCAACGACCGCTAATGGCTCGAGACGATCGGGGTCGCCGTCTGCCAATTGCGACAGCCATCTCTCCATCCCTTCGATATCGCGGCTTGTGGGCACATAGGCGTATGCATTGCGCTGATCAATTTCGAACCGCCCTGTCGCCCAGCGCGTTTGGCGGAATTGCAGAATAAGAGTGACTACGATGACGATAGTAGTTGCCGCCGTTTGCCATGACTTCCAGCTGCGTATTGGTACGAGCGAAAATCCAGCCAAGAGACAAACGTGCGCCCAGGGAAGGCACATTAACCACGGTGTTTTATAAGCGATCAAGCTATAGATCCCGAAGTGAGCAACCGTCGCGTATGCTAGAAATCGGATCGCAGCAACCTGGTTCATGGGCATCGCTTTCGAAAAGCTCCGGATATACGCAAGCATGGCGAGCACCGCGACCGACGTCTCACCCCACCACACAGCATCTTTGCGAGGCGCCAGCATCATCGATAAATAATACCCGAACGTCTTGTCGTGTCCGCCTTCTGTTTTATAAACGAAGTAGGTTTGCACCGCATCCCATATTCCTGAAGGACGTGTGAATCCATCGGTGTAAAACACCACCGATACAACTGCCGCACAGATCAACATTGCCACCACAGGACGCCACCACTCGTTAAATTGTTCGCGCCAAGTTCGCGTGCGCAGTCTATCGCGGAACTGCCACGCCACCGCGACTCCAGCCATGCCCCAGGCAATCACGCTGATGGCGAATGATTCCTTGGTTGCGAACATTAATCCGAGAAACACACCCGCCAACCAAAGTGTGCGCTTTCGACAAAGCGTGACGACCACTAGCAAACCGAACAGCGCCAGTAGGATCTCGTGGATATACATTCGACTGTAGTAGACCAGCAGGGGAGACGTCGCGAGAAGCGCACTAGCAAGAAGCATTGGCGCATCACCAAACCGTCGACGCCAACACAAAGGCACCATCACCAACAAAACCCCGGCCGCTACAGTTACAGCCCTTAGCGGCATTTTGGTCATCGATTCCCAATCATCTTCACCTGCCATGCGCGCTGCGACCGCTCCCGCAAGGCTCAGTGTTGGTCCGTGGTTATGCACGGGGTTGAACTTGTAGTCGCTCGCGGGCTCAAGCCGGTCAGCCGTGATTCGTGCGCCCGTCGCCTCATCAAAATGCAGCGGGCGCGCGTCAAGAGAGTCTACGCGCAGCCATACCGCAGCGGCGAGCACGAGCACCCATGAAATAACGACCATTAATCTTCGCATGCTATAACTTAGGAAGCGACTCACTCGCTGTCCACCTTCGGAAAGCGAAAGATTAACCAGCTTCGCCAAGTATTCTATTAATGCAGAATGCTGAGCCCCACAGCGCCGACCTTACTGTCCTCGTTACGCCAGTGTGGAATGACTCCGCACGTCTCGCTGAGTTTGGTGAAGAACTCGCAACAGCGCTTGCCGATGTAAACTCTGAAATACGATGGATCATCGCTGATGATGGATCGTCCGTTGCGGATATCGAGCGACTCGAATCGCTCGTTGATCAGTTTTCCAAAGTTTATCCACACGTTCGTCTTCACAAAGCCTCCGCCCATCGAGGGAAAGGAAGCGTCGTCCGAGAAGCATGGGCGACTGAACCCACCGCAGCGTGGCTCGCCTTTGTTGATGCGGATGGATCACTCCCGGCACCTAATACCGTTAGATTCATCGAAGTAGCAAAGAGCGGAGACAACTCCTTGCTTGGCATTCGTAAGCGCACCGAAGAAACCACCATCGTCGAGACCTTCGGCCGATCTGTGGCGCATCACCTCTACATTTTGGCGACTCGTGTTCTTGTGGGATTACGCTGCACCGATCCGCAGTGCGGTGCCAAAGTTTTGCATGGTGACGACTATCGTCAGATCGCAGAACAACTCATCGAACCAGGGCTTGCCTTCGACTCAGAACTTCTCGCCACCATGGCACACGCCGGACTCACGTGGCGCGAGCAACCCGTCACGTGGCATGAAAAACCTGGCGGACTCGTGCGTCCCAGCCGCGATGCCTGGCCCATGCTCGCCGCCCTGTGGCGAATCCGAAAGCGCCTGCGCAGCTCTGCGTGAAAAGCATCACAACCAAGGACTGACTACTTACTTCCAAGTGAGCTCTAGTATCTGCTTGATGGCGTTAAGTAATAGTCACACCACCCGATGTGGGCGGGGCGACCACACTCCGTCGCCAAAGCCTTCGGGTCACCAATCATCCATCGCGTTCGGCGCAGCCGTTTTACGCGACACCATTCACCGCCGGAGGGGGTGCGCCTCGCGCCCCACATTAACGCCACACTGCCCAATACCGTCGAGGATCCACTACTCCATTGTCATCATTCAGCAACATCATCCTATCCACATCACCCGATGTGGGCGAGGCGCCCACACTCCGACGCTTAAGGCTTCGATCGAACTAACCCTTCACTGCTCCAAACGCGCTGAAGCAGGAGTTTTTGTGGAGAATGTCAACGGACTTGAACCCGACTCGTTGCAGTAGGTTCAACTGAAAGGTCGTCGAGCGTGGGGAGTCTTCTTGGTCGATGTATTCGAAGACCTTGTCTCGGTAGTCTTCATCGCCTTTGGTCAGTAAATAATCGCCGTAGCGCTTCCACATCAAGTCATGCACGCCCTGGTTTTCATGCGTCACAAGATCCGTAATCCACAACGATCCGCCGGGGCGCAAGAGTCGGTGGATCTTGTGGAACGCATCGGTCCAATCCTGTTCATCTCTGAGGTGATGAAGGACGGCGGCGGCAATGATCACATCATAGCTACCCTCTGCCAATTCAGCAGTTCGGAAGTCGCCATGGAAAGTCGTGACCTTTCCGCTGGTTTCTTGGGAGACCCTTTTCTCGGCTCGCTCAAGCATGGCTCGACTAAGATCATTTAGGTCGGCATCGAAGTCGCCGTGATAGCTCCGAAGAAGTTTGATGGTGTTGTTTCCTGCGCCGCATCCGATATCGAGCGTTCTAGTAATCGTCGGTGTGGCGGCGATGGCAGCAGCGGTGATCAGCTCCATGGCCAGCGGAGCGTCGATGGTCGCGCCTTGACCGGTTTCCAAATTGGAAAACCGCTCCACGTCATTTTCGAAGCGTTGTTCGATTTCTGAAAGGGAGGATTTTTGCTTGAGCGGGATAGTCATGATTTTGTGAATATTGGAAAGCAAATTTGGTCAAGGATAGCTCGAGTGCAAGAAACTGAGAGACCTAGCGAACGCGTGAGGTCGCGGACATGTGAAAGGCGACCATTCCTAGTCACAAAAATGACCTAGGGGATGGTATCTAAACGAGTCATCACCAAGAAGGAGCGGAGGTCTCCAGGCCTCCGCGCTGCTCTGGCGCAAGCTCCTTCCGTGCACACCAAAAAAACGCCCTCTCTCCGGTGGTCGGTGAGAGGGCGTTGGGGTTTAGAGATGCGGGATGATGCGATTACTCGCCTTTGCCCCAGACTTCCACTTCGATGTAGTGGTTAAGCTCGTTGGTGCTGTTGCCTTTACTGTAGAGGCGGACGTATCGAGCTTCGGTAGCCTTGCCGTTGACCAGCAAACCGAAATTCGTTTCTATGTAGGGCTGGTCGCTTCCTTTTCCGAGCATGGATGAGTTATCGTAATCATTGTTGAAGAGTGTGGTAACACCTTTTTTAAACTCGGGGTCGTTGGAGACTTGGACGATCACATCATGATAGACGCGCCTCTGGCTGTGGAAGTGCCAGACGATGATAGCATAAAGAGGTGTGCTCTTTGTCAGATCGATCTGCACCCACTGGAGACCGTCGAGAAGTTCGACGAAGAATCCTTCGCCGGCCTCTTTGTCACCGTCGGTGATCATGCCGAGTTCGCCGATGATTGGGAAATCGTCGCTACTGGTGACCCTCTTGCCTTTGGACAGGAGCACTGCGTCCTCGGGAACGTTGAACTTCGGAAACGCTTTGGCCTCAGGAGCAAGGTTTGTGATGTTCATAGGTCTTGGTGAACCTACAATAGACGCTATTGGTATCTCGGTTTGGAGTGGCATGCCACGTTCAAAGCTAGCACTCGGGCCGCCATCGACGGATGCTGAATCTGCGCTGGTGGTGGCTTCTTCTTTGCTAGTCATCGCCTCTGCTGCTTGAATAATTCCGGAATAGCCGCTGAATCCGATTGTCGACAATACTGACATCATTGCTACGGTGGTCATCCCACTGCCACCCAGGGTCAATGGCCGAGCGTTAATTGGCATCCTGGATACCGAGTAAATGGTGTTTTCGTCGCGCGATGAAATAGACAACCATGCATTTCCGAGAAGCCGACTCTTCCAGTCACCGAGTTTATTCATCATCTCCAATGCCTTGTCGCTGGTGAAACCCGGTAGTTCATTCTCAGTTTCCGTCAATGCCATAGCGATAGCCCCCTCTAGAGTCTGTTCGTTATTTTCGCCCAGACTCTTCAGAAGATTATCAATTTCTCCACCTACCTGCTTCGAGAAATAGACCGTCGAGATCACCTCGCCAGGCAGTCCATCCATCGCCAGCCGATAATCCGCATTGTCTTTCATCTT
>JAGXGH010000097.1 GCA_024636835.1 Verrucomicrobiales bacterium | reverse complement strand
CGCGACTGTGCATGGTGAGCAACCTGACCACCTGCTAAGCTGACAACGGCGCAGTTTTGGTTGGCCAAAAAATCGAGGTAGGTGTCTCGGATGTCGCGTCTCAGTTCGCTGAGGTGATAGAGCGAGCCGTGGAGTTTTATATGGTGAAGCGGCGCTCCGGCGGAAAGGTAGGTTTCAATTTGTGTGTTGAGGATATTCTCGAATTCGTCGCAGGTGAGTTTGCTGGCATCGCCGCGTCCGCCGTCTGGGAGGCCGGGATGAGCGCCGGTTTTTACGTTGTGCTCCTGCGCAATACTATGGCAATAGGAGATGGTTTCGATGGATCCCGCGTGTCCGCCACATGCGATATTCGCCAAGTCGAGAAACTGCATGAGTGCGAGTGTTTGCTCAGCACATTCCCATTCTCCGAGATCGCAGTTGAGAAGGAGTTTATTCATCGAGTGTGAAGTAAATATCTCTGCCGGGCGGTGTTTGCGCGAGCCATGACAGATCATCGGCATGCACCACGGCAATGACTGGATATCCACCAACGGTCGGGCCGTCGTTCATGGTGACGATGGGTTGTCCTGATGGCGGTAGCTGGATGCTGCCGACGACGACAGGTGTGCTGTGAATGGTTTTGGTATCGGCGAGTTGTTGTCCGTTGAGTTGATATCCGGTGCGGTCGAAGCCGTTGGCGCTGGTTTGCCATGGTGACGCGATGAATTGACGGAGGATGTTGTCGTCGCAGCGGTCGAGATGCGGTCCCGGAGTGAGGCGAATCAATGGTGGTTCACAGAAATTCCGGACGTCGTCTATGGTTGGTCGCCGGTAGTTGACGCCGAGGAAAAGATCACCTTTTGCAGCTTCGTTGGCGACGAGTTGCGAGTCGCTATGGATAGCAGTGCCGATGCCGGAGCGCGCGTGATGCGAGGTGGAACCGAACGCGGATTCAGCGTTCCATCCGCTGGGGATGGCGAGGTAGGTCCACAATCCGTTGGCGGTGGGGGTGATGGTGATGGAACTCCCGCCACGAACGAAAACGGCGAAGTTGTTGATGGGGTTTTGAAGTGCGACGGAACCTGCGCCTGTGAGAGCAATCCATGTGTCGTGATGGATGACGATGGTGCCGCCACCTGGACCAATTTCGATCACCGTATCGTCGGGGAGGTTGTTGACCAAGCGGTTGGCGAGGCGAGCCGAGTGCGGGTCGATAAACCCACAAGGAGCGATGCCAAAGCGCCGCCAACCATGGCGCCCGGCGTCTTGAAAGGTCATCGTGGTTGCGATGGATTTTACGGTGGCGAGTGGGTTCATGACTTGGCGATGAATTGCACGCTATCGCCTGGTGCGAGAGTGAATGGGTTCGTTGTGTTGGGTTGAAACAGCGGGTGATCCGTGTTTCCCAGCCAGTTCCATCCGCCGGGCGTGGGCACGGAATAGATACCTGCATGAGTCCCCCCAATGGCGACGGCTCCGGCGTTCATCCGCGGGCGAGGAGTGTCACGTCTGGGAAGATGGAGAGAAGGGTCAAGCCCGTCGAGATACGCGAAGCCTGGCGCGAAACCGAGAAAGCGCACGCGGTAGGTCGGCGCGCTGTGGCGGCGAATCACTTCGTCGATATCAAGTCCGGATGCGGTGGCGACTTCCTCGAGATCGGGGCCGTCATAGCTGACTTCGATGTGGTGGATAATGTTGGATTCTGCGGTCTCGTGATCCACATAAGGCATGTCGTTCAAAAGGCTGGCGACGATGTTTTCATTCGTGGGTTCACGGAACAACAAGAGTGCGGAATCGTAGCCGATGACCCATTCGCTCAACTCGCCTGCCGCTGTGTTTTTCAAATGATGGTCGAGCGCAGTGAGGGCGCCTAGCACGTCGCCTGTGGAGGGAGATACGAGGAACCCATCGTGTCCATAGCGGCGGATGTCCCAGTGTTGAGCCGCGTTTCGTTTGGCCGGACTCACGTGATGCTAAGCGATTTTCCGTTGTCGCTGACGGTAAGGTTTTCGAGAAAGGGGATGGCGGATTTCGACCATGCTTCAACGCCTTGATACGCGGATGCAGCTTCGCCCCATGAGGTGCGTAGCATATCGGTATCGATTACACCTGGATTGGCGGCGACACAGGCTAGCCCCTCGGGGAGTTCCTGGGCGAGCGCGGACGATAGACCCTCAATGGCAAACTTGCTGGCGCAATAGGGCGCGACTTCAGGCGATGTGGATCTTCCCCATCCTGAGCTGAAGTTGACGATGATTCCTTCGCCGCGTGCAATCATCTGTGGAACAGCGTGGCGGATGAGGTGGAAACTTCCTTTGATATTTACGTCGATGACTTTTGAGAAGTCATCGTGTGCCACCTCCCACAGCGGGCACGGATGGTTGATCACAGCTGCGTTGTTAATCAGTAGATCCGGTGCGCCGTGCAGAGCGGTCGCGGATTGAACCCAAGCCTCAACGGCGGTGTTGTCGCTGACGTCGACTGCCGAGAATTGATGAGGCGAGGGAAACTGTGCAGACAGTTCTTCGACGGAGGTTTTTGATCGTGCACATCCGCAAACGGTCCATCCGCGAGCGATCAACCCTTCGGCCATCGCTCGTCCCAGGCCGCGTGTGCATCCAGTAATCCAGGCAAGTTTGCTCATGGTTATGGATACGTTGGTGAGTGCGGGATCGTTTCGATCAAGGCGCTATTACTCATTCATGATCGATTCGTCAATACCGTGTCTGGAACGTTGGGCGCGGTTTTCTGAGCCTATCTTGTCTACTTGATCGCCGACGAGGCTACGTAAGGGTTCGGTGTTGCCTAGGTTCACGGTGTCCGGAAAAAATCGACCACCGACGATGACGATGGTCCATGCAGAACGTTGTTTACCGGTTTTAGTGGCGACAGTGACACGGGCTGTGCGCGAGTCATTTTGTAGAAACCAGTCATTGAAAAGTCCGAGCTTCACTGAGTAGTCTGGGCCAAATGCTGGGGTGAGCTGTTTCTGAACTTTCTGCTCTGCAGCCAAGTAATAGAGCACGCCGCCGGCGAACCAAAGAACCAGCGCGCAGAGAAGCAGTCTGATGATTTTTTTAATCATGGGTGTAGTGGTCTAGCCTGGAGGCCAAGCCATTTGTCGACCTGCGAGCAGGTGAACGTGAAGGTGGGGAACCGCCTCGCCGCCATCTTTTCCATGGTTGATCACAAGACGAAAGCCCTCCGACGCCTCATCGATAAACCCAAGCTCCTCGGCAATGTCGCGCGCGACAAGCAAAAGATGTCCCAGGATGGCTTTGTCCTCGTCGCCCGCTCGTCCGACCCTTGGGATTGGTTTTCTGGGGATGATAAGGATATGGGTGGGCGCTTGAGGGTCGATATCGCGAAATGCGACGCATAGATCGTCTTTATGAACGAAGTCTGCGGGGATTTCTCCAGCAATGATTTTCTCGAAGAGAGTCATGAGTGAATGAATTTCGTGTGGTCCAAACGACTACACTTTGCACCTTTCGGTGGCTCTAACGAAGCAAATTCATTCGATAATCAAGAAACTAATGGTCGGTGATCACCAATTCGCAAGGAAGGCTGTGCTGTCCATTCGAGGATTGAGAGCTCAAGAACTGAGTGATCTCAGCAGCGAGTTGGCGGCAGTCATTGCGCCATTGCTTGGCAGATCTAAGGTGCTTCACGCATGGGCGAAGTTCACGGAAACGAAACGACTCAAACCCAACATCACGTAAGGATTGGAGTTGGGCGTACAACGACTTGAAAAAGAGTATCTCCAGCTTGTTGTCCGTTTCTTTGGCTATCTCGTGAAGCGATAGACTCACTGGTGGCGGAGTTTGACGCAGGTGTGAGGCGATGTCGCTACAGCCGATTTTGTTGAGAGTTGCCGAGAGCCGATCAAACAGTTCGGTAAGTGTGATTGTCGAGCCATCGAAGTGGTGGCGCAGGTAGTTTTCCACACCTCGCGCCACATCACCTGCCGGCCACCATTCAGGGTGCCCGGCTTCCTTCGCTGCGTGCAGGATGCACTCGCGTAACCACTCGGTCTCATACGAGGTGAGCATCATGTCACCAATGCGGAGCGGTGGAAGGTTCTGTGGAAATGAAATCAAAAGTGTGGGTGAATGGGCTGGGGGCTATTTGAAAAGATCTTGCTGTTCTGAGCGGCGGCGGATGTTGCGTTCCATCGACTCGATCTCGTTGATGAACTCGCCGACGTCCTTGAACTGACGGTAAACGGATGCGTAGCGCACGTAGGCAACGGGGTCGATCACCCGCAGCGCGGTCATGACTTTGTTGCCAATGGTTGAGGTAGGGACTTCGCGAACGTTGTCAGATTGGAGCTCGAGGATGATTTCTTCGACGGCTTTGTCGATGACGTCCATCGGCACAGGGCGCTTCTCGCAGGCTTTGACGACGCCGCGGAAAAGCTTGTCGCGCTTGAAATCTTCACGCCGTCCGTCGCGCTTCACCACAGCGAGCGGAGCCTGTTCCAGAGCTTCGTAAGTGGTGAAGCGGTGATTACATTTTAGGCATTCGCGACGACGACGAATCGCGCTCCCGTCTTTTGACATCCGGGAGTCGATGACCTTGTCATCATGGCAGCCACATCGAACACATCTCATCTCTTTGAAAACTTTGTGTC
The DNA here is from genome assembly GCA_024636835.1 of Verrucomicrobiales bacterium. Taxonomy (GTDB): domain Bacteria; phylum Verrucomicrobiota; class Verrucomicrobiia; order Verrucomicrobiales; family SLCJ01; genus Sulfuriroseicoccus. The sequence goes on along the minus strand of JAGXGH010000097.1, from coordinate 39,434 downwards.
AACATATCGAGGTGCGCCTTGTTGCGCAATACAAGATATTGCGGTTTTTGTCGGATCTCGCGAATCTGCGAGGGTGTTTAAGGTAGGTGAATAGTTATTAGTTATTGGTTATTGGGGAGGACGGTTGGAGGGGGCTTAAGTTTGTCGTGAAATTTGGTTGGAAAAGTTTGAGGATGAGGGAAGTTCAACGGCGGAGGGACATGCCTCCAATGACTTCTGACCATTGACTAATGACTGACACATCTATTTGGAACTTCGCACACCCCCAACTACGCGACCTCGTGGCCTACGAACCAGGAAAGCCCATCGAAGACGTCGCTCGCGATCTCGGACTGAAACCCGAAGAGATTATCAAGTTGGCGTCTAATGAGAATCCGCTCGGGCCGTCGCCGAAGGCGGTGGAGGCGATGAAACAGGCCATTGAAGGTGTGCATATTTATCCTGACGGAGGTGGCTATCGTTTGCGCACGGCGATCGCTGAGAAGTTTGATCTGGCTCGAGAGAACGTGGTGCTTGGTTGTGGGTCGAATGAGATTATCGAACTGCTCGGTCACGGATTCCTGAAGCCAGGAACAAACATTGTCACGGCTGACCACGCCTTCGTCGTCTACAAACTGATGGCGACTTTGTTTGGCGCGGAGACGAAAGAGATTCCCGATCCTGGCTTCGTTCACGATCTCGACGCGATGGCGGCAGCGATCGATGAGAACACGCGCGAGGTGTTTATTGCCAACCCCAATAACCCTACAGGCACCTTGGTGGATGAGGCGACGATTGATCGCTTCATGGAAAAGGTGCCGGAGCATGTGATTGTAGTGTTTGACGAGGCATATTACGAGTTTCTCGACGACGCACCGGACACGCTGAAGTATGTCCGCGAAGGTCGCAATGTCGTGGTGTTGCGGACGTTTTCAAAAATCCAAGGACTCGCCGGAACGCGAACCGGCTATGGCTTGATGAAGCCCGAGCTTGCCGAAGTGCTGCAAAAATGTCGCCAGCCATTCAACACAAATTTGATAGGCCAGGTCGGTGCGCTCGCCGGATTGCTCGACCAGGAGCACCAAGACAAAACCAAGGCGCTGACCGACGAAGGGCGCGAATATTTGCAAGGCTCTTTTGGTGAGATGGGCTTGGAATACGTTCCGAGTTACGCCAACTTCGTATTGGTGAAGGTGGGTGACGGTGATCAGCTCTTTAAGGACATGATGGCGAAGGGGGTGATCATTCGCGCGATGCGTGGATACAAGCTTCCTGAGTGGGTAAGAATCTCGATCGGAACGATGGATGAGAATCGTCGCTGCGTGGCTCTGATGAAGGAGCTGCTGGGGAAGTAGCATGTAGCGAGTAGCCGGTAGCAAGTAGATGATTTGCGACTGGCGTCGGAGTTTGGATTTTTCTTGCTACTCGATCCCGGCTACCTGCTACTTGAATCCTATGACTGAAACCATCGCTGCAATCGCAACACCGGTCGGCCAAGGCGCGGTGTCGGTGATCCGTGTTTCTGGTGAGCGCGCGTTCGAGGTGGTGGATCAGCTTTGGCGTGGTCGCCAGCGGGTGATGGAGATCCCTGCTCGGGTGGCGACTTTGGGTAAGATCTACGATGCCAATAGTCATTTGATCGATGAGGTGTTGTTGACGCGGTTTGTCGGTAGGGCGAGCTACACTGGCGAGAACACGGTGGAGATTAGTGGACACGGTGGGGTGTTGGTCACTCAGCGCTTGCTGGAAGCGTTGGTTGAAGCTGGTGCGAAGTCGGCAGGGCCGGGTGAGTTTTCACAGCGTGCGTTTTTGAATGGAAAGCTCGACCTCACGCAGGCCGAAGCGGTGATGGATTTGATCTCGGCGCAGACGGATTTGGCATTGCGCGCGGCGCACCAACAACTGCAAGGCAAGCTGGGTTCCGAGGTGACGGCGTTGCAGGATGGGATTCTAGGAGTGCTCGCTCATGTAGAGGCGTATATTGATTTTCCTGACGAAGACATCGATCCCGATACGGAGTCTGAGTTGCTAGGAAAAGTGGAAAGATTGACCGCACAGACGGCGCGTTTGTTGGCGACGCAAGAGCGTGGAAGGATTTTGCGGGAGGGGCTGCGTTTGGTGTTCGCCGGTGCGCCGAATGTGGGGAAGTCGAGCTTGTTGAATGTGCTGCTTGGGTTTGATCGTGCGATTGTCAGCGAAGTGGCTGGGACGACGCGCGACACGGTGGAAGAGGTGGTAAGTCTCGGTGGTGTGCCGGTGCGCTTGATCGATACAGCCGGGTTGCGAGTGAGCGGTGATGAGATTGAACATGCTGGAATCGCGCGGACGGGTGCAGCATTGGCAAGTGCGGATCTGGTGGTGGAATTGCTCGACGCAAGCCGTTCACCAGATGAACAAGCACGCGTCGATGTGCCGAAGTCGGTAAAGCATCATCTCGTTGCTCTCAATAAAACGGATCTCGCGGTGCATCCTGGTTGGGATGAGATTGATTGGATCGATGTGCGGATTTCCTGCGTGGAGGAGGCGGGAGTCGAACCCTTGATCGAGGCGATACAACGAGAGGTGACAACCAGTGCCGCAGAGTTGGATGCGACGCCGGTGGCGATTAATACGCGCCATCGCGATTGTCTTCAAACCGTGGCTGCGGAGTTGGCGACGGCTGGTGCGTTGATTCAATCTAGCGAACAAGTGGAGTTTATCGCTGAACACCTGCGAGCCGCGCTGAACTCAGCAGGCGAAGTGATCGGCAAACTCGACGCAGAAGACGTGCTGGGCAGAATTTTCTCGTCGTTCTGCATTGGCAAATAGCTCGGATGCCGGGCGGCATGATTGGAGGCGACCCTCATTGGTGGTTTGGAAACCGGCGGGTTGCTGTGTGAATCTGTGGGGTGTTTGTTCGGTGCTCGTAAAGTGCCGTTGCTGGGGCATCGATGGAGTGGGGACGCCTCGTCCCCATCGGGTGATGTCGACTCGTGGGTGACTTACGTTAGTTGATTAATCCTGTTGCGACATCGCACAGGGGCGCGAGGCGCAGCCCCCTCCGGCGCTTGGGTTTTTCTAGTGGGCAGGTGGAATTTATCGCAGAAAATTTACAAGCGGCAGCTGAATGCTGCGGGCGAAGTGATTGGCAAACTCGATGCTGAAGATGTGCTTGGGAGGATTTTTTCGTCGTTCTGCATTGGCAAGTGAGTCTGTCGGAGAACCGACACTCCTATAGGTTCGGGGGAAGATGTTTAACAGGTGCGCGCATCTCACTGGGCCGTGGTCGTCGCGCTCGCCACGCTACGGGGAAGCGAAGGATGGAGTGTCCATGCTCTGGAGGGGCGACACCTTTTTCGGTATGAAGAGGTTTGGGGAAGATTTAAATTCTGCATGGCGTGCGGTTGAAGTATGGTTGGCAGTGGTATGGGTGACGAACCAAAAGCGAAGTCGAAAGCGGATACACTAGTACGGGTGCATTATTGGGTTACCATGGGACTGCTAACTGTGGAGTATGTTCTTTTCCATTTTGATGCAGAGGGTCGTTCTGTTGCGGTTTTGGATGCAGTCTCAAATGTTTTTATCCTTCCGCTAATTCCGTTAGCTCATGGATTGTTCAACATAGGTAATCAATCGACCTTGCAGGGACATGTGATCAGTTGGAGTCTGTTTGCGGTAGTCGCATTTGTTAACTCCTACATCGTAGTCTGGCTTTATCGAACTATCCGCTGGTATATCCTTAGTTTCAAGAAAACGCATGGTCGCCAGTGATTGCTTGCTTCAATGGTTTTACTTGCCAAGCGTGCGGAAGTCGCCGTCGCGGATGGTGGTGCCTTCGGCGTCGAGATGCTCTAGGGCAGGCATCATGATCTTGCGTGAAATTCCGGCAGCGGTTTTGAGATCGCTGGCACGTGATGGGCCGTGCTCGTTAATGTGAGCAATGACGGCTTGACGAATCCTTGCAAGACCGTCGGGGGAGATGACCGATTTCTCATCGAGGTCGATGAGTTCGTCGTTTTGAATCATGAACCGGAGCACTTTTTCGCCTTTAGTATCGGTGGCGAGTTGCTTCTTGGTCGGTGGGTCTAGTGGGTTGGCGTCCAACGCGGAAAGTATCGTTTGGTGGGCGCTGCGCAGTGATTCAGGAAGCGATGGCTGGTGCTCTTTGTGACGAACGATGGTCGCGGATCGAACGATACCAACGCTTTCCAAATGGTCGAGCAGGGCGTGGAAAATTCGATCGTCTGCGGCAGCTCGACCGAGGGCTTTTTGTAACTTCAATACAGGCATGCCTGCAAGTTCAGGCTTTGCCGTGTGAAACTCACGCACCTCATCGAGAGCTTTGCCGGCGACCTGATCCCACCACTCGCGATCGATGAGTCTGTCGGTCGATTTCATCACGACTCCGTCGGTGACGAGTTGATCAATAGCGGCGGTGAGTTCTTGATCCGAGTAGGGCGCGTAGTCGAGCACTTTGCGGTCGGCGATGATGCGATCGTGACGGATCAGCGAGCGAACCATCTCCTCGGGCGATATGATGCCAGTTGCACAAGCTTTGTGGCGACTGGTGAGCATCTGTTGGTATTCGGCTTTGTGGAACCACCGGCGATTTCCGAAGGGATTGAGAATGATGCCACCCGCGATGGTGTGGCGTTGGCTGCCGTCGCGAATGAGGAATCGATCGCCGGCAAAGGCGTGGATGAGTTCTTCAAAGCGCAGTTGAGCAATGGCGCTCTGTCCGAGGTCGATCTGGCGTTGCACCGACACATCGAGAACCAGGCGCGCACGCTGCATAGCACCTGCGTGGTGGACTTGAACGTGTTTCAGATGGGCAAGTCGCACGCCTCCACCGGTGGCGGCGTGTTCGCGATCACTGCGGGAAATTACCACATCAATGGTGTTCGAAGTGGCGTCGAAGCGGGGGAGAGTGAGCGTTTGTCCACGCTCAGCGCCGGGCTTTCCGGTGGTCGCCAAGGGGATGTCGGAAAGGTTCGCCGCGGTGCGTGTCGATGGCTGGGCGGTGGTGACTTTCTGGCTGTGATTCTGCAATTGTCGGACGTTGCCTTTGACGCCGGCGGGAGTCAGTAACACTTCGCCAGGGGCGTGGAGCGCGCCGCCGGTGAGTGTGCCGGTGACGACGGTTCCCACACCTTTGGGAGAGAACGCGCGGTCGACGGGAAGTCGGGGCTTTCCGCTGTCTTGGTTCTCTGGGGCGGCGGCGATCATGTCGACCAGTGCTGTGCGAAGTTCGTCGAGCCCTTGGCCGGTGATGCTGCTGACGGGGATGATCGGTGCGTTGGTGAATCGCGAGTTTGAGAGGTCGTCACGCACCATCTCGGCGACGAATTCCGGATCGTCGGAAAGGTCGACTTTGGTCAACGCGATCACTGCACGGGTGGTGCCGAGGTATTCGAGGATTTGCAGGTGTTCCTCGGTCTGCGGCATCCATCCGTCATCGGCTGCAACAACGAGCATTACACCATCAATCGCCGCCGCACCGGCGACCATGTTTTTGATGAAATCGGCGTGACCGGGAACGTCGACGACGCCGATTTCGTATTTGCAGTCTGCTGAATCGAGCGTCATATGAGCGAAGCCCAGCTCGATGGTCATTCCGCGCTTTTTCTCTTCCGGTAGGCGGTCGGGATCGATCTCGGTGAGCGCGCGGACGAGGCTCGACTTTCCGTGGTCGATGTGTCCGGCGGTGCCGAGGATGAAGGATCTGGTGGTCATTGGGCTTGGGAATAGCGGCGTCGCATACAGGCAGCGATGTGCCTGGTCCGGCTGCTAAGATGTGGGCGGTTCGGTGAGTTTTTAGAGCAGCGACATCGCACAGGGGCGCGAGGCGCATCCCCCTCCGGCGATCATTGGTGAGGAAGGGATGGAGTGTGGGCGCCCTCGCCCACATTGGGTGGTTTGGGGAATTGGGTGGTGGTGGTCATTGGGATTGGGAATGGAGGCGTCGCATACGGGCAAGGGAGGAGCCCGGTCCGTTGAATTAATCGAACGAGACTTGTCCGCTGGCGAGATCGGTAAGCAGTGCTTGAACAGCGCGGCCGCGGTGGCTCATCGCGTTTTTTTCTGCGGCAGAAACTTCGGCGAGAGATTGATCACATCCCTTTGGTTTGAAAATTGGATCGTAGCCGAATCCACCATCACCTAGTTCGCGATCGAGGATGGTTCCTTCCAACGCGCCACTCCACGATCCTATGCGCTCGCCGTTTTGGGTGAGAGTGAGCACACAACGGAACCTTCCGCGACGGTCCGCGGGGTCGGAGAAATTTTTCTCGGCTAGCACACGCAGGAGTTTCTCGCGATTGGTGGCGTCGGTGGCTCCCTCTCCCGAGTAGCGTGCGGAAATCACGCCCGGAGCGCCGTCGAGCGAGTCGACTTCGAGGCCAGAGTCATCGGCTAACACGATGCCGCCGGTATGTTGTGAGATGGTCGTTGATTTGATCAAGGAATTGGCTTCGAAAGTATCGCCGTCCTCGATGACTTCCGGCAGGTCGGCAAACGCGGGGTCGGTGAGGTCGATGACCATGGCGTAGTCCGCGAGCATTTCGCGAAATTCCGCGGTTTTGTGGGCGTTGCCAGTGGCGATGACGAGGGTTGGTAGATTGGACATGATAAGAGATTGAGAATTCGGCTCGCGTTTGTGGTGGAAGTTCCCTTAGAATAGATGATATGAACAGAGCATTGAAACGATTTTCCCGCTTGGCAAGGTTGCGTATAATTCATACCGCGATTTTGGCAACGGTGTTGGGCGCGCTGACTCCTTCACTAAGCATTGCTGGTGGGTGGACAACTGACAGCGAAAAGGTTTTGGAAGAGGCGGAATCATCGAAAAAATTGGTAGTTTATGCCTTTCTTGGAAATGGCTGGGATAATCCGTCGATGGATTTTAAGAAGAAGGTATTGAGGCAGAGGGAATTTATCGCCGCCTTGGATGAGCACTACATCCTCGTCGAACTCAGTGTGCCCGTCGATAGCGATCAAGCAGCCGAGGAGGTGAAGGAATTGATGGAAAAATATAAGGTCACGATTTTTCCAGCCCTCATCGTAGTGAACAGCAAAGGCAAAGAACTCGATGATCTGCGCTATGTGCTCAAACCGATGAAATGGTATTTGAGAAAGTTTGATAGCCTCGCATCCCGCCATCTGCCTAAGAAGAAGTAGAGTGATAGAGAAACCGCTAGCCGCAGGAATGGTGCTTGCTGATTGCCGATAGCCCGCTAGATAGAGGGATGACCAAGCCTGTTGTTGCCAGCTATTGCACGACGTTCCTGAAGCCGGAGATGTTGCACATCTACCGCCAGGTGAACGGGCTGAAGTCGTTTGAGACTTTCGTCATCTGTAAGGAGCGGAGGAGTGATGAACGCTTTCCCTTCGATGACGTGGAGATCAAGCCGAAGGTGCGGAGCAATTTTGTCCGGCGGTTTTGGTTGAAATATATCAAGAAGGAACCACCCATCGTCTATCGCGGTGAGTACGGGGTGATGGAGAAAATACTGAAACGCCGTCATGCCGATGTGATGCACGTGTATTTCGGCCACACCGGGGTCCATTTATTGCCGATCATCCAACGGGCGACGTTGCCGGTGGTGGTGTCGTTTCACGGAATGGATGTACAACCGCGACACGATCAACCGGGGTATATCGACCGTTTGAAGGAACTTCTACAGACGGTTCCATTGGTGATGGCTCGCTCGCACTCGCTGAAGGAACGACTGATGGAATTAGGTTGTCCCGAGGAGAAAATCCGCATCAACCGCACGGGAATCCCAATGGATATTTTCCCCGTCGCGACGCGTGAATTTCCCGTCGATGGCGCGTGGCGATTTATTCAAGCGTGCCGGTTGGTCGAGAAAAAAGGACTACCAGTGGCGCTGAAGGCGTTCGCGGAATTTGCCAAGGACCATCCAAACGCACGGTTCACGATTGCCGGTGAGGGGCCGATGGAAGACGAGGTGAAGCGCGTTGTTAGTGAGCTAAAAATCGACGACAAGGTGGATTTCGCCGGGTTCCTTTCCCCACAGGGATTAAACGAACTTTTCGCGCAGTGTCATGTGTTCGTTCACCCGAGTCAGATCACGGCCGACAAAAACCAGGAAGGCGTGCCCAATGCGATGCTCGAAGGGATGGCGACCGGCTTGCCGGTTCTGGCGACCTATCACGGAGGAATTCCCGAAGCGGTCGATGATGGGAAAACTGGATTCCTCGTTGAGGAACGCGACGATGTGTCATTGCTCGATAGAATGCGGAAGCTGACTGCTGACGACGCTTTATGGAAACAAATGGGCGAAAATGCGGCGAAGTCGGTGCGTGAGCGCTTTGAACACGGTCGCCAGATTGATGCGTTGGAGGGGTTTTATCGCGAGGCGATGGGTGGATGTGAATAGTAAATTGGAGATTGGAGAATAGTGAGAAAACCATGAATTACCTATCTATATTCCTTGGCCTTATAGTGCTGCCAATGTTGTCTAGTTGCGTTGCTCTCATGGAAATGACTCTCCCTGACATAGACTTGTCAGATGATAGGGCTGCGTGGGGAGAGATAGACAGGGGTCAAGTTTATCGCCTGAAGAGCGACATGTATCTAAATGAATCTGAATTGAACCATCGGACAATCGTTCGCCCTTATCGTCCCACGTATATAGAAGGGCGAGAGTTTCCTGTTCATAAAGTGAAGGTCGTGCAAAAGGGAACTGAGTTACGCTTTACGGAATTTATCATTTATCGGGGTATATGGGGGTCGTTGCCGACTGTCCGAGCGGATCTTCTTTCTGGAGAGATCCAAGGGGAAGGCTTCACCGTGGTCGAGTTAGTGCGGTTCACTCAGAAGGAGTCGGGTGAGTATATGATCAGCGGTCTTAATAAGAAGCTTGTGGAGCCTGTAAGCGAGAGGGTAACCCTCGATAGATAAATGGTGAAAAAGAACACGACACAACAAAAACCGCTGGTGATTTCTGCCTGTGGGACATTTTTGAAGCCGGAGATGCAAAGCGTTTACCGGCAGATTGCGAATTTACAGCGCTATGAAACGGTCGTGTTTGCGGAGCAGCATCAGAATGCCGAGCTATTCCCCTTCGATGACGTGGTAGTGATGGAGAAACAGGTGCGGCCACGCTTGAAAGGGAATTTCATCCTGCGGTTTTGGTATAAATATGTGATCAAACAGTGGCCGCCACCGCGTCCAGTAAACCGCGAGGTGAAGCCGTATTACCCTTACAACCTGCCGGATTTACTCAACCAGCACGACCCGGCGCTGGTGCACGTTTACTACGGCCACAAGGCGGTGAAATACCGACACATGCTTGGCGCCTGGGGAGGACCTTGGATCGTGTCGTTCCACGGTGTGGATGTGGTGAAGTTTTTTGATCGCGAGGGATATGCTGAGAAAATGCAGCGAGTGTTTCGTGAGGCGAAATTGGTTTTGGCTCGTAGTGAATCTCTGCTGGTGAAGCTCGAAGAATTAGGCTGTCCAAAGGAAAAACTTCGATTGAACCGCACACCGATTCCTTTCGATGATAGCCAGACCCTCATCCGCAAGGCTCCGAAGGACGGCAACTGGCGCATCGTTCAAGCGTCACGCCTGATCGCAAAGAAAGGATTGTTTACCACTCTCAAGGCACTGGAAGAAATGGTTAAGGTCTGGCCGAAGTTACGATTCGTGCTTTGTGGCGACGGGCCCTCGCGTTTGGAATTTGAAGAGGCGGTGAATGCGATTGGGCTGGGAGACAATGTCGAGTTGCGCGGGTGGATGACACAGGACGAATTGAAGGAAGAGTTCCGCAAAGCGCACTTTTTCTGGCATCCTAGCGAACTCACAGAAACGGACGATCAGGAAGGTGTGCCAAACGCGATGCTCGAAGCGATGGCGGCCGGACTACCAGTCGTGGCCACCTTGCACGGAGGCATCCCCGAGGCGGTGACCCATGGATCGGATGGTCTGCTCGTTACCGAAAAATCACCAAACGATCTCGCAGCCGCCGGATTGCGCATGATGAGCGAGGAAGGATTGTTGGAAAACATGTCAGCCGCCGCGGCGAAGTCGGTGCGGGAGAATTTTGGGCTTGAGAGTCGCTTGGCTGCACTGGAGGACTGCTACGACGAGGCGATACAGACAAAGGTCGGGTAGAAGAACCGGCCCCCCTTTCGCAACATCCTCCAAATTCCTGGGATGCTAGGTGCTTTAACCACCGCATGCCCTCCTCCACTGATCCCGTACTTCGCGGGATGCGAAGCAAGCGGCCCCCCGGACTCACCCCTCCACGCTCATCGTTGCGGGCAGTCACCCATCCTCCGCATCGGACGTATTCAGCATTATAAGCCAACCAAACAAACACAGTGCAACAGGGCGCATGACGTCTTTGCATCGCTGAACCAAGCAGATAATGTCCGTAATTTACATTCCAATGCGTCAAATCCCCATTCCAAAATCCTTGCCAGGTTGCTAAAAACTGTGTAAACACATTGTATATTCAATGCCCTCTCATCAGATTGCCCCCCCATGATCAAAACTTCATCAAATCCAAATACAAATAGGCGATTCAAAGGATCTTTGAATGGCACCGATGGATTTGCGCTGGTTTCCACGATGGTGGTATTAGCGTTGATCATCGTTCTCCTTGTCGGTCTTCTGAGCATGTCCACCACCGCCACTAGAGGCGCCTCTCTGGTGGCCTCACAGGAGCAGGCCAGAGCTAATGCTAAGATGGCCATGAACCTGGCACTGGGAGATCTGCAAAAGTATGCCGGGCCGGATCGCCGGGTCACATCGACCGCTGAGATTCTTGGAGATTCCGTGGTCGATCAGAAGAGAAACTGGACGACGATTTGGGACACCTCCGTCTGGGAGGTCCAGGATCCCGTTTCCTCTCGGGACACCCAATCCTACATGGGAGTTTTGGTCTCAGGGAATGAGATGGATACAGGTCTGACCAGGGCGGAGGCAGCCAGCGATCTGGCGCTAGCCGTCCCCACCAGCGATCCGGCTTGGGTAGGGCTTGTCACCGATGGCTCGGTTAATGCCAGTGAGGACTTCGTATATGCGCCGCTTGAGGAGGTACAATCCGGCGACTCGACGGGAAAATTCGCCTACTGGGTCGGGGATGAAGGCGTCAAAGCGCGCTTCGATGTGAAGGAGGATCCCGGGCATATATCGAACACGTGGGCGACCGCAGGGCGCATGGGGCAGGCCTTGGGCAGCGGAATCCACAAGATCACGGGAATGTCCGGCTATGCGGATTACCTGCCCGATGCAGTTGCGGAGCAGGATCTTGACAGATTCATCGACTTCAGAACACTCGAACTCAGCAGCATTGACAGGATCACTGTGAAAGATCATTTTCACGATGTGACTACCGCGCACACTGGTCTGTTGGTCGATAATCGATGGGGCGGAATTCGGCATGATTTATCGACGGCGTTTGAGTTGAGCCTTGAAGAATTCGGAGAAATTGAGGAGTTCAACTCCTCAGGTGAGCAGAATCTCACTCGTTCGTATAAGGACTTTATTCCATCTGATCTTACAACAAACCCTCTCTATTATGCGCAAGAGACGGACAATGAGTTGGGCTATTTGTTTGAGGTTCCAGTAGATAGCTCCCGGCGGTATCGCGGCCCGACATGGGATTTACTCCGCAACCATTACAGGGTTTATAAAAAAGAGCGGAATAACCTGAATTTTCGGGGTCTGTCTGATCCCTCAGATTCGGATACCTTAATGGCCCATGGGGTCCTTCCTCTCAGCTACGACAGCAGTAGTTCTGGATCAGTAAATAACTCCATCGGATCATTTGTTGCTGGTCCCCATATGTTTGGGGGGCTGTCCTACACGATCCCTATAGTAGCGGAGCATGGTGTCGCAGGAACGTATAATCCCAAACAAGGTGGGAGGACGCAGCCAACGGTTCAGAAGCTCACCCCGCAGCTCATCCGCGCGGTCTTTGTCTATGGATTGGCGAGAAATCAGGACAATTACTTCCTAACTATCGATCCATTTTTCATTCTCCACAATCCCTACAATCAAGCTTTGGAGTTCTATTCCGTAGCAGTTGATTTACATGCGATGATGCGGTTGGTGGATTTTACCGTTAGATACCAAGAAGAGGGAACAGGAGCCAATAGAACAGTCGTGTTCAATGTGCAGGAAGGAGGTGTTGGAGGAGGGGCGCCATTGAAGACTTATCAATCCTTTCGTCTGACGCCGAATCCCTCGGGCAACCACCGCTTGGAAGCCGGTGAGATCAAGGTGATGAGCGTTGATCCTGGTCGCGATAATTTGGGAGGCGGCCTGCGAGTCATCAGCCTCGCCGAATTGCAATACAACGAAGGCGCTGGCATCTATCTGGGGGCCAGCGGCAAAACCATGAAGGTTGCGGCGGGCTCGACGATTACCGTCGAGGCAAAACGGATAAACGATAACAACGGTGGTGCGGGAAACATCAGTTGTATCTACACTCGCCTGTTACACCCCTTGGCTGCAAGCGGTGGGTCGTTTCAAATGAACAGTATCAGCAGTTTTAATACCGTTAACAATTTCAACCGCAACCACGATTATGAGAAGATGACCTTGATCCAGCAGATGAGGATCATGTCGCTGGACGCCCAAACCTTGTCTGAAAGGCGGTCTGCCAATGTCAATCAGATCCCGAGTCCGCAGGATGGATCCTTTTACATGTACGCACTCGATATTGGATTGAAGGACTTCAGCGACGACGTAGCGGTGATGAGTGATTTCAATTATCGTACCCTGGGGTTTGGTCCGAGGGATTATGACGGGGGAGATTCCATTGGCCCGAATTGGGACCTTGAACTAAAGCCTACGGATCTTTTTGATCTGCAACTGGCAGATGCCAATAGCAATGCCTACTGGGGGGAAGGCAAAACGCCGGCTGACGGAGGTAGCTCTAAGATTGTTCTTTTTGATCTGCCCCGCTCGCCCATGACCTCGCTTGCTGGACTACAACATGCGGACACTTCGATGTTGAATTTTCATCCCATGCACTCGATCGCCAATTCGCGCATGCAGGTTGGGCAAACCGATCAGAGGAAAACATACAATCGTTTGCGACAGATTAGAACGAGTACGACTCCAAGATATCAGATTGACACCTCGTGGGCCGCGAATGAAGCCCTATGGGATAGGTTTTATTTTTCGGGAATGAATTGGGGATCCTCCAGTGGTCAGCCTTTTTCCTCTCAGGACGCTGCAGTCTCGGCTCTGGCCGCCGGAGAAAGTGAGCGGGTGTTGACCAATTCAAGGTTAAGCGTAGACCTAGAGTCCTTCTCCGGAGACTTAAGTGAGCTGAAAGACTACCGCAAGATCGGTCGGCACCTGAAAATTTTAGGAGCATTTAACGTGAACTCGACCAGTGTTGAGGCGTGGAAAGCGGTGTTGGCGAGTTTGAGCGGTCGGGAAATCACCTACCTTGCGGGCGACATTTTAAAAGAAGAAAAAATCGAGCTCACCAAGTCGCCGATGAGCCGGATGTCAACGCCAGCTGGTTGGGATGATGATAATTATGCAGGGTTTCGATCTTTAACCGACCCCGAGCTAGAACTACTTGCAGAGGCAATTGTCGAGCAGGTGAAGTTGCGCGGCCCTTTCATGGGGCTTTCTGATTTTGTTAATCGTCGCCTGGAATCTGATGATACGGGTAAGTCCGGGGCGATCCAAGCCGCTATCGACGAGGCCAACCTGAATAGCTCGGTAAAGATTGGAAATACCATTGGGAATCGCCTCAAGCAGTCGGCACCCGATGCCAACCAAGGAATGGCGCGCCACCTCAACCAAGCCGATGTGCTGACGCCACTGGCCCCCATCATGGCAACCCGGTCCGACACATTTATCATCAGAGCCTATGGCGACAGCCGGGGCGCCAACGGAACTGTTCAGGCACGTGCCTGGTGCGAGGTCGTGGTGCAACGCACAGCGGAGTGGATGGAGGATACGGATGAAGCCAGCACCATCGCCCACCCGGATTACCCGAGGGACAATTCCCAATCCGAGCCGATTCTCCGTCAGTGGGTGTCCAATCCCAGTTTACCGGATCTTAACCAGAATTTTGGACGGAGATTTAAAATCAAATCTTTTCGCTGGCTGTCTCCAGATGAGGTATGAGTTTCAGCTGGAAGCTTGAAAAATGTGAACCATGAAAAATCGTCTAAAAACCTGTCTAATTCTGTGCGTGTTCTATTTGGGAAATGCATGGGTCAGCCATGCTCAAGAGAACGACACAGAGGAGAACGGAAGCCGGTTTCGAGTGACACTCTTTAACGAATGGGGCGGCCCTCAGCTCTATGTTAAAACTACTCAGTCTTACCTCCCCTTGGAGGCTTACCAGATGGCTTACACCAAAGCATTTCGATACCCATCGGACAAACCCATCAGTCTCTACGCTAAGCTGCCGTCTGAGGACTCCACAGAAGAGTATAAAGCTTATCTCACCGTTCAAGTTCCACAATCGCTTCGCGTGCCTTTACTGGTTCTTTATTGGAGGCCAGAAGAGAACACGGCGGGAGGGAAAGTTGTTGAGTTTTCGTCTCAGAAGTTCCGCTACGGTAGCTATCAAATAGTGAATCTGAGTAAGGAAAAAATCATTGGTTACCTCGGCGATAAAAAGAACGTTTTTAGTTGCGAGCCGCAATCCTGCTACATCTCACCCTTCTCGTTCAAGAATGGGGAGCGGACCGCTATTGTGGCGTTCATCTCACAAAATGATGAACCCGATCTGGTCTATTCCACTCTCACCATTCACCGCCAAAGAAAGCGGGTGATTCTTTTTCTTAACGCGGAGACAAACAAACTGGGGCGTCTCGTTTATCGCTCCCGTTCTTTAGTGGATTTTCAGCGTTTATGAGTAAGGCTTTCTAAAAAAAATCCTCGTCTTCATTCGGTTGGTGCGAGTGCACGCGGTAGGGTTGTGGGTTGCCTTCGAGTGCGGCTTGGCGTCTGGCGCGTCGGCGTTTTTCACCGTGGAGGTTGACGATGCTTGCCACTTCGGCGCCGATGATGAAGCAAAACACTGCGAGGTAAATCCATACCAACATGATGAACACGGTGGCCGCACCGCCGTAGATGGATTTCATCGCCGGGGTGTAGCGAAGATAGAGGTCCAAGGTGAACTTCAGCGACGCAACAAGGACGGCGCTTACCGATGCTCCTGCGAATGCAGCGCCCCATACTGGTCGGCTACGTGGCAGGATTTTCATCAAGAGGGCGAAGCCTACGAGAATGGCCAGATATGAGGTGCCGATCTGTAAACGGTGAAAGAACTGCACCTGTGCAAGGAGCTCGGAGTCGGCGTGTTCGGCGAAATATCCTAACAGAGCACTGACGGTTGCCGATCCGATGATCAACACGCCGAACACCAAAATCATAGCGGCGGAAATTCCACGACTGACTATGCGAAGAAGGAATGGTCGCCCGGGCATTTTAGGATCCATTTCGAAGACTCGGTTAAGAAGACTTCGTGTGCGGTTGAGCGCGGCGGTGCCGGAAAAAAACAGCGTGAGTGCGGAGATGACAAAGGTTTTGTCCATCTCGGGTTGTAGAGCGAAGTGGGCGAGCAGGTCGTTGATCATGGTCGCCGCATCGTTGCCCATGACCTGCTGAAGATGGCGGAGGAGCTCGCCCTGTGCGGCTTGTCTCCCTAGCACAATCCCTGCGATCGATATGGCGATGATGAGCAGTGGTATGGTGGAGAGGAGAGTGTAGAAAGAGAGCGAGGCCGCGGCGTCAGAGTTTTCATGGCGTCGCCAGCGGGCGAGAAACTGCATCGCAAAGTGGCGAGGCACGGTGATCAGGCGATATTTCATGAACTCGGGAAAAAGCGAGGAAAGGTGAGCGGCAGGTCTGACAACGACCTGCTTTAATCTTCTGATTAAAATTTATCCGAGTCAATTCCGATACCAAATCTTGGTATTGATCTGACGCGTCGCGTAAAACCGCTGCGCGGCACGCGATTGACAAGTGGACATCCAATCTTCGTATTGATCGTGGGCACGTTGTGCGCGGCGGAAAGTTAACTTTTTTCAATACCGGTACGATACGCGCTTCGCTGCTTGCGGCGGGTTGTGGCGTCTGCCATGGTTCAAACCGTTGATGTCAGATGAAACCGAATCATTGGGAAGCGCCTCGCGAAACAGAGGAGGGAACCAACCGAAGCAGTCGGCTGGAAAGTTGCTCGCGTGTTTTGCTGTAGTGATGGTGTTGGTAGCGGGATTGCATATCGCCGATTACCAGAACCGAGCGTCGATCGATAGCTATGTGGATATGACAGGTGTGGGAGACAGGAGTCTTTTTGTGGATGGAGATGGTGATGGCCATCCGGACGATTTGTGGCGAGAGGTGTGTCGCTTTGAGGGACGGCTGCTTTATCGTCAGGCGAGAACAACGAAGACGCACGATGATTTGGATATGGTGAGGATCGGGCGCACCGACGATGGAAAGTATGCGCTCTATCAGCAGCGACTCGGTGATAGGAAAAGTCGTGAGCTTGATGTGGAAGTCGTTGATGACTTGCCGACGTATTATTTACGCACTGGAGATCAGAGTCTGGAAGGGAAGGGGCGGTATCTCCAGATTGGCACTCAAAAGTATCCGCAGCCTTAGCTTGGCGCTTGGGTAAGGCATTCTTGGGCGCTTTTTATGCGTTTCTTTATGACTGTGTTTTTAGTTGATTATTAAGGACTTGTGGAGAGGTTTGGGGTTGATTCGGGATTTCCCCTTGCCTCAAGTCTAGCTCGACTGCAAGGTTTCGCGACAGGGTGGTTGTGAACCTATTCCATCCCATTTTTTTTCCATGAAAATCGAACGCGCACTCCTCTCCGTCTCCGACAAATCCGGATTGATTGAATTTGCTACCGGTCTGCATGACCAAGGCATCCAGCTGCTCTCCACAGGAGGCACAGCAAAGACAATTCGTGAAGCTGGGCTTCCTGTAACCGACGTTTCCGAGCACACTGGGTTTCCTGAATTGTTTGATGGTCGTGTGAAAACGCTGCATCCGAAAATTCACGGTGGATTGCTTTTCCGCCGCGATGACGAAAACCACCAGACGCAGGCAAAGGCGAATGACATTCCGCCGATTGATTTGGTGGTGGTGAATCTTTACAAGTTTGAGGAGACCGTCGCACAAGAGGGAGTCACGCTGCAGCAGGCGATTGAAAAGATCGATATTGGTGGTCCGGCCATGCTGCGCGCTTCGGCGAAAAATTTCAGCGCTGTGACCGTGGTTGTGGACCCCTCCGACTACACCGCAGTACTAGACGAGATTAAAGAGTCCGGCGAGACATCGCTCAAGACCCGTGAGTATTTAGCCATTAAAGTTTTCCAACGCACTGCTGCGTATGATGCGGCGATTTCATCGTTCCTCAAGCCGGATGAGACAAAAGAGCAGGAGTTGGTGCTTCGTGCACCGCTTTACGCGCAGCTTCGCTACGGTGACAACCCACACCAAGAGACGCGCCTTTACGGCAACTTCGCCGATTATTTTGAGCAACTTCAGGGTAAGGATCTTTCCTACACCAACGTGCTCGACATTGAGGCTGCCTCCGATCTGATTTCTGAGTTCCGCCGCCCTACGGTGGCAATTCTCAAACACACCAATCCGTGTGGAGTGGGATCAGATGACGATGGGATCCGCGGTGCTTGGGACAAAGCATTCGAGACAGACAAGCTGGCGCCATTTGGCGGTGTGATCGTTTGTAACCGTCCGATGAACGAAGCGCTTGCACGGGTGATTTCCGAAATCTTTACCGACGTGATCATCGCGCCTGAATTTGAGTCTGAGGCGCGTGCGATTCTCCAGAAGAAGAAAAACCTTCGCCTCATCCGCATGGGTGCGAATTATGCGGAAGCGCAGAAAGCACAAATTATCCGCTCAGCTCCTGGTGGGTTTATGGTGATGGACAAGGATGTGCGTTGCCTCGGACTGAAGGATATCGAAGAGAAGGTCAAGACCAAGCGTCCACCGACAAATGATGAGATCGAGGCGATGAAGTTTGCCTGGCGTATTTGTAAACACGTCCGCTCCAATGCGATCGTGTTTGCCAATAAAGACCGCACGCTGGGTATTGGTGCGGGTCAGATGTCTCGGGTGGACTCCAGCCGCATCGCGGTCTGGAAGGCTAAAGAGGCGGGGCTTTCTCTCCAGGGCAGTGTGGTCGCCTCTGACGGATTGTTCCCGTTTGCGGATGGTTTGATTTCCGCAGCAGAAGCTGGAGCTACCGCAGCGATTCAACCTGGTGGATCGATTCGCGATAAGGAAGTGATCGAGGCGGCCGACGAACGCGACATGGCGATGGTCATGACGGGATTCCGTCACTTCCTTCATTGATCGGATGTTTCCGCCTTAAGCGGGAATTTCTCTGCCGGGGAAACAACAATGAAGCAACAATGAGAGAGGGGTTAAATCCCGAGGAAGAGGCGTGCGAAGGTGAAGTAGATGAATAGTCCACTCACGTCGACGATGGTGGTGATCGCTGGTGATGCGATGACGGCGGGGTCGAGTTTCATCGACTTGGCAGCCAGGGGAAGGGTGGCGCCGATAAGTGTGGAAGTAGCTACCTGGAGAAGCAGTGAACATCCCACAACGACTGCAAATAGAGAGAGTGAGATTTGCGTGCCTTCCATGGCGTCCGGCTGAAAGATGAAAATTTCTGCCATGATGGCGGTGGCAATAACGCCTCCTACGAGAATTCCGACAGACAGTTCCTTGGCCATCACCGCGACCAGTGATCCTGGTTTTAACTCGCCAAGCGAGAGCGCGCGAATCACCATGGTCGCGGCTTGACCACCGGTGTTTCCTCCTGCTGCGACGATCATCGGCATGTAAAGAGCGAGCAGGAATGTGCTGCCGAGCACGCCCTCGAATGAAAGCAGCACGTAGCCAGAGAGGAGGCCGGCGAAGGCGAGACCAAGCACCCAGAGGACGCGGCGTTTGAAGTGTGTGGCGACGGATGTGTTGAGATAGGAGTCCTCGCTTTGTTCGCCGGAAATACCTGCCGCTTTCTCGATGTCCTCGGTGGATTCTTCTTCAAGGATCTCAATCGCGTCATCGTGGGTGATGATGCCCAGAATACGTCCTTTATCATCGACGACGGGTAGCGCGAGCACATCGTAACGAGCGATCATTCGTGCGGCCTCTTCCTGGTCAGCATGAGCGTCGATCGATGGCACGTTTGGCTCGACGATCTCACTGATCAGTGTGCTACGGCGAGCGAATGCGAGGTCGCGGAGGCGCACCTCGCCGATCAGTTGGTTTTGTTCATTAGTAACGAATATACGTGAGAGAGTTTCGCTATCGTGATGGAGGCGACGAAGGTTTTTTACGGCTTGGCGGACGGTGCGGTTTTCCTTCACTGAAGCGAAGGATGTGGTCATCCGGCCACCGGCGGTTTCCTCGGGAAACTCGAGAAGAGTTTCCGTCGTGCCGCGCTCTGCCGCGGGAAGTAGTGCGATGAGAGTCGCACGAAACCCTGGCTCTATGTCTTGGAGGACGTCTACCCGATCGTCGTCCTGAAGCCGTTGAAGAATGGCGCGCTGAGTCTCTTCGTCGTAGAAACGAAACATGTCCTCGACATCCTGACCTGTGACATATTCGATCAGTTGGGCAGCCCAATCACGGTCAAAGTAAGAGAGTGCGGTGAGCTTGTCCTCATTCTCCAAGTTGACGAACCAGTCGGCAATATCGGCTGGGTGTGTGTTCTCGAGGGCGCTGAGAAATGTCGACACATCCTTGGCACTGAGTGCAAGCGTCAGTGCGCCGGTCTGTTGTTCGAGTCCCTCGGCTTGCATGCAGATATTCTGGAAGTGGAGTGAGTTGATGACATGGGAGAATCACGGGTGTTGCCGGATTCCTTTACTAGGCTTGTTGGTCCGTGGCTGAGTCGGCGTCTTCTTCAGATGCGGAGGAATCTACTGTTGCGAGGGTCTCCGGCTCATCCTCGGGTTGAGCATCACCCTCAGAGACTTGCTCGTCTTGCGGTGCGCTTTCACTGTCGTCGGTGGAAGATTCGCCGTCGGTAGAGGTGGGTGCATCAGGATCGATGCCGACTTTTTCTGCGGCGGCGGCCGCTTTGCCACCGGAGAGCAGATCGGCGACTTCCTCTTGCACGTTCTCCACCTGATCGAGAGGAATCTGTGGGTCGGCGATGATGATCACGTCGCCCGATTTCCGGTGCTCGTAAATAAGCAGCTTGGTCTCACCGATCCGTTGGCTGTCGGTTTGTTTAAGAATCTTTTTCCGCTCCAACATGACGGCAAGGATGAAGCGGGCGTTTTCGGTATGAGCTTCATCCTCTTCAACCAGACGGCGGAGGAGGGATTCAGCATCCTCTTTACGCACACTCTCTTCTTTTTCCTCGCGGACAGGAGCCTCGTAGATGGACTTCCAAAACGAGAACGGCTTAGGCGTGTTGTCTTGTTTCTCGTAGTCTTTCCATGCATCGATTGAGAAGTCGCGGCGGACGAATCCTTCTTCGCCATCCGGTGCATCGAAAATGGCGGCGTAGAAGCTCTCGCCGTCTTCGAACTTTCGTTCTGTGATCGAGCAGGAGGGTGACCTGCCCTTAATATTCCAGTTGTCGTTGAGTGCCATGGTAGGGAATGGAGCGAATGATCCGAACTTGGATCAGGCGACGCTGCTTTTGTTTTTCATCGCGTAAATCAAGCTGCGGATGATGCTCGCCGGAGATTTGATTTCCTTGTTCTGCGAACGGCACCAGAGCAGATACGCTCCCACTGTGCCAAACAGAAGGTTTGTCGCCCAAGCCGCGAGCATTGGTGGAAGTGCGGCGCTTTGGCCGAGGGCAAGGAAGAGGTTGGAGAGGAAGAGCATCGCAAAGAAAATGATCATTGAAGCAGCGACTCCACCGAGGATGCCACGTCGCGAGTAGACGATGCCAAGCGGTGCGCCGACGAGCACTGATACAATGCACGTGAATGCCATGGCGATACGGTGATGGAAGAACACTTTGTAAGGCGCGAGTTTCCTTTTCGGGTAGATCGTGTGGGCGCGCAGGAAAGCGCTCAACTGTGGGACACCGAGGTGTTCGGGGTTGACTCCCGCGCTGATCAAATCCCATGGTCGTTCGCGCCAGCCTTCTTCCAGATGCTTCTTATCGAAGACTTTGGGGCGTGCCATTCTGCCATCCTCATCGACTTCGGTGACGCGACCTTGGAAAAATACCCACAGGTCATTCGAGCCATCCCAAAATGCTCTGCTGGCGACGATGGTCTTTTCTAGTTTTCCATCTGGTGAAAATTCTGCCACGAGGATGTTTTCCATCTTGTTGTCGCGGCTGTAGTTTTGCGGCAATCCGCCTACGAACCATTGGCGGTTATCGACACGATTAATATAGGCTTGGTTCTCCGCGAGGAAGGCGTCGCGTTTGCGTTTTTTCTTTTTGTCCTTGGCTTCGGCGTCACGGATGAGGTCTTCCATAACAGCCTTTTGTGCGCCCTCGGCACGTGGAGCCCAGTGAAAGCTACAAACCAGACTGACGAAAGTTGCGTAGAGCCCGATGATCATCAGAGGGAGCAGCACACGAGTCGAGCTCATGCCTGCGGAGAGCATGGAAACGAGTTCGTTGGCTTTTGACATTTTGCTCAATGCAAAGAGCAGCGCGAGGAGCAGCGTAATCGGTAAGATCAACACAGTCAGGCTGGGGATTAAAGCGCCGTAGAATTTCAAAATTCCAGTGAGAGGCACGTTCGCATCGGCGAAGTCCCCAGCGTTGTTCGCCATGTCGGAAATGATCCAGATAGCGGTGAAACCACCGAAGGCGAGCAGGAAAGGACTAAGGAAATTCTTCACCACGTAGCGGTCAATGATCATCGAGCGATGATAGAGCCAGCACATCAACGGTAAGGAGAAGATGAGCAATAAAGCGAGTATGATGACAAATAGATATTCGCCCGTCCAAGGTTGGTCACCTAGGGAGCTACCGCTGGCTTCCATCATGCCCCGGCGATAAGTGAGGGGGAGCCATGTCAGTGCTACCGCGAGCGAGAAAAAAGCGGCTGGTAGTGCGGCACTAGTTTGCCCTTTCGTGCGCCGCCTCCAGATGATCCACCCGATCCAAGCGGGAAGTAGAAATGCTGAGAGCAGTCCGATATGGGCAACAAGGAACTCAATCCCCGAGGTTACCAATGCAGCACTGAATTCTTCTGAGGAGACTTCAATGGGTATCTCACCGACGGCTTTCGCGCTGATGCGCTGCCAGTTATTGATGTCGATAATGGTCAGACCAAGGGCTGCGAGCGTTGCTACGTAGGCGAGTAAACGCACGTTCCGAGCGCTCTCGAAAAACCGAGTCATCGCGTGGCGTAGCGTGGATAGCCAATTTTGGATACGGGCGAACATTCGGCTCCAATGTAGAAGCCCAAACGCGAATGGAAAACGGTTTTTTTGGTCTTATTCCTCGTGCTTTTCCAGTCTCCGTAATATCAATCGCGCCGCTGCCCATAACAGAGCAGGTAGTGCCAGACTGAGCGCCATCGCCAGCGCAGGTTCATCGCGTCCAGCAGCGCCAATCCAAGCGAATACAAAGCCCAGCGGTAAACTGCCGCAAATCAAAGCGACGACGAATCTCTTGAACGGCATCCTTACCAGACCCGCCGTGCAGGCGACCACTTCGGGCAAGATGGGCAGTGAACGAGAGAGGCAGACCAACCAACCACCGCCATTGGCGAACCAGCGTCGGCCCCGTTGAAAATCTTTTTCACCGAGCAAGCGCTTCGCTCCATGCTCACCGAGAAGACGGCACAGTCCATAAGCAGTTAGGCCGGCAAGCGTCGAGCCAGCCGCCGATAGTAAGCCTCCCATCACTGGTCCGTAAATGTAACCCAGCGCCGACATCACCACCGTTCCCGGTACTGGCAACACCACATCCGATACCAACAGCGCCCAAGCCACCAGCCATGCAAAGCTCCCGGCTTCCTCCAGATGAGCCACCGCACCCTCATGGGAGAATTTGGACTCCAGTCCATCGCCCCACAGTATCCAGGTGCCCAGCACTAGAGCCGTTAGTCCGAAAAACCAAATCAGCAGTCGCATTAGTCTGTCGGGTTGCCAATATTCTGTCCTTCAAAGGTATCAGGGAAAGTTTCTATCCACTGCTTGAGGGCGCGACGGATGTGCGTCGGTCTTCTGCCTGGCGAGAGCTCCCAGACCAGTGGTTTTTCAGCGGGCACAAGCTTGATCAGTTCGACAAAATCTTTCATGTGCCCCTGAAAGGGGACTCGATGGTCGCGGGTGGGGTATTCGACATCGTGAACGTGGCAACCGACCAGGTGGGGGAGCATTTTTTCAAGCCACTGTCGGTGGTCGAGAAGGTCGAGGTTGTGCTTTCTTTGAACGTGCCCGAAGTCGTGCCAGTAGCCAATCTGCGGACAGTCGGCGAAGTGTTCCATGAGCTCGACCATCTCGCGCTCGCTGGGCATTTGCTCGTAGTGACTACGCGATTCAACGGCGAGCACGATACCGGCTTCCTTTGCGGGCTCAATGAGGCTGTCTAGCACTGGAATGATGCGCTCCATGTGACGCCGTCCTGTGGCTTCGCGTTTCTTGATGAAATCGATCTTCTTTTTGACGTAGTCGCGCGAGTTGAGTTCCCCCGCAACGACCATGTCTTCGAGTTGTTTGGTGCGCTTGTTTAGTGTCGTGCTGCCCATGTGCAGGACGAGGTATTTGGCGTCGAACTTGGCAGCGGTCTCGATGGTGCGCAGTGTGAGGTTGAGGGCGCGTTCTCGCTCGTGCTTTCGATACGAGGTGAACTCGTAACAGTCGGGAGCATCGACCATCACCTCGACAGGTGAGGGGAAGAAGTTGTGTAAGCCGCTCACTTTGATCCTTCCCTTGTCGTAGGCTTCTTTGATGCCGGGGAGAAGGCTCACGGTCATGCCATGGGAGAGCTCGACGGTATCGAAACCTAACTCACGGATCTCATCGATGAGCTTGGCTCCGTCGTGATATTTTGAGCTGTTCCAGCAGGTGGAAAATGAAAGCATGTTTACAGTGTTCCGTCAGAAACTTTACGACTGTTTCTCTTCTTCGATGACCAGTTCACGGTAACCTGTAGCTGGATCGATAGTGCGCCGGAATGTGGTGCCGGCGAGTTCGATGATGACGATTTCCGCAGTGGTGTGAACGATGGATTCAGGCATCAGGTGACCGCCGATCGTTCTTCCATCGCTATCGGCGAGTGAGATGTGAACGTGGCAACCGTCGTTTGAGAGTGTGCCGGAGAGAGCAAGGATCTCCATCTTCTGCTCCAGTGCTGTGCTGCTTTTGCGTCCGGCTAGCCGGATGTTGATTTTGGCGAGCGAACCGACGCAGGTGAGCACGGCACCGGCGGTGATTCCACGCTCGACGGTGAATTGATCAAGGGCGGTGTACAGATCGTCGCCTGGGACGAGACGGATTGCGTGGAGCGGTGAGGGTGCAGACATGATGGGGCTAGTCGGAGGTAGTCTCGCCGATGAACTTACGCAAGTCTGCGGTGAGTTTTTTGAGAGCTGATGGATTAGAATACATCATGTGACCGCCTTGATACAATTCGAGAATCAAGGAATCTTCTTTTGGTAGGTCGATACGATTGAAGGAATAGAGAATTCCTTCGACGGGAGTTGCCAGATCATAGCGTCCACCCGCGATGAAGATTCTGAGGTCTGGGTTGCTCTCAATCGTGCGCCCCAAGCGGTCGATCGTCTGTGCGTAACGGTTTTTAAACCGCCCGTAGTTCCATGGTCCAACTTCTCCCGTGAGCACGCGGTAATGTTTGTTTTCGTCGGCGTTGAATTCCAATGTTTCGACGAGGTAGCGCTGAATGGCGGTGGAGTAGAGGTCGACGAGAATGTCGAATGAGGGGTCTCCACCTGCGTTGGGTTGCAAGCGGTCTTGATCTGTGCCCTTCACCCGTGCATCGAAGCGTCCAATGTTCTGTGCATCGGCATCGAGTAGCGTGCCGCGAAATAGCGTGGCGCTGATACGAAGATCTGCGCGGTCGATGATGTCTTCCGGGATGGCGGTGAAGCGATGCAGCTTTTCGATGATGGTTTGGCGCTGTTTTGCGGGGATGCTATTGCCCAAATAAAGGGCTGCCAGATACTCTGTTTCGGCGAATTTTTTCGCTTCGGCGACGAGTGCCTCAGGGTCTTTGGGTTTGAGTTTGCCGTGATAGATGGCGACTCGCGTGAGTGTTGGCAGGTAGAGTGCATAGGGCAGATCGTTACCTTCGCTACTGATGATGGTTTGAAAATCGACGAGTCCGGAAATCAGAAGAAGACCGCTGGTGCGGATGCCATAGTTGGAAGAGAGCTCGGAGGCTAGCCCGCAGACGCGAAAGACACCGTAGCTTTCGCCCATTAGGAAGACTGGTTGTTTCCAGACTTTGTGATGTGCAATGAAGCGGCGGACAAATTCCGCATTGCCGGCGAGGTCTTCTTCCACACCGTGAAATTCCTTCTCCGTCTTCTTGTCCTTGCCTCGGCTATATCCTGTAGTGACGGGGTCGACGAAGACGAGGTCTGCGACGTCGAGAATGGTGTGTGGGTTTTCGACTACCCCAAAAGGTGGTTTGGGCTGGGTGGTGCCGTCGCCCGGCAGATCCGCACGATAGGGGGCGATGCCTCCAAGATGAAGCCACACTGAGGACGCGCCAGGCCCGCCATTAAAGCAGAACACGAGAGGCCTTGGTTGATCGCTTTTAACTTGGTAGTAGGTGTGGAAAACTTCTGCGCGCATCTTGCCCTCACTGTCTTCGAGTGGCATCATGGCTGTCGATACGTTGTAGGTGAGGGTGCCTCCCTTGCCGTTGTCGATGCTCATTTCTTTCTCGGCACGTTTCTCGATGTTTCCGGATTTAATGTCAGGTTTCTCGGCGGTGTCTTCTTTGGCCTCTGGCTTCTCCTTATCGGAGTCATTGGGAGCCTGGTCGTCCGCGAACACATAAGGTGATGACGTGGCGAGAGATGCGGCGAGTAGAATGGACGAAAGTAGGGAGCGATTCATGGCGGTGCGTATCATTTGCCAGAGATCTGGCGGACTGTCTACCTGTGATGCTGTGTGTTTTCACTGTGAAGACGGTAAATCGGCTATCTTCGCGTGTCAGGATACAAGATGGGACGATAAGTGCGAATACGCTTTGGGCTAAGGGGTGGAGCGTTAATGATTGTTGGTGAAGAGCCTTTTATCGAGATGTCTCACATCCTTGTGAAAGAGCCGAAAGACCGTATTCATGAAAACTTATCAGATTATCCAAGGTGGAATGGGCGCAGCAGTGTCCAGTTGGCAGCTAGCACGGCGTGTGTCTCAACGAGGGGAATTGGGTGTCGTGTCGAGCACGGCGATCGATCTTGTCATGGTGCGGATTTTGCAGGATGGCGATGAAGGTGGGCACGTCCGGCGCGCCCTGTCGGCTTTCCCAGATCAAAACGTCGCCAAAGAGATAGTTGATCGATATTTTATCAAGGGCGGAAAACCGGCAGGCAAGGCGTATGCGGCGAAACCGATGATCGGCGAAGCTCCCGGCAGGTTGGCTCTACAGTTGATTGTGGTGGCGAACTTCATGGAGGTTTACCTCGCGAAAGAAGGTCATGATGGAAGCATTGGTATCAATTATTTGCAAAAAATTCAGGCTCCCATTTTAGCGGGCATATACGGCGCAATGCTTGCTGATGTTGATGTGATATTGGTGGGTGCGGGGATTCCACTAGAGATCCCTGCGGTGATCGACGCGCTTCGCCATGGTCGTGAGGCTGAGATGTCTCTCTATGTGCACGGCGCGTCCAAGGGGGTGACGCACAAGCTCACTTTCGATCCTGCCGGCCTCATCGAGGGGGCGGTTTTTCCCGCTGAGCGACCACGTTTTTTTCCCATCGTATCATCGGTAACACTTGCCGCCATGATGGTGAAGAAGTGCGCAGGAAAAGTAGACGGCTTGATCGTCGAAAACCCCACGGCAGGTGGCCACAATGCACCTCCACGCGGCAAAGCTCCACTCAATGAAAAGGGCGAGCCGATCTATGGTCCGCGGGATGTGGTCGATATGGAAGCCATCCGTAAGCTTGGTGTGCCGTTTTGGCTGGCTGGTGCCTACGGTAGCGCTGACAAGCTCCAAGAGGCGCGCTCACAAGGCGCTGAAGGTGTCCAGTTGGGCACCGTGTTCGCTTTCTGCGAGGAGTCTGGATTGCGTGCGGATTTGAAGAAAAAAGCAGTGGAGATGAGTTTGGCTGACGGTGCGGTGGATGTTTTCAAAGACCCTTTGGCATCTCCGACCGGCTTTCCTTTCCAAGTTCTCAAAATGGAAGGCACAATTTCAGAGTCTGAGGTCTACGGCGAGCGCTGTCGCCAGTGTGATTTGGGATATCTGCGTGAGCCCTACGAGCGTGAAAACGGATCCTTGGGTTGGCGTTGCCGATCTGAAGATCCCGAGTCCTACGTCAAGAAAGGTGGTAAGATGGAGGATACGGTCGGCAGGAAGTGTTTGTGCAATGGCTTGATGGCAAACATTGGGCTCGCTCAGGTGCGGAAAGACGGTAAAGAAGAGCTTCCCTTGGTAACCTGTGGTGAGGATTTGTCCTGTGTCGCCGAGGTGGCGGGCAAAGCTGGAAACGCCTACACGGCGGAGGATGTCTTGGATCATGTCTTGCTGAAATAGGCGGTTGTCAGTGGGTGAATCAGCTGTGGCAGGAATAATCACGCGTTAGTAAGCTATCGCTTGCCTTGCGGATTTGAAAAATTGAGCTAGTTTGAATGATGACAGCAACTATGGAATCCACTTCTATCGTCTCGAAGATCCAAGACCTTTGCGCAGCGTTGGTCGAAGACGAGTCGATCAAGCAACACAACGCCAATATTGATGCATTTCTTGAGAACGATACAGCCAAGTCGGCCTACGAGGAGGTGAGCGCTTTAGGTGGTCAGCTTCAGCAGATGCAGCAATCGGGCCAAGAGCTAAAAGCCGAAGAGGTCGAAGCTTTCGAGAAGAAGCGCGAAGCTCTTTTTGAGAACGATGTGGTGACAACTTTCCTCGAAAGCCAGAAGGCTCTTCAGGAAGTGCACACCATGGTGGGTGCATGGGTGGGTAAAACCCTTGAAATCGGCGAAGTCCCTACTGAAGAGGACATGAAGGAAGCTCAAGGTGGCGAATGCTGCGGCGGCGGAGGTTGCGGTTGCTAATCTGCGATTTCGAATTTCAAGCGGCGTCGGATTTCTCTCCGGCGCCGTTTTTTTTGTGTACAGAATTTCGACCTATAAGGCTTTCGCAAGAGGGTGGAAATTATGGCAGGGAAAATCAAGTATCCTAAGGCTGGTCAATGAACGTATATAGTTCGGCTATAAATGTTGTTTGACCATCCTGTTAATCAAACGTTTGTTTAGGCTTTATATGATCATGACCTCAAAAATTGAAAACCAACCCAAGAAACTGAAAGCGGGGGAGCGGATCCTTATTGCTGCCGAGCTGGCATTTGCCAAGGATGGATTTGAACGTCCGTCTCTACGTGACATCACTGCGGCGGCGGATGTGAACTTGGCATCGGTGAGCTATTACTACGGATCGAGGGATGGGCTTGTTGACGCGGTGATTATTCGTGCGGCGAAGCGGTGGAACGTGGCGAGGATCCAGCAACTTGACCGCTGTTTGAGCGAGGCTGGCGGAGCCCCTGTGGCGGTGGAGAAAATCGTTGCCTGTGTGGTGGATCCGATTTTGGATGAGGCTAAAGAATCAGAGGACGGAGGAGGATATCTCGGCAGTTTATTGGGAAGGTCGATGACTGATCCTTCATCGCGTATGCCGGATGAGGTAGGCGCAGTATATGCTGAGGTGATGCGGAGATTTGATGAGGCCTTGACGCGTTCGGCGCCGCACTTAGAGCGTCGGGAGATCTTCTGGAGGTTGTTCTTCGGTGTAGGTGCGATGTTGCGGATTTTCACCCAAGGCGATCTTTTGAATCCAGCGTCAGGAGGGCGTTCAGGTGAGCCGGACTGGGAGTGGATCCGCTGTCAGTTGATTCGATTCGTTACTGGTGGTATTGAAGCTAAGTCCACAAAATAGTCCTTGTGGCTTCGGCATCGATAGAATCATTTCATGACTACACTCACCGTGTTTCAACGACTATTGTTTGGCTCATTGGCCGGTGTTCTTTTGGTGGGGTGCTCTGGGATATCGCCGAATTCACGGCTCTCGGAAACTGGTATCGCTGTGCCGGGAACCTGGGGATCCACCAAGGAAGCTACGGCAGGCGTTAATGGTGACTGGATTCGACGCTTTGGTGATTCTCGTTTGGTTGATTTGGTGACTGAGGCTGAAAAGGCGAATCCAGATGTCAAGGCGGCGGCGGCTCGGATGCGGGCAGCGGAAAATGTTGCCATCTCTGCTGGTGCGGATCGGCGGCCTCAAGCGAATCTTGTCTTTGATGGCTCGCGATCGAAAAGGAACTTTATTGGCTTCCCTATTTTTGGAGGAGATCCGGCAGCGGGTGGCGGGGGAGGTGGTGTGCAAGCAGCGCGAGTGAACACCTTCGGTTTATCGTTGGATGTGAATTGGGAAATCGATCTTTGGGGGCGAGTCCGAGCGGGTGAAAGCGCGGCGATCGCCGATGCGGATGCGGCAATGGCCGACTGGCAGGCAGCCCGCGTATCTCTTGCCGCGCAGGTCGCAAAAGCGTATTTCACGGTGATCGAGTCGAACGAGCAAGTGAACGCATCAGAGGAGGCACTGCGCATTCTTAAAGAGACTGAAGACGTGGTGCGTCAGCGTTTTGAGTCGGGTCAGGGCGATGCGGGGAGTATTGGATCCCAACTGCGGGTGGCGCGATCCGATGTGGAGGCGGCCAAGGCAGATCTCGCGGAATCGAGCCAGCGACGTGAGTCGGCTGCGAGGCAATTGGAGATTTTACTCGGAAGGTATCCGAATGTGAACTACGATGCGAGTCGTAGTTTGCCTGTATTGAACGCAACACCACCGGCGGGGATTCCTTCGGGTATGCTGTTGCGCCGTCCTGATGTGATAGCTGCCGAGAGACGTTTTGCCTCGCGCGGTAAGGCGGTGAAAGAAGCGAAGCTGGCGATTTTCCCGCAGTTGCGATTGACGGGGAACGGTGGTTCATCGACTGACGACCTGAATCAGATATTAAATAGTGACTTTGGAGTGTGGAATATCGCGGCAGGAGTGGTGCAGCCGATACTCGCTGGTGGTCAGATCCGTTCCACTTACCGGCAACGCCAAGCCAATGAAGACGAAGCTTTGGCATCACTGCAAAAGACCGTGTTGAATGCCTTCCTTGAGGTTGAATCTGCTCTCGCTAACGAGCAGTGGTTGTTGACCCGTGAGCGTGCGTTGAAAAAATCACTCGACCTCGCGGTGGAAGCCGATGACGAGGCTCGCAACAGCTTCAAGGATGGCGTGGGAACGATTATCTCTGTATTTGAGACCCAGCGCCGAGTCATTCTAGCCCGCCGTAACCTCTTGGCTGTGCGTTATGCACGATTGGAAAACCGCATCAATCTTCATCTTGCACTCGGCGGGGATTTTTTGAAATAGTCACCGTTCCCATACTACTCGCCGCATGAATCCCGTCGCCAAATACACTATTATCTCAATCCTCGTTCTAGGGCTAGGTGGAGGATTGGCCTATCTGTTGATAGCCAACGGCCGCGAAGCGGAAAAAGTTGAGCGAGATGTTATCCTGCGCGCTGTGGAAGTGCTCGTCGCTGAACCGAGTAGTGTGGATATTACAGTTCCCAGCCAAGGGGAGGTGAAGCCGATCACCCGCACCCAATTGACGGCGGAAGTCGGTGGCAAGGTGATTGAAGTTTCGGAGAATTTGAAAGCGGGAATGACAGTTAGTAAGGGCGAAGTTTTGTTGGTTATTGATCCGACGAACTATAAGGCCTTGCTGGCGCAAGCGCGAGCGAATGAGGCGGATGCAAAGTTGGCCTTGGTGAATGAACAGGCGCGGGCAGATCAGGCGAAGCGGGATTGGGAGCGTTTGGGAGAAGGGCGTCCCGCCAGTGATTTGGTGTTGCGTAAACCCCAACTCGAGAGTGCCAGTGCGATGGTTGAATCCGCTGTGGCTGCGGTGGACAAGGCGGAAGCCGATCTGAGGCGCTCGGAAATTCGTGCCCCTTACGATGGTGTGGTAGAGATGCGCTCGGTAGACATCGGTGCCTTTGTTCCTCCAGGTACCCCGGTTGCGACGATTTATGAATCCGGCGCATTTGAAATCCGACTTCCGGTTTCGATTCGTGAGGCACGCTTCGTTAAAGATCCAGCCACAAGCCAAGTGGATGCGGTGATTCGCTCCTCGCTGGGTGAAGCCGCCGGTGTTTGGCAGGCAAAGGTCGTGCGCAGCGAGGCGACAATCGATCCACGCACCCGGTCGATCTATCTCGTGGCTGAGATCACTTCGGACGCGATGACCTCCGATGAAGGTGTGCGCTTGATGCCGAACTTTTTCGTCCAAGCCGATGTGGAGGGCAAGACCTTCGACAATGTGATCCGCGTGCCGCGTCGCTCGGTGTATGGTGTTTCCCGCGTGTTGACCGTCGACAAGCAGGACGAACTCCGCTTCCGCGATGTGAAAATTTTATGGGAAACTGCCGATGAGATTTTTGTGACCGGGGGATTGGAATCCGGTGACCGGATTTGTCTGACGAGTTTCAGTGATGTTGTTGAAGGCACGAAAGTGGAAGTGGCAGAAGCTATAAAATCCTCGGGTGAATCCGAAGTCTCCGAGTCGGTCTATGGCGAAGATCTCTAGTCCGCCGACGGCAGAAACCACTCAATTCTTATTTTTTCATGGAAAAAGCAATTCGCTGGTTCACTCGCAATCACGTCGCGGCAAACTTTTTGATGTTTCTCGTGATCATCGCCGGGGTGTCGACCTGGTTTAAACTGCGTAAAGAAATATTTCCCGAGACCTCGGTGGACTCGGTGTTGATCAATATTCCTTATCCAAATGCTACACCGGAAGAGGTGGAGAATGGATTGATCGTTGCTGTGGAGGAAGCGATTGCTGATTTGGAAGGTATTGAGTCGATTGCATCGACGGCTGCCCAGAGCAATGCAGCGATTGTCGTCGAGGCGAAGACCGGCTACAAAACGCGCGACCTGATGGATGACATCAAAACGCGTGTCGATGCGATTCAGAACCTTGCGGAAGAGGCTGAGGAGCCGGTGATCGAGGACGTGGTGATCAAGCGCGAGGTGATGAGTATTGCGGTGTCTGCGGATGCTGACGAGAAGACACTCAGGTCGTTGGGTGAATCCGTGCGTGACGGTTTGCTCTCCTACAATGCCAAGCCGCCGGAAGGTTTTTTTGGCAAGATATCCCGCTTGGTGAGGGGCGAGCCAAAAATCACACAGGTGGAGCTCGCCGGGGTGCGTCCCTATGAAATCTCCATCGAGGTGTCCGAGGATACCTTGCGCCGTTACGGACTGACACTCGAGGAGGTCGCGCTTGCCGTCGGTCGCTCGTCTGTGGATTTGCCGGGTGGCTCGGTGCGTACGGAGGGTGGGGAAGTATTGATTCGCGCCGTGGGTAAACGTTATCACGCCGAGGAGTTTCGCTCGATCGAAGTGCGTGCGGAACCGGATGGTTCCGTATTGAAGTTAGGCGATATCGCAGAGGTGCTCGATGCCTTCGAGGATGTCGACATCACGACGAATTTCGACGGTCGGCATGCCGTGTTGGTGAATGTGTTTCGAGTGGGAAATGAGGACACGATCGAGCTCGCCGACATGGTGCGTTCTTATGTCGCCGAGGCGCGGAGTACGATGCCTGAAGGGGTGAATCTGGAAATTTGGAATGATCAGTCGGTCTATCTTGAAGGCCGTCTTGATTTGTTGGCTCGCAACGGATTGACAGGACTTCTGCTGGTCTTTTTGGCCTTGGCGCTGTTTCTTCGCCCCTCGTTGGCGGCGCTTGTGGCATTGGGTATTCCGGTATCCTTTGCCGGAGCGATTTGGCTGATGCCGGTTACCGGTGTGTCGATCAATATGATCTCACTCTTCGCGTTCATTTTGGTTCTGGGGATCGTGGTGGATGATGCGATTGTGGTGGGGGAGAATGTCTACACGCGGATGCGTAAGGGGGAGGATCCAAGAATAGCAGCCTGGAAGGGCACGCATGAAGTTGGCGTGGTGGTTACCTTCGGTGTGCTGACGACGATGGCGGCATTCACGCCAATGCTCGGTTTGAGCGGTGTGAGTGGTAAGATTTGGCCCAACATTCCGCTCATCGTTATTCCCACGCTGGCATTCTCCCTGGTGCAGTCCAAGTTTGTTCTGCCATCCCACCTGGCACTGCTCAAACCTTCAGGTCCTGACCGAAAAGTCGGACCGCTGGGGCGTCTTCAGCAGTCCATAGCCAACGCCTTGGAGCGTTTCGTGGTGACCGTTTATGCACCCGTTCTCGCGAGGGCTTTGAAAGCGCGCTACGCGGTGCTGTGCCTCTTTATTGCCGTGTTGGCGACGATTGTTGGTCTATTGGTGGGCGGCTGGGTGAAGACCGGGTTCTTTCCTGAAGTCGAAGCCGACATCGTCACGGCGAAAGTCACCATGCCGAGTGGTGTGGCTTTTGAAGAAACCGCTGCGGTCGTAGAGCGGATCCAAAACGCGGCACTCGAGATCAACGAGATTAGCAAAGACCGAGAGGGCAACCCGGTGATTGTTCACATGCTCGCGAGTGCGGGAACCCAACCGATGCAGTTTGGCTTTGCAGCGGGTGGGGCACCGACTTCGAGTAATATCGGTGAGATCACCCTGGAGCTGCGACCGGCGGCTACCCGCGATGTGATGGCGGATGAAATCGTCAACAAATGGCGGGAATTGGTAGGGAATATCCCGGGAACCGAAGAAGTGACATTTATGGCGATCAGTGCGACGGGAGCATCCGCTCTCGATCTGGAATTGGCGGGTGAAGACATGGGTCAACTGCGTGCCGCCACGGATTATGTGAAGGAGCAACTCAAAGGATACACCGGTGTGATCGACATTGCAGATAACAACCGTCTCGGTAAACGCGAATTGAAAGTGAGTGGGCTGACGTCTCAAGGACAGGCAATGGGAATGAACCTCGGGAACGCGATAGGGCAAATCCGGAATTCATTCTACGGCTACGAAGTGCAGCGCCTTCAGCGTGGACGGGACGAGGTGAAGGTCATGGTGCGCTATCCGAAATCGGAACGCGAATCTCTTTATAACGTGGGGAATATGAAACTTCGCACACCGGCTGGTGGTGAGGTGCCTTACGAGGAGGTGATCGAGGCGGAGTTCGGTCGGGGATTCGCGACAATTCAGCGTGCCGATCGTCGCCGTGCGGTAAAGGTCACGGCTGACATCGACAAGACCATCGAGGGGGCGAACGCGAACGAGATCATTGGTCGGTTTACCGAAGAGGTTTTGGTGACATTGAATCAAAAATTCCCGGGAGTCACCTGGCAGTTCAAGGGTGAGCAGAAAGACCAGCGCCAGAGCCTTCGCGAGATTGGGACGAAATTCGTATTTGCCTTATTGATGATTTACGTGTTGATGGCGATCCCCTTGAAGTCGTACTTCCAACCGCTGATCGTGATGACAGCGATTCCCTTCGGTCTGGTGGGGGCGGTGATTGGTCACGTCATTTTCGGGATGGAACTCAGCATCATGTCGATGTGTGGAATTGTGGCACTGGCGGGTGTGGTGGTGAACGATTCACTGGTGCTTGTCGATTACGTGAACCGACATCGCGATGACGGGCACGGTGTCGAAGAGGCGGCGAGAAAGGCGGGATCCGCGCGTTTCCGTGCGGTTTTGCTGACGTCGTTGACGACCTTCCTGGGGCTAACGCCGATGTTGCTGGAAACGGACATCCAGGCGAAGTTCCTTATTCCGATGGCGGTTTCGCTGAGCTTTGGCATTCTTTTTGCCACGGTGATCACCTTGTTCCTGGTGCCCTGTGTTTATTTGATGATTGAAGATTTCAAACGGATCGTTTTCACCAAGGAAGCTCGCGCAAAGATGGATCAGAACCGTGCGAGGCGCCTGGAGGAAGAGGCGGCTGAGCGGTAATCGGGATTGAGGAAAGCTTGCGTTGCCGTGGTTTCCGCTTACCTAAGTGAAGGCGCTGCGCCGGAATTTGTTATGATCGAAAGGATTACTAAACAGCTGCAAGTATGGAGCTTCGTCTCTGAGGAAAACGTCGACGTATGGGCTCATGTGCTGGCCGTTTGTGGTATTTTTCTTCTTGCCGTAGTCGCTCACTTTATCGGGCGTTTTGTCTTTCTTCGCTTGATGAAGAAGTTGGCGCAGCGCACGCCGGGATCTTGGGATGACCATCTTTTCGAAGCCGGTGTGTTCCGTTGGGTGGTGCATTTGGTTCCAGCCATCATCATCGTCACAATGAGTGAAACCGTCACCATGAGTGAAAGCGTCTCGAGTATGTGGACGACGGTGAGTGCGGGGCTTCATAATTTAGTCGATATTTACATCGTCATCATTGTGGTGATGATTGTGTTCGCACTGCTTCGCGCGGCGGAAAATATCATTCGAACCTACCCTCACTTGCGGCGTCTGCCCTTGCGTGGGGTGTTTCAAATCGTCGGTGTTCTGGTGGCGATGGCGGCACTGATCATTATCGTGGCACAATTGATCGGTAAGCCTCCCATCGTCTTGCTATCGGGCTTGGGTGCGGTAACAGCGGTGATTCTTCTGGTCTTCAAGGACTCGTTACTCGGCTTTACTGCGGGGATTCAACTCGCTGCCAACCGAATGATCGAAGTCGGTGATTGGATTGCGATGCCAAAATACGGTGCTGACGGCAATGTGCTCGACGTCGCGTTGACGACGGTGAAAGTACAGAACTGGGACAAGACCATTACCACGATTCCCACCTACGCGCTGATTAGTGACTCGTTTGTCAACTGGCGAGGGATGGAGGAATCCGGCGGACGGCGGGTGAAACGCCCACTCTACATCGACATGGCGACGATCCGTATGGCGGATACGGAGATGGTCGAAAAGTTTCGTAAATTTCACCTGATCAAAGACTACATCACCGCGAAGGAAGAGGAGATTGAGAAGTGGAACCTCAACCGAGGTGTGAAGCCGGAAGATCTCATCGTCAACGGACGCAGAATCACCAACGTGGGAACGTTCCGTGCCTACGCGAAGGCCTATCTGCGTAATCACAAAATGGTGAATCAGGAGATGACTCTTCTGGTGCGTCAACTCGACCCCACCGATCACGGACTGCCGATCGAACTCTATTTCTTTTCGAAAGATAAGCGCTGGGCGAATTACGAAGACATTCAATCGGATGTGTTTGATCACTTGTTAGCGGTAGCCAGTGAGTTCGGGCTACGGATTTTCCAGAGTCCGTCGGGAGGGGATTTGCGTGAGATGAGTATGCGGTAGTGGTTATTGGTTATTGGTTATTGGTTATTGGTTGGTCAGCAAGCTATCGCTTGGGAAGAGATGCCGTTCGACACGAACGGCCTACAGGCGCAGCTGTCAAGCACCGGACGAAGGTCCTATCGCCCCGACGCAGCCGCATGAAATGTAGGTTAGACGTGTCGGCTAACACCTTCTCCCCGGCGCAGCCGCAATTTCTCTCTTTTTGCGCCTTAAAATAGTGGAATAAGTTCGCACTCGTAGAATCAATTCGAGAAAGTCAGGGATGGAAAATTACAAACTCGTCCTGCCGGAACACCTCAACCATTTGGGGAAGCTTTTCGGTGGTCAGTTGCTTCGCTGGGTCGACGAATCCGCCTACATCGCGGCGCGGATGGAGTTACCTCATTGCAATTTTGTGACCATTGGAATGAGCCAGGTCGAGTTTCGCCAACAGGTCAAAGTCGGCGCGATCCTTCGCCTGGAAGTGAAGCGGGAGAAACTCGGAAATACATCGATCGCCTATGCCGTCGATGTCACGGAGGTCGACGACGACAAGCGCCGGTCAGTCTTCGCTACGGTGGTGACGTTTGTGAATGTCGGTGAGGATGGTGGGAAGAAGGTCATTTGATCCCGATTCAGCTGAACCAATGCCCCAGTGCCTGGATTTCTGCCGCAAATAGGCTCAAAAAAGGATTCAAATTACCTTTCCTTACCGATCCCCGCTTGCGACCATTGACCACCTACATCACCATTCCACCATCCACAGCGATCGCTTGGCCGGTGATGTAGCGGGCTTCGTCGGAGGCGATGAAGCGGACGACGTTAGCGATGTCCTTGACGTCGCCGAAGCATTTCAAGGGGATGTTTGACTTGATCTGCTCCTGCATGTCGTCGGTGAGTTCACCGGTCATGTCGGTAACCACAAACCCCGGGCAAACGGCGTTGGCGGTGACAGCACGTGAGGCGAATTCTTTGGCGAAGGATTTGGTCATGCCAATCAGCCCTGCCTTCGAAGCTGCGTAGTTGGTTTGCCCTGCATTGCCTATCAGCCCGATGACTGAGGCGATGTTGATGATGCGGCCAGCTTTCGATTTGAGGATGGGCTTGGAGAATGCTTTGACGATGTTGAATGCACCCTTGAGGTTGGTATCGATAACGGTGTCCCAGTCTTCTTCTTTCATGCGAAGGAAGAGTCCGTCACGCGTGACACCTGCGTTGTTGACGATGATATCCACACCACCGAAGTCGGCGATGATCTGCTTGCCAATTTCCTGAACGGCGGCGAAGTCAGCGACGTCCACTGCGTAAGCTTTGGCGGCGTCTGGAAATTCTGCGTTGATGGCATCAGCGGATTTGACGGAATTCGCTTCCGTGCGACTGACAATAGCGACTTTGGCGCCAGCAGCGGCGAGTTCGTGGGCGATGGCTGCGCCGATACCACGTCCGGCTCCGGTAACAACTGCGATACGATTTTCTAAAGACATGAGAAGATGGTCAATGGTCATCAGCCACTTGTCAATCTGCTCCGTATGACGGAGTGCAGGATTGGAAGCGGCGATGGAGGGTGGTTTGTGAACCGAACGGCTGCCGTGTGGGCTTCTCCGTATGACGGAGGGCAGGATTGGAAGCGGCGATGGAAGGTGGTTTACGAACCGGACGGCTGCCGTGTGGGCTTTTTGCTTGGCCAATGGAATGATTCGTGCAAGCGAAGCGGGCAACTCGTGGTTCCCTTGGGGTGATGATGAATTCGTGAACCACCCAGCGGAGGCCTGGAGACCTCCGCTCCTGAAATATTCTCATATGGTAGCGCCAGATCGTCTTTATCTGATGGCTATTCTGCGGGCTTTTGCGAGGTTTCGCATGACCAGCAGATGTCGAAGTTGCCAGGGTTGGCTTCGTTGCAATTTTCACACGTCCATTCCTCAGCGCTGGCTGCGTCGTTTTCTGCGTTGCGGCGCTCTTTGATGACCGCCACCGCGCTGTCGTAGTCGTCGTCATTGACCACGCAGAGAGCGGGGAAAAACTCAGGGATAGGTATTTCCGTGCCCATCATGGTCACCGCATTTTGGTTGCGGATGAAGGTGGGGATGCCTTCGCTTTCCAGCACCGACTGGTAGTAGCCGACAATGGTGGAGTCGCGTTCGCGAAACAGTTCTTTCATAGTTGGGGCAGTTTGGCTATGATTTACAAGGTATTGTCTACCGGCCTCATTTTTTTGTGATACACAAACTGACCAGCCACCCAGTGAGCAATCCGAGTAGAGATCCCAATACAACAAAACCACCTATAAAGATTGCCATAAATACCAGCTCAAGGGATCCCGGAAGGCCTGGTCCTTTGATGAAAGCATTAACAACGATACTGCTTCCGCAGAGCACCCCTGCTACCGCTCCTCCAATAGTAAATCGCTTTTTCATGGCTGCGGTGGCGGAGTAGGTCCGCCTTTCTCCTGCTCACGGATCGCTTGTAGCATGCGGATGTTTTGTGAGGCGAGTAGGCCAATGATGAGTAGATTCCAAAAGCTAAGCTGTCGGATCGACATGAGAATCGCTAGGACGATGCAGAGGATGAGGCCAATCCATAGTGTGGTCTTGATGTTCTTCGGGCCAAGGATGCCGTTGAGGATTTGTCCGCCATCGAGAGGGAAAATGGGGACGAGCAGGTTGAAAGCTCCCCACAAGATACTGATGAGAATAAATGGTTCGAGAGCGATGACAAGCATAGTGGCGTCACCGACGGTTGATGAATAGGCAATCAAGAACAACTTGGCGGCGATGCCGGCAATGAGTTGGTAGAGCGGACCGGCGGCGGAGATTGCGATGGACTTCCAACGCGTGATCGGGCGCTCCGGGTCGGGACGATAAGCGGCCTGTCCACCCAGGCCTTGCAGCTGAATCTGGATGTCGCGGCCGCCGTGCTTGCGCATGCTGAAAGCGTGCCCAAGTTCGTGAATCAGAATGGAGAAAAAGCCCGCGGCGATGAAGATCACCATTCCCTCCAGGTTGAGCTGGCGACCGTCGGTTGCCGGATAGAAGAGATTGCCGAGGATCGCCATCGTCAACCAAAACCATGGTTGTATGGTGATGGGG
>JAGXGH010000096.1 GCA_024636835.1 Verrucomicrobiales bacterium | reverse complement strand
CACATCGCTGTTACCCGGTGTGCCAGTGAGGCTGCCGTCGCCTGCAATGTCCAGCCAAGCCGGGCCGCTGACTTTTGCGTAGGTCAGGCTGGCACCCGCATCCGCGTCGGAAGCGCTGCCTGCGATCGTGCCGACATAGGCTTGATCCTCGGTGGCGTCGCCAGAGATGATGGGATTCACTGCGAAGACCGGCGCATCGTTGGTGTCGATCACCGTGATGTTCAGCGTCGCCTCCACCGCTTGGGCGGTTCCGTCAGTCACACTGACGGTGAAGGTGTTGATTCCCACATTGCTGTTACTCGGAGTGCCTGTGAGAGTGCCGTCGGTGGCAACTGTCAACCAAGCCGGACCGCTGACTTTGGCGTAAGCGAGTGTGTCGCCAGCATCCACGTCGCTCGCCGCACCATCGATGGTGCCATTATATGCCACATTCTCGATGGCATCGCTGCCGTTAATGGGGTCAACGGCAAAAACCGGCGCGTTGTTCGGAGTAGGATCGTCAGCGATGACGACCACACCCGTGAATCTACCGTTCGTGCAGTTGAAGGTGTAGTCGATGGTGTCGTAACTGCCATCATTCGTGAAGTGGATGGAGGTCGCGTAGTTTTCGGTATTGTTGGCATAATCGCCATCACCAAAGGAGAGAAGCGGGATGTCTATCTGCGAACCTTCGGCATCTTTCATCGTCGCATCAAAACTAGGTCTCGCACGGTAAGCGCCATAGAAGAAGTAAACCGTTCCAGAGCCCAGCGATGACACATCCACCGAACCTTTGAGATTCGAGCTGACGAACATTGAGGTGCCAGCCCCTAAATTGGGAGCTGAAGCATAGCCAACACCGGGGTCTGTGTTGGTCCAGATCCTGGCATAACCCTGATTGGCGGGATTGACCGCCGAACCGGTTATGCTCGACAGGATGAAGGTATCCGCCTTCTCGGCGAGAGTCACGGGCGTGCCCCCGGACCATTGGAAGAACCGGTAGTCCACAATGGCACCGGGAAATGTATGTTCAACAGGTCCGTTCGCACCCAACCCACTGAAGCCGGCGTTGCCATTGTAAACAGACAGGTTGAAATAGGGTGTTTGTCCGGAGCCAACGATGAAGGAAGTTCCATCAGTCAATGATGACGCGGACTCAGCCACGTTGATCTCCAGAGTCGCTTCGACCGGTGATGCGATGCCGTCGGTCACGCTTACGGTGAAGGTATTCGGCCCCAGATCGCCGACAGTCGGAGTGCCGGAGAGAGTGCCGTCTGTGTCAACTGTCAACCATGCCGGACCGCTCACCTTGGCATAGGCGAGTGTGGCGCTGGGGTCTTCGTCGGCAGCGAAAGTCCTGATGGTTGCCGAAAAGGCGCTATCCACACCAGCATCGGCAATATTGATCGGATCCGCGCTCCAGACCGGCGCATCGTTGGTGTTGATCACCGTGATACTCAGTGTCGCTGCCACCGCAGGGGCGATGCCGTCGGTCACACTGACGGTGAAGGAGTTGGTTCCCACATCGCGGTTAGCCGGTGTGCCGGAGAGGCTGCCGTCGGCCGCAACGTCCAGCCATGTCGGCCCCCCGAGCTTTGAGAAGACAAGCTGGTCGCCATCCAGATCGGCGACGAATGCCGCCAGGGATCCGGAATACGGACTATCCTCGCTAGCGTTGCCCGCCACGATTCGACCGGAGGTGAATGCCGGGGCGTAGTTTTCCGATTCATAGGCGTAGAACCGGACCTCGGCGAGGCCGACCGCCGGTGAAGGCGGGTTGCCGGGAACGACACCACCTAACATGTCGTCGAGGAAAATGTAACGTACGGTGATGGTGCTGGCTGACAACGAATCGGCGGCACCACTCTGATCCCCCAGCTCCGCCGGAAGAACCCCTTGCCCGAAGGTAAAGGTCTCACCCAGGTAGTCGGGGTTATCATACGGATTGGAGAGCGGCAGCGGTGTGTCGTTCGTCAGGGTGGTGAACTTCGACAGATCAGCAACCTTGAGCTTGCCATTGTCCAGGAGCACCGCGCCGGTATCCGTCGCATATTTGAAGTCGAACCTCTGGGCAGAGTGGCTCGCGCTCAAGGCATTGAAGTTCCAGACTTGCATGGCGCTGATCTTGTATTCCGCGCCCAGATCGATGATCAGGCCTGCGGTGTCCTGCATCTCGACGTTAGAATGGTGGTTGGCCGCCGTCGCTGCGTCATTGGTATGCACCAGTTTGCCGCTGGCGTTCGCCGTCAAGCCCGAACCATCCATGAGGTTGGACTCATTCCACCGGGTGGGTGGATTTCCCGATCCGCCCACATTCGTCCAGTTGACATAACTTTCACTGGTTCCTCGAAGAGCAATCAGCTCTGTCGGGGCACCTGCGGTTGAACCCAGGGAAACCACCAGATCGATACCACTGCCTTCAAGGACACTGCTCCCCGATGTGATGCTTTGGCTGATCACTTTGCCGCTTTCGACGGTTTCGCTGTAATCCTGCGTCACCGAACCCAGCGTGAGCAAAGCCGAGCTGAGATTTGACTCTGCTGTCGCCTGGGACAGTCCCACCAAGTCGGGTACGGTCGTCATTGGTGGTGGGCCAAGGGAAATCACCAGATCCACGACGGCTCCCGGTGCTTGGAAGCTTCTCGGTGCAAGGCCTTGGCCGACCACCATGCCTGCTGGCACGGTCTCGCTGTATGTGGTGGTAATCGTGCCCACGACAAGCTGCGCAGCTGCGACGGCGGACTCGGCATCTGCCTGGGAGAATCCCCACACTGATGGGGCAGAGACTCGGGGCGTGGCATCAAGCATATCGGCCACGGCATTCAGGAAGACGGTTTCCCCAAGCGGTGTGAGCTCGTACGCTCCCGCACCATCCACACCGGCAAAAAATAGGCGTCTGCCGCCGCGGTAAGTGCTGCTAGGCATCGCTCCGGCCGGCCAGCGGGCGATCGCGGTCTGCCCGGCATCCCCGGCTATCCTCTCGCCACCATAATTTAGGGTTTCGCTACTTCTGACCCTCTGTTTGGTATTGACGAGCGATCCTTCAAGCGGTAGCGTTACCCCGTTCCAGATGGGATCTCCGGGAATACGAACGGTGGGCGCATACACGGACGAGCTTACCGCGCCAGAGCTTTTGTTCCAAGGCGCCCAGCTCCAGTCATCGATACTGTCCGCATCCAGCTGGATCAACGGCGGCTGCAGGCGGTTCCATATCTCCGCGAGCCCGGCTGGGTATGTCAATGGGCTTCTCTTGCCGTTCTCATAGATGATGAGTGATGCCGAATTGAGAAATGCCTGCTCGACGGTATTCGGGTTCGTCCGCCCGACGAAGCCCGCCACCGTGTAACCCGCGCCAGTCAGCAACGCATTCCATTCCGCTGGCACCACCCCGTCGCGCGCGGAGCTTACCCAGATGATGTCCGGGAAGGAGTTGTCCAGATTGACCGTGACCGTGGCCTGATCCGACAAGCCCTCGCTGTCGGTCACCTCGAAAACGAAGCTGTCCGTGGTGCCGACGTAGAGCGGGTTGGTTGTGTAAACCAGGTTTGGAGCCGTCCCGGTGATCCATCCCTGGGCGGGCTGGCGGGTGATCGTGTATATCAACGGCAGCCCATCCGGATCAACTCCGGACAGGGTGATCGGAATAGGAACCTGCTGGCGGCTCCCCGAGACAGACTGGGAGGTGGCGACGGGGGCCGAGTTCGGCGGCAGATTGCCGTTGGCATCGCGCAGTGTCATCTCGATGGTGGCGCTGACCTCGGTGAGACCCCGTGTATCAGAAACGGTCACCTCCATAATGTAGCTACCCGGAGTGCCGTCGAAAGTCACCACGGAGTCTTTGGCGCTGGCTGTGCCATTGGGAGAGAAGGACACGCCTCCGGCTCCGCGCACCTTGCCCCAGGTGTAAATCAATTCATCCTGGCCGATGATAGCCGCGGCCACATGCACCTGCGTCTGGTTGGCCGGCAAGTTCAGTGAGGTGGTATCGGCCGTAACCGATTGAATGCCTTTCAGGTAAATCGGGGTAGCCGGATTCACATCAGCCATAATCGCATCAATCGCAATCTGAGAGTTGTAGTGTTGACTCTCCATGGCTTCC
Organism: Verrucomicrobiales bacterium; assembly: GCA_024636835.1. Classification (GTDB taxonomy): domain Bacteria; phylum Verrucomicrobiota; class Verrucomicrobiia; order Verrucomicrobiales; family SLCJ01; genus Sulfuriroseicoccus. The sequence continues at coordinate 49,363 of JAGXGH010000096.1, read as the reverse complement.
AAGTATCCCACAACGTTGGGATCCGATTTGATCGCTAGCGTGGTGCCGCCATAATCAGCGAACATCTCGATGATTTCTGCCGAAGCTACAACGCTTGGCTCCTCCGTATGATAGATCATGGACAAAGGTATCGCCTCGGCCAACTCGCGATCCCACAGTGCTGCCAGTCCGGCTAGCCGGATATGCAGGCTGAACATCTTGTCGGCCGGTGCACGGTACTGCACCGAGTCCATAACCACGTCCGCCAAAGCCTCGAAGTCCTCCTCTGTCATCAGGGGATAGAAATACCTGAGGTTGGCCCGGTTGAGGCCGATCGGTGTCGCGGCCAAGGCGCGAACCGCCGGGTAGAGCAGGTTGCGGTCGATGCCGTCAATGGAATCATAGAGAGCCCCGCGTGCGAATCCGCTGCCTCCTTCCCCAAACAACACGTAAGTCAACTCGCCATGGGCCAATTGGAGCGGATCCTCATCATCAAGGGGCAGCAAGGGCTTCGCCGTGCTGGCCGCCGCTTCGAGGATGGTGTTGATAACCGTTAGTTTCGCGGGAACGGAGATATATCTCAGCGCATTCGCAGCTAAACGGCGCACCTCTGAGTCGGAATCAGTAAGCAGTGCGGCGAGTATGGGGGCAGAGGCGTCATTGCTGATTCTCCCCAAAGCCATGCACGCTCCGAGGCGGGAATTTCCACCGTTCGGATCACTTGTCATCGCGTGGAGCGTTGGGAGCAACGCCGTGGTTTCAGAGTCGCGTGTAGCCAGTTCGGACGCCGCATTGCTGCGCATCTGGGGTGCCCAGGATCCGAGATCCGCCATCAGTTCGGCAGTGCTGCGAGCAGTGGGGTCATAATGCTCTGCGGCTGCGGCGTCCGCGACCTGGGCGCCGGTCAGGCACCCTTGCGCAGACCGGCCCCGACCTGTCATTTCGAGTTGCTGCAATGGCAGGGCATAGGTCAGCAGGGCAGGAATGAACATCTTGATGCCGCTCATGGTGGTCAGGCTTTTCCCCATCTCGCAGTAGTCAAATCCGCCATCCCAACGGCGGCTGAGGTCGAGGTGCCAGGAGATCTGGCTGAAGTGATAGGCTGCGGCATCCTCGCCGCCCACCGCCGCACCCAAGGGAGTCCACCAGGCATTGAAGTAGTAGCCGGTATGCCCGCCTTCCCGCGCCGAGGCTCCGGCTGTGGCCATCTGCGCATAGAAGTCGCGCACGTCCAGGCGATCCTCCAGGAGTGCGAAGGTGATCGCCGCCAGGCCGGACCTGCCATTGGACGTGTAGCCGCCGCTGGGACCATGTTCACCATAGGGAATGGTTCCCTTGCCCGCATAAGATCCGAAAAACCGCTTACCCCTCTCGATGGCATCATCAAGCTTCGGGTTGGTGTTGCCGCACTTCTTGGCCATGACTATACCTGCGAAACAGGGCAAACCGGCCGAGTTTATTGATCCATAACCGACATCGTAGGGACCGTTGAAGGTTCCGTCGGGCTTCTTGCCGGCGAAGGCGTGCCCGATGGTTCCGAACATGCTCTGGCCCTTGGAGATAGTATTGACGTGCGCATCGATGGCCGGCAGCACCGAGGTGTCCCCGGTCTGAAGATAATACTCACAGAGCACGATCAGCTCATGCCCCCGCCTCCATGGTATCTTGGTGGTCCAATCCTCAACATCGTTAGAATTCATCAGCGCCAGCTCTTCGGCCGAGGGCAGCATGGCCTGGATGTCTGCCTGAACCCGCGCTTGCCGGGCAGCATTGTTGGGATTGGACGCATCATTGCCAGCCATCAGGGGAAGGATGCCGAGGTTAAACTTCCCCGCCTGCTCATGGTCCATGACGTATTGCAGTCCTTGCTCGAGGATCATTGCGGACTTTGGGCAGTTGTAGGGAGCGGTGGCACTGTAGGCTCCCATGGTTTGGAGGGTGATTTGCACAGTTTCCGTCGTCCCCGCGCGCCAGCGAAGAAGCTTGAGCGTGGCTGGGTCGCGGGCCTCTGCATCGGCGATGGCGTAGGCAAAGGCCTTGCGGGCGTCCGAGGAGAAGTTGACCGGCGCGGCCCCGGTGCCGTCCGCCCCAAGGATCACGTCGCCCGCTTGGAATATTCCGTCCGCAGGTGATCCCGCATCAATTACCTTCACCAAGAGCTGCCGACTATCGGCGGAAGTTATGCCTACCGAGTATACCCAGCCCCGCAGGCCGGTCGGCCCGAGGGTGATGGTGCCCGAATCTCCGGGCACGCCGCCCGCCGTCAGGTCGGGCGGGACGGATTGCGCATGGGCAAATGTGCCGAGGAAAAGGAATGCCACCAAGGCGAGATAGGAATGCCACTTCGCCGGCAGCATGGAATGGATCAGGTCGGTGTTCATAGAGGTGGGGTGTTTTTGGATTTTGGGGGTAATGCGACTCAGGCCAGACGACTCACTGCTGGAATGTTGCCCTGAGGGGGGGTGTGATTTTTCGGATCGTTTGACGGAAGGCTCCGGCAAACGGCGGTGCCCGATAACAAGAGAGCGATAGGTGGTGCAACAAAAGGCGGCTTCAGGTCGCGGCAGGGCGCGGTGAGGCCGGTGGCCAATCCCGCGAATTCGCGAATCATTTTTGCCGAGGATAAGAACGGATGCGATTTAGTCACATCGCGGATCAAATAGAATAATTTGCGGGCGATCAATCAGATCTGAACTGAGACCCATCCCCACCAAGGGGTCGGTTTTTAACAACCATCAGCATGATTCCGATTCCGTGAACACACTATCGCACAAGGGGTTAACTGAAATCGCCGGTCGGAACGACTCGTCTCCCCGCTCATCGATTGATCCGGATGCGGTATTCCGCGCCGCGCTCTGTGGGGAACTCGATGGTATTGTCCGGGCCGGGCTTAGTGGAGACTGGCTTGCCATCCTTCGTGACTTTCATCGCGACTGCCGAGTGGATGCGACACACGTTTCCTTGTTCCGAAAGTATTACCGCCTCGGTGAGTTGTTCACCTGCCCATTGCAAGCCGACCACGAAGCCGTCGCGCGCCTTCATTCCCGTGACACTGCCGGTGGCCCAGCGCTCGGGCAAGGCTGGCAGAATGTGAAGCGCTCCCATGTGCGACTGGAGAAGCATTTCAGAAACACCTGCCGCATAGCCAAAATTCGCGTCGATTTGGAACGGCGGGCACTTTGCGAAGAGGTTATCGTACACATTGGCAGAGACCATTTCACGCAGCATCTTGTGGGCGCTTTTGCCGTCATGGAGGCGAGCCCACATACTGATCTTCCATGCCTTGCTCCAGCCGAAATCGCCATCACCGCCATCGCTGCCATCCCCTCTCGCAAGCAGCGAGATCCTGGCGGCCTCCGCCAGCTCCGGTGTTTTGAACGGCGAAATCTGCCGCCCCGGATGCAGTGCGATCAGGTGTGACAAGTGGCGGTGCGTATCGTTTTTCTTATCACGATCCACCATCCATTCCTGCAGCTGCCCCCAACTTCCGATCTGCGGGCCGAGAAGACGTTCGCGCATGGTAGCCGCCTTCGCGCGCGCCTTTGAATCGAGGTCCAGGATTTCCGCGGCTTCGATGAAATTGGTAAACAGGTCGTAAGCCAACTGCTGGTCGTAGCTGACACCATCCTCATGCGGCCCGTGCTCCGGGGAAAATCCGTCAGGTGCCACCAGAACCGTTCCCTTTCCATAAGGTGAAGGGATCTCCTTGAGGTGATCCTCCCAGAACATGAAGAGATCCTTCATGATCGGGTAGGCGCGCGATTTCAGATACTCCCCATCCCTGGTGAATTCGTAGTGGGACCAGAGGTTGTTCGCCAGCCAAGAGGCATCGCCGATCGACCACTTCCAGGTGCTACCACCGAAGATTCCGTTTTCAACATGCATGGCAATGCCGCGCTTACCAAAATGTGCCTTGGTCTCCTCGCGGCGCACCTCACGGATCGAATAAAACCACTCGGCAAGTGGCTTGAAACACTCTGACAAGTTCGCCTGATCCACGAACCAATAATTCATCTGGAGATTTACATTGGAGTGAAAATCGCTGCGCCATGGTGGGGTGTTACTGTTATTCCAGATGCCTTGCAGGTTTGCCGGCAAGCCACCGGGGCGCGAGCTGCTGATCATCAGGTAGCGTGCGTGTTGAAACAGCAGCTCTTCCAGATCCGGGTCGGCGGATCTTTTGTATCGATCCAGCCTTTCGGACATGGGCAGAGCGCGAAGCTCTTCCGGACTGTCGCCCAGCTCGATGGTCAGGCGGTTGAAGAGCGATTGGTAATCCTTAACATGTGCCTGGAGAAGTTCATCGAACGATTTCTGCGAAGCTTGCGTCAGGCTGTCGGTTAGCCGCTGATGCGGATGATCCTGCTTCCAACCCTTGTCCCGCTGATTGAGGAAATCCGTTCCGGCTGCGACAAGGATCGTCACACTGTCGCAGCCCTTGAATTCAAAACCATCTTCACCAGCTTTCAGGCTACCGCCCTCATTGAGCACCCAAACCTGAGACTCGTAGTTCAGGACGATGTTCCCGCCATTGACCCGCTTGTCCCACTTCCCATCCGTGTCACCGGTCGCAGTGATCCTTTTGCCCTCGATTTTCGGCGGAGCGCCATGCGCATCCATTAGTGAGATCCGCCCAGTGTGAGCCGCTTTTTTATCCGCCGTGAAGCGAAACACCATCACCTGCGCCGGCGCACTGGAGAAATACTCCCTCCGGTAGTTCGTTCCATTACTCGAATACATGATGGTCTGAACAGCACGGCTGACATCGAGTTCCCGGCGGTAGTTGGTCGCCTCCGGGGCATTCAGATCTATATGGATGTCGCCGAAGTTCTGGTAGGAGCCAGTGTCGGATTCGCTACCAAGCCACAGGCTGTCCTCGTTGAACTGGATATGCTCCTTTTCTATGCCGCCATACACCATGCAGCCGAGGCGTCCGTTGCCGAGCGGGTACGCCTGCGATTGCCAATCCTTGGCGGGTGCGTTGTCCCAAAAGAGGAGAGCTTCCGGTTTCGGGTCAATTTGGGCCTGTGCCTGGGCGGAGAGCAAGCATACCGCCAGGCATGCCGCTTTTTTGATCGTCGGGCTCATGATTTTTTTGAAATGGAAATGAGTGAAATGGAAGGCAGCACGGGCTGGGAAATCTACCGTTCCAGCGGCCGAGCATTCTCGGGTACCCACTGGTTGTCGTCCCGCCAGCGTTTGACCTTCCATGCTTCGCGCGCGCTTTTCTCGTGCTCCGGAGTGCGAGTACCAAGCAGCCAGTTCGGGTCCTCGCGGCGGGATTGGATGAGAATCGTCCCGGCTTCCTTCACGAGATCGGGGCGGGTGGCTGCCAGGTCGGTGGATTCGCCGGGATCCTTTTCCAGGTCATAGATCTCGATGGGCTTGTTTATCGCGTTGCGGACGGCCTTCCATTGGCCGAAGCGAACCGCCTGCTGTCCGTTGAGTTCCCAGTAGAAGGAATCCCGCTGCGGTGCCTTGCCGCCCTTGAGGTAATCGACGAGCGAGAGACCGTCGGTCTCATAACCGTCCGGGGGCGTTGCGCCGCTGATTTCGACGAAGGTTGGCATTAGATCCCAGAAAGCCCATGGCTGGGCATCCACCCGGCCGGCCGGCACCGTGCCCGGCCACCAAGCCATGGCCGCCTGGCGCAACGCGCCTTCGTAAAGCTTGCCCTTGTAGCCACGCAGCCCGTTGCGATCCTGCTTGAATCGCTGGGAGACATCGCTTTCAGGGGCGGTCGCCGCGCCGTTGTCGCCGGAAATGATAACAAGCGTGTCCTTGGCGATCCCGAGTTCCTTGAGGGTGTCGAGAAGCTCGCCGATGTCCGAGTCGAGGCGGGTCACCATAGCGGCAAAGGCCTTTTCCTTCTCACTCCAGGGCTTGTCCTTGTAGATTCCGAGGTCATCGATCTCGTAGCGCCCGTGCGGCAGGGTTACCGCGTAGAAAAGGAAGAAAGGTTTCTCGGCATTGGCTTTCACCCAGCGGATCATCTCGTTCTGGATGAGTTCCTGGGCGTAGGTTTCCCCTACCCCCTGACCATCGTTGCCGGGCAGCAAAAACGGCTGGTCGTCATCATGCATATAGGTGGGAAAGTAGGAGTGGGCAAGGCGTTGGCAGTTGTAGCCATAGAAACGGTCAACACCCTGCTTGAACGGGTTGCCGGTCGTATCGAAGAAGCCCATGCCCCATTTCCCGAAAGTGGCAGTGGCGTAGCCTGCCGACTTGGCGACTTCGGCGATGGTGACCGTTTCCGCTGGCAGCGGAAGCTGCCCCTCGGGTGCGAGTTCGTAGTTGCCACGGATCGGGCTATGGCCGCTGTGCAGGCCGGTGAAGAACGACGCCCGGCTGGGCGCGCAGACGGCGGTGCCGCAATAGGCCTGCATGTAGCGCGTGCCCTCGGCTGCCATTTGGTCGAGCCTCGGCGTCTGAATCAGCTCCTGACCGTAGCAGCCAAGATCGCCTTGGGCGATGTCATCGCTGAGGATGAAAATAAAGTTTGGAGACCGCTCCGCTGCAGGAGCAAGGCAGATGGCACCTATCAGAACGATCAGGGCAAGGAGTGGGGCGGGGACATTCGAATCGGACAGTCTGTTCAGAGGGCTTACTGGCCGATCCGGCGTGGAGGATAGTGGAAAAGTTTGCATGATGCGTTTTGGGAAGGCAGAGGATTTGGGCGGCTTAGGATGTTCCTTGTCTTTCGGAATCCAGTCAAAAGCTTAAGCTGTCAAAACCAACCCATTAAAAGGGTCGCTCAGCATCCTTATTCCCTTTGCCTGATAGCGTGAATCTCGAGAGGCTCGATCTATCCAAATCTCCAACATTATTATTTCATGAATACGCTCAACGGCCTGACCTTATTAACCGCTTCCGCCCTGACCTTGCTTCCCTCGGCGGAGGCAAAGGTCGTGGTCGACCCGATGTTCACGGATCATCTGGTTCTCCAGCGCGACGTGGACATCCCGGTGTGGGGGAAGGCGGATCGCGGCGAAACCGTGACCGTGGAATACCTGCCCTCAAAGGGCAGCAAGAATTCGCCCCAGAAGGTCGAAGCAGAGACCTCTCAAGACGGTCGCTGGCGTGTGGTGTTCAGACCATTGTCCGCCGATAGCAAAGGGGGGAAACTCATCATCACGGGTGACAAAACCGAAGGCTCTCCCACGGTGTTGGAAGACTTGCTGGTCGGCGAAGTCTGGCTGGGATCCGGGCAATCGAACATGGCCTACGGAACCCGTCACTATACGGAATACGATCCCGAACTGAAACAGGCCTGCGAAGCGGGGCCTCACCCGATGTTGCGGGTTTACGTCGACAATACTTGGCAGATCGCCGATACCGAGAACGTTCGCGATTTCTCCGCCCTGCTGTTTTCTTTCGGCCATGTCTTGCAGCAGGAACTGGATGTGCCGGTTGGACTGATGGTCGGAGCAGTTAACGGCAGCCACTCCGTGAATTGGCTCACCGAGGAGATGGCTAATGACAGCCCTGAATTTGTGGAAATGTTCAAAAAGAACAGCGGCTTCGGCAGTATTGGGGAAATGGAGGCCGACCGTAAGGAGAAGCTAGCGAAGTTCAATGAAGAGGTGAAAAAGGCCGATCCAAAGGACCGCAAGCGCATGCGTTTTTCTCATCCCGCCCAACCGGGGGCTCGTCGTTACAGTGCAGTCGAGAGGTATGTCCCTTATTCGATTCGGGGCGTGCTCTGGGACCAGGGCGAAAGCGGTACAGGGGTTCCCGGAGTGGACCAATATACTGTGATGCAGGCGTTAATTGCCGGCTGGCGCAAAACATGGGGTATGGGCGACTTTCCCTTTCTTCACGTACAGAAGCCCAGCGGTGGCGGCTGTGCTTGGGAGCCGAGCAATCTGACCGGTAAACATGCCCCTCTTCAGTGGGAGCCTCTACCCAAGGAGCCGCTGCCGGAAGATCGCAAGTGCGCGCAGAACCTACAGCACGTCAAGATGGGCACCATCAAGAACGCTCCGCTCGTGACCGCGTCCGATCTCTCTCCGGGCGTCCACCCAGTGCACAAATACTCCTATGGCATGCGCGCCTGCCGGGTCGCCCTTGGATCCGTCTATGGCCGCGATATCGTCACTTGTGGCCCGACATACAAGTCCCATGCCGTGCGCGGTGATGAAATCGAGATCAGCTTCGATCACGTCGGCAAGGGGCTGGCCTTCCGGCAAGGTGACAAGCTCCAGGGCTTCGAGATCGCCGGCGACGATCTGAATTGGCAATGGGCGGATTCCGTGATCAAGGGCGACAAAGTCATTGTCAGCAGCGGCAAGGTCACAAGACCGCAGCACGTGCGCTACGCTTTCAACCAGACCTTCCCGTGGGCGAATCTTTTCAACAAGGACGGTATGCCGGCACTGATGTTCACTTCCTCATCGCGATGAGGATTCAAAGCGTTTGACTCAAATTCGACCGTGCGCGGCCTTTGCGCCCATCTCCTAGTAAAGAATAATTGACACGTCATTTATTCTTGTGTGTATGATAACCACTAATTAACGTCTATAGCTGTCATCTGAAGAAATCCTCAACAATCTGCACCACATGAAACAGATAAAACTGCTTATCTCATCCTTCGTTCTTGCTTCTATACTTACTTCTAATGCAGCGGTCATTTTATCGACTGATTTTTCAGGAGCATCAGTCAATGGCAGCGATGCTGATCAGGCCGACGATATTACATGGGTGGAAAATGGATTGACCGCATCAACGAGCCTCTCGCTTGAAAACGTCGTAGCCAACCAAGGTGATGGTCATCTGTTCGCAGGAACTGGCACCTATCATGTAGCTAACGGATATTTCGGTGGGAATACAAATATAAGCAGATCTCCTAGCGACGGACAATGGGGAACGACGGTCACAGTAACGGTTGGAGCCTTAGACGTGATTCTTGATAATATTGTGATCAACCTAGCGCATACGGGTAATGGGGGGACTAACTCTAACTTATCAACTAATGCTAAAACCGATATTGCCATTACGATCACCAACACATCGGGTCCGACTGCTGTGGATTCTGTCTCGCTCACAAATTTGGTTCCAAATAGCGCTACTGGACAAGACTTCACCTTCAACATGACTACTCCGCAAACGCTAAGTGCAGGTGGAGTTTATGACGTTAGTTTCCTTGTAGATAGCTCCGTCACCCAAGGACACTACGCGGTCTTCAGCGGACTTGAGTTCAATGGAAGTGTCGTCATCCCTGAGCCTTCTTCCGCCGTTCTGATAGGTCTGAGTGGACTTGCATTCATATCGCGCCGTCGCCGATAAGATTCGTAAAGCGAAACTGTAATTACAGAGTGATCTGGAGTCATTCAATTATTCTTATAATTAGTTTCTGATAACGCAGTTTTTAAAAAGCCCAAGGCTGCGCGAGCTCAGAATAGCCAAGACCTTGGAAGACATCTCGATACCGAGGTAAATCAGCCGGTCGTGCCAGAATATCAATATCACGCGTAAATCGGGGCTGCGCATGAAACACAAGCGCGATCCCAACCACAACTCAATAGGCCAAACCATTCTTGTTGAGCGCGTTGATGACTGCGTAAAACTCGCGATACAGTTCCAAAGCGTTAAGATAGTTTGTTCAAATCAGATTCCGCCGCGAACGCGGAAACACGTGCTGATTTAGCGCCGTTCTCTGCTTCGCGGCCTTTCCCCATTGACTGTCCCGTCTATGATAAAATAGATTGTTAGCAATGAAAGAATTGCAACTAATGTCGATCGCCGAGCAGGTGGCAGAGCATCTTCGCAGGGAGATCCTGATGGGAGCTTTTAGTGGCGAGATGCCTGGCTCGAAGAGCCTTGCGGAGAGCCTGGGAGTAAATCACAAGACAGCTGAAGCTGCTGCAACGCTATTGGAGCGCGAGGGTCTACTGAAAATCCAAGGCCCGGGAAAACCGCGCCGTATCATCATCCCGGACGATGCGCCAATGACCTCGCTGCGCGTGGCGATCCTGCCATTCGACGCCTACGATGCGAGGCTGCACTACATTATTGATCTCCAACATAGCCTCAGCATGGCGGGGCATTCCACCATGCTGACCACAAAAAGCCTGGCAGACCTCCGCATGGATCCGAAGCGGGTGGCACGCTTGGTCCAAAACACACCCGCCGATGCATGGATCGTGGTGGCCGCTCATCATGAAGTGCTCAAGTGGTTTGCCAACCAGCCCATTCCGACCTTCGCCTTTTTCGGGACCGTGAGATCGCTGCCTTTGGCACGCGTCGGACCAGCGAAGGGGCCTATCACCGCCAGATTCGTGCAGCAACTCGTAGCCCTCGGCCATCACCGCATCGTGATGTTGGCACGCGAGGGGCTCAGGAAACCCCAGCCGGGGCCGCTACCGCTTCAGTTCCTTGAGGAATTGCAGGCCCAAGGAATCGCCACCGGCTCCTACAACCTGCCGGATTGGGACGACAATCCCCAGAGTTTCCACGAGTGCTTGCGCTCGCTCTTCGACAAGACCCCTCCCACCGCACTGCTGGTCGAAGACGCGAAACTGGTGCCCGCTACCATGCAATTTCTCGCGCGACGCGACATCAGGTCCCCGAGGGATATTTCCCTGATCTCCCTCGACCCAGACGAAGCCTTTCAGTGGATCGACCCACCAGTCACTCACCTGAGCTTCGACGGCCGACCCTGGGTTCGGCGTACCGTAGAGTGGGCCAACAACGTGGCACGAGGCAAAGAGGACCGAAGAAAGGATTGGACCAAAGTCACTCTCGTCGAGGGTGGGACAATCGGTCCGGCACCACTGATCAAGTGAAGCTTTTCCCCTCACGCGCAGCAATGCGCTCCACCTGATGAGATCCATAGAATATTTGGCGATGGCGATGTACGCACCCCCCGTCTTCCTTAGCCCCCACTGCTGCTGCTGTCTCTGTAAAGCCTGCCCTCGGTTCATGCGCAAAGCGAACGGGGAGACACAGATAGTAAAAAGAGTGGAGTAAAAGGGTTCAGGGATGCAAAGAGCGTGAGGCGCTCATCATTTTTCAACCGTGAGGGTCAGGGTCTCGGATACCTTGCTGAGGCCGCGGGGGTCGGACATGGTCACTTCCAGGACGTAGTTGCCGGGGGCGCTCAGCGACACTTTGGTTGATGCTGCTTCGGCGGTTCCGTTTGACTGGAACTTCGCGTCGCCAGGGCCTTCGAGCTTCTTCCAAGTGAAGATGTTGCTCACATTGGCCGAATCACTGGCTTCCACCTTGAGAGATGCGACTCCATTGGGGAGCCTTAGGCTTGAAGGCGAGGCGGTCACGGAACTGATTTCTTTGAAGGTTTGCGGCGGCTTTGGCCCGATGGCCTTCTTGCCTTTTTCGATGTCTCTGGCCATCCGGTCGTCTTGCGTTTCCTCGAGCAACAAGCTGATCACTTCATCCGACTCTACATAACCAAATTTCAGTAAAAAATCGACACCGGACTCGCGGATTCCCTTACTGAACATTGAGTCGGCCGGTGCACGTTCGACCACCGAGGTGACCACCGTATCGGCCAGGGCTTCAAGATCCTCCTCCGTCAGATAGGGATAGGTGTCCGCGAGCGTGCTACGGGACCGTCCCCCCGGATTTCCTGCCACCGCGCGGATGGCGGGATAGAGCAGGGAGCGGTCGATGTCCTTGACCTTGTTGCCCGCGAGCACCCCCTTGGGTCCAGCGGCTCTGCCATTGTAGAACAACAACATGGATAGGCTACCATGCGCAAACTGCACCGGATCCTCGGGGTCGAGCGGCCATGCCGGCTTGGCCGTGGACGCACAGGCTTTGAGTATGGTTTCCACCTCAGCCATCCTCAGTTCCTGAGGCAGCGAGCGCATCGACTCAGCGGCCACAAACCGGATCATCGGATCCTTGTCAGTCAGGCTCTCTGCCAGAACGCGGGCCGAGGCACTGTCCTCAATCTTGCCCAACGCCCACAACGCGGCAACCCGCCCCTGGTTATCCGGGTTCTTCGCGATTGGAAGCAAGACCTCCAGCAGCTTTGCACTGCTGATACCTCGCTCCGTAATCTCTGAAGCCGCATCACGTTTCACCTTTTGCGACCAACAGGAAAAGTCTTCCAACAATTCCTTCTCGGTGCGCTTGCTGGCATCATAAAGTGCTGCAAATTCGGCCTGCTCAACATCTGCCTTGCTCAAAAGCTCAACATCGAGTCCCTTGCCTGTGACCATCAATCGCCGCAAGGGTGCCGCGTAGGTGAGTAAGGGCGGAACCGATGAGTCGATCTGACTGTAATCGCGTATTTCTCTCTTCGCCTGGATCATTGTAAACTCGAAGCCACCATCCCAACGGCGACAGAGGTCGAGATGCCAACTGATGTGCTTAAAGTGCATGATCAGCGCCTCCCGGCTGCCTGCGTAGGCTCCGAGCGGAGCCCATTGATAATTGAAATAGGCACCGGTGTGACCGCCCTCGCGATCAGGAAATGAAGCCGCAGCCATCTTGGCAAAAAAGCCGCTCTCCTCTTCACGGCCTTCAATCCGGCGCATGATCAAGGCAGCCAAGCCGCTCTTACCGTTGGTTTCATGGTTATTCACAGCCGGGGTGTGCTCACCATACGGAATTGCTCCCTTTCCGGCGTAGTATCCGAAAAACGTCGCCCCGCGCTGAATAGCCGGCTCCAACTCCGGATGGTCAATCCCGCACTCACGCGCCAGCACCAACCCGAGCAAGGTAGGCATGGCTGCCGAGTTCACCGGACCATAGCCATGGATCGATCCGCGGCTTCCATCCGCCGGGAGATCTTGGTAACGGTGCCCCATCGTGCCGTAGATGCTCTGGCCGTTGGCGATCGAAACCGCGCAGGCTTCAATGGAAGGCAACACCGACTTGTCTTTGGTCTGGAGGTAATACTCCGTAAGGGTGATCAGGTTGTGCCCGCGTCCCCATGGAATTTTTGATCGGGTTTCGACTGCCCCGCCGAGAATCGCGTCGATTTCGTTCTGCGGGACAAGAATCTTCGAAATGTTCTTACGCACGATATTCATGCGCCCCGCTGCCTTCGGATTGGCCGGATCATTGCCAGCCATCAAGCTCATCAGCCCCCAATCGAATCTCCCGAATTTATCATTTTTCTCCAGTTCGTCCTGCTTTGCCACGTAGTCCAATCCTTCCTCGAGGATCTTGGCCGACTTGGGACAATCAAAGGGTGCGGTGGCGCTGTATGCTCCCATCGTTCTGAGTTTCAGTGCAAGCACCCCCTGCTTACCTTTCCGCCACACCAGCAAGCGCAACTCGGCCGGATTCCGCGCTTCGGCATCTGCAATCGAGACAGCCAACTGCCTGCGCGCATCCAAATCGAACGGAGCAGGATCTTTACCATTGCCTGAAGCACCGAGGATCACATCGCCTAGCTCGATCTTGCCGTGAGCCGGCGACTCCGCCTCGACATCGGTCACCAGAATCTGCCGCGCCTTGGAAGTGTTCGTACCCTGATGATAGATCCAGCCGCGCATTCCTGTCGGCCCTAGAAGGATTGTAGATTTGGTATCAGGCTTACCCCCGGCTGTGAGGTCGGGCGTCTGCTCTGCTTCGCTCGGTGCGGCACTGGCTGTTTGACCTATGGAGAAAATTGCGGCCACGATCAAAATGGCGACTGTTGAGTTCTTCAGGAGATGTTTCATGAGTTTGGTATAACCCGATTTAAGCTATCCACGCCGAAAGACAAAACCATCATTCACCACCACCCGACCCGCCTAATGGGTCGCACGTCATAGTCATTTTTATGGCATGCCCATTCACAGGTGCGTAGTTAAATATGTATATGAAAACCGCATTACTAACCATAGCCCTAGCCGCCGTAGCGCAACTCGCTCACGCCGAACCCCTCAAGGTTTACATCCTTGCTGGCCAATCCAACATGCAAGGACACGCCCACGTGAGTACCTTCGACTATGTGGCCAAAGATCCTGATTCCAAGGAACTAGCGGCCTTGGTGTTCGACAAAAATGGCAAACTCCGCAACGCCGAGCGCACCTGGATCAGCTATATGAGCACTGGGAAACCTGAAGACACGGTGCGGGAAGGCAAGCTGACGCCCGATTTCGGCGCATCCAAACAAGGGCCCAAGATCGGCCCGGAATACACCTTCGGTCTCACGATGGAAAAACAGGTGAGTAACCCGATCCTTCTCATTAAAGCCGCGTGGGGTGGCCGTAACCTAACTGGCAGTTTTCGCCCGCCCAGCGCTGCTACCGACAGCTCGAATGAAAAGGGTGGCCCCGATTACCAAAAAATCGTGGCACACGTCAAAGACGTGCTCTCCAACATCGAACGCGTTTACCCCGACTACGACCCCCAGGAGGGTTATGAAATTGCCGGCTTCGTCTGGTTCCAAGGGTGGAATGATATGTTGGGTAAGGACGCCTACCCCAATAGAAATCAACCCGGCGGCTACGATCTATACAGTGAATTACTTACCCACTTCATCAAGGATATGCGCAAGGAATTCAATGCACCGAAGATGCCGTTCGTGATCGGAGTCATTGGCGTTTGGGGCGACATCGAGGGAAAAGATGCTGATTATCGGTCAGCACCCAATCAGATCTACTTCCGCGAAGCGATGGCTGCGCCCGCGAAGCTGCCCGAGTTCAAGGGCAATGTTCACGCCGTCCATACAGCGCAGTTCTGGGACAAGAAACTCGGCGAGCTCGACCAGAAGTGGGCAAAGGCGAAAGGAACTTTGAAGAATATCTCAAGGGACAAAAGCCTGAGCGACGAGGAGAGAAAGGAGAAGTCCGATGCCTTCCGGGCCACGATTTTCTCATCACCCGAAGAAGAGGCACTCTATAGGAGCGGGGTTTCGCAGGCGGACTTCCACTACATGGGGTCGGCAAAGATCCTCGGCAAGATCGGTGTGGCATTCGCGGAGGCTCTGGATCCGAAGTAAGCCAAATGGGACGGGCTGCCGTGCATTCTCGTCGGCTCCAGAAAAGTTCTGAACTCGCTATCGGGTTTGCCCCCGGCGGCGAGGTCAGGAGCCTACTCTTCTGCTCTCGATGTCACAATCGAGGTCTTGGCTAAGAACAAAAAGAGCAGCGATGATAAGAATGGCGACTGTGGAGTATTTCAGGGAATTTTTCATGTGATTTGAAATAAGTTTCATTGCTGGTCAGCCGATCCATGCCAAACCGTAAAATAACCATTCGCAACCAGCTAACCCACCTAAGGGGTCACATGTGCAGCTCATTTTCGTGGCGTTGCCATTCACAAGAGCCACATTGAAACCATTCACAGTCTCATGAAAACCGCATTTTTAAAAATCGCCCTACTCGCCGCCGTAGCCCAAACGGCTCACGCAGCCCCCCTCAAGGTTTACATCCTTGCCGGTCAATCCAACATGGTTGGTAACGCACACGTGAGCACCTTCGATTACGTTGCCAAGGATCCGGAGTCCAAGGAACTGGCGGCCTTGGTGTTCGACAAAAATGGCAAACTCCGCAACGCCGAGCGCACCTGGATCAGCTATATGAGCACGGGGAAACCTGAAGACACAGTGCGGGAAGGCAAGCTGACACCCGATTTCGGAGCAGGCCGTGGACCCAGAATCGGGCCGGAATACACCTTCGGTCTCACGATGGAAAAGCAGGTGAGTAACCCTATCCTTCTCATTAAAGCCGCGTGGGGTGGCCGTAACCTAACTGGCAGTTTTCGCCCGCCCAGCGCTGCTACCGACAGCTCGAATGAAAAGGGTGGCCCCGAGTATCAGAAAATCGTGGCACACGTCAAAGACGTGCTCGCAAACATCGAGCGCGTTTACCCGGACTATGACCCCAAAGAAGGATTTGAAATTGCTGGCTTCGTCTGGTTCCAAGGATGGAATGATATGTTGGGTAAGGACGCCTACCCAAACCGGAATGAACGCGGCGGCTACGATCTTTACAGTGAGTTGCTTACCCACTTCATCAAGGACATGCGCAAGGAATTCAATGCGCCGAAGATGCCCTTCGTGATCGGAGTCATCGGTGTTTGGGGCGATATCGAAGGGGAAGACGCTGATTATCGGTCAGCCCCCAACCAGATCTACTTCCGCGAAGCGATGGCTGCGCCCGCGAAATTGCCTGAGTTCAAGGGCAATGTTCACGCCGTCCATACCGCGCAATTCTGGGACAAGAAACTCGGCGAGCTCGACCAGAAGTGGGCGAAGGCAAAAGGACAGCTGAAGAATATACAAAGGGACAAAACCCTGAGCGACGAGGAGAGAAAGAAGAAGTCCGATGCCTTTCGGGCCTCGATTTTCTCAACACCCGAGGAGGAGGAACTCTATAGAATGGCGGTTTCCCAAGCGGACTTCCACTACATGGGGTCAGCAAAGATCCTCGGCAAGATCGGTGTGGCATTCGCAAATGCCCTAGCACCAGAAACGAAGTAAATGTCTCAAAGTAGAACCAAGTCATTGAAAAATGTTGATCGATAAATTCCGCGAGGCCGGTAAGAGACGGGGAAGATTCTGCCCTAAAAACAACGAACTTCGAGTTCGCAGGGGGAATAAGATCTACCGCTTTATCTGCCAAGAAGATGGGCTTCATTTTGCGGCTCCGGGGCAATCTGAGATGAGCCTCTACGTCTCTCTTGATGCAACAGTGGCTGAACTGAGGCGGTGCATTACCGAGACCATCCAACTCCATAGCCAGTCTACGAGTGCAAGCACCTCATTCGGACAGCCACTTGATCAGCCATAATCGCTCCTCACAAGCCCACAAACCAAGGTTAGATCATTCACATCTATGACGCGCAAATGCTTAGCCCTGCATAAGGCCTTACTTACCATCTTCATCTCCACCCTTATACTAATGATGGTACCGCAGGGTGTTGCCGCTGAAAACAACCCGTTAACTGATGAGATCGACTGGCCGACCACAATGGCCGATCACGACCTTATTTGGAGCGAAGTCCCAAAACGGTGGGCTGACTCTCCCTTTCTTGGCAACGGCGAACAGGGCACCATGATGTATCAGGACGATGCGCGGACAATTCGCTGGGATATAGGTTGTTCGTCCGCCCACGACCACAGATCCGTTGATCAGGATGATCTCTCGGTGAAATTGGTTGAGGTTCTGAATCGTGGCCGGCTTTTTATTGGGCATCTGCGTCTGGAATTGCCCACCGACCTCACTGGCTGGCAATCACGCTTGAACCTCTGGGATGCAGAGGCGACCGGGACATTCACGTCGGGGGCTGGCAGCATCCGCTGGACAACCATGGTGCATGCAACCGCGCCGGTGATGCGACTCGAAATTACCAGCGAAGGCGATCTTGCGGAAGCGGAATTCAAGTACATCGCCGAGGAAGCCCTGAGCGCACGCGGCGTCCGCGGTAAAATAACGCGCGATCCAGAAAACCCTCCGGCGGTCGCCACGATACTGCCCGACGGAGTTCAAACCTTTGTCCACCACCTACATGCCGGCGGGCAAACCGCTGTGGCACTATTGGAGAAGAAAAACGGCAAGTCCAAGCAGCTCTGGCTGAGCGTTCAGCATAGCTTTCCCGACAAGGACGCGGAAGCCAAAGCCGTCGCCGCAGTGCGCGCGGCAGCAGCTGCCGATCAACAAGCCTGGGTTACGACTCATCGCAATTGGTGGCACAGCTACTATCCGGCGAGTTTCATATCGACCGGCGATTCTTACTGGGACGCGTTCTACTGGATACAACAATACAAGCGCGCTAGCGCGACCCGCGACAAGGGATGGATTATCGATAATCAAGGACCATGGCTGCAGCCTACGGCATGGAATTCCTGCTGGTGGAACCTCAATGTCCAGCTTGCTCACAGCGGCGTCAATGTTGCCAATCGACGCGAAATGGGCAGCGCCTTGAGCCATCGACTCGGCATCAATCGTGAAAATCTCGCGCGCAATGTGGCGGAGCCCTATCGTGCGGACTCCTACGCCATCGGTCGGTGCAGTTCCGGCTGGGATTTGTTAGGCCATGCCGGTCAACCAGGCGGGCGGCCGCCGATAGACCCAAAAATCGGCCGCGAAACTGGTAATCTGTTGTGGGCAGTCCACAACGTCGATCTCGAATACCGTTATTCGCTCGATGCACAATTGCGCGACGAGATACTCTATCCCTTACTCAAAGGAGCAGTGAACTACTACCGCCATTTCCTCGTCGAGGAGGCAGATGGACTGCTTCATCTTCCTGAAACCTTCAGTCCCGAGTACAGAATTGCAGAAGACTGCAGTTACGACATCTCGCTATTGCACTGGGGCATAAACCGTTTACTTGAACTGGCAGCCGAACAAGGCCTCAGTAAAGAGTCTGAGCCTTTGATTGAAGCATGGACGGACCTAAGCAAGCGTTTGGTACCTGTGCACATCGATGAGACTGGCATCATGATTGGCCGCAACAAACCACTTGGCGGACGTCACCGCCACTGGTCTCACCTCCTTTCAATCTATCCGTTGCGTACGCTTACACCCGAGACCAAAGAACACCGTGAATTGATCATAAAGAGTCTAGATCGATGGCACAGCTTTGGAGTCGCGAGCGGCGGCTACGCCCTGACAGGTGGGTCCTGTATGGCTTCTCTATTGGGTGATGGCGACCGAGCTTTGGATTTCATCAACCGTCTGAAACCGCGCATCGAACGCAACACCTTCTACACCGAAGCGGGCACTTGCCCGGTGATTGAAACCCCGCTGCACGCAGCCACGGCGCTGCAGGAAATGTTGTTACAAAGTTGGGGAAATCGCCTACGCGTATTTCCGGCAGTGGGAGAGGCGTGGACGGATGTCCAGTTTCACCAACTGCGCGGTGAAGGTGCCTTCTTAGTCAGTGCACGCCGTGAAGATGGTAAGACCAAATGGACAAGCGTGACCGCTGAGGCGGGTGGCTCTGTCGAAGTTGAGCCCGGCATTGAAAACGCTCAGTGGATAAGCTCGCCTGATGTTGACGTGACCAAATCAGATGAAGGCATTTGGAAAATCACGACCAAGCCCGGTGACTGGGTGTTGTTCTGGCCCGAGGGTGACGCGCAGCCTGAGCCTCGCATAACGGCTGTTCAGCGCCGCGGTGAATTGCATCGCTTCGGCATGCCTAAGGGTGACATTCGTCTGAAAAAATAAGCCAGCAATAAGTCTATAAAGCTTCGGAAGGTCTTCAAGATAGGCGCTTCCGACCATGTTCGATTGGCCGCCTAAACGATAGACGGAAATCGGCCCCTTATTAGGCAGCGGCTCCTCTGCCAAGGAGAGGGCCTGGGTGGCGGTCACGATTACGGCGGCAATGGAGAGTGTGATTCTGCGAAACAGTTACATCGTTTTCATATTGGAGTAGTAAGCGGTCCTTGTTTCGATACGGCGATGGATATGGTGAAAGCCGATATTTTCGGTAAAAACAGAAGTATGGCCGCCGTTCAAAAAAAGCGGCTCATCACGGATTCCATTTTTTAGCAGGTAAGGGTCGTTAGGTATCCGGTCCCATGAGCACGTCTCCGCTCATCAGCTTGGCGGGAGTCAAGACATGCCGTTGGTCCGTTCTCCCCATGGAAACATTGTTCACCCAACGGGTCATACTTCGAACGGCGACCTGCCGGTCCCACCCGAAGTGAGGAATCGGTGGGTCATGAGTTCTTCAACTTATGTCGCTTCGAGACCCGCTCGTTCAGCGAGTGGGCAGACTATATTTTTAAGGGGCTGTATACTGCTATCTAGACGAACCGCCCCCCGCAAAGACTGAATATTGGCTAATTTCTCCTGACCTCACACCACATCCCACTCAGAGAACAGGCGCATTTCGGTAAAGAGGGGCAATTTTGCGCACATTCGCTCGATCCGCTTTAGGTGCACACAAAACACCTAAAAACATGAATGCGAAAAACAAAAACAGCGAACCCTCCTCAATTTCGGAGGCTTTCCAGCAACTGATCCCAGCCAACGCCGTCTCGAACGTCAACAAATCCATGATTGCGGGAGAATTCCTGCGACTCAGGTATGAAACGGCGATGAGCATTAAAACGGACAACCCCGCTCTGGCTGCGGACGAATTGGCTCGGTTTAAGGACAACTGTAGACTCGCGAATGCGATCTCGCTAGGCATTGAACTCCGCAACTACTTGCTGTGGGAGATCTACTCGACCGAGCAATACCGACAGACAGACCAGGATTTTGTCGCCTTCGGAATGCGTATGACCGAACTAAAGAAGGCTCAACTGATGCGCTCAGTCCACGCCGGCCGGATTCGCATAGAGATGATCCAAGCGGATTTGGATGATGTTCGGCCAACCGGTCGGCAGGTTGAAGCGCTATCCAAGATTGAAAAGAAGCACACCGTCAATGCCTGGCTGCATGCCCTGGCCCACGTGAAAATCCATGGCAGAAGCGATGCTAAGGTCATCGAGGGACTGATTGATTACTGCAAAATCAAAAAGATTCCCTTTGGTAAGCGGATGCCGAATGGAAGCGGCAAACTTCCGTTTCAGAAAGTATTGCGAAAAAAAACTGAACCTGAACAGTTGAAGGCCAAAAATAACGATTGGGATTTGAACCTCCATGAGCAGGAATTGATTCTTGGCATCGACCCCGAAACCAGTTCGTCCATGGCTGATTCCGAGCTTCGAAAAACGGTTTCGAAGCATGTCGAAGCGATCAAGAATGTCGCGGCCAAGATCGATCTTACAGACTATGACACTCGCCAAACGGAAGAGCTGCTCGCAATGGTCTACCGGAAAGATGAAGGAATGGGTAGGTCACTTGCCAAGCTCGCTCTCCACTCGGTTCGGGAACTCGTGTTGAAGGAAATCAAGAAGAGTGACGACAACACGAAACCCAATGAGTCCTAAGCCCTCAACTACACTATCTCAGCTCTACTTAAAAAAACGGCTGGCCCATCAAGGGCCAGCCGTTTGGCTTTATCTCGATCCGATCAATCAATCTCATCGAGCAGTTCACTCATCACCCCGCGAACCCTTCGTAGTTGCTGGTAAACCGCGTTGGTGGAAACGCCGGATATTTTTGCGACCTTGCGGACAGGTATCCCTTGGTCACAAACCAGCAGGGCCACACTGGCGTTGCATGGTGACAGCTTACCTGTCTCGACGGCTTGATTCAAACATCGATGCAGGATCTCAATCTTCGCGCCGACCGGCCAATCTTCCGGGCGGTTGTCAACGAAGTGGCGACAGACGCCGCCGTCTTGTTCCTTGAACTCAACTTCCCGCTTTTGCTGGCGCAGTAACTTGCGGGTCGTATCACGCTTGGAATAAGACATGGCAATCGCGACGCATCGCACCATGGCGTCATGAATCGCGGCTGGGCATCTACTGGCGACAGCCACCTTGTATGTTTCGCTGCCTAAGAGAAAGCCGCCCAGAAGGCGGCTCAGCGTTTGTTGACGAATCTCCGGTTCTTGTCCGAGAAGGACTCCGCCTTTGATCACCCCATCACCGAGACGGTCTCTGCAGATCTCATCGAGTTCAACAGCAACTTTCTCGAAGTCAGCGTGGTATTTCTTGGCGGTTACGACATGTTTTTTGGTATGTTTTTTGGTCATGGTAAATGACCTGCTTCCCTCTCAATTCGGGCGGCACGAAAGAGCCGCCGGATAAGAGCCCAAAAGACGATGTAAAAGATTCAGGCAACCTTGATCAGGCGCTCCACCGATGGAGCGCCTCGCCTGCCCTCAGCTATGTGCTGTGTCAGGTTTTTGGAAATCGAAGTCGTTGACCGCGTATGTGCATGACCTGCGTAGATCTCAAGTTTCCTCGAACCGAAACGACGCAGTATTCCTCCGATCGCCTTGCCAGCGGCAACATTAGCGTAATAGGGCTGATGGTCCCAAGAACACCTAGCCTCACCATGCATGATACCATCCCAGTATGGAGGCACATGAGTCCCGATCATTACCCTTGCATACCGCTTCAACGCAAGAGGCAGAGTTCCTCTGAAATGAGTCGCGGACTCGTGCCCCAGATCGGCCAACTTCTTGAAATAGTCCTTATGCGAAAGCCCGTCGAAATCGCCAATCGCATGGCGTCCCTTGTCATAGACTTTGCTATGAACGCCGGCACCCGCCTGTCCGTCATACCACCCCTTGTGCCCGACCAGGCAGGTGTCACGGGAAAGCTCAATGATCCCGGAGTTATCCAGATGATAGAGGTTTGGAATTATAGAGCAGAGCTTGCGAACCACTTGATCCACCGAGGCAAAACATGAGTTGAAGTGATCGTGATTCCCCAGTGAAAAAAACAACGGCATGGGACTGACCGCGCTGGCAAGCTCTTCAAGATCATCGGCCAATTGATGGGCGTTTGAGATATCGCCCGTGACCATCACGGCATCGTAGTTTTCATGGAAAAGTTTGGAGTAGAAACGCTTTCGGGCGAAGTCACTCGCGTCATCCAAGTGCAGGTCACTGGCCCATAGCAGGTTTTTTATAGGTTTCGGAAATTTGGTAATCTTCATGTCAAGGGATGGAGGCATGCCCTCCACCCCTTACACGTCCCGTCTTCCCAACCTGTGAAGGTCAGGACGATTATTTTTTTCCGACCTTCACATTTCTCCACTTGGCTGCGTGAAAAGGGTAATGAAATACTTCTACACTTTTTCGGGTCGTGGGAACCATCATGTCGAAGGCACTAGCAAATACCTGCTTGAGCCCGACCCCGGAACGATCTTCCTCATCACAAAACTCTGCCACGGCGCGGAGTTCATTATTGGCTATTGCAGGTCGGTCATCATAGATCGTTGGACATGCTACACCTACGGCAATTTCCGTAGGGTCTGGTCACCGGGAATGAACGATATGTGGGCCGAGCCGCTCTCCGACGAGTTGCTCATTTACCACGCGGTCGAGATTCATCTGACCGAGGAACTTCCATGGATGACCCGCTGGCAAGACAGCGAATGAAGACAATAGACACCACGTTGAGCGAAGAACGTCACTAAGGTGATTTAAACCCTGACCGCCTGCTTCTTACGGATTTCTTGAGCCTTTCTTCCATCTTCTCGTAATCTCCAAGATGGGCGCGCATCAGGCTTTTCCAGAGCTTGCCGTGGTTAGGCACGGAGAAATGTAGCAACTCGTGGACGATGACGTAATCGCCCAGCTCGCGGTCCATGCTTACGAGTTCATCGTTGAAGCTCAGCGTCCCGGCCGTAGAGCACGATGCCCACTTGCGACTCATCGGGCGGATGTAGATCGCGTGGGCATCCGCATCGAGCTTCCTCGCCCACTCGTGAACTCGGCTGCGGAACTCTTCCCGATCATTCCAAACTCTCATCGCTCACTCCTCCCTAGGATCCTGAACAAGTCTTCCACCAACTTCGTCACTTCGTCTAGATCATCGCACTCGGCATAGATCGCGAAGGTCACCTTCTTGCGGAGATCGCGTAACGAGGCTTCGCTCTTCTTCCAGTTAGGATACTCGGTGAATGCTGCCCGTATCTTGTTGCTGACCGATTCAGAATTTTCAACGCCAGCATCCTCCAGCGTCTGAAAAACAAAGTAGGTGAGTTCATCAAACCCACGCTCCGCCTGTTCGCGCTTGCGGTCTTCGTTGCGCTTTACTTCGGCTAACAGTTCTTCGAGCGCTTCGGCCGTTTCGGTCTGACGATTCTCGAATGCTTCCTGCACTGCTTTTGCACGTTCCGCCATGGCGACGAGGAAAGGGTCGTCACTGTTCTCGTCGGCGATCTTCTCAATGCTCTTGATCAAGTTGATGACCTTGACACTATCTCCTGCCTTGCGCTTTTTGATCGTTTCTATCGTGGTCCCATCAATCTTGAGTAGATCTTCTGGATCGTAAATATGGGAAGTGCCCACGTGCTCTTGAACTAGCGCGTTGGTCTTCGCCTGGAAGTCGCGATCCACATAGACCTTCTTGGTGTAGGCTTTCCTTACCACGTCATAGATTGCCGAGAGGCTGGTGTAGTCCGCTATGAAGGGCCGCAAGAACGCATCCGGCGAGATGATCTCGTAGAGCATCTCGATCTCCTTGTATTCCTTGAAGAACTCCTTCCGCCGCTCGGGATCGCGGAAGTGTTCGATCAAACCATCGACGTCCCGATCGTCGAAGTCGTGCTGCAGCAGGGATAAAAAATGAGGCACTGCCTCCTCCATCTTGTTTTTGAAGAGCACCTTCAGGAGCTTCAGGTCCTTGACGATGGCGTTGATCTCTTCGCTGTCGAAGGCGAGGGCCTTTTCGAGCTTGTCGAAGATGCCGACGAAATCGAGGACGAAGCCGTGGGGCTTCACCATCTCCTGGGCCTCGTTCTCGTAGGGGCGGTTCACCCGGGCGATGGCCTGCAGCAGGGTGTGGTCACGCATCGGCTTGTCGAGATACATGGCGTAGAGCACGGGTGCGTCGAAGCCGGTGAGCAGTTTCTCGGTGACGATGAGAATCTTCGGCATCTGATCGAGCTTGCCGAAGCTCTTGCGAATCTGCCGCTCCTTCTTCGGGTCGAGATGGAATTCCTTGAGCAGGGCGGAGTCGTTGTTGTTGCCGGTGTAGACGACCTCGGAATACTCGGGCGGCAGGAACTGATCGAGAGCCTTCTTGTAGTGGGCGCAGGCTTCGCGGTCGACGCCGACGAGGAAGGCCTTGTAGCCGAGCGGCTCGACGTTCTCGCGGTAGTGTTCGGCGACGAACTGCGCCACCTTCTGGATCCGCTCTTTGCCCTTGAGGAAGTTCTTCAGGTTTACCGCCCGTTCGAGGATCTTGTTCAGCTCCTCGATGTCGGCCACGCCCTCGGCTTCGGCGAGCGAGAGGAACTCCGCGTCCAGCGTCTCGTGCGGGACGAGCATTTCGTTGGGGGCGAGCTGGTAGTAGAGCGGCAGCGTCGTGCCGTCCTCGATGCTGTCGGCGATGGAATACTTGTGCAGGTAGCCCTGGTCGTCCTCGCAGCCAAAAGTCTTGAAAGTGCCCTTGCCGTAGACCGTCTTGTCCACCGGGGTGCCGGTGAAACCGAGGTAGGTCGCGTTGGGCAGGCCGGCCATGAGAAAGTTGCCGAGGTCGCCGCCGGTGGTGCGGTGCGCTTCGTCGATGAGGACGTAGATGTTCGAGCGCGTATTGAGATCCGCCGGCATGTCGCGGAACTTGTGGATCATCGTCACGATGATGCCCCGGTAGTCGTCGCGTAAGAGTTGGTTGAGCCGGGCGATGCTACTGGCGTGCTCCAGGTTGCCAAGACCGAGTGCGGCGAGGTTCTTGAGCATCTGGTCTTCCAGCTCGTTGCGGTCGATCATCAGCAGGACGGTCGGCTTGTCCGCCTCGGGCGCGCGGAAGAGCCGCTCCGCCGTCTTGATCATGGTGAAGGTCTTGCCGCTGCCCTGCGTGTGCCAGACGAGGCCGCGGGTGCGCTTGGGATCGAGAGCGCGGCTGACCGTCGCCTCAACCGCGCCGCACTGGTGCTGGCGCAGGATGTATTTGTTCAGCTCCTCGTCCTTCTCGGCAAAGACGATGTAGTCTTTCAACAGGGACAGGATATTCGGGATGGCACAGAAGGTTTTGACCCGGGCTTCGAGTCGACCGAGAAGATCAGAATTTTCAACCGCAGATGACGCAGATTTACGCAGATTTTCTTTTTGTGTTTCTCCATCTGCGCCCATCTGCGAAATCTGCGGTTCCAATAAATGCCCGTGCGGCTCGCACTTCCATGAGAAGATGTTTCTCCGCACCGTGTTCCAGCTCACCCCGTAGGAAAAGCCGATGGCGTCGGTGGCGGTGAAAAGCTGCTGCGAAACGAACAGCTCGGGCGTCTCGCGGTGGTAACGGCGGATCTGGTCCACCCCCAGGGCAATCGCCTCGTCCTTGCTGGCGTTCTTGCACTCGATCACCAGCACCGGGATGCCGTTGATGAGAAAGACGACATCCTCCCGCGTGCCGTAATGGCCATTGTGAAAGGCCCACTCCTCGGTGACTTCGTAAACGTTGTGGCGAGCCGCCACGGGCACTTTTTTAGATTCACCTGTAACGTTGCCGTCAGGGCGAGGTTCGTTATCTGAATGGGACATCATGTCCCCGTAATCGATCAGGATCAGGTCGCGTTCGCGCTTCTCCTCGTGGTCGAAGAACTTGCCCCGG
The DNA here is from genome assembly GCA_024636835.1 of Verrucomicrobiales bacterium. Classification (GTDB taxonomy): domain Bacteria; phylum Verrucomicrobiota; class Verrucomicrobiia; order Verrucomicrobiales; family SLCJ01; genus Sulfuriroseicoccus. The sequence continues at coordinate 23,349 of JAGXGH010000096.1, read as the reverse complement.
TTGCGCAGGTGACCAACGAATTCCCGGTTGCCGTAGATGTCGGTGTGGAGATGGCGGAACTGCCCAAGCAAGGCCCCCTCGGCCTCGGCGTAGCGCGGGTTGAATTCCCGCACCTTGGCGTCGAGAAGGTCGTCGAAGAAGAGCGAACGGTTCTTGGCGCGGTCGGTGGGTGGCACGTCAGGGTCAAAACCGCGCCGTTGCTCGGCTTCCTCGCGGGACACAATCGTCCAACCGATGGCCTCGGCGTATTCGAGGATCCGGGCTTGGACGGTTTTGTGTTCTCCGGGCTTCATGGCAAACTCAGTGAGCTTTCTCCTAAAGCTGGCTCATTCCTTTCAATACCAAATGGATTACTTCATCGGCAAATGGGGAATCGAAGAGCCTCGCATTGTCCTCGTGACTCAATCCGTTTCGTAGTTCAGCATTCAGCAAAATTTCGAGCACATGTTGATACTGTGATTTGTAATCCACCTCTATCGACGCAGCAAACTCAATCATTTCGCTCAGCCCCGGGTTGTTGTGCAACTGCCATTCAAGCGTCAGTTCTTCTGGCACAACCTTCTCTGTGATCAGTTTGCACACGCTTCGTGACACACCACCAAAGCCCCCGATCAAAAAGACGGGCTTCGAAAACTCAACAGCGATCGCGATCTCCTCCAATACCCCTGGCATGCAGCCTTTGAATCCCGTTAAGCGTCCACCGGCTGAAATACGGATGTCACAACTTTCAATCATCGCCCTCCGCATCTCAGTGAGTGACCTGCTCCAGACAAATAGACTGGAAGGGTCAGTGGGTTTCAAAAACTCTGTAGTTGAATCAACCAGATCAACCACATCCTCCGGGATGTCGTGCTGGGTAATTGAAGCTACTTTTCGGTGATTAGCCTTCCAGTCCCGAAGCTCCTCCGTATCAGAAAGAAAAATCGGCCATGCTATGTGATTAGTGAGATGAACGTTGAGACTCTTCAATCTGCTCTGCAACGCATGGCCCTCCTGAAACAAAAACTCCGTAAATCCCCCAGGCCTCAAATCACCTCCGTAGATCAACTCGGCTCCATAACTCAGCGTAAAACGAGCTACATCTTGCACCAAGAGTTGGAGATGCTGACCGGTTTGACCGATGCTTTGCAGTTCAAGATCCGCTGGCTCTGAAATCGAAATCCCGACCTTCTTTTTGGATAGATCAAGGCTGACGCCCGTGAGTGGTGTATATGTTTTTAGCCCAAATTTTTCGAAGTGCAGAGCCTCTTCCTGGTAGATGGGAGGATCAGGGTATACGAAATCTAGGCATCCATCTTCTTCCGCTTCGATCTGTGCAGAAAGCCGTGATAAAGTGCACGCCTCGGGTGGCCTAGCAGAAATCCATGCGTCAAGCGGAAACCATTCAGCCACTTGATACACAGACAAGACTTGCTTCGAATAATAGTAGCGGATCGACTCCAATAGCGCCGATTGAAGTATAGCAAGAAGGTCAGCTTCCTCCGTTTTGTATTCTGTATCGACTGGAATCCGGATAGCTGGCAGGTTTGCCCCAAGTGGAAACCGGCGATCTTCGAATTGTCCGATCAAATCGACCGCGATGATTGGGCGATCCGAGTCCTTCGCCGCGACGATTTCGCGTTGGCACCAATAGCGCGAGGAATATGAATCGGAATGAATCGCAACGAGGGTGGAATCAGCAATATGAGCCAGAATTTCAGCTTCGAATTCGTAACCTGGCGCGATATCGGTCGCATCGAAAAACTCCCGCATAGGACCGCTTTCGATGAGTAACTTCAAAGCAGTGGCGGTAGCCACTCCTTGAGCTCGATCTTTCGCATGGCTAAGAAACAACTTGAGCGCACTGTCCTTGCCTCGATCTAGTTCCTTACGGGATTCGTTCAGACCATAGCGATAGATTTCGTGGTAAACTGACAAGCAAGCCCGCTCCATGAACGTCTCATCCGGAAATTCATATGTCCGTATAAAATTGAGATTCTCAATACCATCTGAAAACTTGAAGGCTGTCCTGTCCAGCGCGACCGGGACCATGTCTGCACCATCTGTCCCCGCCAAATTTTGCAGGTATTCAACCCAGCGCTCATCGCTCATACAATTCTTGCCAATGAATGCAAAAATGATGGCGCGTTTAGAACGAACAGTAATCCTTCTCGGAATTTCAGGATCTTCGCATGTTCGAATAAAAACCGGGACATTCACAGAGCGAGAAAACGGCCTATCAACATCTCGCCTAAGAGCCGAAAAGCATTCCTCGAAGATGGGACCAACGATCTCTTTGTCCAGTGAGTGCCAAACGAAAAAGATTGATAGAGGACTTAGATAGCCTTCCGAAGGTTTCGAATCGTCGTCTTTCATGTCTGTTGTTTCAGCCACTTTCCAAGTTCTGTTCCGGTATTGTTGTGATGGTCGAGCACCATCCAAATGGGGTCCGAATAACTTTTATGTCCGCCAAAAACGATTCTGGGATAGAGCCCTAGATATTCTTGCTCCGGCCAGTCGGCGTTGGCCTGGTTGCCGACATCTGGCAGGAGCGCGACATTCGCGATTCTCTTTTTCTCATCGGCAACCCCCAACTCCCACGGTATCCAGCGACTGTTCTTGCTATTGGCGGTAACCAGAACAATGAACTTAGGGCATTGTGCAATCCGCTCTTTTAGCTTTGCGCCTGTCTCTGCCGACGTCTTCTGCGGGAGTTCCTTGTCGCCCTTGTCGATGTAAACTCTTGCACCGTGTTTCATCAGAAAGCCGATTGCTTTCGGTAATGCGTCTTTCTTATCTGCGGACGAATGAGCCAAGAATACGTCAGAACCTGTAACAGAAGCCTTTTTCTCAAACTCATGGTCCTCAACAATGACACCTCTGCTGAAATTTTGGATGTCACTCGCCGTGCTGCTAAAGTATTTCATAATCGGAAACGGGCTAAATTAAAAAAGAGGGTTGTGATCGGAGCGCCTCATCTCCCGACTCATGTCGTATTGGCAGTTCTCTCTGGCTTGGAAAGTTGCTTCAATCAGGAACGCCAATCTCTCTGCGGTCAGCTTGTCCCACGGGACGACTGAAATCTTCGCCTTTGGTTCAAGGAGATTGTCGATGATTCGGTCCGGTAGGCATGAATACCGCTGCTCATAATCAGTTCGGGTTTTCACGCTCGTCCAAGAAGTGCACTCAGGGTGAACAAGCTCTTTCTCGCCGGGATGAGCAGCGGTAAAAGTTGTGCAATTCGTCGAAGGCAGGTTGATGACCAGAATGCCAGACCTCTTGTTGACTCGCCCGTCAATCATGCTCGAATACACCTCCCAATCGATGTGTTTTCGATACTTGGTTTCCGTTCCGACAAGGAGGATGGTCACAGTTGAGCTTGCGAGATACTCGTCACGAATCTTCTGGCGAATAGCCTGGTTGGGAAGACGTTCATCTATGTCGCCCGTATCGACTGAGACATCAATGAAAATCCCGTGCTTTGCGTTAAAATCGAGCAAACTCTGTTTGTAGAATTGGTCGTTCCGGTGGTGGTAGCTGATAAACACCTTTCTTTTGGGACTGGCTTCGTTACTCATATTGGGATTTCCGTTTTTTGAACGAGGGTCTTCGCAGTCATCAGTTCGTGAAGGAGGGTGCGGAAGAGGTCTTGGAGTTGGTCGCGCTTCGATTCGTGAAGCTCCTTCTTGGTTTCAAGATTTTGTATCGCGGCGGCGACTTCTTGTTGCGTTTCCAAATCGGGCAACGGGATCTTGAAGTCAGAAATTTCATTGCTCATCAAAGTGCACGTGCCGTGTCCAGAGCGGCCAACCCTCTTGAACAAGCTGCCGCGAAAGGTTTCCAAGGCGTAGAGAAGGAAATCGGAGAGGAGCTTTGGTCCAGGAACGATGGCCCGCATGTCTTGATTGATGGCCATGGGAACTTCTGCAAGCGCGACGGGAACGGTTTTTGCCAAGATCATACCGCGCACAACTACGAAGACTGAGCCAGCGGGAGCGAGTTTGCTTCCGCTTTCGAGAGCTTCCTGTGAAATGTGGTCTGTAACATCATCGAGTCGAGGACGCTTCATATCCTTAGGCGATACCCATGGGATCGTCCCCAGCCAGAATTCTGGGTTCTTCTTCGAGGGAGTTCCTCCGCTTTGGAACTGGCAGACGTCCGAAAGCTCCACCACCTCCCAGCTTTCGGGGACGGGGCCGATTTCGGTTTGTTTTTGGCGGTGGGGGCGCCCAGCCTCGTTGCGGAGGCCTTCGGTGAAGAGCTTGTGCATGAGGGCCTTTTTCAGCTCGGTGGTGGTCTGAATGATACTCTCCTGCGCTTCAATCGCCCGCTGCACCGTCGAAAGGATGTGCGTGATCTTCTTCTGCTCCAGAAGTGGGGGGAGCGGGAACCAAGAAGCCGTTACGTCTGAGTCGCGGACCGCAGGATAGCTCGCACCGCGTTCCAATCCCGCCATCCGAGCGTTGAAGTGATCAGTGATCAGAAACGAGTAGAGGAACCCCGGTTCTGCCTTCGCTTTGTCGCAGCGCAGAATGCAATATCCGGTGCTGGCAATCGCACGGTCGAGTTCCGGCGGAACCAACGCAATTCGCTTGAGAGTCGGACGAACCGTCGCAAACAGAACGTCATCAGTCTCAATCGCTTTTCGTGCTCGGCTTGGCGCTTCAGATCCAAGCGTCGGAGTCGCGCCGGTGATTTTGAAAGACGTGTTGGAGACCGCCGACACATCGACGTATTGAAATACCTCGTCGGGTTTCTTTCGCGGATCGCGCTGCTTGGTTTTGACGACAGCTTTCCCAATGGACGATTCCGTCCATGTCTCGGGAAGTGGATATGGTTTGCCGTCCATCATCGCGCTGCCTCCTTCGTGTCAGGATTTAGTTCGTAAATTCGAACTGCGTCATTCCCTTCGGGTTGTAGTAGCCAACCTAAACGCAGCAATTCCGCGATAGCTGTTCGAAAGAGGGATTTCTTGATCGAGGGGGCTGCGCCTGCCGCAGTTGTGTTTGGAATAAATGCCCGATAGAGCGCACCCGCCGGACTGTCTCTAAGGATCTCTGTCAGGCCGCGTTCGTCTTCGTTCGGATGCTCTAAAATCAGATCCAACAATTCTTTGGCGAATGGCAGATCGGGTCTTGCGAACTTTGCTCCGCAGATCACTTGCTCCTCACTGGGTAGACACTCAGGTGCCTGAATTGTTTCAGTTTTCTTTTTCCGGTTCTCCAGCATCAATCGAAGGCCGGACGCAATGTTGGCAAACGCTTCATCCATGCTGTGCCAATGCTTGCTGTGGACGGCCTTGCCATCTTCCGGGAGGGCTTTGAACTGGCGCAGTTCAGGAATCTCCCAATCGCAGGGGCGGACGATGATCGGCACAATCAAGGCCTTACCTAGCTTGTGTTTCTCAAGCGCCTTTTTGAACTCTTTCTCATAACAGTAGTCGGAGTTGATGAACGACGAACTGACAAGCAGAAGGAAAAGATTGGCGTTATTCATCGCCACTGCGATTTCGTCGTCGAGAACACCTCCGGCATCAATCTCTCGGTCGGTCCATGCTTCGAGCAAATTCTGGCGGCGAAGTGCCGCTAAGTGCTGATGAAGTGCAGTCAGAAACTCCGCATCGTGATGGGAATAGGAAATGAACGCTTTCAAGCCTTTCCTCCCTTCCGCTTGAGGTCTTTTTCCAAGTCCTCAATGGCTTTCAAATCCTCGGCATCTGCCTCGATGGCTTCCTGCTGCCGTCGCTTGGCGTCAAAGCTGTCGTAGCGTTCGGCGGCGATGGTTTTCATGGCCTCGTGGCTGACGGAGCCGAGGCCGTCGAGCAGGGGCTGGTCGTTGGAACTCAGCATGCGGTCCACGCTGCTGCGCCAGAAGTCGAGGGTGAGGTCTTTTTGCTGCTTGGCGCGGAGTTCGGCCTGTTCGAGGAATATGACGACCAGGCGGTTTAGGGTATCGACTTCGTCTTCGCTGAGGTAGTTCTTCGCCACAATGATGTCCTGCTTGCGGACGCGGGAGCCGCTCCAGGTGGTGAGCGCCATGTTCGGCTGGCCCGGATCGGAGCGTTCGACGATGATCTCTGCGGCGGTGTGCCGGGTGGCGGCGTAGAGCAGCTTGTTCTGGACCTCAGCGAAGAAGAGCGAAGTTTCCTTTTCCCGGGTCTGGTAGTCGCTGCTGAGGGCGAAGAGGTCGCGGACTTTCTGGTAGAAGCGTTTCTCCGAGGCCCGGATGTCGCGGATGCGGGCGAGGAGTTCGTCGAAGTAGTCCCAGCCGCCGGGGTTCTTGAGGCGCTCGTCATCCATGACGAAGCCTTTGACGATGTATTCCTTGAGATGGCTGGTGGCCCACTGGCGGAACTGGACACCGCGCGGGGAGCGGACGCGGTAGCCGATTGCGAGGATGAGATCGAGGTTGTAGAGCTGGATCGTGCGCTGAACCTCACGTTTTCCCTCGGATTGAACTGTCAAGGATTCCTTGACAGTTGCCTCGGAGCTCAGCTCCCCGTCCTCGAAGATGTTCTTGGCGTGAAGGGAGACGTTTTGCTTGGTCGTCTGAAAGAGTTCGGCGATTTCGAGCTGGGTCAACCAGACGGTCTGGCCTTCGACGCGCAGGTCGAGCCGGGTGCGGCCGTCGTCGGAGGTGTAGAGGACAAGTTCACTCATTGGACCTTTCCTTCCAACTGTTTCGGGGCAAGAGCAAAGCAGTTCCGCCCGGCCTGTCTTTTAATTGAGGCGAATTCGCCGGAATTAAAATCGGGGTTGTGGACGGTTTTCCAGATACCGAGGAATTCGACGGTGTTGCGGTTCCGCAGCCAGTCGGAGAAAAAGAACTCGCCGTCCTTGGCTTTGAGCATATCGGTGAGCGAGATGAAATCTTCGTCCTGTCGGCGAATCACGGTGATCTCGGTGCCCTGGACGTTGATCGTGGCGTTGGTGGGTTTCTTATTCATCCCAAGCCTCCTTTCCCTTGGCCTGGACGAAAGGCAGTTGTTCGAAATCTTCGAACAACTGAATTCTCAGGCTGATCGTCGTGCGGTGTTCTCATATGCCGAGTTGCTTGAGGATTTTATCGAGAGCCTTGTCCGTCTCCCGCGCTTCGGCTTCGATGACCTTCAATTCCTCGACGATCTCCGCGATGGGTCGGTAGGTTTCGGCGTCGCTGGTGTGGATGTAGCGGCTGGGGGAGATGTTGTAGTCGTTTTTCTTCAGCTCCGCGTGATCGACGATGCGGCTGAGTTTTTCCTCCTCCTTCCACCCGATGAGGGTGTCGGCAATGCGCTGGATGCCTGCGTTGGGGATGAAGTTCTTGGGGTCGCCCTTTTCGAAAACCTGGCTGGCGTTGACGAGCAAGGCTGCGCCTTGACGCGATTTGGGCTTCGCCCGATTGAGAAACAATACAATCCCCGGGGCGGTGGTGTTGTAGAAGAGGTTTTCGGGCAGGTAGAGGACGCTCTCGATGAGGTCGTGGTCGACGAACCACTGGCGGACGGTCTTTTCCTTGTTGGTGCCGGCATTTCCCGATCCGCGGGAGGCGGCGCCGGTGTCGAGGACGACGGCGGCGCGGCCTTTGTCATTGAGGCTGGCGTGCATGTGCTGGACCCAGCCCCAGTCGGCGGACGATTTACCGGGGAAGCCGGCCCCGGCGAGGAAGCGGTCGAGTTCGTCGTTGTCGTAGTCGCCCTCAGTGAACCAGTCCTGGTTCCACATGGGATTGGCAACGACGCGGTCGAAGGTGCGGAGTTTCCCGGCCTTGCTGCGGAACTTGGGGTTCTTAAAAGTGTCGCCGATCTCGATCTGGCCCTCCATGTCGTGGATGATCATGTTCATGTTGGCCATGGCCCAGGTCTCGGGGGTGAACTCCTGGCCAAAGAGTTTCAGCGGCGCCAACTTCGTTGGGTTCTTATCGGTGCCCTTTTTGCCCTTGGCGCTTTCCTCCATGGCGATCTCGCATTTCACGAGGAGGCCGCCGGAGCCGCAGGTGGGGTCGTAGATCTCCATGCCTGGCTCGGGCTGGAGGACGCGGGACATGATGGTGCCCACCTCGGGCGGGGTGTAGAACTCGCCGGCGCTCTGGCCGCCGCCCTCGGCGAACTTGCGGATGAGGTATTCGTAGCTCTTGCCGATGATATCGGCCTCGACGTCGTCGAGACCGAGGCGCTTGGTGCTGACGGCCTCAATGAGATTGGATAAGCGATCGTCGTCGAGGTCGCGCTGGCCGTGGGTGGTGGCGTTGAAATCGACGCGGTCGATGATGCCCTGCAGGAGCGGGTTTTCCCGGGCGATGGCTCGCATGTGGGTGGTGACGCCTTCGCCGATCTTGTCGGAGAGTTTTCTGATCACGGACCAGACCGAGTCATCCGGGTTGGCCGGTTCGAGGGGGATAAAGAAACGCACCATCGCCTGTTTCTTGCCATCCTTGCCCGGTTTGGCCTTCTGCCAGTCCATCTTGGCGAGAGAGAAAGCCTTCTTACGAGAGCCAACCTCGGCGGCAATACGGTTGATCTCATCGTCGAAGACGTCGCAAAGGCGCTTGGTGAAAACGAGGGGAAGGATGTAGTCCTTGTATTTCGGAGCGTCCTTGGCTCCGCGGATGGAGCAGGCGGCGTCCCATATCCAGGATTCGAGGGATTTGTCTTTCTTCGGTGCCGCTTTCCTGGCGGAGCGTTTGCCCTTTTGGGCTGCTATTGGCGGGTTCGGCATATCTTTTGTAGTGAGGCTATCTATCAGAAAACCCGTGTAAAGCAGAAAGGCTTGGATTGGGAAGATCACTAACTGGTAGGCGTAAACCGAAAAAACGTAAGAAGAATCGGCCAGCCTCCGCACGAAATCAGTCACCTTCCCCTGACCTCCTAACATCACCTATTTTTCTGAGGAAACCGGAGAACACAAAAAATCAGGGTCGGGCCAACCATGGCCCGACCCTTTTTCTATTTTCCCTTGCTCAACTGTCAGCGCGGATCTGCGAGATCAGTTCTGGTGGCAGCACATTTTCAAGCAATTTCCACTCCTCTTCGGGAGTCGGCACGTGCACCACGTCTTCAAGCGGACGCAACTGCTCCATCTCCGACGACTCCATACGCGCAAGCCAGTCCTCGATAGGTGAAGGAGAACGACCGACACGCAGAGAATAACTCGGATACCTAGTGCCCTTGGGCTGGACACGGTTGACGGTCAATTGCGGACAGCCCTCGGGATCCGCAGGGTCTGCAATTAATTTACCGTGCTCATCCTTATCCTGAAATGCCTGCCAGAAGATATGGCCGAGCCCTGGGACACCACCACGACTGCCGTCATACGCTCCCGCGACAAGCCATCGAACTGTCACGGCGTCGCTGTCCGGTGATTCCACGAGCATGCAGCAGATGCTAAGAGGGTCGGTGAGTAGCCTGTATCCGTCTGGATGGCGCTTCGAGTATAGGGAATCGGGCTGGTTCTTGAGGCACCACCGGTAGGCAATATCGTACACACTGGAACCGTTAGGCTTCAGGCTTCGTGCATGTAGGTGCTGGCCGCCGGTGTATTTTAGTACCTGGCATCCCAGAAGCCAATCCCGGGTGCTACCGGATATGGGTGGCACGACGCGGACTCTGGTTTCACCCTCCGGGAAGCGGTGGATTCGATCACGGTATTCAGGCTTCAATGCCATGTTTAGGTAGGTCGCTTTGGTAGGACTGCTCCAAGGACTGCTTGTTGTGTGAGCCAGATCACTGGGACTGGCGAATTCTATGGTTTTTTTCATGTTTTGTTTTGTTTGTTTGGTTTCTGTGTGTGCCGCGAAACGAACCAAGGGACACATCATCCCAAGATCACCTCATCAGCATCAAAATGCTCATTCCGCTCACATCCGATCGCCGCGAAAGCGGAGATTGTGGGGTAGTAAAAAGGCCGGAGAGCCGACCGTTCAAAATAGGCAAAGGTCGTCACCCTCGTCGCGTTGCGAAGGGCTTTTACTTGCTGCTTTGCGTCGTGCTTCGAGAAGTGGGATGCTATTCCCTTCCTCTGAGCTGGCACGGACAATCTCCGGCTCCTTGAGACCTAGAACCGCAGCTTCATTGAAGATAATTTCAGTCACTCCCTGTTCGGCAAGATGCGGTAATTGAAATTCCCAAGGGGCAAGAGCCCTGCTGAGAATCAACCGTAATCCACGAGCACCAACAGGGTGCTTCATGGTCAGATCAGCAACTGCGTTCAGTGCTCCTTCGTCGAAGGATAGGCGCACTCCGTGCAGCCGGAATTGCTCCACCTTGCGTCTGTAAACACTGGATTCAGACTCAGTAATAATTCGCCGCATGACTGTGTGATCGATCGGATCAAGCAGTGCAAATCGGGAAAACCTGCCTACAAATTCCGTGATCAACCCGAATTTCACGAGGTGCTCGGGGTCGAGGCTTGGTGGAGTGTATTGGCCTGAGCCGTGGCTCGGATTTCGAGCGCTATTGAATCCGATCCTAGAGACCAAATCCGGATTCCGGATCTGGTCAATCCCTCCAAAAGCGCCACAACCAATGCACAAAATACGCGTTGGATCCAAAGTTCCATCGGAGCCACAAAGTGCCCCATCAAGAAACCGCAGCGAGTCAACCTGGATCATCTCTCGGTACCGCCCAGCCTCATCGACGGTACTTCTGAGTTTGTCGATTTCTTCCCATATCAGAACCGCTGGTCTTGTGAGCCCAGACTCCACCAGTCTCTCCTCTAAATCGTTGTAAACATGCGTCAGGTTGATCCCTCGGTAGCCGGCGGGCGATAGATTACTACAGTCGATTTCCACAACTGGAATACCTAGGTAGCGGCCTAAAACCTTGAGCATGGCGGACTTCCCTGTACCGCTTTTTCCAGCTAGAATGACATGGTTGTCCGGCCAGACATCGTCACCGGTCATGTCAGCCATGGCGCAAGTCACAAGATGATCATAGCACGCCGTCGCGAGCATTTCTTTGGCACTCCGGTGTCCGATAATGTGTCGGTCCAAATGCTCCACGATCTGTTGCGGAGTCGGTAAAAGATCCGGTTTGCACGTAGTTTTATTAGCTATCTTACCCGAGTCGGATGGTTGGCTGGCATGCGACGGGGATGGGGTTGATTGGTGTTTAGGATCAGTCATATATCTGATCCATTGATTCCCGCCAGCCGTCCGGAAACGGAACGGCTGGCAGGATCTTCACTCTTCGGTCTCAAACGCTGTGTCACACACTGCTAACCTGGCGACTGGTGACACGAGCCAGACAACAGGCCTTTAAAGCTGCGGGTCTTCCAGTTCTTGTTGCTTGCGCTTACGAGGCTTCTTCTTGGCGATGATTGGTGGCAGATCGGTGATAGCCAATGCCTTACCTTTGCTGGTAGACACAACCATATTCTCGTCCTGTGCCGCAGGCCGAAAGGGCTGCGGCGGGGCACCAACCAATGGGGGCGAGGGTTGGTCCTCTTCAGGTGATGGAGTAACCTGGGGTGCCTTGCTAGTGGGTGACGTCTCCGCAGCCATTGACGGCTCAATTAAATTCACCTTAGGTTCAAGTTTCAGTTCAACAGGCGTGTATTTCGGCAGGTCAATACCATGCTCTATGATACTGGGTAACTGAAAAAGCTGTTCCAACGAAAACTCTTTCCAATTACCGTCAAGGGCAATGTCTCGCTCTCGTTTTTCGGCGATCAACTTGGTAAGACGTGATCGTGCTTTGCCTTTCTTAACCTTCTCTTGCTCTTTTCTACCAAACAGTCGGCCGAGCAGGTGATAAGCTCGGAATTGCATGGCCTCCTTGACTATCCTCTGGAGCTCATCGAGTCGTTTTTTGACAGCCGTTTTATCGGAACGGTCGAGAGTCCTTGGCCCTGCTGGGCTGTAATCAGGGCGGTAATAGATGCTATTTGTAAGGCGAAGCGGATTGCCGTTGGGACCTAAAATAACGGGCTGCTGGAGTGGTTTGTTTGCCTTCGTTAAGAAGCGCACGTGATAAGGCGTTTCGGCGAACTTTTTCTCCAACTCCTCACGGCATGTAACAGAGCCGTAATCGGTCCATTTGTGTACCATATTCCAGATTCTTCTCAAGAATTCTACGTCCTTCTTGGGTAAACGCATTTGGTGGAAAGCGGGTCGCTCTCGAAGTTTATCATTTGAGTGCTCCAAGTTGTGCCTCAGAGCAAACCATTCGACCCATGCGGCGAAACGGTTCCGATCAATCCGGTCAATATAGGGGTGTACCAGCTTGCCAAACATCAGGTCGTAAAGGGGAGCAACGAAGTGGGTTTCATACTTTCCCTTATCCTCGTGATCAATCATGCAGAGAGGCATGCTGGACTCATGGCGACCGCCAAGCATGAGAGTCTGTAAACTATCAAGCATGTTGGCCTTAACCACCGGGTGCAGTTTCGTAAGGTTACTGATGACACCCGAGGTAAATCTTTGCCGCAAACCGACGGGAGAATGGTCAATGACCCATTGCACATAATCTGGATCGCCCCTGACCACTTTTGCCGTGGGGTTGTTTAGGCAATATCGAATGCTTCCAGGCTCTTCATCCGCGCCCGTTTTCATTTTGAAAAATTTGAGTAACATAACTTAAAGAGGTGTTTGAAGGTTTGGTTTTGTTCTGAGCGCAACTGTTTGGCGCCGTCAATATCCCCGAGCTCAATGCAAGTGAACACGCGCTCGTTGACCATGTATTGTGCATGTAGAGCATGTATCAGCTGGCACTTATCATCATCCTCCATGTGGCTCGGTTCTGGCACGGGATGACCAAGCAAGAATGCCCTGAGCGCATGCCCGAGCCGCCTTCTGAATGTCTCTGTAGCATACTTTTTTTCGGCACTTGAGACCCGAAACTGAATAAACTCGTCGCGCTTTATGCCATCCTTGCTCCGCAGAGGAGGCATTTTTTGTGCTTTTTTCTTTTTAGCGGACATCGGCTTGCCCTCCAGCATGGATTTCTGCGCTCAGACCCGTCTGTTTGCTCTTGCGGCGACGTTTCTTTTTAGCTCCGGCTGCCTCGGCAAGCACGTTGGCAAGCAGCTTGGGCGTGATGCACTCGTTGAGGTGCTCATGCAGCACTTCCACGCATTGCTCAGCGAATGGGTTGATTCGAAGATCCAGCCCAATGGTTTTGAACGCCGCTAGGGCGTCGATTTCGATGGTGTGTGATGTAGTTTTCATACACCAAAGTCGAATCGAGCAACTGTGCGCAAAATGTCCCCCCTCCAGGTGAGTGACAAAATCTGTACTTCAACCCCCACCCAACAAACAGTTCGTACGAACCCCACAAGAAGTCTCACAAGTGAGACTTCTTGAATTCGATCTCTGCATCTGATATTAGATGCTCAAATGCCTAGGAAGCATCGCCCACCCAGAGATGGTTTTGTCGAAGACACAGGATCAAACTCAATGCAGAAAATTGAGGAGGAACCATTGGATGAGAATATCCCGTGGATAGATCTCATCGCGGCAGGTGTCTCACTCTATGGTGAGGGCAAAGTTGCTTGGATAGTTGTATCCTGTTCCCACGAGCAACTACTGAATCTAGCAATCTCAAGGCGTTGCAGGCCACAGAGCGGTTCGTGGAAAAGGTTATATTCAGAACGCGCAACCAAGGTCCTAGGGACGCTAACAAGCATAAATGATCGGTTATCGTCTTCCTGCACTCAAGACGATCTCGCAGTTGATATTCAAATCGCAGGATTCTCACGAGACCCTGCGGATCGAATGGTCTTGTTAACGTGGCATACAGATACAGCGAAAACTGCGCCGCAATCGCCAAACTCTTCCACCAAACACTTTGAGAACTTTGATGAACTGTGTGCCACGGTATTTGGGCCGATTCGATACTACTTCGGTCCGGGATGGTTTCCGAGCATCCGGACATTCAGTAAGATGATTGAGCCCATGAGCAACACAGCCCCTGGGGCGGTTGGACGCGTAACACTAAAGAATCATCCTTCTAGGTCGTCCCTGTTGGCCAATATTGGAACAGGACGTATGATTGAGTTTGGTTGGCGACCGCCTAACTGGAAATTACTACATTGCCGCCTTGCTCCCAATGCAAACATCGACAAACACAGCGTAAGGCAACTTCGACATCTTGATAGTCAGGGCATTCGGTTCTTTCAGTTGCCGAGTTTGAGTCTTCTAAGAGAAACTTACTTGGCATTCAATGATAGCGATTTTCTGAAGGAATCGCGTCAGCGTTTCTTTTGCACCAATCATGCCATAGACAAGGGCTTGCTTGCCATTGAATACAGCAAACATGGCATACGGGGCAACCCGATGACGAGCAATGAGGAAGCAACTGCGCAGACAAAAATATTCTTATACAGATTTCCCGCTGGAGTTATCGGCTTGCTTCGAGGGCTGCTGCATAAACTCGATAATTTGGTGATTGCCTATACTCCCACCGCGACAACCACTACACGCTCAGCTGTGCTGGATCGTCTAATCAGACTCTATCAAGTTAATCCCGATGACGAGGATCTTGAAACGTCGATCAAGCAGGAAATTCGAAGCCTGTTATACTCCAGCTTAGCGCGGCCTCCACTGAGAACCGCGCGCGGTCCGCTCTCCAAGGGCAGCACTTACCAGAACACGATTCATGAATTGGATCAGCAGATTGAGGAACTCGCAGGCGTTGGGTTCAATCCTTACTCGCTTCCCACAATTCGGAGGAGATCGAAGGGTTTAGGCCTGCTCAGCTTGATCATTAATCAAGCCGAGCGGGATAACCCTTCGCTTGAAGATGGCCGCAGAGCGGCTTTTGTTACGGGAGCAAAGGTCCTACCAATTGGCAAAGTTCAAAAGGACAAACTCGCTGGCGCTGGCAACACAAAAAAACCAGAAGAATCAGCGGAAAAAGTCTACCGCGATGTTCGCAGATCATTAAACTCGAATCAGGATCAAATTAATAAGTTGGAGATCTCCGCCAGCTCACGTTTTCGTCCGCTGACAGTTTATAACAGCTTTGCCATGTTTATGAGACGGGTGGCTCAGGACATTCTTTTTGTGCCAGAGCGGCTTCATGGCTGGATTGCCCAACGATTCCGGCTTGTTTGGTTGGCACCACTGGATCCGATAGATACATACGAGGCAATTTACAGAGCGTCTCATTCAGATGCTTCATGTGAGGGCAGAAACCGTAGTGCTCATGTCATTGATGATGCTCACATGCGGGTTGTCATTGGCAGCAAGCACTCCAGCGATGTTTACCCAAAACTATTCTCCTCAGCTGTCACCCAAAATTCAATCGAGGTGAATTTGTATAGCTTCTTCGACTTTTGTGACGAGCTGAGCCCCAATAGCGATAGCACTCATTCCAGCTGGCTTCGGAACAAGATCATTGAAACTAGGCGTTTGCACAAAGAGCTCGAAAGCCATTTTGACTATTGCAGTGATTTCGAGTTGATTGCCCTACTAGAGGAGGGATCAAGTCAGGAGAAGGCGACTCGCTGTTTGGATTTGCTGTCCACAGAGTCTATATTAAAGGCTATTCTTTTGCATGACGGTGGAGAAGCGACCCTCTATGATTGGTGCCAGGATTTAATGACCAAGTGCAAAGCGTATTTATACGCAAACCGTGAGACAAGCGACCCGCCCGAACATGTCGATAGATCTCGCCTGGAGATCTTCATGGATACCTTAGGTATTGCCGCAGCGGCCATAGATTGCTGCCGCCTGTCCTTTCTCAATCCAAGTCCCAATAAGTCGCCGTTCGTAGTCTACCTTCTACCACACCGGATAAATGATCATTTCTTGCGCAGGCAGCAGCATTCTTCTACCGATGTTAAGGAATACGACGACAATAGATTAAATCCTGATCACAATAGTCAGCCTGATACTATTGGATTGGAGCTTGCGATGTATTTTGCGGAGTCTCCATTTAATATCCAAGAAGCCGTAACCCTGCTATTGCGCTGGTATCTTAAGGATGGGTGGCGCCACGAAGAGACCGCCGAAGCATTCCTGCTAGATCTCAAAGATGAGTTGGGTCAGGTCGATGGTGCATATAATGGATATAAAGCTCACAGAGACAATCTTCTGAAAGCATTTCATGAGAGGTTAGAGTCCATGCGTTGAAGCAAGCACCGGCGGATCAATATATCCTGCATAATGCTCCATTAGCATTGTGATGCTGGTTCCCATTTCTTGGGCAAGAACTTTCAAGTTCCAGTTTTCGGCAATTCGATTTGTGGCAAATGTGTGACGGAAATCCTGGGTGGTCCATGAAAGGCCTGCTTTCCTAGTCAACTCGCGCAATTGCTTGCCGAATGCATCACTCGTCATGCGTTGGTCGGCATTTCCTTGGAAGCACCATTCTGAAGCCCGTCCGGGATGATTCTCCAAATACACCTCGATCATGCTGCGCATTGGCGTCCTCATAGTAACCGTCCGTTCGCCCGTTTTAAGACCTGTAGAGTTGATTCTCTCCCGATGAGGCATTCTCAAGCGGATCTTTCCCTTCGAAAGGTCTAAATCGAACCGCCTTAGGGCAAGAGTTTCATGAAGTCGGAAACCACCTTCAACCATGAGCTGACATCCAAAATGAATGATTGAGTCACTCTCCACTGCCGCATACAAAGCAATTTCGTCTTCACGGCTCAGCACGGTTACCGGACCATCTTTACCTTGGTATGAAGGCAGCTCGTCTGCTGGATTGGCAGCATACGGGTTGGGTGGAATGTAGGAGCCATTGCGCAAAGCTAGCTGATAAAGTTCATGGAAGAGTTCTCGAAAATGCCTTTTACTGGAGCGGCCATATTCTCTGGCAGTGAAGAATTCTAGGATGATCTCAGGGGTAATCTCTGACATTTCATTTCCACGGTAATAGGTCTTCTCTTCCATCTCATCCTTCTTGTTCTTTCTATACCAAGTTTCTGGAGCTTTGACCTTCCGCCTGCGGGCGAGCTCCGATTTGGGTCTTGGGTCAAGGGCGTTGATTCTCTCTGGACCAAAAAATTGCCGAAACCTTGAGATTTTATCCAAGGTAGCGTGATGGACGTTCTCTCCGTTAAAGCTTCTTTTGATCAGTGCGTGGATGGCACCATCGATTGAGCACTTCGGAGTCGACGGTTGCTTGTATGACTCAACCATGCTCCCAGGGCTTGCAGGCTCTGCTGTATTATTGCTCCCAATCATTGACCTCACACCGGGTAGCTCCGCCAATAGCTTTTGCGGAACATGGATGTCAGAAAGCCTCTCAAGTCGGATGAGCATCTCGACGGCCTGAGCCACCTTTTCTGCCTCTTCCAGGTTTTCAGTCCCAAGACTGGCTCGCAAGAGCTTGGTGCCGGGGCGTGGGTAGCAGGAGAGGTGGTATTTTTTGGAGTCGGATCGTTGGTAAATGCTGGCCATGGATGTGTTGGGTTATCAACACAGTTGAATCCAGCGAATGTGCGCAAAATTGCCCCTCTTGGGCCTCATGACCTTCAAGGTGCCATCCGAAACCTGGCTTTCCGTCCGTTGTTCACGGTATTGGGGGTGATTTGTTCACGGTCCCAGTTGAGGACCTGTTCAAACCACCACTCCAGAAAAGGCAAAAGCCGTTGAACTCCTTGGAATTCAACGGCTTCTAATGGTTGCGGAGCTAGGATTTGAACCTAGGACCTTCAGGTTATGAGCCTGACGAGCTACCGGACTGCTCTACCCCGCGATCTTGGGAGCGAAAGATAACCGCGCTGCGGTTAAACGCAATATCTTTTTCGTAATCGTTTCACTATTTTTCCGATAATCCTGTAGCCAACAAAACGAGTTTACTGCCACCCAATGAGCCATAGCGAATTACCGATGCAAGTTATTGGCCGACCTCCTCTGAAGAAGACTATTCCTCATCCGGGGTCTCGTCATCTGGCTGGTCGTCGGGATTTCGGAATCCTTCGAAGACCCAGAGGCGTGTCGGATTCTCAGCACTCACTTTATCAATCCTTTTCCTCAGATTCTCTGGCACGGCTTTTTTCTCCTCTTCAGTGGTATAAGGGCCTTCAAACAGAACCTTGCCTTCAGTATCCCAAAGTTTGACGGAGGTTTTGTCATTGATGGTTGAAACGGAAAGCCTGCCCTCATTATCGGCGAGAGAAATTTCCATCCGCTGATGAGCTCCATTTCCGGGGGTGGCCGTGACCCTGACGATGGCACCGGCTTGCGCTTCGAGGGCGTCCGCCAGTCCACTATCCAAATCTTCCATTCTCTCGATCACCCTGGCGAGACGCTGGTCGATAGCATTACCTCCCAAAGGGAATCTGGCTGCGGGTTCGGGCTTTTGTCCGGAGAGTGCGATCCTCTTCGGCTTTTCCGCAAGTTCTACGAGAACTTGCTTGGATTCGTTCTTGCGACGAATATTCAAAACGATCGTGTCGCCACATTTCTTTGTAGCGACAAGCTTGGAAAGCGCTTGCGCACCCGCGATGACTTCTGCATCTGCATGAGTAAGGATATCTCTCTTCATAATGCCCGCTTTCTCTGCGGGACTTCCGGCAAGCACGGCTTCCACCATCACTCCCTCTCCCTTATTGAGGCCCACGTGTTCTGAGACAAGTTCGGGAAGCGGAACCGTCGATACGCCGATCCACGTGCAAGCAGGCTTTGCTTTCTTCTCGACGGTTTTGTTTTCATCGTCGTTGGCCAATGAGTTGATGGGGAGCAGTGCGCTGGTAATGCCAGCGAGCAAGCACATAGTGAGCGTTGTCTTCATTTTAGTTTTCATACTCAGACACTTTCTGAAGTTCATCTTAAAGCGGCTATGTAATGGGCACAGTTATCCCATGCCGGAACGACCTGGGCATTTCAATTCACGACAATTTCCGAAATCTAGTAGGCTTCGACTTTCTCTAGGCGAACCTCTTCACACGGCACTTCGGCGATCACTTCGACGCCTTTTTCCTTATCAAAAAACCGCATGCGCTCCGTCTGGTAGGTGTGGACTTTGCGGTAGATGGTACCCTCTTCTTCGGCACCGACAATTTCAGCGTGGCGGTCGAAGAGTTCTTGATCGATAGAAGCGCGGGAAAGCATCACGTTAGGAGCTAGCTGCGAACCCTCGTCGACGTGTTTGGTATGCACAGGAAGCGGTGTATCGACAGATGCCACTGAAGATTTCATATCGCTTTGTGTAGCAGGTCCGACTGGCGAAAGCACCGCGAATAGAGCCACAGCGGCTGCGGAAGCCAAGGGTAATGAAGCACTCATCCACCAACGTGAGCCGCGGGTTGTCGGCACTTCATCGTCGAATGTGAGCACTTCACCAGCATCCATACTGTCGAAAATACGATCACGAAGCGCCTCGCTTGGAGCCGCTGGGTTTAAGGAGCCAAGCTCGGTTTCCAGTGCGAGGGTCTCGGGATCGAGTTGTAAATCTTCGTGGTTCATAGCGAGAAAATTAGGGGGGGGGATCAGATCACCATTAGGTTTTTGAAATAGCTCTCACGCCCTTTTCCAAGGCTGCGACGCAATGCTTCCATAGCGTAGCGATAGCGTGATGCTGCGGTGTTCTCCGAAATGTCGAGAGCTTCACCGATTTCTGCAAAGGTCATCTCACCCCAGATCTTGAGCGCGACCACTTCCCGCTGTGCGGTAGGCAGGCGCTTGAGGGCATCGGTGATTTCGGTATTTCTCTCAGTGGTATCAAATGGGTCGTCGAAGTAGCTGATGCCGCGGGCGTCATCGAGCTCGATCACTTTTTCTTCACGAGCAATGCGACGTGTTTGCTTGCGCCCCAGATCGATCGCTGTGCGGCGGATCGCGGTGTAAATCTCTGCCGGATCTGGTGTTTCAAGGGGAGGCTTACCTCCAGCGCGCTTCTTGCGAGCGTTCCAGACTTTCAGGATGGCATTGTGTAAAACGTCTTCGGCATCGGATGGCGAACGCAGCAACTGGCGCGAGAACAACAGAAGCTTGGTCGCGTTTTCGTCATACCATTGACGCCAGGCAGCGCTCCCTGGATTTGAGGCGTGAGGATTGTTGTTAAACATGAGAAAATGATGGAGATGAAGCCGCATCGGATATTTCTGCCGCTGCGAACATAATGACAAGCGCATCGCAATAATCCAACTGTCTAATTTTTTCACTGTGCCGAACGTCCCACCACAAACCTGCTGTGGAGGCATTTCGGATCGACGCCGCGTTGGTGATCCTGATAGAATCACCAAAACTCAGGAATCACCATGAAATCTCGCTCATTTCTTCTTGCCCTCGCCCTGTGCTTTGCACCAACGTCCGCCACCGCCGCTCCTGATCAGCTGACCTGGCAAAACTACGAGTCGGTAAAATCCCACGTCGCGCCAAAGAAGGAAGATTTCGCCTTCAAAGAGGTCGATTGGCACATGGACTTGCCGAAGGCGATTTCCGAGGCAAGCGAAGCTGACAAGCCTCTGTTGCTCTGGCTCTATTTCGGAAACCCGCAGGGGAACTGCTGACAAAACGGCGTAAAAACCCGGCAGTTGGTCGGGAACGATCCAGCATTCATTAAACTCGTTTCGGAACACTGCATCGCTGTCGCAGCCAATGATGTGGACTACAGCCACGCCGATGACGACCAGAAAACCAAGCGTGAGTTCCGTTGGCTAGCCGGTGCCTTGAAGGGCGCCATCGGCATCCATCAGGGCATCTATCTGGTTACGCCGTCGGGTCAATTTCTCCAACGCATCGACGGCGGATGGCCGATCTACGACCCGAAGATTTCAGTGCAAAAACTGCGCGATGGGCTTAAGCAATATCAAGCTCTCGACAGCGCGGAACGCAGCAAGTGCCGTCCATTCGCTGCCGCTGACAGAATGGATTTCGATTGGCGGGAATTCGCCCCGCCCGCCGACGCTCTCGACCTCACGGTGATCAACCGATCGTTCCCTTATGAAGGCTCCGACAAATTCGACATCCGCCACCCGATCTATTTTAAAACGGACCGCCTCATCCTGTCGCGTGAAGATCAACTCGCCCTACTCCCCAAAGAACTCGTCGTCGATGCGAGCTTAGAGGTGAACAAAACCCTTCGCGATCGCTTCTTACTCCATAACCATCTCGCCATGGGACATGACGCTTGGTGGAGCGAGCACATTAAAAACTCTGAGATGACCGCCACCGTCACCGCAGTGAGCAATGGCGTCGCCACCGTGCAATATGCCGCATCCTGGAATGCGAAGGCCGACTCCAAATGGTGCAAAGCGACCTATGACGGAGGCATGCTCGGCAAGGCTCTGGTGAATATTCCATCGCGCACATTCTCCTCACTCGAATTCGTCGCGCTGGGCAAGCACGATGTCGGGGAGATGCAAAATAACATGCATCGCAACGTCAGCACCACACCGGTGGGCATGGTCGCCGGAATCACGCCTCCACGGCTAAAGAACCAACCTCTTCCTTCAAACTGGGCGGATGGTTATCCAAAGTCGTGGCGTAAATAACAGCGATCAAACATTCACCGTCTCATCGGCGTAACGTCCGGCACCAAGCTGACCCTCATCAGAGGCAGTGACATGCACCTTGCCGGCAATCACCACTCCACGAGAAAATGTCACCGCCCCATCGACGCGGAGTTCATCGCATTCAATTAACGAAGGGGCACCCTCAGGGAATAAGCGTTTAAAGCCATCCACTGCCTTGTAGTGATCGCCATCCAACGCAATTGTCGGCGGATTTCCTTGGCGCGAATCCTCGAGACGCACCGCACCAAATTCGTCGATGCGGTAAGCATCCGAACGCAAGGCCAGCAGATCGTTGGTCGTCTTTACCGGCGCAAACCGACTGCGGTCGACTACGATAGCAGACGCGCCTTCGAAGCATTCGATCGCCCCGCCCATCGCCGTCTCGATTTGAATCACGTCAGGGGATGAAGAGTCGCGAGGATCGACCGTTTTGCTGTTCGCCATCACAGGCAAAGGGAGCAATCCATTATGCTCCGCCATAACTTCCTTGAGCACGTCGAGACGGAGCCACAGATTGTTCGTATTGAAGTAGCGATGCCTATCAATGTCTTGGAACATCGCCTCATCGGACTTCGCACACTGAGCGGATTCGCGAAGAATCAGACGTCCATCGGAATCACGGACCGCCAAATGTCCGCCCTTCCGGTCGGCGGGCGTGCGGCGGGTCACTTCCATCATCATCGGCGCACCCGAGCGTGCGAAATGTGTCAACATCCGCGGGTCCAATGTCGCTCCCAAATTATCAGAATTCGAAATGAACGCATATTTCACCCCGGCATCGAGCAAGGCATCGAGCTTACCCGACCCCACCAGAGTTGCGTAAATATCCCCATGTCCGGGCGGGCACCATTCCAAATTCGGGTCAGCCGGCCATTCTGCGGGAGTCATCCCAGCCGCCAAGACCTTGGGCACTTTGCTCTGAATCATTTCCTCCACAGCCTTACCGCCATCCATCTCTGCCAATGAGGCCATCGTAGCCTCGCTGGTGCTGAAGCTGTTCATCAAAAGCGTGCTCACCAAACTGCCATACTGCGACTGCAGCGACTTCACTTGGCATAGAATCAACGACAGGAATGTCTGCCCTTCACGAACTTCCAGCAATGACTTAGGACCAGCAAGACCCATCCCGGTGCCTAGTCCGCCATTGAGTTTGATCACCACTGACTCGTCGAGCAGCGAGGAATCAATTTCTTCCGGCAGTTCCGCGAGTTCCGGCAATCCGCTGACGCTCGAAATCTCTGTCTCAGGGATCTCCAGGCCTTCCCCGCTAGAAACCACATCCAACCCTCGTGTGAATTGGGCAATCGCCTCCTCCTTTTGCCCTTCGGCAAACATCTTGTCCGCAAATGGTGCGGCATCTACTTTATTCATAGTCATTGTTGTTTATCTGTTGTGAAAATTTTCCAACTATTTAAAGAGCTCTTTCAACAGTGACTTGCCTGCTTCTTCCAACTGTTTTTGATCCTCACCTCCCACGCCCATTTCGCCGAGCATATCGCGGAGATAATCCTCCGCCTTGGGAAGTTCGTTGGTAATATCCACATCGGGATCAGCGAGATCATTCTTCGATGTCGCCCGCAGCTCGAGCCGCCCGTCACTATAAATACTCTTTTCCGCATCAGCCAGAAAGCGCTCGCGGGTTTTTTCTGTCGGAATCATCCCCGCCTTCTCGGTCAACTGCTCGAGCACAAAGCTCGAAAGCTCCTCACTGGCCGGCATGCGCAAATTAAAGAAATGGTCGTTATCCGCAAGGTTGATATACCCGTCTTTTTCAGCAAACACATCAAAGTCCCCATACACTGCCATGAACGGCTCAATGGTCGTCAATCGACCATCCTTCAATTGTGCCTTCAGCACACTCCCTCCCTGCGGAAATGTCACTGAATCGGCCAAGCGATCGTCGATATCGATCCCTAACTGCTTGAACTTCTCGATCTTCTTTTTGAGCTTCTCCAATGTCGGCAACACCGAGATCGTCGACCCT
>JAGXGH010000095.1 GCA_024636835.1 Verrucomicrobiales bacterium | reverse complement strand
GCTAGATGTAGTCAAGGTTTGTATCGAAAAAATGTAGTTTTCTTGGGTGCTGATTTAAGTTTGATCTACTTGAATATCAATCTCTACAGAAAGTTCGTTATCATCTATTAAGATATTAGAATATCAGGAAAAGCGAAGGATTGATTTTGTTCTTGGAGTCTTATTTGGTTCTTGTGAACATGTATGCATGAACACTACTACTACATCATCATCATCGTCCGGACCGTTTTACTCTTGGGAAGAGGATTTGGCGGCGGCCCGGGATCTATCGAAGCGTGAGAAGGAGGCTTTTCGCATTCCTTTGGAATGGATGACCCGTTGGCGGGTAGGGAATAACATGCCGTCAGGCCGCGAGACCTTGCGACGCTTCTGGGTAGTAAAGGTATTGGAGAAACCTCGGGAAGCTTGGCAGCTTGAGCAATGGACAGAAGCATTCCGGTGGTATCTGGCGTGGGAGGAACGCTGTATGCGTGAGCGTGGTGAAATTCCTCGTTCGCTCTATGAACGTGTGCGGCGGGCTGTAGACCTCACTGGATCGCGTCGCGGGTTGGCACTGAATACCCGGCGCACCTATATGGGCTGGGCAGGGCGGTTTGCTATTTGGGCGGGATCGTCGGAAGCGGTAAAGGATCCAGCAAAGGCGCGCGAGTGGTTGGAGCGGTTGGTCGCGGAGCAAAAGGTGAGTTTCGCGACGCAAAAGCAGGCGCTCAATGCTCTGGTGTTCTTTTTCCGTGATGTCTGCAAACTTGAGGAGGTAGATCTGAAGGTGAAGTTCAGAAAGACGCAGAAGAGGATTCCTATAGTTTTGTCGATCGACGAGGTGTTGAAGATCCTGGATGTGATCGATGAGCGGCATCGTCTTGCCGCTGCGGTGCAGTATGGTGCCGGCCTACGGGTGCGTGAATTAATGAACCTGCGGATTAAAGACATCGATAGCAGTCGTCAGCAGATTTCGATCCATTGCAGCAAGGGTGACAAGAGCCGTGTGACAGTGCTCCCGGCGAGCTTGATCGAGCTGATGGATACGCAGAAGGCGAAGTTGCGTGAGATCTTCGAGCGCGACCGCAGTGAGGGCGTTCCGGGCGTCGCCCTGCCAGGTGCCTTGGGGCGTAAATATCCAAAAGCCGGTGAGAGGTGGGAATGGTTTTGGCTCTTCCCCGGCGACAAGCTATCGACTGATCCGAGCACGGGCATCATCCGCAGGCATCACGTCCCTCCTGATGTATATGGTCGTGCAGTGATTCAAGCGGCGAGAAAGGTGGGACTGGAAAAACGAGTGACAACGCATGCGCTACGCCACTCGTTCGCCACCCATCTGCTGGAAGGAGGAACGGACATTCGAAGTTTGCAGGAGCTCTTGGGGCATTCGGATATCAGAACGACGGAGATTTACACCCACGTCACAAAGAATGTTGGCGGGACATGTGTGAAAAGCCCGCTTGATGCGGTGATGCGTCGACAATCTTCATGAAGTTGATAGAGAACGATTCTCTGAGCATATAAGAGTTTCTCGCGCGGAGGCACAGAGTCACTGAGAGTTTGTTAAGACAGGATTTACAAGATTTGAAGGATTGAAGTTTTGGTAAGGTCGCCCGGGCGCAGTCCGCACTTCCCTTCCTACCTGCTACTGGCTGCATCCTACTCAGTGCTCCCTTTCTACTCTATACTTTCTACCTTCTACTTCGTAAGCCTGATGCCTAGGATGAGCGATAAGGAATAAGTGATAAGCTTTCAGTGCCTGACACCTGAGAGGTGGAGGGAGAAAGTGCGGCTGCCACGTAAAACCTTCGGTCACGTGGCTTGCCGGTGGAGAAAAGAAGGAAAAAATGGAGGAGAGGAATGAGAGGCTGAAAAGAACGCGAATGATTCGAATTTATCGAATGGATGAAGGAAAGAAGCGAGATAGAAGGTTCTATTCGGAGAACCGACACTCTTGTCGGTTCGGTGCGGTTGGACTACACTCATGATCGCGTGCATTCCTGTTGCATCACCGCACTGGATGGACAGGAGTGTCCATCCTCCGGCCGAGGACGTAAAAGCCTGATTGGCGCGGCGACAGCCGCCTTCATGCCAGCAAAGCCGTATTGCTACTCTGCTACTCTGCGCGCAGCTTTCGCTCCATCACGGCTGGGATGATCGTCCACAGGGTGAGCGCGACGATCACGCCGAATATGAACACGGTGAAGGCCATTGAAGCGAAGCCCCAGTGGGTCGCCCAGTAGTCGATACGCACTTTTGATGGGTCTGCGAGCGAATAGACGACGGGCACTTTTTCGTCCACCTCATACGATGGATTGCGGGTGGCGATGGAGGCGTCGAATTCATGGTTTTCGCCTTCGATGTCATTAAAGCTGACGACGGGTGTGTAAAGGTTGCCGGGATCGGTGCGCTTATGTTTGATGACGGTTCCTTCGACGGCTCTCGCGCCGAAAAGGAATTCTCGGCTGTCGTTGAATGCCCACCAGGAGACTGCGAGGGCGATGAGTGATGGCACCATGCCAAGCACCGCAATGACACGGAGGACAATCACGGTGGTGCGGAACGATTTTGGAAGTGCGGTCATCAAATCTTGCCGGAGCATATAAGCAAAAGAGCCACTGGCAAGCAGTGGCTCTTTCGATAAAAAATGCTCGAGGGGGGACTCGAACCCCCACGGATCGCTCCACATGATCCTTAGTCATGCGCGTCTACCAATTCCGCCACCCGAGCATCGGGTAGGTCGCTCTTTCGAACGAGATGCTTAGCTAGCGCATCAAGATTACAGAAGCAAATAGGATTTTATCGAATTGTTGAATTTTCGATGGTGTTTGCGGGTAGCTAAGAAAAAATAGTTGTCTTCACTTGTGCCGTCCCTTAAAACTTACAGTCTTATGGCAGCCTATTTTTCAGGTATCGAAAAGATCAACTACGAAGGGCCGGATTCTGACAATCCATTGGCGTTCCACCATTACAATCCGACTGAGCTCGTTGCGGGCAAGCCGATGAAGGATCATTTGCGTTTTGGCGCTGCCTATTGGCACTGCATGCGCAATGAGCTGGCCGATCCGTTCGGCGCGGGCACCGCATTGATGCCTTGGGACGACGGGTCTGCGACGGAGCAGAACGCACTGAAGCGTGCGGATGTATTTTTCGAATTCCTGGAGAAGATCGGTATTGATTACTACTGTTTCCACGATCGCGACATCTCACCGGAGTGCGGAACGCTCACCGAAACGCATGACATGTTCCACCGCGTGGTAGCGCATTTTGGCGATCTGCAAAAGCAGGGCGGCAAAAAGTTACTATGGGGGACAGCATGTCTCTTTTCCCATCCTCGCTACGCTCATGGCGCTTCGACATCCCCAAATGCGGATGTTTTCGCCTATGGTGCGAGTCAGGTGAAGAACGCCATTGATGCTACGCATGCCCTTGGTGGTGAAGGATATACCTTCTGGGGTGGCCGCGAAGGCTACGGTTCTTTGATCAACACAGACATGACACGGGAAGTCGATCACTTGGCGACATTCCTTCACATGGCGGTCGATTACGCCAAATCCATTGGATACACCGGGCAGTTTTATATCGAGCCCAAGCCGCGTGAACCGTCTACTCACCAGTATGATTCGGATGCCGCAGCGTGTTTGAACTTCTTGCGTCAGTATGACTTGTTGGATCACTTCAAGCTGAACTTGGAAACCAACCACGCGACACTAGCGGGTCACACCATGGAGCACGAAATGGAAGTGGCCATCGGCGCCAATGCACTGGGATCAATCGATGCCAACCGCGGCGATGAACTGCTCGGCTGGGACACGGATCAGTTCCCAACCAACCTCTACGGCACTACAAATGTGATGTTGAGGCTCCTGAAAATGGGTGGGTTTACCACTGGTGGACTGAACTTCGATGCGAAACGTCGCCGCGAAAGTCACGAGCCAGTGGATTTGTTCCACGCCCATATTGGCGGAATGGATGCCTTTGCACGCGGTTTGAAGATCGCTGCGAAAATCATCGAAGACGGTCGTTTCAGTGAGTTCGTGAAGACTCGTTATTCCAGCTTTGATTCTGGTATGGGTGGCAAGATCGAAGCCAAGCAGGTGGGTTTCCAGGATCTGGATGAATACGCGCGTGGTATCGAGGCGCCTCAGCTTTCAAGCGGGCGCCAAGAGCACCTCGAGAATGTGTTGAACGATTATCTCTAAACGATCAGTCATTCCCATACTCTGACGCGAAATTGCTATGGCGCACTTCCTCGGCCTCGATGCCTCGACTCAAAGTCTTACCGCTGTTCTGATCGACACGGATGATGGCAGCATCATCCATGTCTGTTCGGTAAACTTCGGCAAGGATCTTCCTTCGTTTGGTCTGCCCCACGGGTATGACGACTCCCGCGGAGGCGGTGTGGTGTTTTCCAACCCATTAATGTGGCTGGATGCACTCGATCTGGTGCTTCAGCGAATGGTCGATGACGGTGTAGATCTGTCATCGGTTCGCGGTGTTTCTGGTTCGGGTCAGCAACACGGCAGTGTTTATCTGACGAGCGAATTTCGCCAAAGAGTAGGGGATTTGCAGCCATCGAAGAGTTTGTCGGCTCAGTTGGCGGATTGTCTCTCCAGAGACGAGGCGCCTATCTGGATGGACAACTCGACCTCGCAAGAGTGCGCTGAAATCACCGCTACTCTAGGTGGCAGCCAAGAAGTTTGCCGGCGCTCAGGATCTGTGGCGACCGAACGATTTACAGGTCCGCAAATTCGTAAATTCGCTAAAGAATCTCCTGCACAATACGCCGCGACCGACCGCATTCACTTGGTGAGCTCGTTCTTTGCGTCGATTTTGGCGGGAAGTGACGTGGCGATAGACCGTGGCGACGGCGCTGGGATGAATTTGATGAACTTAAGCCGTGGTGAATGGGACGACGAACTTGTCGCCACCACCGCCGATGGTTTGAGTGGGAAATTGCCAGACGTCAAGGAGTCGTCTGCCGTATCGGGGAGTATCTCCACGTATTTCGTCGAGAAATATGGCTTCTCATCAGATTGTGCGACAGTCCTTTGGTCGGGTGATAACCCATGCAGCTTAGTCGGAATGGGCGCAGCGCAACCTGGCAGCTTGGTGATCAGTCTGGGAACCAGCGACACGGTATTCGCATCCATGCCGGAAGCAAAGTTTGACCCTCAAGGTTTCGGTCATGCCTTCGGTAACCCGATGGGCGGGTTTATGAGCCTTACCTGCTTCAAGAACGGATCGCTCGCTCGTGAGGCCGTGAAGGATCGTTTTGAGCTCGACTGGTCGGCATTTGATGCTGAATCGCTGAGCGAAACTGCGATGGGAAATGGTGGACTGATGATGTTGCCATTCTTCGAACCTGAAATCACACCACGTATGGACACCGGCGGCATTGTGTTTAATCGCGATGGCGACCACTCTCCAGCTCAATGGGTGAGGGCGGTTTTGGAAGGTCAATTCCTCAACATGCGCCTGCATTCCCAGTGGCTCGGGATCGCTCCTCAACGCATTCGCCTGACTGGTGGTGCCTCGCGTAATAATGGTATCGCCCAAGTGATAGCCAACGTTTTCGCCGTGCCCGTGGATCGTTTAGTGACGACGGAATCAGCCGGCTTAGGCGCGGCAATCCGTGCGGCGTCCGCGTGTGGCGAATCCCTGGATGTCTTGGAGTCTGTTTTCTGCAAGGTTGATGAGGCGTTCACGGTTATGCCTGAATCAGGCGCTGCTGAAGTCTACGATGCGCTGCTGTCCTCGTTTTCCGAGTTCTTGGTGAGCAAAAAGTAGCGGTTTTTCGAGTGCATGGTGACTAATTAATTCACTGCCCTAAATAATTGCAACAGGTTCAATTTTAAGAGATTCTGAAAGATTGTGAAAAATTTCACAAATACTAGTTGCGGATGTATCACGATGCTGAAAAAGTGCGCCGTCCTCCACGGCTGGAATCAGCGGTGGATTCACCATTTTTTTGGCCGCTTGGCCACTGACTCGCGCGCATTTCCGACCCCATCATGTTAGCTAGCTTTACGAACTCACTACCCTCGATTTCCTTGGCCGCTGTTGACCAGAAAGCAGTCGCCCCGTTTGAAATCGCGCCATACCTTACCAACTCGGTGGTCGTTAGCCTTGCGGTTCTCGTCTTCCTTCTGGTTGTCGCGCGGGTGGTTTCGAAGAATCTTCAAACTGTGCCAACCGGTGCGCAGAACTTGGCCGAGATGGCTATCGAAAAACTCTACGCCTTCGTTGAAGGAATTGTAGGTCCGAAAATCGCTCCGAAAGCATTCCCGCTACTCGCGACGATCTTCTTCTTCTTCCTCTTCGCCAACTGGTTTGGTCTCCTGCCGGGCGTTGGCACGATTGGCACAGGGCACACCGTCGATGGTAGCTTTCACGTCACCAAGCCACTTCTTCGCCCAACTGCGGCAGACTTGAACGCCGGTCTCGGTATTGCCTTCGTCTTCATGATCGTGTGGTTATGGATCTCCGTTAAAGAGATGGGAATTAAAGGTTTTTTCGCGCACATGTTCGCGCCGAAAGGGACGTCCACGAACCCATTTATGAACAGCTTCCTGATCGCCGTATTCTTCGGCGTTGGTTTGCTTGAGGTTGTTTCCATCGCGATCCGTCCGGTTTCTCTCTCACTCCGGATTTACGGCAACGTCTTCGCTGGTGAAAACCTGCTCCACGCGATGGGTCATCTTGGCTATGAGCTGGGACTACATCATGTGCTCTCATTCATTATGAACTGCCTCGTGCCAGTGCCGTTCTACTTCCTCGAAATTCTCGTTGGCTTCCTCCAAGCGGTGGTCTTCACTCTGCTCTGCGCGGTTTACATTCAACTTTCAACGACTCACGACGAGTCGCATTAACAATTTCCCTGTCGGGACCATGCGTAGAAAAGTGTGGGCGGCAGGGGGAACACCCTAACAACAAACTAAAGACAATATTATGATCCTCGAAACACTTCCTATGGTTGCTCAAGCAGCCGGCGCAGTAGCAGAATCTGGTTCTGGCGTTGCAACATTCGCAATGGCAATCGCAGGTGCAGGTGCCGCTCTCGGCATTGGCTTCATCGGCGGCAAGGCAGCAGAAGCTACCGGCCGTAACCCAGGTGCAGCTGGTCAGATCCTGACTATCGCCGTTCTCGGCATGGCACTTGCAGAAGCGATCGCGATTTACGCTCTCGTTCTTGCATTCGTTCAAGGCTAACCGCCTGCGGCGCAGGTGACTGTGCCGCTCATCATTTCTGGATGCCGAAATTGGCGTCGTGTCAGTTTCGGCATCCAGTCCTTCTTTATCAATTTTCGCTCAGGCTCCCACTCGTTTCATTGAGCCATATTTTCCAAGAATCATCAGCGCCTGACTTCCTATGAATCTTTTTACGACCACATTTCTTGCCGCAGCCGACCCTTCTCAAGCAGAAGCGGGTGGGCCTGCTGCTAGCTTCGGTGTCTCGGTCTCCGGCATCATCGCTCAGGTGATTCTCTTCTTGATCGTCTATCTGATCTTGAAGAAATTCGCTTTCGGCCCGATCCAAGGCATGCTCGAGCAGCGCAGCCAAACCATCGCCGATGCACAAGCCAACGCTGAAAAAATCCGCGCAGAACTCGCTTCTACCGAGAAGCGTATCGACCAAATGCTCGTCGATGCGAATACCGAGTCGCAGAAAATGATCAACGAGGCCAAGGAAAGTGCCGACAAGGTTGGTGAGCAGCGCAAGCAGCAAGCCATCGTCGAGGCAAAGTCCATTGTTGATAAAGCCGCTGTGGCTGCCGAAGCGGACCGCAACGAAGCCATGGCAAAGCTCAAGGCTGAGTTCGGACGTTTGGTGGTAGCCACCACATCCAAAGTTACCGGCAAGGAATTGACCGGAGCCGACCAAGAGCGTATCAGCAAGGAAACCGCTTCCGAGCTCACCCAGTAATTTCACCTTCATTGTCACTCGACCCTAAGTAAACTTCATGAAGGTATCCAAAGACGCCCGCCGCACCGCTCGCCAGCTTTTCAGTTTGGCGACACGTGATGGTAATCTGAGCGATGACATCGTTCGCAAAATCATCGTCAAGCTTCGCGACAACAAGCCGCGTAACTACGGCGGTGTGTTGGTCTCATTCGCCCGTCTTGTGAAGCTTGAAAAACAGCGTAACCACGCATTGGTTGAGAGCGCTGTAGAGCTCACGCCTGCGCTTCGCAAAGAGATCACCGATGGTCTCGTGAAGAGATACGGCAATCAGCTGACCTTCGAATACGCAGTCAACCCAGAACTCCTCGGTGGCGTGCGCGCCAAAGTCGGGAGTGACGTCTGGGACGGTAGCGTTAAAGCCCGTCTCGCCAACCTCGCCGAAACCTTCGGTGCCTAATTTCAATAATCACTTTACACTCACTCACTCCAACTAAACCATGAGCAATATCCTCCAGGAACTGGAAGCCGAAATCGCAGGACTTAAGTCCAAGGTCTCGAAAAGCAACGTCGGAACCATCCGCGAAATCGGTGATGGTGTCGCCAAAGTCGAAGGTCTTAGCGACGTTCAACTTAACGAAATGATCGAATTCCCCGGCGACGTTAAGGGAATCGCGATGAACCTTGAAGAATCCGAGGTTGGTGTCGTTCTCCTTGGTGATTACACCAAGTTGACGGAAGGCGTTGAGTGCAAGACCACAGGTCGTCTTCTTTCCGCACCTGTCGGTGAAGCACTTCTCGGACGCGTTGTTGACGGCCTCGGAAACGCGATCGACGGCAAAGGCCCAATCGAAGCAGCTGACCATTACCCAGTTGAAAAGATCGCTCCTGGTATCGTTAAGCGTAAGTCCGTTTCGGTTCCTATGCAGACCGGCATCATGTCGATCGATGCGATGATTCCGATTGGTCGTGGTCAGCGTGAGTTGATCATTGGTGACCGTTCCACCGGAAAGACCACCATCGCAGTGGACACCATCATTTCTCAGGCGAACCAGAACAAGGCCGCTGAAGAAGGTCGTTTGAAGAACCACAAGCCCATGTATTGCATTTACGTGGCTGTTGGCCAGAAGTTGGCAAACGTCGCGCGGACTGTGAAGACCCTCGAAGAGTCGGGTGCAATGGAATACACCACCGTGGTTTCCGCTTCCGCATCCGATCCGGCTACCATGCAATACATCGCTCCTTACACCGGTTGCGCGATTGCTGAATATCTCATGGATCAGGGCAAAGACGTGCTGATCGTGTTTGATGACCTCTCCAAGCACGCCGTGGCTTACCGTCAGGTGTCCCTCGTTCTTCGCCGCCCATCGGGTCGTGAAGCTTATCCTGGTGACGTTTTCTATCTTCACAGCCGTTTGCTCGAGCGTTCCGCACGTCTCTCTGAGAACGCGGGTGGTGGTTCCTTGACTGCATTGCCAATCATTGAAACCCAAGCGGGTGACGTTTCGGCTTACATTCCAACCAACGTGATTTCGATCACCGACGGTCAGATTTACCTCGAGTCCGATCTGTTCTATCAAGGTATCCGCCCGGCGATTTCCGTTGGTCTCTCCGTTTCTCGTGTGGGATCCGCGGCACAAACCAAAGCGATCAAGAAGGTGGCGGGAACAACCAAGCTCGACTTGGCTCAGTTCCGCGAGCTTCAGGCATTCGCTCAGTTCGGTTCTGACCTCGACGCAGGCACCAAGGCCAAACTTGAGCGTGGTCGCCGTATTGTTGAGCTCTTCAAGCAGAATCAATACTCACCAAAGAGCATGGAACTCGAAGTCGCGGTTCTCTTCGCGATGCAGAACGGATATTTCGACGACGTCGCAGTGGAGAACATCAAAGACTGCCAGACCAAGTTGGAAGAGTATCTTCAGACCCGTAAAAGCGAACTCCTTGAGACCATTGCTAATGAAAAAGCGGTGTCCGACGAGATCAAGTCCAACCTTGAAAGCTCCATCACCGAGTTCAAAAAAGGCTACAAGGCCTAAGCTGATAGCGGGCTGAAATGTCCGCACCTTACCTAAATTCTCTATCTTCCCTATCTGCTGATCTATGGCAAACATGCGTGACATCCGCCGGCGAATTAAGTCGGTGAAAAATACCGCTCAGATTACCCGAGCAATGCAAATGGTCGCCGCTTCAAAAATGAAGAAGGCACAAGACCAAGCGCTTGCTGGGCGTTCCTATGCGGACATGCTCAATCGCGTGTTGGTGAACCTCAAGGGGGACGCCGAAGACGTAAGCCACCCGCTGATGGAAGAGCGCGAAGGTGGTCGCACCTTGGTCTTGGTGGTTACCACTGACAAAGGTCTTTGCGGCGGTCTCAACACCAACCTTCTTCGCAAGGTGGTTCGTGAGTCACCGGAAGATGCCTTGATCGTCACCGTTGGTTCCAAAGGCCGACGTGCACTTGCGAAGCTCAACCGCGAACTAATCGCTGATTTCGAAGTGAAGGACCCCGTTCCATACGTGGATACCAAGCACGTTTCACAGTTCATCGCCAAACAGTTCCTCGAAGGAAAAGTGAATCGTGTTCAAGTGGCGTTCACCAACTTCGTCAACACCATGACGCAGACCCCGTGGATCGCTACCTTGCTGCCGCTGAGTGCCGAGACACTTGCTGAGAAGATGCCTTATGAAGGTGTCGGTAAGGGTGAGGTGAATGCGACAGATACCAGTGGCGTTGCCGATTATCTTTTTGAGCCAAGCAAGAAGGTCGTTTTTGAAAGCCTTCTTCCGCTTTACGTGAACTTCCAAGTTTATCAAATGATCGTGGAATCCCGCGCGTCCGAGCATTCCGCACGGATGGTGGCGATGAAAGCAGCCACCGATAACGCGAAGAAGATGATCGACGATTTGACACTTGAATACAACAAGTTGCGTCAGGCTGCGATTACCTCCGAACTTCTCGAGATCACATCCGCCGCCAAGGCACTCGAATAATTACTCAAGAGACACTCTATTCGATCACGCACAGCAGATTCAAAATTTTCATCCCGATACCGGGATTTAACAGTTCAACACAAGACTCTACACACAACAAACCATGAGCAACCAGGGAACCATCGTCCAAGTTATCGGCGCGGTTATTGACGCCGACTTCTCGAAGGCTGACAAGCTGCCCGCAATCTACAACGCAATCGAAGTGAACTTCGACGTTGCAGGGAAACCAACCAACCTCGTCCTCGAAGTGCAGCAGCACCTTGGAGACGGCTGGGTTCGTGCTGTGGCAATGAGCGCTACAGACGGTCTTAAGCGTGGCATGACCATCACCGACAGAGGTGGACCAATCAGCGTCCCTGTCGGTAAGCAGGTTCTCGGTCGTATCTTCAACGTCACCGGTGATCTGGTTGACGAAAAAGGACCTCTTCCAGAGCCAGAGAAGAAAAATCCAATTCACCGCGCCGCGCCAACGCTTGTCGAGCAGGCAGCCGCGACTGAGATTCTTCCAACCGGTATCAAGGTCATCGACCTCATTTGCCCGCTCCTCAAGGGTGGTAAAGGCGGCATGTTCGGTGGTGCAGGTGTGGGTAAGACTGTGGTTATCATGGAGCTTATCAACAACATCGCAAAAGCACACGGTGGTTACTCCGTGTTCGCCGGTGTGGGTGAGCGCACCCGTGAAGGTAACGACCTTTACTGGGAAATGATCGAGTCCGGCGTTATCGCGACCGAGAAGGACGAGAACGGTCATCCGAAGCTCGACGAGAACGGCAACCCTGAAGTTATTTCCGAAGGATCAAAAGTGGCACTTTGCTACGGTCAGATGAACGAGCCTCCGGGCGCACGTCTCCGTGTTGCTCTTTCGGCACTCGCCATGGCGGAATACTTCCGTGACGAAGAGAACCAGGACGTTCTTCTGTTCGTGGATAACATCTTCCGATTCTCGCAGGCAGGTTCCGAGGTGTCAGCACTTCTTGGCCGCACGCCGTCCGCAGTGGGATACCAGCCAACCCTCTCCGAGGAAATGGCAGGTCTTCAGGAGCGGATTACATCGACCAACAAAGGATCGATCACCTCGCTTCAGGCCGTTTACGTCCCTGCGGATGACTTGACTGACCCTGCTCCGGCAAACACCTTCGCTCACCTCGACGCGACCGTGGTTCTCGAGCGTTCCCTTGCGGAACAAGCACTCTTCCCTGCGGTTGACCCGCTCGCATCCACCTCCAAAGCACTCGCTCCGGAAGTGGTTGGCGATGAGCACTACCGCGTCGCCCGTGGCGTGCAGGAAGTGCTTCAGCGTTACAAGGACCTTCAGGACATTATTGCGATTCTCGGTATGGACGAGCTTTCCGACGAGGACAAGCTCACCGTTTACCGCGCTCGTAAGATTCAGCGTTTCCTCACCCAGCCATTCCACGTTGCTGAGGTCTTTACCAACGTTCCAGGCGTTCTCGTCTCGATCGAAGAGACCGTCAAAGGCTTCGCGGAAATCCTCGACGGCACGCACGACAGCATTGCCGAGCAGGAGTTCTACATGAAGGGTGGCATGGACACCGTCAAGAAGGGCTAATTCAGCTCAGTTATCATAGTTTTCAGCGACATACGCATCATGCTCCTAAACATCGTCACTCCAGAGAAAATCTTCTTTTCCGATCAGGTCGAAAGCACCTTGGTTCCCGGAATCGATGGTGAGCTAGGCTTGCTTCCAAACCACGCTCCTTTGGTCACGGTTCTCCAGCCAGGCGAGCTTCGCTACACCCACAACGGTGTTGAACATGCGCTCGCGGTTGGTGAAGGGTTTGTCGAAGTGACTCAGGACCACGTCTCGATCCTCACCGATATCGCCGTCACCCACGACGAGATCGACGAGGATGTCGAACAGAAGGCTATTGACCGAGCGAAGAAGGCACTGGAAGATTCCGATCACACCTTGGAGGAATTAGCAGCCGTTCGCGCCTCGCTTTCCAAGTCACTGGCGAAACTCGACTTCAAACGCCGTCGCCGCTAAGCGGAATACGCGCTATAATCATTCAAACAAAAAGCCGCTTCCGAAAGGGAGCGGCTTTTTTTGTTACTCGCTTGTCTAGCAGCGTTGGCAAGAATTAGCCCGACTTTCGCTATTCGCGGCTTTTTTGGGCTGTGAGCCTTGAGCCTTCGTTGAAAATGTCAAAAGGTCTTCACCACATGCCGTTTTTGAAACCATGATCTTGGTAAATCAAGGGTTCCCTCTCAAAAAGGGTTGAAATAGCCGTTTTTTCGCTACGAATAGCGAAAGTCGTTGGTAACGAGCCGTTGTCTCGCTAACCGCGCTGCCAGCGGAGCCATTTTTCGAAGAGGGAGTTCACGAAAGGGGTGAGTTTGGTGCGGCTGTAGGCGTCGCCGGTTTTTTTGATGGCCTCGGCTTGAGTCGGGTAGGGGAAGATGGTGTTGGCGATACCTGCCAGGCCTATGCCGTTGGTGATGGCGAGGGTGTAGGTTGAAATTAGATCGCCTGCGTTCTCGGCGACAATGGTGGCACCGAGGATTTTGTCGCAGCCTTTGGCGGTGATGACTTTGACGAACCCACTGTCGGCGCGGTCGAGAATGGCTCGGTCAACGTGGTCGAGCTTTTGGATGTAGACGTCGTGGGGTATATTCTGAATGTTGGCTTCGTGTTCGTAGGTCCCGACATGGGCGATCTCGGGCTGAGTGTAGGTGCACCACGGGACGACGAGACGGCTGAGCTTTTTGCGGCCTTTGAAGAGTGCGTTTTGAATGACAATGCGGGCGGCTGCATCTGCGGTGTGGGTGAATTTGAGCGTCATCGCTACATCTCCCGCAGCGAAAACATGCGGATTGGTGGTGCGAAGGGTGTCGTCAACGGTCACGCCATTTCGATCGTCGAAATCTACCTCTGCGTTCTCGAGTCCGAGACCTTGGACGTTCGGTGCGCGGCCCACGCCAACGAGAACTTTATCACATTCGATTACTCGTGATTTGCCATCTTTTTCGAGGTGGGCGTGAGTGATTTCTCCAATCTTTTCGACCTTGATCGTTTTCCATTCGCAGATGGTTTCGACCCCATCGGCAAGCATCGATTGCTTAACGATGGTGGAGGCGGCTTCGTCTTCGCGGGGGAGGATGCGGCACTCGGCTTCGATGAGTGTAACCGCAGATCCAAAGCGCACGAAGGCTTGTGCCATTTCGCACCCGATGGGGCCCGCTCCAATGACGACGAGGCGTTTGGGGAGTTCGGTGAGGGAGAAGAGCGTTTCGTTGGTGAATACACCGGCTTCTTTCAAACCTGGAATCGGAAGATCGACCGCCCGCGCTCCGGTGGCGATGAGTGCCTTTTTGAATTTTAGCGACACACCGCCGACTTCGATGGTTTGTCGGTCGGTGAACTTTCCAGCGCCGAGGAACACATCGACGCCGAGTTCGTTTTGATAGCGATCGGGAGAGTCGACCGGTGCGAGGCGTGCGCGAAGCTCTCGCATTTGATTCATCACTTTGGAGAAGTCGACAACGGGCTCGGATGTGGATACTCCAAACTTGCCCGCCGTTCGTGCGGCGTGGGCTGCATGGGCGGAACGAATCAGTGCTTTGGATGGTACACAGCCGACGTTGAGGCAATCACCACCCATCGCCGTTTTCTCGATCAGTGCGACCTTTGCACCGAGTCCTGCGGCACCTGCGGCGGCGATGAGTCCGGCAGGTCCCGCGCCGATGACGACGAGGTTATATTTGCTCTGTGGTGTGGGGTTTACCCAATCGGTGGGTGCGAGTTCTTTGCGCAGCGTTTGGTTGGCGGGAGTGTCTGGAGAGAAGATGTCTGAGGCGTTCATGCTTATTGATGCGGTGTTGGGCAGTACCTAGAGTGATGCTAAATCGGCGGCGTCGACATTTCGGTCGAGGGCCTTGCGCGCAATTTTCGTGACGAAGATGGTGACGATTGCGGTGACGACCAGTCCGCCGATATAGAATGCCCACTCGGCGTTTGAGCGTTCGCGACCACCTGCTGCGATCTTTGCAAGATCTCCTACGAGTGACCCGATGTAGACATACATCAAGGTGCCTGGGATCATGCCGATCCATGAGGCGAAGGTGTATGCCGAGGTCTTCACCTTGGTGACGCCGAGGAAGTAGTTGAGAAGGGTGAATGGAAAAACAGGGGAGAGGCGCAGGAGAAAAACGATCTTACCGCCCTCTTTGCCGATGGCTCGATCGACAGCTTTGAGTTTCGGGTTGTTCTCCATGCGTTTGGTGACCCAGTTTCGTGCGAAGCGTCTGCCGATGAGAAAGGCGAGGAGTGCGCCGATAGTAGCTCCGATGGAGACGTAGATGGTGCCCGTAACGACTCCAAAAAGGGCTCCAGCAGCGAGGGTTGGGATAGTCCCGGGAATAAACCCAACAGTCATCAGAATGTAGAGTCCGATGAACGTCACGGCTGCCCATGGACCGAGATCTTCGATCCATTGAAGCACACCGAC
The DNA here is from genome assembly GCA_024636835.1 of Verrucomicrobiales bacterium. Classification (GTDB taxonomy): domain Bacteria; phylum Verrucomicrobiota; class Verrucomicrobiia; order Verrucomicrobiales; family SLCJ01; genus Sulfuriroseicoccus. Next base: position 59,506 of record JAGXGH010000095.1, on the reverse strand, counting down.
AAGCACCCTGGCAATGCCCTCGGGTGGCGGCTGGTTGCCGCCGTCTACTTTCCCAGCTTCTCTAGCGTTGTGCCTTTTTTGTTGAGCCGCCAATCGTAGCTCACGAATTCGACTTCATACGAGTTACCAACCTGGTCGCGGACGTCTTCGGGGAGGTAGGGTTTTAGCGCGCCAATGAGGGTGTTTCCGTTCTTACGGAAGTCGTCGCCATACCAATCGAAGATTTTCGAGACATGAAGAGTTTTGGTGGCTGTATCGACGCGGTTTTTAGTTGAGTCGCTCAGAAATGTCTTTGCCTGGTCATCGAGTTGGGCGCTGAGCGTGTTGCCAATGTAGGCTTCGCTGCGGAGTGGCGGGCAACTCAAGGCGGCGCAAACGAGTGCGTAGTGAATACGAGGTTCGTCGTAGTTCTTGCGGATGAAATCGTGCTCCAGGTGGTTGAGTGTTTCCTTATCGCCGAAGAGTTTTACTTCCGACTGATCCCATGGTCCGCTGAATACGCCGTCAATATCCTTGATACTACTAAGCGGGTAGTTGTCGATGATGAGTTGGAGGGTTTCGGCATTGTAGAGGTTGATCAGATAAGCGAGCTGATCGTTGCTGTTCCATGTGTCGAACTCAGAGCGACCGATGCCGCCGATGGTCGCAATATAATCATCGAGTAGTTGGCGCTCGCCCTTGAGCGCTGCGTAGTCGACTTGCCCGTTGTTGACGTGCTTCTTGAGCACTGTGTCGAGGGCGTCGTGTGTTGGCGGCGCGGCGTTGGAGGTAGAGAGTGCGGCCACCGCGAGGGTGGTTGCCATGAATTTGCCGAAAATAGGAAGTGGATTCATTGTGCGGGATGTGAGTGTTGTTTGCTCCCGTCTATTCCGACAAAGATTGAGAATCACTTATTCGACCAAGGCTCCGCCGCACGATGATCCGGCACCCGCGGTGCACCCGAAGCAGTGATCGGCGATGATGATGGGCGTATCGCGGAACTTATCGAGATCAATATCCCAGAGCTTCACGTCGTTTTTCTTGTCGTAGGCAGTGGGCATTTTCAGTTGCTGATTGAAATCGCAATCAAAGACATCTCCCTGCCATCCGACGCTGATTGTATCGCGGCACATGAGTCCGGCGATCGATGCGGGGTTGAAGGCGTCGCGCAAGGTCTGCATGTAGTCGACGAGTAGATCATTGTTGCGTAAATACGATGCGAATCGAGCGATTGGCATGTTGGTGATGGAGTAGAGATCGTTGAACTTGATGCCAAAATGCGCCTTCATCTCGCGTTTGTAATCCGCTTCGAGTTCTCGTTGATTGCCGGGGAGAAATGCTCCGTTTGGGTTGTAAACGAAATGCATGGGCAATTCTGGGTCGATGCCGTATCCTAGGGCGTTGAGTGTCTGGAACGCTTTGATCGAGGAGTCAAAAACGCCGTCACCGCGCTGCTCGTTGACGTTGTTCGGCGAATAGCAGGGCATCGATGCGATGATGGTGATCTTGTGCTTCGCGTGGAACTCCGGAATCCATTCGTAGCCGGGCTCGTTGAGGATGGTTGCGTTGAGGCGGGTGATCACAGTGCGCGGTTGTTCGAAGTTGCGCACGGTTTCGACGAGGCTGCGGAAATCGGGCACCATTTCGGGTGTTCCACCGGTGAGGTCGAGGGTGGGAATGTCGGTTTTCTCAAACCATGCGAGCACTTTGTCGATGGTGTCAGCGGTGATGATTTCCTTGCGTTTTGGTCCGGCGTTCACGTGGCAATGGACGCAGGTGAGGTTGCAAAGTGCGCCGATGTTGAGTTGGAGGATGGTCGCTTTGTCGCGGTGGAGTTTGACGCCGGAGTCTCGAACTGCGGTGGAGAAGGATTTGTCGGGTGCGGCAACGGTGAGTGGTTTGATCATAGAGCTTGTGGTGGGAGTGGTGACTTGTCGGCAAGATGCCGACGTCACGTTGAAGAGGAGGATGACTTGTTGGCGAGATGCCAACGCTACGAGGAGCGATGTTTGTCGGTAGGATCCGACGCCTCGAATGCTGGACAGGGCGGGTTAGCAGCAGCCTGAGGGGACGCAGCAGGAGTCGGCGCTGAGGTCGTTGGACTTGTCGAGCGATCCTGTGTTGTCGATGGTTGCGTTGTAGTCCTGGCCCTTGGTCTCGCGCGGGTCTCGGCGGGCGTTACGGCGGCAGTCGAACTCTGCGGCATCTTCGCTGGCGATCTCGTGAAGTGGTTCGACAAGATCGAAATGCTGGCGGTACGGTTCGCTGCTATAGATATTGAAGGTTTTTTCGCAGACGGCCATGCGCTCGCCGCGATCGAGACGATGTCCGTCGTCGTCGAGGACGCTCTTGAAGGGCCCCTTGTAAATCACCGCCTGATTGCGATCGAGGCATGGGCCTTCCTTGCCTTTGTAGGCTTCAATGGTCATCGAGCGGAATTCGATACCTTCGACGGTTTGCCAAGGTGTTTGGTCGAGATTGAGCACGTTGATGCCATAGAACCCAGCCTCTTCAAATGCAGCGAGGAAGCCAGCCTCGGTCATGGCTCCTGAAATGCACCCGCTCCAGAGATGCGGGTTATTTCGCATGTGGTCGGGGGGCGGCTCGTCACTGACAATATCCGATATCACCGCACGGCCGCCACGTTTAAGAACGCGGAAGATCTCGGTGAACATTTGCTTCTTCAAACGATCATCGACCAAGTTGAGGACGCAGTTTGATACGACGACATCGATCGAGTCGTCGGCGACGAGTGGTTGAGATTTGCGTAGTTCATCGATGATGGGGTCGAGGTCCATGAAGCTATTGGCATCGGTGATCGGATGTGTAGCGAGGTGATGTTCGAGTTTTTCCATGTCGAGTGCGAGGTCCTGGATACGACCTTTCCGGAAGTCGACATTCGCGTAGCCAATGTTCTCTGCGACCACTGGTGCGTTGCGTCGAGCGACTTCGAGCATGTCGTCCGTCATGTCCACGCCGATGACCTTTCCGGTATCGCCGACGACTTGCGACGCGATGAAACAGATTTTTCCGGTGCCGCTTCCGAGGTCGAGGACGGTCTCGCCCTTGCGGACATGTTTTGATGGATCTCCGCATCCGTAATCGCGCTCGACGACTTCGGCGGGGATGGCTTGAAGGAATGCGGGATCGTAGTCGATGGGGCAGCAGAGAGCTTTTTCTGAAGCGTGTGCGGCAGCTGCGTAACGGTCTTTTACAGAGGTTTCGGTGGTCATTTTATGTGGTGGGACTGCAAGATACGACGTGAAGTGATCAAAGAGTTCCGCGAATCTCAAGTAATTGATGATGGTTTCATGGTGTGATTATTCCCGTAAAGTTCGATTATTTTGATTCGTTTGCCCGTTTATTGGAGTGAAGTAAAATGCAGCGATTCACGTATCGTGTGCATTTCCCCTTGATTGTGAGGGATTCACTGCGTATCTACGAGTTCTTGGCATGCGCCGGGTGGTGGGATCGATTGTTGGGCACAGCTCGTCGATCCCCGCGGCCTCGCACGAGACGAATCAACTACCATGGGAAAACAACACAATAAGATCGAGAAGCGTCGTCGTCGCCAGCGTGCGGTGAAGAAGAAGAATGAATTGGCGAAGAAGGCCGGAACAGCGAAGAAGGTATCAAAACCTGTTGCGAAGAAAGCACCTGCGAAAAAGGCAGCTGCGAAGAAAGCACCAGCCAAAAAGGCCGCCGCTAAGAAAGCACCAGCCAAAAAGGCAGCTGCGAAGAAAGTGGCCGCTAAGAAGGCCGCTCCAAAAGCTGAAGACGTTAAAGCTGAAGATGTTAAAGCTGAAGACGAGAAAGCTGAAGACGAGAAAGCTGAAGGCGAAGAGTAGTCGAGTCTTCGCTCTGAAAATGATTTTTAACGGGTGTCTGGAGATTCTCTGGGCACCCGTTTTTTGTGATGAGCGATAGCATCCTGGTCGTCGATGGACATAATGCGATGCACGCTTGGGAAGAGTGTGCGGAATTATTGCGGAAATCCTCTGGCACATTTGCGGCACGGGCGAGGTTGATTTCTGAACTCTCGCTTTTGCACGATGCCTCGACGTGGAAGGTCGTGGTCGTTTTCGATCGATCTAAACATGGCGAAGCTGTGCAGCCGGCGGAAAAGCCGGCGAATGATGGCGGGGTGCGTGTGCTCTTTGCCGATGGAAAGCGCTCTGCTGATGGCGTGATCGAAAACATCGTGGCCAAATATGCGGCGGACTGTCGGATGATGGTGGCTTCGAATGATCTAATGGTGCTACACGCGGCGCTTGGCGGCGGGGCGGAGGCAATCTCAATCACCGGCATGCTCGAAATGATCGAACATGAACGGCGAAAATTCAGCGATCGAAATCGTGGGTATTTTCGCAATGGTGACGGGCGCTCTTGATTAATGGCTTGTTTGTGAAACCGTGCGGCAATGAGTTCGCAATCTGCATCGACACTGGGGAGCCGTATCGTTCACTGTCTCTGGCCGCAGGGAAACACACTGAGTAAGTTGTTCGGGCTTGGCTTGGCTATTATTACGGTGGCGTTGATTGTTTTTGTGAATCAGACCGGTGAGGACTGGCGTGAGGATTGGCCGGACGCGAGTGCGAAGGTGGAGGCGGGCGACAGGTCGAAGGTCAAACCTGCAGAAATGGCGAGGACGTCAGCTTACTGGGGAGCGTGTGCGGGTGCGGGTGTGGCGGTTCTTTTACTGCTCACTCGCTGTGCATGGGTGGGGGAGAGCCGTCCGGCGACGCTCGGGAGAGTTCATTCGAGCAAGCGAGCAGGTGAGGTGAATGGCCGTCGCCGTTTTGTCGTGGGGACGTTTTGGTTTCTCGTGATCTTAGCGATGGCGGTGGGCACTGTGTTGCGGATGCAGCGGATGGAGTTCAGTTTTTATAATGACGAAAACCACGTCTATACACGGATCATTGCGGGACAGTGGAAAGGTGTGCCGGGTGAGGATGGGGCGAAATTTGACCAGCCTAGCTGGGGAGAAACCGCTTTCAGCAATAATACGGGGAACAATGCATTCCTCTATTCGATCACGGCGCGTGCGGTGTTCGATGCCTGGCGGGCGAAGAATCCAATAGCGGATGGGGCTGTCGTAGAATGGGTGCCGCGCGCTCCGGTTTTGGTATTTGGTGTGTTAACAATTCTTGTGATCGCGCTGGCGGGTAGGGCGTTAACTGGTCCCTGGGCAGGGGCGGCTGCGGCATGGATTTTGGCGCTTCATCCATGGCATTTAAGGTTCAGTACAGAAGCACGAGCTTATGGGATGGCGATGTTCTTTATCGCCTTATCGATCTGGCTGTTGGTGAGGTGCTGGCAAACGAACGGTTGGCGTTGGTGGTTGCCGTATGGTCTTACGCAGTTGCTGATTGTTTACACTTATCCGGGCACGGTTTTCTTCGTGGTAGTTGTGAATTTGGTGCTCGCTGGCTTACTCGGACTTGGAATGTTTAGTCAGCACCGTCCAGCGGCTGGTGTGGCGTTCACACGTTTAACCGTGTCGGCTTTGCTTGCGGCGATTCCGGCGATGATGCTTTTGGTGGTGCCGGTGATGGCCACTCGCGACGCAATGAGCGAATCAGCAGCCTTGGCGCAAGCAAGTGTTGACCCAGGGTGGTGGGCGGACTCGGTGACGTCACTTTTTGTTGGCTGTCCATGGTTCAATTTCACGCCGGATAGCCGAGTTGCCTTGGCGATGGAATACGCGCTTGATCAAGGGATTTGGCTGCTGCTTGTCGGTCTGGTGCTTTCGGTGCTGGCGGCTGTTGCGGGTGTGGTGGTGCTTTTCAAGAATGCTCCAACTCGTGCGATCGCGTGGGTGCTGATGGCGGGTCTAGGTTCGCTAGGCTTGCTGTATTTTAATAGCGCCAGCAAACACCTGGCGTTGATGGTTTGGTATGCAGCGCCGATGCTTCCTGTCGTGGTATTGATGATGGGTGTCGGTGTGGGAGCCCTGGCGAAACGGCTGGGGAGTGGTGGGTTTGCTGCTGCGGCTCCGGCGTTTGTGTTGCTCGCTTCGGTGACGTGGGGGATTTTGCTGACTCGTCCGATCTCGGTGGTAACAAGCATGCCGAAAGCGGATCCTCGTGCGGTAGTTCGTTCTGCGCGTGGTGGAGATTTCCCGGACTTTGATAAACGCCCAATTACTCTGTCCTTGTGGTTTGATGGAGACAACTACGATCCGTATCTGACGAATTTCCCAGCGAGTGATGAGGAATCATTGAGCCTGCTTGACCGCTCTGTGGCGATGGCAGAAGAACAAGAATGTCCGCTTTTTGTTTACGTGGCGCAAACGCAGAAGGCGCGTTCGTCTCATCCAAAAACGATGGAACGGCTGTCGATGGGCGGCGAATTTTCGCGCGGTGTCTATCAGGAAGGTCTGGGTTCCGACCTGTTCGATAACTATGCCTTTGAATGGCGCCCACGGGTTTATCAAGAGGCTTCTGAGAAATAGCGTATGTGAGTCGAGCGCTCGATCGACGGTGATCTCGTGCCAATTTTGCGGAATCGTCTGTGTGTGAGCTTATTCGGTTAGTGAAGCTGAAGCTTAGAATTCTCGGATTTCATGGGTTTTGAGGCATTTTTTTACTTACATCGGGCGCTGGTCTGTGTAGTAGTTCGGGGTTACGTCCGTTTCATCACGGCGAGCTGAAAATTTTAGGTATGCGAAGTAACGAGAATTTTATGAGGGTCAATGGGATGCCCAAGGGTACACAATCGGCTGTCGTTGTTCGGCAGCAGGGTGTTGGTGCGTCTCTTTTGTGGCTGATGGTGGCGGTTTTGGCGTGGTTTTTGATCGGCTCATCGGTCGCTCAAAATGCTGAAAGCGAACGAGTTTTGCGTGAGCAAAGCACTATGGAGGCGCGCGCGTTCGCCGAGGAGGGAGATCTTTTCATGCGTGACGGTCAGCCAAGCGATGCGATGGGCAGATACCGCAGTGCGTTGGAAGTGTTGCCGAATGTTCCGATTACTCAGGATCTTCGTAATCAGATTGTTACGCGCTTCGTTAGGGCGTCGCTCGATTACACTGACGAGTTGATCAAGCGGGCGGAATACCCGAAGGCGAGATCCGTTGTGGCCGAGGTGTTGAAAGAGGATATTGCGCCGAATCACCACCGAGCCAAGGAACTCGAGCTGGCCTTAAATGACCCTGAGCAGGTGAACTTGGCGGATTCACCGGAGCATCAGAAGAGGTCTGCTGATGTGCTGCGTTTGCTGAAATTGGCGGAGTCGAGCGAACTTCTCGATGACTACGATGGTGCGGTGAAGTTTTTCGATAATGTGTTGCGATTAGATCCCTATAACAAGGCAGCGCAAAAAGGCATTGAGCGGATACAACGAAAGAAGATTGATTATTACGGTGTAGCTACCACGCGAACACGAGCTGAGATGCTCGCGGAGGTGGCAAAGAACTGGGAAAAACCGCGCATTGAAGTGACTGCTAAGGATGCGCTCCCGACAGGAGAGGCGTTTTCCGATGAGGAGGTGTTCTCCAGAGATGCGCTGGGTGCGACTCGACGTATGCTAGAGGGGATGACTCTGGATACGGTTCAGTTTGATGATGTGACCTTGAACGAGGCTTTGCGCTATTTAACTATCAAGAGTCGCGAACTCGATCCGAAAGGTGAGGGGTTCAACTTTGTCGTGCGCGGGGGTTCTGGAGTCGGCTTGGAGGTTGAAGATGTGGGGCAACGTCAGATTCGTCTGGAGTTGCGTAACGCACCGATGAGTGAAGTGCTTGGATACGTGGCTCGGCTTAGTGGTTTGCAATACCGCATCGAACAGTACGCGATCGTTTTCGCCCCCTCGGGCTTGAGTAGCGATTTAATGGTGACTCGCTCGTATCGCGTGCCGCCTGATTTTATTGCTACTGCACCAATAGCCAGCGGCGGGGCGAGTGATGATCCATTTGCCAATGCGGCAGGTTTTAGCGATGGTTTGTCAGTCAAACGCCGTACTGCAGAGGGATTTCTTCAGCAGTCTGGGATTCCTTTTGAAGACGAGGCGAATGCGAACTTTGACCCTGCGACGAGTACTTTGGTAATGAAAAACACCGCGGCCGCCCACGCTCAGATCCAGGCACTCATTGAGATGAGTCGACCCGAAGGTGCGATGCAGGTGGAGATACGAGTGAAGATGCTGGAGGTGAATCAATCCCACCTTTATGAACTCGGTTTCGATTGGTTATTGGGTGCAGCAGCAGTAGGCGATGGGGTGTTGGTGTCCGGTGGCACTGGCGATGGTTTGAGGACAGCCGGCAACTTCCCCATTACTGATCCATCGTCTGGTACAGGGCTGGGGTCGAACCCGGTTACAGAATCTCTTCGTAGTGGCCAGCTTGGTTTGACTAATGCGAATTTGAGCACCTTGCTTGCTGCCGGTAGCCCAGCCTCTCTCGGTGGCGGCAAAGCGCGTGCGCCAGGTTTTTTTGGCGTGACTGGTGTGCTGACTGAACCGCAGTTTCAAATGATTGTGCGTGGACTAAACCAGAAAACTGGCAAAGATGCGCTGATTTCCCCTACGGTTGTGACGCGAAGCGGTCAGATAGCGAAAATCGAGGCGGTGCGGGAGTTTATTTACCCGACGGAGTACGATCCACCAGAACTTCCGAACAATGTGGGCAATGTGGATGCTTTGGGAGGGTTTCCGGTGACTCCCGCCTTTCCCACGTCCTTCGAAACGGAACTCTTAGGGACTGTATTGGAGGTTGATCCGATTGTTTCTCAGGACGGCACGCTGATTGAACTGAATATTGATGCTACATTTAAAGAGTTAATCGGGTTTGTGAATTACGGGGTATTAATTCTCTCAGGTCCATTGGAGAATCCAAACGGTGGAACGAATGACTCGGTGGTCCTGACCGACAACCAAATTCTTCAGCCCGTTTTTGAAACACGTCGCGAAAAGACCAGTGTCAGCGTTTACGATGGCCAGTCCTTGGTGATTGGTGGATTGGTTGAAGGTGTTCGTGAAACAGTTCAAGACAGTGTGCCTATCCTCGGTGACATCCCGATTATCGGGCGACTTTTCCGTATGGAGAGCGAGAAGTATGAGCGCAAAGCGGTTCTTCTGTTCGTAGAAGTTAATGTGCTCGATCCTTCGGGCGCGAAGTTGCGTGATGTAAAGGAGGCGAACAACGCGAACTTTAATGTTTCAGACGATAGCTCTTTTGACGAGCGCTAGTCTCTATATCGTTGCCGCCAATTCCTTGGCGGTAATTTTTTGATTTACTCTATCAATATGACACCAGCCAACGGACCTGAGAATCGACGAGGCGGTAGCGTCCCATTAGAGGACATGGTGGACCGTATCCGAGATGCTCATTCAACCAAACCACGCGAGACCGAGGAGCGTGAATACGATCCGGAAACCGGGGTGGTGCGCGTGCGAAAGCGCCGAAGAGTTCGTAAAAATAACGACTTGGCTAGCCGTCAACGCAAAATGAGGCGGCGTGTATCGATGATCGTTTTTGGAACGATCTTTGTGATTGTAGCCATTTTTGCCGCTTGCTATGGCATGGTTTGGGGAACGACAAAGACGGATGCGTTTCGCAAGGGTTTTGCAGAGTCAGTGATGAAGCAGTTTGGGTTTCAATCGGTGAGTAGTGGTCGGTTTTCGCTAAACGGTAGTCATCTCTCCACGGGGAAATTAGAGGTGGAAGGTGCTGTGGGATCACTACTGCAGCGCGCTCAATTGAATGGTTTTGAGATGGAGTTAGGGCTTGAGACTTTTCAAGGCGGTGACTGGAATGTCAGGCGCTGTGCTGCCACAGAGCTCAAGCTCTTTCTTGTCCCACCTGAAGAAAATACGGTGGTGAATGAGCATGATCTACCGAACTTTATGGCGGCTGGTTTCCTGCTGAATGATAGTCCTGAGCAGGTTCTTATCGATGAGTTTTCATTTTGGAAAACTACGTTTATTTTCGGTTCTGACGAGCGCAAGGCAGAGTCCCGTGTGAATCAAGCTAACATCGTGTTTGATAGGATGGTGGATGGGCAAGGGTTCCTGGGGCATTTCGGTGGTGCTGAATTGGAGTTTAAAGGATGGCCGGCATTGGTAGTGAATAAATGCTCGTTACGTTTTCAGAATGGTGTGCTCGATGTTGCAAAAGGGTCGTTCAATACCCGAACGGGTGATCTGTCATTTGAAGGCCGAATTCCTTCCTCTGGGGAAGGTGAATTTCTTGTCGAGGCGCAGAATATGCGACTGGCTGAATTAATCGCCAATCCCTGGTTAGCCTTTGCTGATGGGGTGATATCCAAAGGTGAATTCATCTTGAAAATAGATCCCAAGAACCCATCGGCACGAAGCCTGAGAGGAGATCTTAAATTGTCGACCTTGCGTCTACTTCGCATAGGTTTTGTGCAGCGGATACATTCTCTTCTTACTCGTGAGAGCAGTGGTGAGACTCTTTTCCAAGATGCTGGCGGAACGCTTAATCACACGAGTGAGAAGACGCGAATTGAGAATCTGTCCATCAAAAGCACGGAAGGCGTCGTGATACGCGGCACGCTTGATTTTTTTCCTGACGAAAGCATGAAGGGAATGTTGATGGTTGGTGTTCCAGTCGATAAGTTTGCCGAGACGATGCCACCGATTTTCAAGATTGGTGAGGGTGGGCTGGCATGGACTCCAGTAGTGTTGACGGGGACTGGCGCTTCGATATCAGATGACTTGGGTGAGCGATTGGCCACTCCACCGCGTGAATCCGTCGAGTCGGATTTCCCTAGTCTGGGGACGCCGGATACAGGAGCAGGACGCCCTGCACCGGGTGGAGCTGAGTTGTTCGACGCGCTGACAGTGCCAGAGTCCCGCTAGTTGCATTTTGGACGGGGCGTGAGAGTGTATAGACATGAATGTTTGCTCGTTGATCTCGGCGGTTTGTGCAGTCAATTTGTGTGTTTTCGGTTTGCTATCTTGTTCAAAGACCAATGAAACTCAGATCACTACTGAGGCTGAGGTAGAGGTTGCTCGTGAGGTGACTTTATCGGTCCCTTCAGTGACATGTGCTGCCTGTCTTGCAAGTATCCGTAAAGAGGTGATCACCGAGCCTGGTGTTGTCTCCATGGGGGGCGACCCAAAGACTAAAATCGTGGTTCTGCGCTTATCTGCTAACGCACCTGAGGATGATGCTCACCTGATTGAAGCGATCAAACGAGCAGGTTTCGAGGCTACGGTTAAGTAGCAGCACATCTAGTGGATTTCGACCGATTTACCAATCGTGCTTTCGTAGGCTTGGTGAAGTTGGAATGTTTGGGCTGCTCCAAGTTTTTGCCCGAATTGTGCGGTGAAGTAGAGCGCGATGATCATTACAAGCGACGGCCAGAAAATCCATAGCCCCCACGCATATTGGTCGATCATGACTTGTGCGAGTCCAAGACAACCGGAGAACAGCGCAATACTTCCGGAAATGAGGTAGCCGTAAAGAAAGAGTGACCAGACATTGGCATTGGGGCCGTACACGCCTTCAATACTCGTTTTGTTTTCTCCGGATGGATCGATACTAAGCGTGAGCCGTGGTGACCAGAAGTGCCTTTGCTCCTCTGGGATGCGAAGGCACAGAAATCCAGGGAAGGACTTCACTTCACAGCGATGGGTGCTTGGAGTGATTTCTTCGAGAATTTTGGATTGTGTCGCATCGGGATCAAGATCGATGATGTGACTAAATCTGGGACGGACGCGGAAGCTGCTCATCAGCCTATCATTATGACTGAAATCACCCTTGATTGTCAATCTATCGCCATTCGTCGAAATTCCAGGCTTCCCCGTCGGACTCAAGGATGCATAAGATAGTGTGATCCATTTTCACAAAGATATTAATTATGCATATAAAATTTTGCGGTGCGGCTGGCACCACCACTGGTTCACAACATCTGATTACAGTTAACGGGAAGAAAGTGCTTCTCGACTGCGGACTCTTTCAAGGCCGGCGCTATGATGCGTTGGAGCGCAACCGTGAGTTCAAGTTTTTTAATCCAGCGGAGATTGACGCCGTGGTATTATCACATGCTCACATCGATCACAGCGGCAACCTACCAAACTTGGTAAAGCAAGGTTTCACGGGAAATATTTATTCGACCCATGCAACTCATGACCTGTGTCAGATTATGCTTCGCGATAGCGCGAAGATTCAGGAGTATGATGCCGAGTATATCAATCGTAAGCGCAAGAAGCGCGGCGAGACGGAGATGGTCGAAGTCACCTATACCCAGCGCGATGCTGAGCAAGCGATGCGGCAGTTCGTTAATGTTGGTTACAACCGACCAATGCCAATTGTCGATGGTGTAATGATGCATTTCCGCGATGCCGGGCATATTCTGGGCAGTGCGCAAGTGGTGTTGGACATCGATGACAAGGAGGATGGCGCGAAAGGTAGGTTACTCTTTTCGGGAGACGTGGGGCGTGGTGAAAACGAGCTGCTTAATGATCCGGTTGCTGTAGAAAATGTGGACTGGATGATCATGGAAAGCACCTACGGAGGACGCGAACACGAGTTGCCTGCTTCAGGTCGGGATGTGCTCACGAATGTGCTACGAAAGGCAATGGATCGTGGTGGTAAGGTTATTATTCCTGCATTTGCAGTGGAGAGAACACAGCAACTTCTTTACGTATTGAATGACTTGATGCAAAAGGGTGAAATTCCAGAAATCCCCGTGTTTGTGGATAGCCCACTAGCAGTGAATGCGACGGAAATTTTCAGACTGCATCCAGAGTGTTTTAACCAAGAGGTTTATGAGTTCCTTTTCGAGCATAGGAATCCCTTTGGATTTGATGGGCTGACCTTGATTCGCTCGGTCGAGAAATCAAAGGAACTCAACAACTCCGACAAGCCGGCAATCATTATTTCGGCTTCCGGTATGTGCGAGGCCGGCCGGATTCTTCATCATTTGAAGAATGGCATCGGCGAAGGCAAGAATACAGTGCTCTTCGTTGGTTATTGTGCAGAGAACACATTGGGTAGAAAGATTCGCGACGGTGATCCCAAGGTGAATATTTTTGGTGTGCCGTATGTCGTTCGTGCTGATGTTCAGGCGGTGGATTCGTTTAGTGGACACGCCGATCACAGCGAGTTGATGGACTACTTTGGCGCGACTAGTGGATCTAAAAAACGGGTGTGGCTGGTTCATGGTGAGAGTTCTCGCTCCGAGGCACTGCGCGACGCTCTGCGCAAGGCACATCCGGACTCTGATGTGAATGTGGCCGTGTTGGGTGAGCAAGTCCGAGTCCGATAGTGTCGAAATGCCGTATACCCACTGTGTTGGAGGTTGACACGGGGGCGATGCTCGGCTGAGGTCGGAGACGATGAAAGCGCTTCTACTTACCAATGAGTTTCCCCCCAATATTTACGGCGGTGCCGGTGTGCACGTCGAATACCTAAGTCGCGAACTTGCCAGGCTTATTGACGTCGATGTGCGTTGCTTTGGTGATCAAGATGTCCACGACTCCAATCCCGTGGTGAAGGGAGTGACGACAGATAAAGCGAATTGGACGGCGCCAGCTCCACTGCAATCGGTTTTTGCAGCGCTACAGAATTGCCTCAACTTTAATACCCGTAATATTGATGCTGATGTCGTTCATCTTCATACGTGGTATTCACATTTTGGCGGTTTGTTAGCCAAGATGAATTACGGCATCCCTATGGTGCTTACGGTGCACTCGCTTGAACCGCTTCGTCCTTGGAAACGAGAGCAACTCGGTGGTGGCTATGACTTTACCTGTTGGTTGGAAAAAACGGCTATCGAAATGGCGGATGCGGTGGTCGCTGTGTCAAAGGAGACCAAGGAGGATATTCTTCGCTTGTTTGATGTCGATCCGGACAAGGTACACATTATTTACAATGGCATCGACCCTGATGAGTATGCACGGGTCGATCGACCAGAGGTTTTGGAGAAGCACGGAGTCGATCCGAACAAGCCTTTCGTCCTCTTTGTTGGACGCATCACTCGTCAGAAAGGGATCATTCACTTGGTCAACGCGATTAAATCGATGGACGAGGGCTTCCAGGTTGTGTTGCTCGCGGGTGCACCGGATACTCCGGAAATTTCCAAGGAAATGGAGGACGCCGTTGCTGAGATTCAGAAGACTCGGGATGGTGTGATTTGGATTCCTGAGATGCTTCCAAATGACGAGAAGATTGCGATGTATTCACACGCTCAGGTTTTCTGCTGTCCTTCGATCTACGAGCCGTTTGGCATTATTAACCTCGAAGCCATGGCCTGTGAGACCGCAGTCGTGGCAAGCGCTGTGGGTGGCATCAAAGAAGTGGTCGTCCCAGAAGAAACCGGATTGCTGGTTTCAGTGGAACAACAAACTGAGAGTCCTTTCGAACCGACAAATCCCGGGCAATTCGCAACTGATCTGGCGGATGGTGTAAACCGTCTAATGGCAGACCCGGAACTCTGTCGTCGTATGGGGAGCGCCGGGCGCCAGCGCGCTATAGACGTTTTCAGTTGGAAGGCCATCGCGGAAAAAACGGTCGAGCTCTACCGATCGCTTCAGTAGCTGGGAATACCTGATGACTGGACGTAAGAATGACGAGATTATTCGCGTTCTCTAGCTGATGAGAATCCCCGTATTTGTGTCATGTCTTCTGGTTTCAACGACAACGCTAGTTAGTGGCGCGGTAGAAGATCCTGCACAAACCTTATGGTTCGACTCTCCCGCTATTTCTTGGGAGAACCAGGGGCTGCCAATAGGAAATGGAACCATCGGAGCGATGATGCTGGGAACGCCTGATCGAGGTGTGTTGCAGTTCACCGTGGATTCGCTTTGGAGTGGTGACGCAAACCCTGGCGGAGGGTATAAGGAAGCGGTGAATCCAGACAAACCGCAGGACGGTGCATTTGGGAGTTTTCAGAATTTCGGCGAACTGCGTTTTGAACAGAAAGTCGGTGGTAATAGCGGATCCTCACAAGTAGCTGTGAGCTCGACTCGCTCTCCATCCAATCGCAACGAAGGGGCAGATAAAGCTGCTGATGGTAATGCGAATTCCAAGTGGTGCGTCATCCATCATGGCCAAACGATCGATTGGCTGGCGACGCTTTCCTCTCCAACGAAGGTGGCGAAGTATCACTTTGTTAGTGCTTCAGACGTGCCTGGCCGCGATCCATTTGCGTGGAAGCTCGAAGGGTCGAACGATGGCACCGTGTGGACACTTCTCGACGAGCGGAAGAACGTCGAGCCAATGGATCAGCGAGGAGCTAAGCGTGAATACACGATCGCCTCGCCGCAGAGCTTCCTCCATTATCGATTCACCTTTTCTCCACGTCCTGATGTGCCGCATTTTCAGGTAGCAGACATTATTTTTCATGGGGTCAAGTTCAGTGACGGTGCCGGAGGCGCTTCCCAGAAATACTCACGCATGTTGGATATTCAGCGCAGTCGGTTTACAGAATCTTGGGAGGCAGACGGGGTGGTTTACCGTCGCGAGGCCATTGCTTCATTCCCACGTCGTGTTATCGGTTGGCGGATCTGTGCGAATAAACCGGGCGCAATTTCTGGAAAATTGAGCTTTGCAGGAACTCATCCAAATGGTGAGAAGGTCGTAGTCGACGCCAATGGTATAGCCATTGATGGTGAGCTTGCCAATGGGCTGCGTTACGCCGGACGTGTCTCGCTGAGTAATCAGGGCGGTAAGGTTCGTCATGGAGAGGATGGCGTTTTTGTCGAGGGCTGTGATGAAATTCTCATCCTCTTGGCGGCGGATACTAACTACGTGATGGACGCCACTAAAGCTTGGATGAATGGCGATCCCGCAGTGATTGTGGATCAGCGAATCAAGGACGCTACGGCGATGGGGTGGAATTCCTTAACAAGTGAGCACGAAGCCGACTACCGCGGGTTTTACGATCGAATGAAGATCGATCTGGGACGGTCGTCAGATGACGTTCGTCAGCTTCCTCTCAACCAGAGAATCCAGCGCTACCGAGCCGATGCTAAGGAGCTGCCACGTCCATGCCTCGATCCAGAGTTGGAGGCCTTGCTCTTTCAATATGGACGCTATTTACTCATCTCCTGCTCACGTGAGGGGACCTTGCCAGCGAACCTTCAAGGACTTTGGAACAACTCGAATAAACCGGCATGGTTTGCCGACTATCACAGCAACATCAACATTCAGATGAACTATTGGTTGGCCGAAACCGCGAACCTTTCAGAGCTGGCGAACCCGCTTTTTGACATGTTGCTCGCCGGTGTTCCGGTTTACACAGAGCATACCAAGGCCGAGCACGGTGATGATGTGGACGGTTTCGTTACGCGCATGAGTATCAACCCCTACGGTGGGTCGGGATGGAACTGGAACATCGAAGGCACTGCCTGGCTGGCCCAACATTTCTGGGAGCACTATGCGTATAACAGAGACAAGGGTTTTCTCGCAAAGCAGGCATGGCCATGGCTCAGTGGTGTGAGTAAGTTCTGGATTGCAAAGCTCAAGGAACTGCCCAACGGAAAGCTCGTTGTCCCGAATGTATGGTCCCACGAACACGGGCCCCACGAAGATGGAACCGCACATGCCCAGCAGTTGATGTGGGATCTATTTGGCAACACCATTCAGGCGGCTGAAATTCTCAATATCGAACCGCAACTTTCTGCAAAACTTAAGGATGCACGTGAGCGTCTTTATGGACCACAGATAGGATACTGGGGGCAACTCATGGAGTGGATGGAGGAGAAGCCCGATTTGGAAAAGGGCAACCATCGCCACACCAGTCACTTGTTCGCCCTTCACCCAGGGAATCAGATCAATCGATCCACTCCGGAGTGGCTCGAGGGGGCACGTGTTTCACTCACCAAGCGCGGTGAGGTAGGGGATTCCCGACGCAGTTGGACGTGGGCATGGAGAACGGCTCTGTGGGCCCGCTTGGGCGATGCTGAACGCGCACACGGATGTGTGGCAGGTTTACTTGCTCACAACATGCTGGATAACCTGTGGACGACGCACCCGCCATTTCAGATCGACGGTAACTACGGTATCACCAACGGTATTTGTGAGATGTTCCTGCAGAGCCAGAGCGGAGTCATCGAACTGCTGCCCGCGCTGCCAAATCACTACCCGACAGGCTCAGTGAAAGGGCTACGTGCACGAGGGGAAGTGATCGTTGACCTCGCATGGAAAGACGGCGCACTAACGATGGCAAGATTGGTTTCACCAATCGCACAGACGGTGAACGTCCACGTCCACGGTGAAGCTGGGATTCGCGAGGTGAAGCTTGAGTCCAACAAACCGAGCCAGCTCAAGTAGCGTCTCTGCTCAGTAGATTATTCACTTGGTTCCTTTGGAGCGCGAACGATGCGGTCTACGGCGTGCTTGGTGATGATATTGCCGCGCGATCCACGACCTTTGATTGCCAGTTCACCGAAGAGGAAGTCGCGCTGAAGATTGCGTAGCCCTAGTCCGGACTTCATGTGGATGCGCACCATGTTGTCGTCGGAAAGCTTCTCATTGTCGTGCACCGCAAAGTGGAAGATACGCGTGCCAGGCTTCCCTTGGGTGAGGTTGTATTCCTTATCACGTGTTACACCTCCGATTTTGAAACGCTTTGCAAAAGTGGCGCCGTCACGGCCGTCTCGATAGATGATCTCGTATACCTTGGAGTCGGCTTCCTCCTTGCGGAATACCGCACAGTGGACAATACCCTTACCAAAGAATGATTTGTCCGCGACCTTTTGCACCTGCATCACGCCTTCTTTTGTGATGCAAATCACGTCGTCGATCGTGGAGCATTTTTCGAGTGACTCTTCCTTCTTTATGCCATAACCGGCAAAACCGTTTTTACGATCGACATAAAGCGTCTCCGTGGCGACGACGACTTGCGTGCGATCAATCTTTCCAAAGCTATTGGGCTCGATGATGGTCTTTCGTTCGCGACCTTTCCCAAAGTCCTTCTTCAGTTTCTCGAACCAGCGCACAGTGAAGCGAGTGAGGTTGCGGATGTTCTTCTCGGTTTCGGCGATTTCATCTTCGAGCCCTTTGAGGATTTCATCCGCCTTGAAGCTGTCGAATTTTGAAATGCGCTTGATCTTGATTTCTGTAAGGCGAACCAGATCTTCCTCAGTGACTTCGCGAAGAAGGCCCTTGATGTAGGGCTTCAAGCCCTCATCGATTGCCGTCAGCACCGCTTCCCAAGTCTCGCACTCCTCGATATCGCGATAGATTCTGTGCTCAATGAAGATTTTCTCCAGTGAGCTGAAATGCCACTTCTCCTGTAGTTCGTGTAGACGGATCTCCAACTCTCTACCGAGTAGATCACGCGCCTGCTCGGCACTGGACCTGAGAATTTCTGTCGCACCGAGAAAACGCGGTTTTCCGTCCTTAATAACGCCCGCATTCGGTGAAATCGATACCTCGCAATCGGTGAACGCGTAAAGAGCCTCGCGCATGGTCTCGGCATCCGCTCCGGCAGGAAGGTGAACGAGTATGTCTGCGTGAGCCGATGTGTTGTCCTCAATCCGACTGATTTTTATTTTCCCTTTTTCGTTAGCGGAAACAATCGAATCCATCACCGATCCAGTGGTCGTGGAGAATGGAATTTCCGTAATCCTTAAAAGTTTCTTTTCGATCTCGATATTTGCCCGCACCCGTATCTTGCCGCCACGGAGTCCGTCGCGGTAGTCGGTGGCATCCATGATACCTCCAGTGGGGAAGTCTGGAAGAAGAACGAAGGGTTCCTTACGAAGAACCGCAATACAACCGTCGATGATTTCGTTGAAGTTGTGCGGCAAAATCTTGCACGCCAAACCCACGGCGATGCCTTCGACACCTTGAGCGAGAAGGAGAGGGAACTTTACCGGTTCGGTCACAGGCTCCCTACGGCGTCCATCGTAACTCACCGTCCAGTCCGTAATCTTTGGGCTGAAGACAATCGCCAGCGCAAACTTCGTCAGGCGTGCCTCAATATAACGAGGAGCCGCTGAAGGGTCGCCGGTCAGAGTGTTCCCCCAGTTTCCCTGGGTATCGATCAACAGATCCTTCTGCCCCAGCTGGACGATCGCATCACCGATCGAAGCATCACCGTGAGGGTGATATTTCATCGTGTCGCCAACGATGTTTGCCACCTTATTGTATCGACCGTCTTCCATCTCATACATCGCATGAAGAATCCGCCGCTGCACAGGTTTAAGGCCGTCATTCACATGCGGCACTGCACGCTCGAGAATGACGTAAGATGCGTATTCTAGGAAATACTGCGAATACATACCATCCACTGACGACAAAGCCGGTAGCTCGTCATCGTGGTCTTCAAAATCTAATTCGTTATCGCTAGTTGTATCGTCGCTCATCAGGAATACTTAACCTTTCCTAAGAATCCGGTCTTTGGCAAGAGGGAAGAATGCCAGGACCCCATCGTATCTAGCTGTACGAATAATATTCAAGAAATCTGAAAATTCCTCTTGAAAAGGTTCTCAGATTCGACACCTTTCAATTCCTGTCGCGGAGGTAAATTTGCGATGGGAAAAACCATAAGGTTCCTGAGTAGCTCAGTGGTAGAGCGGGTGACTGTTAATCACTAGGTCGTAGGTTCGAAACCTACCTCAGGAGCCATTTTTATGCCCTAATTTACAGGGGAGAGCATTTTGGGTCCGAGAAAGTTCCGATGGATCTCTAAAACTTTCGCCATTGAATGCCATCTGCTTTGCTATGTTCTCTCTGAACAGCACTTCGACAACCCCACTGAATAGGTGAATTTCGCGACAGGGCAAAATAGTCTGACCTCAAAGGCAAGACTCGTCTGACAAGACTAAAGGCTATTTATGACTACGATGGCGTGAGCCGTCGAATCGTCCTCTTCACAGGGTCGGATCATCTAGCTCAGGAAGCTGGTCCTTCACACGGATGGAGTCAGCGGATAATGCCTTCTATAGAATCGAGATATTGAGGCCGTAGATGCGAGAGGCAGGCTCACTTAGCTTGCCGACTCTTAATTGATCGCATTGACCTACATATCGACGTGTCATTTGTGGATTACCGCGAATTGCCGAGCAGCGCAAAATGGGAGTTGTCCGCAGTGATTTAGTCGCGTGTTAATGCAGCACGTGATATACAATGTGAACGCTTTCAGTCTGAGGCTGTTGCCTGCAAAATATCGAATTGGATTTTCACCACGCCCTTACGCTGATTTTTGGTTCGTAAGCTTATAGCTGAGCTGCTGAAAGTAGATCACGTAGATCTTGCTGGTTGGTCATTGCCGGCAGGCGCTCGAACACCCACTCAAGGTAGGCACGTGGACACTTACCGTGGCAGCGAATGTTCTCGATCATTGTGTAGACCGCGGCGGTTCGCCAGCCGGTGTCTCTGCCGCCAATGAATAACCAATTCTTGGCTCCAAACTTGTTCGGGCGAATACAGTTTTGACTCGCTACGCTCGCCCTTCGGGCAGCCCTTGGCTGTCTATTTTCGCTGCGCTCCGGTTCCACACCGTTGTTGTCTAACTCTATCTCGCCGTGCTCTGACCATGCGGCAGTGGATGACTTTTGACTCAAGGCATAGCTGAGCGCTTCAGACAACGGTCCCTTGGGTAGGATGTCGTTGCGTTTGCTTAGTTCGATGAGGGAGTTCTTGGTGTCCTTCGAATTTTGCGACTGGACCGACTTTTCGGCGTGCCGGTTGATTTTGCATTCCAATGTTATCTCTTTTTCCCGCCTCAGGTGTCAGTAAAATGAATCTATTTTTGCATCTACAAAGTAAGCCCAACTTTTCCTAGTGGGCAGTGAAGGCCTACTATTCGTAAGGAGAAAATTTCTTCAGAAAGAGCTTCACGGCCACTGCGGATGACAGGAAAGAGGGAGCTAGATGAACGCACCCTGTCCGATCACATCATTTCGCCTAAATATACTTTTCCACGCGCGTGCAGTGGAAATGTCATGGCTGCATGTCCACCGCGCACGTCCACCACCCACGAAGGCATCTTCTCCGCCGAATACGAAATGAAAAGAAATTCAAAACTCCATAAATACCATGAAACTAGAAACTAAAATGGTTGGGAAAGTTGCCCAACACAAACTCATCCAGATCGAGGGCAAGCGTCCCTTCCTAGATGTCAAAATTGACGTGGTTCTCGCCACTGCCTCCGGTAAAGAATTCACCCACTGGGTGACTTGCAAGGTGTGGCAGGACCTAGCCATGGAAACTGAACCGCTGCTCTCCAAGGGGTGCATTGTTGAGGTTTCCGGTCGCCCCGAAGTCAAACCCTACCTCCGCCGTGACGGCAGCCCCGGCGCGGAACTGGTGGTCCACGCCGAGGAAATCCGCGTCATCGAAGAAGTTGATGATGACGACGAGAACTAGGTAACCCCAAAAAAGAAAACCCTGAAGGCTCAAGTGCCGCCAGAAGGCACGTTAATAGCCCCACCCCTTCACAGGGTGGGGCTATCCATTAAAGCAGTGACGGTAAGATAAACATTGCAAACTCTACAGTTTTCGGGGTGCTTGCCACTATGAAGCGTGAGAAGATACTCCAAACCGCCCACACCAATGCGTATCTAGGTCCTCGGATGATTGGGAAATACTGTGCTCTCGATAACGAAGGACAGTCATTTCTGGAGTATGCAATGACGCAACTCAACTTCTCGGCCCGCGCTGACGACCGTATTCTGAAAGTCGCCCGGACGATTGCCGACCTCGCACAGTCGGAAAATATCCAGTCTGCACACGTGTTGGAAGCGATTCAGCTACGCTCGCTGGACAGGAAGCTCTGGTGATCTGATTCAAGACAAACGAAAAAGTCAGTCAAGATATGCATCTAGAGGCAATTGCAATACCTTTGACATGTTTGACTGAAGTTTTTCCGTCACGGAATTAGTGAATACAATGCGAGGGAAATTGCCTTGAAGAGATACAGACAAACCTCGATGATTTCAGAGTGAATTATGGGTGTCCTAATATTTCTCTCCTAATATTTCTCGCGAACTATACGAATTAGATCCTTCACGAGGGCTCCATCGCTAGTTGTATCCAACAGAAGCTGAAGTGTCCTTTCGAAATTTCTAAGTTCCTTACTCTCCAAAGCATCACGTAGAGCGGACTTCATTAGATAGGACCCACGCGAGACGTATTGAACCGCTTCGTCCGATGACTTTAAGGCTGTTGGATAGTCCCAAAACACCAGTTTATCATCCTCCATGCTAGGCTGAATCCAGAATGGGAATGTTCTGTGTGCAGTCTTCACCGATGTGTGCTCCAAACTCTGCTTTAGGCAAAATTGTTCGGCAGAAGCTTGGTTTGCCTCTTTCAAGGATTTCGGTAGAACGATTCGAAACTCAAAAGGATGCTTCGTCAGGTCTACTTCGCTGGCGCCTACAGGGAAAGTCGTCTCCTTCTGAAGCTTTCTGCAGACGGGAACCAAGAAATTGTGGAAGTATCCCACCGCTGAACCTGTTGAAGGAAGTAACTGAAAATCGACTTCTGAAACATAACGCTCCTCTATGGTCTCAATCAGGGTATTTAAATCCTTTCCAAGGGAGTTTTTAGTCGGAAGTTTTCCTTTGTGACTTTTTACAAAATTTAGGGACATGCCGCCGAGATCAGTAGGAATCTTTGGGGTTCCACTGTCCGATTGAATGACTAGAGGAAAGGTACGCCGCCTACCCGTCGCTCCATAGAACATGCCGAGTTCCAAGATCACATTGTCACGTGGAGAAGCATGAACCGTATTTGAGGAAGGTTTATCCGATACGAGGATATCGTCGTCGGTGAGAACGAGCAGAGCGAAATCGAATGACTGTACAGCTTTAAGGAGCACTTCGATATTCGTTTCACCAGGCTCAAAGAGATTTTCGTCCCAGACGGTAACATTGAATTTCTCACGGAAGTGATCGGCAATCAATCGGGCAGTTAGGAGAGCTTTGGTAGACGAACCGATGAATAATTCTGCTCTTGTTGCCGTGTTGTTCAGTGGTGGGGTATCTTTGTTTGTCATGAGTTCGTGGTAGATGTTGAGTGTTCGATCCCGCCTCCATCCCAGTGTCCGGTCGCTAGCCAGCACTCGAAATGGAATAGCCACTCGAAACACCATGGATAAATTGTTTTTGCTAGATGTAGACTCGGACTCCATTCTCCATATTTAGGATAGTAAAGGCACAGCTCACCAACCCCTTGGCGGTAGAGGTGTGGGATTTTCTCGCTGGTCAGGGATGTGAGCTTCGGACTGAGAATTCTTGAAACTGGGGTGGATCGCATTTTGTAATTGATCTCAAGGGCGTATTCACGGCTGAGTGGCGTAGGTCGTATCGTAGTGAGGAAGTGAAGTGAATTCCCTTTGATGGAAATACTCGCAGTCTTGTCCACACATCTAAGTCCGTAAAATTGCTGAGAGATGGTCAAAGCGGAAGCTTGTCGAGGGATCAATCTGTGTCCCTCCCAAAGAAAGTTTGAGCTGGGACTCTGCGGGTGACTTCCGCGGCTCTCAACGTGCTCAGTTGACCAGCGGCGACCCCAGCTGTTCCAGTGAGAACCATTGAGCGGCGACGATTCGCCACTCCACGAATTGCGGCAGTTGCAGCGGTTTCTCCGAATGCTTGGACGAGAGGTTGCTTTGTTGTATCGAAACCAGAAGGCCTCTCGGAATGCCGTATCAATTGATCAATGAAGCTGATGACGAGAGCCTGCCATTTTCGGAATTCTGCGTAGGCATCATCGTCGCCTTCCCAAGCATCTAAAAGGTTTTCGCGGCTATCCTTCGGATTTTCCAGAACATGACAGACCTTGCCTTGATCGTTGATCTTGCGCGAAATTGTAAGGTGAAGATCCTCCGCAACTACCCTCAAGACTTGGATCATCGATGTATAGGCTCCTTTGGCAACAGCGCGCTCGAACGAGTGGGCTGCTAGAGTAGTGAGAACGATGGAACTGGGCGGCGCGCAACTTTTCCCGACGTAGTAATGGTTGCGCGTTGCCTTAAAAATTTGGACGAAACGGCGAAGGGGCTCTACATCCATGCCGTCGTATTCCGGAAGAGGGTCTACCAGAGCTTCATTCGCAGCCTTAATTCTCTCCGTGTTCGAGAACGAGTGCATAAATACAGGCTTGAGTTGGGCCTTTTCATCGAACCATTCGGCAAAAAGCTTTGGGCAGCTGGGTAGAAATCTGTTGAGTTTTCGATCCGGAATTAGAATACGACCGCCCTCCAAATGGCTCTCGTAGATCGCCGGGATAACGTCCATATGGAACTCACCTGCATAGTCGATTCGGCAACAACGATCTTTAATTTTGAGATCCTTGTATCTGCGTAACAGTTGCTCGGAGAGTAACGTGACGAGAGGTGTAGGAGCTGGGCTTCCTTCTCTGAGAAGACACACAAGATCGACGTCATACTCGACTTCTACCATCGGTTTGACTACCGTCTTTAGGAGGAAAGAGCCCTGCGGAAACAGGTGGGGTGAGTGGGGGGCAAGATACGATGAATCGGCTCCTAAGAAGTCGGTCACTGCCTGATATTTTTGTTCCGCCGATTCACGCTGAGTCTTAGTGAGATCCAGCGCATGACATAGACTGTCGAGAACATTGATCATGAGGCCTTGGGCGCTCGGACTGATAGAGGGTTGATGGGCTGTTAGTTGCATGGCTTTGGGGTTTCGTGATGTGGTGCATTGGGCAACCAAAGATGACCACCCTGAACCTATACTATGTTCATCAGAACAGCGCATAGAACGTGCCAACATACCCAAAGTAAGGTAGTTTTTATTTTAAGAGCCTCCTGCATGCCCTTAGAACACAGGATATTACAGGGACGGAGACACAATTGCTTTTTTAGATACCAAAACCCCAACCTGATGGACAATCGTAGTTTGGCTGCCACAATATGTCGCGGTCGGCCAATTTGACGCAGCCTGCTAGGACAGAGTGGCACAACGAGGCTACCTCGTGGAAATAATGATTGAGGACACCCATCATACAGGCTGAAGTTTTGATTCTCGTTACCTGGCACCATTCCTCCCTAAATCATTTCCTTCCTCGATGCCTGAACGCCATTCACGGTCTCGTCTGGCGATGATTTCCAGCCGAGAGACTTTACCGAAGCCATCGCAGGCATTCGTCGACTATCAAGTCGGCCAGCCAGCTCTCTCGACCTCGTAGGCCATAAATTGAGATGTAAGGTCATGGGAAGATTAGGAATGGGCGTAGGGTTCCATTCGACTCGTCTATAGAGTAGCTTACCGTCCACAAGCCACCGAATCTCGTTCGGATACCACTCGATCACGTATTGATGAAAGGCTTTAGAAGCATCAAACCCCAGCTCAATCGCTACTGGCGCTCCCCTGTAACCATAGTCAAATCCAGCCCCCTCTCCGCCGGGATTATAGAAGACATTGGTGAGAAGTATGCTTGGACGATTCCCTGCAATCTCGATGTCAATCTCTTGTCTAGGTGAATCTCGGTGGAGAAAGAAACCTGTAACGACGCCAGGGACATTGGAGGCCCTAAATTCCGCTTCAAAGCGTCCGTAGAGAAAGCGCCGCTGACTAGAAATGGCGGCGGCGCTGTAGTCCCGGACACCCAAGGATGCTTTGCGCACATAAAGTGTTAACCCTCCTTCATTGCGAAGCTCAACATTTGCAGGTCGAAAAAGACCAAGATTGCCGGAGAAAGTATCTTTCCTGAGAAACCATTTCTCTGTGTCCAGAGTTTTGAAGAGATCCTCGAGGCATACAGCAGGACTGGAGCTTGCCTGGTCTTGCTGAACCTCGGTCGTAATTCCCGTAGAAGAATAGCGAGACTCGACTACCCATGGTGAATCATCACTCCGTAGACTCTTCAGACGTAAAGCCCCTTTTGAGTCGGTTAAATGTTCTAGCAGCCGCCTCTGTCCCTTCTCGCCAACTTCCGGAAAGGGGCATACTGGGGGAGGACACCTAAAGTAGTTGCAAAGCGGATTCCATCGATCTCTACAACCAGAGACGCTCACCTTCACGCTAAAATTCAAGCGTAGGTCAGCATCCCCTTGAACTGTCGACGTGGTTATAAACTTCGCATTCGGATAGAGTTTCCGCAGTAGAGGTATTCTTTTGTAAAGATCCCCGATGTTGACGTAAGCATTGAATATTCGACCCGAACCTCCCCCAAGAAGGCTTGCGGCTTCTCTCTGCGGAAGCCGATCAAGGTCACTGCAGCAGCGATATCCCAACATCGAGAGAGCCATCGAGAGAGAAGACAAACCGGAATTTTCTGGGCCAAAGGCGAACACTAGTTGCTCGATTGGTCGTCGATGAAACAACGATGAACCGCCACCGTCGATAACTCCCATTCTTTCAAGTAAAGGGAGAACCGAGTAGGAATTGGTCGAGTCGCCTTTGACGTGCTGCTCGATAATCGGACGCCGCGTGGCGCTTGTTAATATCCTCTCAAATTGAAAGTTAACCCAAAGGTCGACTGGGCCGCGACAAGGGAGGCATCGAAGAAGTTCGCGCGCGCCTTTCCGCGACAGCACATAGCCGGACATATACCAAAGCCCACGAAGCGGACGGAATATATGGGGTGATAAAAAGTGCTTGGGAGCGCCACCCTTTACTTCCTTGTAGGACAGGAAGAACAGACTAGCGCCGCCCTCTTGGGTATCGCGCTTCACGAACTCCTCCCAAGATTTATTGAGCTTTCTTGAAAATCCCTGCCGAAACCAAATATCATCCTCTAAGACCAGCGCATAGTCGTCAGGTCCATTGGCGATCTCCCGCCAGACGCTGATATGTGACTTCGCCACAGCCACCTCTTGCGGGGTCATTTCGATCTGGAGATCCAAATCGAAATGGTCCGGAAGAACTTGCGGCTGGGGCTCTACGTCGAGCTGATCTTTGAGGGTGTAGAATTGATCGACGTCTTCACAGCGCAGTGAACTTCCAGAATGTTTGGCTGCATCAGTCGCAGGCCATCTGCTAGTGAGATCAAGAATCTTAGATCCATCCGCAGCAACGATTCGACCAAGTTCTTTCTGCACCTCTTTCCACCGATCAGGACGCCGATCAAGATTGATCACGTAAATCTTCCCAATCTTCGAAAGCGCCCCAGGTTCAACTGCGCCGAAAGCGATACACTTCGGCTGTGGTAGGAAGCCACTTACCTTCTTAGCTAGTAGAAATGTCAGCTTCGAAGCTAGAGATAGGGGCTTTACTAAATTCATATTTGGTCTTCGTTCGCGCCGAATTGGATGGAAGTGCGCAGTGGTTGGCGATTTGAAAGACGCCAGTTACGGCGGTCATTCCGATAACTGAGATCCCACTTCTGGGTGGCCAAATCCTCCCAATCCATTAAAATCCGTAGTTCTCGACTAATCTCAGGATTGGTCATCGAATGATCGTAAAGGGCTTTAGAAAGATTTCCGGGGCCTGTCGTCGACTGGATTTCTGGGTATTGGTTCGGAGGATAGTCTTCCAGAGCGGCTGTAGCTGACATGAGCGCCTTCTTGATCACAGGATGGTGGGGCGGAGCAACCAATGGATTATTGTTGAAATAGAATATCCAGTCAGATGAGTCAGCGCCCGGCTCACAGAAAACCGCTGAGGGAACCATGGAATCCGTCTTCATGTCATAGCATAGCGGGTGCAAAGCCATACGTTCATCGCCGAAGAGGTGATCGATCTCGCCGCCCTGATATACTTCGTCCGCATCGATGTAGCACCCTCCTTCGGCGAAAATTGAGCATAGACGAAAATAGTCAGATTGCATGGCAGGATGATAGCATTTACCGAAAGCCCTCGCAAAACGTCTTCCCATCTTGCAGAGAATGTAGTCACTTGCTCGCGCGCAATCATAGAGCTGAAGTTCAACTCCGCTGATCTGGACAGGAATCCACGATTCAATGCATTCTTGGACGTCTTCGGGCAGATGGTTCAAGTCATCCCAGAAGTGGACAATCCGCTTTGGTATACTACTTTTTTTGGATTTACGGGCTTTATCATTAGACGAGAACCCTTGTATCAGCCTTTTGATAAAGTCTGAACGCTGGCGGTGAGCTTCTTCAAGTCGGTCTTCGTTACTCATATAGGTCTTCATCTTGCAGGTGATCTCCTGCGTCAATATGTTTCCAAATTGAGAGGATTAGACAACTTTTATCCAAAATTGTTTTTGTTTGCGCCAATGAAAGGATTTGGTGTCAGGAACGTAGTGATTAGGGACACCCATAATTCTCTCTCGCATTATGGGTGTCTAAGATTGCATTGTCCTCGCACCGTTTCCATGAACACTGAGGGGAGGGTTTTTTCTCAATTTGCAACCAGCATGAAAACTACAAGAACGGAGAACAAAATATGGCTTTGAAGTGATTTCAGCTTAAAGGCAGGAGTCCTTTATCATTGTGTATACTGTTGATGGTGTGTGATTTATGGTTTTCATGTTGGTTGCGCCTAAAATGAAACCCACACCCTTGCGGTTATTTTTGGGATCCCAAAAGAGAATGCCGGTGCTCACCACGTCAGATCGAGAACTATCGCCAACGGATTTCTGGTCCCTTACTCGACCGTATTGATCTACATATCGACGTACCATTGGTCGATTACCGCGAGTTGTCGAGCATGGCGAAAGGGGAGTCGTCCGCAGTGATCAGTCGCGTGCTACATTGGTCACGGGGTTTATTCAACCCTATCTTTTCGGGGAGGCTCAAGCATGATACTTGAAATGGGAAATAAGTTTTTTTGAAGAAACTCCATATTTTCCTTTCCTTTTTCAGGGGAGCTCGGAAAACCTTGGAATGCGACTGCAATATGTATTTCTAAGTTTTAAGACCGATTCGCGTTCGCGCTTGTTGCGCTCTGTGATATTACTGGTCGTGGAGTCTGGAAAGAAACTGATTCCAGGCCACTGTGGAAAGAACGCTTGGGCTCATGGAGTGGGAGCCGATCGCCGCAATCTTTATAATGCGAAAGGTGGCCAAAACTCAGTTCTTGACGGTAATAGAGTCCGTGTACAATCGGAAATAGTTCTCTTTTCTCCTCAAATTAGTTCCAGCGTTGATGCGGTGAGTGGAACGAGACGGGGTCAAATCGATGAATCTTGCCACTGTATCTTCGAGGGGGGAATCGATATATTACTACGAAAAGGGGAGGGTGTTGCCGACCTACTGATACCCCAGGAAATCGATCTGGGCGTCGACAGTGTCGCGAGACCGGCACCGACTCTCTGCGAAGGACCTAGAATTGGAAGAGGCGAGAGAGGAATCACAAGCACATGGGAGTTCGAGATTTCCGAATCCTTTGATGAGCAACTGTCCGTCGTATTGGCATTCTCGATCGAAGAAGAATGGAACAGTTGGATTACGTTTTTCAAAAAAGTCCGATACTATCGCCATGGACCCAATGAAATTATTACCTCTTTTAAGGCAGGTTTACCTCACGAGGTCGTAAAGTTACCGCTCAGTGGGCATCACGTTGAGAAAAAATCCAATAGGGAGAGGCTTAACGATCTCCTCAAGCTTGATCCGCTTTTGATGCCGAAGGTGCTGATGTGCGAACTCGTCAAGTGGGTTACGCGTCAGGAATATGATCCTCGATATGCCCGGTCAAGTCGGCTTTCGACTCACGATATTCGTGAACTTGGCAGCCAAGATTTTATCTTCGTGCTGGTCTTAGGAGGTTTGATTCTCGGGTTTCAAACCCTTCTCAGAACTTCAAATCGGCCTGATCTAATGACGATTTCACCTGTCGGAGAGCGTGTTTCGTTGCAAGATGCTGACCTGAAAATGGCTTGCGCTGCGCGTTCTAAAGCGAATAGCGCGCCTGTTGCCGAGCTCGATTGTGCCAGCGGATGGGCACTCGGCATCTCTAGATCGAAGCGTGATGCACGAGCATCTACGTCTCCGAATCCGAATCTTTTGGCTTCACGCCAAACAATTTCGGCGCAGACGCGCCCGAAAACCGGCGCTACGCCGTCGACAAACAACCAAAAACAACAAACCAAAATAACATTATGAAACTACCCGAAGATAAACAAAACCTGCCTAACAGGCCCTCAGCTGCCGACCCCAAGGCGGAAGCTTCAAGCAAGCCTGCCGAAGTAGATATGCTAAATGCCTTAGCGGACATTCAGAACAGCCATTCCGCCAACCCTGAAAAACAGGGTATGTCGTCAGAGCCGAAACCAGCTGCCTCCAACCCGAAACCACGGGATGGTGGACAGTCTAAACAAGCAGCACAACCGTCCGACAAAGCGGAGACGGATGTAGCACTTGTTGGGGGACAATCCCCCAAGCCCCCAGAAACTCAAAGTAAACGAAAGTCGAACAAGTTCACATTTCGTGTAGATGACGACCTGCAATACTCGATCACACAATACGCGATTGCAGCCGGAATCGACGAGAGCGAAGCAGCCCGTCGTCTCATTGAAATGGGATTGGGGAAATCCCATATCGTTATTTCCCCGAAATCACCTCCTCAACTTTTGGAGTTTTTCGCCGGAGCTCTCAAATCCTGGAGTAAAGATCTCGCAACAATCAAATCGCGTCTCAACGCTCCAATGCCAACGACCGACGATAAGGATCTGGTTGCCTTGGTGACCAACTGGCGATCCATTGCGGCTCAGCTGCAATCTCACGTGCCGACGCTCATTCAGTCGGCTCAAGCTGTTTCGGATCTTCTGACCAGTTTAAACTCAGAAAAAATCAAACTGCTCCGGAATCTCCACGCGCAGTTGGTCAAGTGGATCGCAAGCCGTGAAGCTACTCTAACAAAGCAAGGACTTCCTGAAGCTGAGGCTGCCTCACATAAGTCTGTGTTGAAATCCTATTGCGCACTCAGATCATTGATCGAGGAACTAGGGATCATCAAACCGAAAGGATTGTAGCTATGCCCTGGTCAAATGCCATAGGGGCTGCTCCTGACGCCCTTTCTGGAATTATCGAATATCTCGACGATGGGAAGCACCCCCATCACAAAGAGTATCTCCTCACACCTCTTGAAGTTTTCGGGGTGAAATCTCCGAGGGACTTCTTGACCTACGCAGTCACGGCGTTTGCTAAAAACAGCCAGAAAAAATCCGGGCGACCTCCCGTTAACGCAGCAACTTGGTTTGTGATCCGCATGCCAGACGGAACCTGGCTTAAAGAAGATGAGCGGTCTGCATACCAAGTCGCAGCGCGTGAAGAAGCAGGTTGTGGTGAAACTGTGGTGGGAGTCATGAATTCCCACCGAAACCGACTCACGGGTGCGGAGGACATCAATTTGTTGGCCGCAGCATTTACACCGAGGGGTGAATTAGTGAGAGATCGAAACCGTGACCCTATTCGATCTCTGCGTCGCCGAATGGACGAAGTCACCTTACAACTGAACACACTCCGCAAATCCAAGGGTATCGCGCTGATACAAACGATGCAGGAAGTGAAGAAAGCAAAAGCTTTGGAGCGTGGAGAGCCAGACATCTTCGAGATGCTGGCTCGGTTGCCTAAGCCTCCGAAGAAAATCACTGAGCTCAAGGCCGCGCTGATTTTGCTCGAATGTGAAATCACACGATGGAATCCAGATAGAGATTCAATTTCCTTTAAACTTAGCAGGAAGAAAAAGGCCAAAAGATTCAGGATTTCTCAAATGCTTGAGGAGGTTGGCAAGATGCTCAAAAAACTGATCAGTATCGGCAGGGAAAACGATGAACAAGAAATGTGAGTGGTTTATAATGCTCATAGGACTGCTGGTGTGTGTCTTTTGGGATGCGGCTTCGCCGCAGTTTTTGGTTCCCCAGCCCATGCCTTTCGGCCGGTCTCAGGGAGGTGATTACCCGAGTATATCTGACTACTTCCTGACAATCCCGTTGGGGTCGGATTACTAAAACCTAAAACACCATTAATCATTATGAGAAAAACAATCGAGTTTAAACCATCCGTAAATCAATCAACCACAGCGTTGTTGCAACGAACATCACCCGCCTATGAGGACTTAATCCTGGCGGAAAAAATCCGAAAATACCGCCATCGTTTTGAGTCCGGGAAAACCAAAATCCGCCTCCTGCCTGCTTTGCCAGGCGGGAATAACTGGCTACTGCAAATACCTACCTTGCAACATCCACAGGGGCGCCATGCGCACCCCAGGACTATCCAACGTGGAGCCAAGGGCGCCTTTGATGCGGCCTATGAGTATCTCAAGCAGCGTAATCCTTCGTGCTTATTCAGTCGATCCAACAGATCGGGATTTCGTTTATTGCCGTCAGCGATGTCGATCTGTTGGGCGGTTGTGCATGATAAGAATGGAATCAAACTGCGTCTACTGCTTCATAATTTTTATGATAGCAGCCGTGGTGGTACCATGGGTCTTGGACACATGATTTACAATCAAGTGCAGCTTGCTGGTAATGATTGCAACCAACCCGGGCACCCACTCAACCACATGGATGGAACCTCTCTCGAAGTAGAGCGAAAAAATGGAAGTGATTCCAAAATCCCCAGTTATCACGTTGGTATTGCGGATGAGCGTAGCCCATTGCAGCCACTGTTGGATAAACTCACGGATGTTGAATTCAATGCACTCGTTCCATTAGAGCAAGCGGTCCACATCGCTGAGCTGGACGAGGAATGGCGCTTACTGGCAAAGGCCATCGGTAATGAGTTAGCTGACGAAATCCGCTCGGCTCAGGAAATTGATGCGGAGGATGATGATCCTGACGCAGAACCAGATTATTCAGATTTTCCCAAGAAGTGGGAAATCTGACGCTTACCTCTGAGGGAGGTGCATGGGTGCGGTGCTGCATGGCATTGGCATCCAGCAAGGGTCGGGCCACTGGCTCGGCCCTTGCAACTTCAATGCTCAGCTTTGCAGAATTCTCCACGAATTCGCTCAAAATCAAACAATGTTAGACAATAATGAAACCCTTTAAAACCAAACGGCCCATACCTATTGGGAAATTGCTCGTCAGCAAAAAAGTAAATGAACTAGGAATAGATATAATGCCTTACGTTTACCGCTATCAAGCTGGGGATTGGGGGCAAATTAGCGATGAACTCAGGGATGATAATGAGCGGGAATGGCATAAGCCGGCACACGCACGTAAATATCTACAGAGCCGATATGAGATGTCCGACGGGGAGAGGATTTGCATTTCGGCAAATCTATCTCTTGGAATTACCTGTGTGTTTTTAGAAAACGAGTTCCAGAGTTCTCAATGATGCCAGTGCGGCATGACATTGGCATTTAGCAAGGGTCGGACCACTGGTCCGGCCCTTGTTTCTTTTTATGTAGATTCGCGCCCCCTAAATCCCCCCCTGGGGGACTTCTCCCACTCCCGTCTCCCTCAAGGAAGAGGCGAGGGAGGTGATTACTTGGGGCTTGGCCCCTGGCGAATGTTACCAATTGGTAACGTTTTGGGAATTGGGGTTACTTTATCAGATCAGCTTCTCAAGCTCCGTGAGCAGCTTTTCGGCATCCTCCCAGGAGGTTCTGTCTTTGATGACAGTTTGCAAGTTCAAGAAAACCTCTGCTCGTTTTTCGTTACGACTAAGCGTCTTTTCTTTTGCTTTAACTTCCTCATTTTCTTCTAGTGTATTTTCTTCTAGTGTATTTTCCTCTGGTGCCTTTTCCTCTAAAGCGTTTTCCTCTAAAGCGTTTTCCTCTAAAGCGTTTTCCTCTAAAGCGTTTTCCTCTAAAGCGTTTTCCTCTAGTGCGTTTTCTTCTAGTGCGTTTTCTTCTAGTGCGTTTTCCTCTAGTTCATTTTCCTTCAATGCCTGCACCATTTCTGAAACAATTGCCGCAGTGATTTTAGCGTTCGTTTTTTGATCCTCGAGCCATAAAACAACTGCCCGCCAAACGACTCGTCTGTCCTCTAGATTATCGAGTTGGTGTAGAGGGCGAACCTGTGATTCATTTTGAGGCATGTGTGGTGTGTCTAAGGCGCTCTCTAATTCCAAGAAGTCCTCGCTGGCTTCCATCAATCGCTGCACGTGAGCCCTTGATTTTCCCACAACACTCTCGCAATAGTCTTTCCAAGTTTTGTAGTCGCCAGCTCGCCAAAGTTTCTTTTGGTGGATTTCACGTAGCGCTAGACCGGCATCAACATACCACTTCACACCTTTTTGCACGATCTGGTGCAGACGTGAGAATTCTGTCTTTTCCTCGTCTGTTGGTGGTAGATCAGGGGTTTCTATTTTCTTGGGTTTGTTCGATTGGGATTTCATGGGGTGTTGCATTTCGCCTTTACGGTAGTTGTGGAAGGCTTTGGGGAACTCACGAACTTTGAGCGCGTCGTCCGGCCATTCGTCCCAGTTTCCTCCATGGCTATCTTTGAGTATTAGGGGCTGGTCATTTTGGGTAGGATTTCTGCCAAGCTGCTTCAGGAAAAACGCGACACGATTCTTGCGGCAGTGGTCTCGGAGTTTCTCAGCCCATTCTAATGCAAATGGCCGGGTGAGCTTTCCGGAACCCGACTCGCCACCAACAATGACCCAGTCGATGCCTTTTAGGTCGAGACTCTTGGGCGGAATCCGCTCCCACAGGGGTTCGATGGAAAGCCCGCGGATGTGTGCCTGAACTTTCTTGAGATCAGCCAGTCGCTTCAAGTTTTTCTCATTAGGGCCTGTGAGAGTGGTCATCGCGCATACATTTTCCGGCAGCCCCCCAATTTCCTCGGAGAATTCAGCTAATCTTAACGGCCGCTTGGTGAGCCACATCCAGAGATGTCTTTTTCCTGCGTCTGAGGTAATGGCAGGAATCAGGTCGTTTTTAAGAAACGGGAACTGGCGCAGGCCGCTCATGGCATCGCCCAAATCTGAAACAAAGATCAAGCGGGGAAGGTTCGCTTTCCATGGCGACCGATTTTCAGAAACCCCCAGCAAGTCTTTCAAATTTGCAGTTTCCGTTGCTCTGCCAGGAAACTCCGTGACTGCCTCAAAGATAGGTGCAAATCCGCTGTTGCCTTGGAAATTCTCTTTTTCGAGACTTTGTGCGATTCTCAGGTGTAATTTGGCGGCGTGACAGGTAATAGACTGCTTAATGGCCTTTTCTGCAGCGTCGTGTGCTGCAAAGTCATCATTTGTTTTATCCAATACCCGCCTGAGAAAATAATCTCGCAAGTGCCAGATATTAGTCGTGTTCACCACATTCTTGTGGCCAGCAAGAGGGTTTTCGAGTGAGCCATAATAAATGTCGATCAGTTCTTCATAAATCGACCGGCTGGAAATTTTGTGGCCAGTTGCGCTAAGCGCCTGGTTGATGTTGAGGAAAATCTGAGCTGGTGGAGGAAATAGTTCACAGCCGCCACAGCCCATGATTGGACTGACGGTTGAGTCGGCCCATTGGATGGTGGTTTTGTCGAACATAATGATAGGTGATTGTTGTGAGCCCACAATGAGCTAAGTTCTTTTTCCTTTCTGAATTTGCTTCGGACAAGCTCAAATTGAAGCACGTGGACAGTTTTCTTCGTCTTGATAAGTAACAAATTTTAATATTTTCGATCAGGTTTCTAATCTGCAGGAAAATGAATGTTTCCTTGACTGATAAGCTCGAAGAATTCGTCAATGAACTGTTGAAAACGGACGCTGTCGCTCCGCAAGTGAGGTGGTGCGCGAGGGGCTTCGGCATCCAGCAAGGGTCGGACCACTGTTCCGGCCCTTGTTTCTTTTTATGTAGATTCGCGCCCCCTAAATCCCCCCCCTGGGGGACTTCTCCCACTCCCGTCTCCCTCAAGGAAGAGGCGAGGGAGGTGATTACTTGGGGCTTGGCCCCTGGCGAATGTTACCAATTGGTAACGTTTTGGCATTAACTGACGATATACTAGGAAAAGGCAGTTCTTTCAGGGGTTCTGCTCAGAGTATCTCCTCTAGCTCAGCGAGGAGTTTCTCCACTTGTTCCCACGATTCTTTCATTTTGATCTCTGTTCGTAGTTTCGAAATGATTTCCACTCTCCGCTGAGCACGAGTTGGCGGTTTCTCGCTCAATATGCCTCCATCGTATCCATCCTCCAGGATAGTCACCACTACCTCACGAACGTCCGTAGCCGTTGGTTGAGTTTCGGAGGCTCTAATGACAGCCGTATCCCAAGCAAGTTTCCTATCTTCGGAGTTTTCCAAACGAAGGAGCGGCCTGACCTGAGACTCGGATACTGGAAACAGCGTCATGTCTGACATTGCTTTCAGTTCCGCGAAGCATTCGCTGGCTTTCATTAGTCGAAACGCGTGAGTCCGAGACATCCCTGCTACGTTACGACAGTAAGCTTCCCATGTGCTGAAACCACCTGCGTTCCAGAGTTTTCGGTCGTGGATTTGAGCAAGGGCCTCACCAGCCTTGGCGAAACCATCAATACCGTTTCTAACTATTGAGTCGAGACGCTTGAATTCTTGCTGCTCCCTATTACTCGAAATTTCTTCCTGGGCTAGGGCCTCCTTGGAAGTTTCTAACGATACGGGAGACTCCTTCAATTTGTTTTTTGCTTTAAACGGGCGTGGAACTGAAGAGTGCTTCATCTCTGCTTTTCGATAGTTGTGAAAGCATTCGGGAAATTCGCGAATTTTCAGTGATTCTGGCCATTCGTCCCAGTCTCCGCCGTGACTATTTTTTAGCCGGAAGATTTTACCATCGCGGCTTGGATTGCGTCCGAGCTGTTTCAAGAAAAAAGCTACGCCATTTTTTTTGCAATGATCGCGTAGTTCTTCAGCCCATTCTAACGCAAACGGGCGAGTGAACTTTAATCCAGCGCCAGATTCCCCACCGACGATCACCCAATCGATACCGTTGAGGTCGAGCTTCGAGGGAGGGATTCGTTCCCATAATGGTTCAATCGAAAGCCCCTTCATGCTGGCTGATACTTTCTTCAAGGCTGCTAAACGCTCAAAACAATCTTCATCGGCCCCGGTCAGTGTGGTCATTGCACACACGTTCGGGGGCAATTCTCCAATTTCTTCAGCAAATTCCGCTAACCGTTGCGGTCGTTTTGTTAACCACAGCCAGATATGGCGGCTTCCCTTTTTCGAAGCGATGGCCGGCATGAGGTCAGACTTTAGAAATGGGAAATCTGCTTTGGTGCTCAAAGCATCACCCATGTCGGATACGAAAATCAGACGAGGTAACCTATCTTTCCATGGAGTCGCAGGGTTGTAGAGTCCCAGAAGATCCTTGAGGTGAGCCGTTTTCTCGGATCTTCCCTGATACTGGGTGACTGACTCGAAAGTTGGCGCATAGCCTTTGTTAAACTTGCGTTCCGGTTTAACTAGAGCTTGTGCCTTGTTGAGATGTAAAATCGCAGCATAGCAGGAGATGGATTGCCGTATGGCATTCTCAGCCGCAGACCCTGCAACTTTTCCGTGATCATGAATTATCTTCTTTATGTAATCTTTCCGTAGGTGCCAGATATTAGTTGAGCTGACCGCATTTTTGTGTCCGGAGAGGGGGGTGTTGATTTTCGAGTGAGCACTGGAAATCAGCTCCTTGTAGATTGCGCGACTGTCTATTCGGACTCCCAAATCGGCCAGCGAACGATCAATAGCTGCGAGTATGACCGCAGGGCTGGGAAAGAGTTCGCATCCGCCGCAGCCCATGATCGGATTAACTGTGGAATCTGCCCATTGGATGGATGTGACGTCTGACATAATGATAGGTGTTTGTTTGAGCCCGCAAATAGCTTAGATCATTGTCCCTTTTGGATTTGCTTCGGACAAGCTCAAATATTGCCCACCCCTTTGGGCGGGGGGTTATTTCCTGTGCTCCAAGGAGAGGAATGAGAGACGCTGGATGGGTCAAATTCAGGCACGTGGACAGTTTTCTTCGTCTTGATTAGTAACAAACTTTGACATTTTCGATCAGGTTTCTAATCTGCAGGAGAATGAATGTTTCCTTGACTGATAAGCTCGAAGAATTCGTCAATGAACTCGTCGAAAATGGACGCTATCGCTCCGCAAGTGAGGTGGTGCGCGAGGGGCTTCGGCTTCTTGAGATCCGCGAAGCCCAGCTTCAATCGAAGCCGGAGACGAAGAAAAAATCTAAGAGCTAGTCACTTTCCAATATGAACGCCGTAGAAATCGAAGAAGCAGTCTCCCTGCTCGCAGAACAGTCTTTTGAGGCAGACGCGTTCCCCTATGCATTTCTTGAGGCTTTCGGCAACAAAGCCACTACGATCAAACGCCTCAAAAGCGGCACTACAAACAAGTCGGATCTCGGTGGCGTGTTGCAGCGTGGCAACATCCACATCAAAACCTGTGACGAAGGTGAGGTAGCCGCCACTCTCGATGCGTTGCGGAAAAGCTCGGCCACAACCGCACAGAAGGCGAAGTTCATACTCGCTACAGATGGCATCGAATTTCAGGCCGAGGATCTCGGAGGCGGTGAGACTATTGCCTGTGAGTTCCCTGACTTTGCCAATCACTTCGGCTTTTTCCTCGAACTTGCTGGAATCAGCACTGTCCGGGCAATCAAGGAAAACGCCTTTGACATCAAGGCAACCAGTCGCCTAAACAAGCTCTATGTCGAGCTTCTGAAGGACAATGCCGATTGGGGAACGGCTGAGCGCCGTCCCGAGATGAATCACTTCATGGCGCGTCTAATCTTCTGCTTCTTTGCGGAAGATACTGATATTTTCAACGGCAACGACCTTTTCACGGCGACGGTCGAGCAGATGAGCGAGCGGGATTCCTCGAATACCCATGAAATCATCTCGGAACTCTTCCGTGCGATGAATACGAAGATCGAGGACAGGGCCGCCGGTAACTTTCGCCCGTGGGCGAATGTCTTCCCGCTCGTCAATGGCGGGCTTTTCTCGGGTAGCCTCGAAGTGCCACGGTTCACCAAAATTGCCCGTTCTTACCTGCTGCATGTCGGCAAGTTGGATTGGACGAAGATCAACCCGGATATTTTCGGCTCGATGATTCAGGCGGTGGCAGACGATGAAGAACGCGGCGCTCTGGGCATGCACTACACTAGCGTTCCCAATATCCTAAAGGTGCTTAACCCGCTCTTTCTCGATGACCTCCGGGCAAAGCTTGAAGAGGCGGGCGACAATGCACGCAAGCTTCTCAATCTCCGCAACCGTATTGCCAGAATCCGCGTCTTTGATCCGGCTTGCGGTTCGGGGAATTTTCTCGTCATCGCCTACAAGGAAATGCGGGAGATTGAGGCGGAGATCAATCGACGCCGTGGCGAGGTCGACAAGCGCTCGGTCATTCCGCTGACCAATTTCCGAGGGATTGAGTTGCGGGACTTCTCGGCAGAAATCGCCCGCCTCGCCCTGATCATCGCGGAATACCAGTGCGATGTCATGTATCGCGGCCAGAAGGAAGCCTTGGCGGAGTTTTTGCCCTTGGAGAAAGCCAACTGGATTACTGCAGGCAATGCGCTGCGCTTGGATTGGCTGAGCATCTGCCCGCCAACGGGAACCACGGTGAAAAACCGCGCCGATGATCTGTTCGATACACCTATCGATCAGGCGGAGATCGATTTCCGCAATGAGGGCGGAGAAACTTACATCTGCGGGAACCCGCCGTATCTAGGCAGTAAGTGGCAGTCTTTAGAACAGAAGTCAGAAGTCAAAGCTGTATTCGAAAGCCGGTGCCCGGGATGGAAAACTCTCGATTATGTAGCCGCATGGTTTATGAAGGCTGCGGAATATGGTACGTATACACCGACCGCCGCCGCCTTCGTCTCCACCAACTCCATCTGCCAAGGGGCTCAAGTCCCGATTCTTTGGCCAACTCTCTTCAATCTTGGACAAAGAATCACTTTTGCACACACCTCATTTCAATGGAAAAACCTCGCAAGCAAGAATGCCGGTGTCACCGTAGTAATCGTTGGGATTTCAAATATCCCTGCCTCATACAGACGAATTTTTTCATTAACTAAGGGTGGTTCATTAAGCACTCAGGAAGTCGAGAACATCAATCCGTATTTGATTGCGGGAAAAGATTTGGTCGTTAGCCCAACATCTAAACCGATTTCTATTCAACCACAGATGTATCGGGGAAATTCTCCAACAGATGGTGGATACCTCCTCTTGGAACACAACGAACTGCAAGATATTAGTCTTAGCACGGAAGATCGTGCTCATTTCGTCAAACCCTTTCTCGGATCAAAAGAGCTAATTGCTGGTCTGCGCAGATATTGCCTCTGGATAGATG
This sequence comes from Verrucomicrobiales bacterium, assembly GCA_024636835.1. GTDB lineage: Bacteria > Verrucomicrobiota > Verrucomicrobiia > Verrucomicrobiales > SLCJ01 > Sulfuriroseicoccus. The sequence goes on along the minus strand of JAGXGH010000095.1, from coordinate 19,532 downwards.
ATTCAGATGTTGCTCGATCAATGTCAGCTCCGTCGATAGCTAAACGTATAAATCAGGTTCGTGAGTTTCGCTTAAAAAGCAAAAGAAAGGCTACTATAAAGGCCGCTGAATGGCCTCATCGTTTCGACGAAAGAAAGGAAATTTCTAGTGAACCAGTCATGTTAGTCCCAGTAATTAGTTCCGAGAATCGACCTTATCTTCCTATCGATTTACTACAGCCGGGAACAGTCCCATCTAACAAGCTTTTTAGTATTACCGCGTCTGAAAAATGGCCATTCGCTGTCATTTGCTCTCGGATGAATCTAGCTTGGGTTGCTACCGTATGCGCTCGTATGAGGACAGACTATTCCTACACAAACACCCTCGGCTGGAACACCTTTCCCGTTCCCACGCTTACAGAGAATGACAAAGCGGCGCTTACCCGTTGTGCCGAGGACATCCTGCTCGCTCGGGAAGCGCATTTCCCTGCCACCATCGCCGACCTCTACGATCCGAAGTCAATGCCGGACAATCTCCGCGCCGCCCACGACCGCAACGACGAAACCCTTGAACGCATCTACATCGGGCGGCGATTCAAGAACGACACCGAGCGCCTCGAAAAGCTCTTCGACCTTTATACCAAAATGACCGCCGACGCCCCCTACGCGAAGAAGGCGGTGCAGCGCGAGTCACGCCAAAAATAAACACAAAATCTCTCCATAAAACGCTGTTAAAGTGTAAAATATTGTGTAAAAGGAAAGCGCAACCTACTCTTATGTCCGAGTTTTCCCTCAACAATCCGCCACTTATTTGCGTGGCCGCCCAGGTGCAGTTTGCGCCGGTGGGCAAAATGGAGGCTTATATTCCTGACCTTCAGGAATCGCTGAGACTCAATGGCTACCCGCTTGCACAAGATCCCATGACGACAAAAAACTGGCGTATCGAGGATCGCTTAGAAGCGGGAATGAACGTAGCTTTTCAGGAATTCTCCCGCTGGGATTTCAGCAACGTAGAGAGGACGGTAACAATCCGTATAGACCGGGAGAGCGTGTCCGTGCTGTTTACCGCCTACGATCATTTCCAAAATGCCGAGCCTCACTACCGGAACATCCTCACAATGGTGGAGAAAGCGATTCCAGGTCTTGTGCCACAAAGGATCCAGCTGCGCTACATCGGATACATTCCTCTTGAGGGCGACACCGCGCCAACCGATTGGGTCGTTCCCTCTGTCCTTGGGATGCCAAATCTGGGTGAACTCAAGCGCGGGGGCAGCATCTCTGAAACCAGCTTCCAGACCCCGGAAGGAGGGCATCTTGTGACGCGGTGCATGTCTTTAGGTGCTGGAAGTCCGACGCTACCTCCGGATCTTTTGCCCCTGAACGCCGCGCTGAAATACCCCTTCCCGGGTGAATCTCCCTTCCTTTTGCTGGAGAACCTGCATCAGCGCCCGGCGCATCAGGCTCCCTTCAACGCCGAATCCTGCCTAGAGCAACTTTCCACCCTTCGGGATCACAATGCTAAGGTCTTCAAAGCAACAGTAACCCCCAAAGCACTAGAATTATGGAAATGACCCTATCTCATGATGATTTGAAAAATGCCGATTACTCGAATCGGATAAAGGGGGGCAGCTATCCATCGCAATCGGTGATCGGTGGGATTTTGCTGGGTGTTCTCGCCGGGCCGGGTGCGGCTTCCGCACAGAAAAACGCATACAGTAGCTTGGATATTCCACCGTTCTATGAAATTCAACCCATGTTGCGCGCAACGGTCGAAGCATCTCACACCACTGTGTCGCTGGCCGATCTGATCAATAAGATTAAACACGACTGGTCGCTCAATATGACCGAGCTGGCAAAACTGATGGGAGTGCAACGTCCCACGCTTTACAATTGGCTGAAAGGTAAAACCTCACCCGATGCCAAATCGCAGAAACACTTACAAACCTTGGCCGCGGCCGCTGCTGATTGGAAAGAATCCGCAGCTGGTTCCAACTGGGATTTTCTACTCGATTACACCGGACCTAAAGCCGATGAATTGACCCTCCGGGAACTACTTGGCCGAGCGGAGGTGAGCACGAGTGAAATCCGCGACATGATCCATACCCGCAAGAAACAGTATCAACAAGCTCATGCACAATCGCGCGAAATCCTGGGAGATCCCGTTCCAGTAAAAGGCGATCCCATTGCCAAAGGCACTCGTAAGCTCAACCGACTCTGGACTGAAAATTCCAATCGCCTGAAAAACGCCGGAAAGTGATTTTGAAGCATGACGGATGTGAGACAGGTGCTGATTGATGCGGGCTGGAAGCAAGGAGTTATCCTTGAGCCGGGGCCGTTTGCTCATCCAGGCGCCATAGGGTTTTTGGTGATGAATCAGACCTGTGATTGTATCAACCACTCTTTCGTTAATGAGCCGTATCTGGAGTTGTTACCCTTGAGCATCAAGGGGGGCAAGAAAGGCAGGCCTGACAAGAACTTTGTAAACGGGAAGAACCCGAGGGAAATGCACTTCTGGGTAGGTGTGAATGGTGAGCAGAAGTGTGTCGTTGCCAAGGTGAGAGAAATTGAGCTGTTTGACCGATCCAGGCATGCCGAGTTGAAATTTTCTGAATCAGTGAAAATCGCTCCCGGAGCGCTCGGTGACATCTTATCCTGGAAAGCCGCCAGGTATTTGAGGCCCGCTTTTCCCGATTCGTTTGAAGAAGCCTTCAGGCCTCTGAAAGATGAGTTTACCAGATTATTAACCGATGATGGGATGGATCAGTTGGTCGATTCCATTTTGATTCAGTTGGATCACTATGACGATCTGGAAGATGAAAATGACGGTTACCAGGTAGAACTGCGCTTGATGGTTACTCCTAAAGTAGTCGGACAGCCCGAGGCTGCGGAAAGGGCGAGCAATCTGGCGCAATTACTGGAGAAACTTCTGGCGAAGAGTGAGGCATTTTTTGAGCCAAAATGTGTGGTGGTTGAACTTAACAAAATGACCCTATGGGAAGCCCGTAACTACTTGGATTTTAGCCGCTATGACTACCTGTCCTTTGGGGAGAACGAATAGCAGGCTGAGGAATCAAATTGAACAATTTCTCTTTTCATCACATACCTCACTTCCAGTTTGATCCATCATGAGCGATCCCAAATCAATCCCCTCCATCTCCGTCAACTACGAGCAACGCGGCACGTCCGCCAGGTCCAATGAGCTGGGAATGCGCCCGATGCAGGAACGCGCTTTCCAAAAGCGTGGTGAACAATACCTGTTGATCAAATCGCCGCCTGCCTCCGGCAAGAGCCGCGCCTTGATGTTTATTGCACTCGATAAACTAGAGAACCAAGGGATGAAGCAAGCCATCATCATCGTGCCGGAGAAGTCGATTGGCTCCAGCTTCCAGAATGAACCGCTCAGTAAGTTCGGATTTTGGGCAGACTGGACGGTTGAGCCGAAGTGGAACCTTTGTAACGCCCCCGGGGGCGATGATGGCAAGGTGAATTCAGTGAAGACCTTCCTTGACAGTGATTCGAAAATCCTCGTCTGCACTCATGCCACCTTCCGCTTCGCGGTCGATAAGTTCGGTGTGGATGCCTTCGATGACCGTCTGCTTGCCATCGACGAATTCCACCACGTCTCTGCAAACCCAGATAATAAACTCGGCGCGCACCTTGGCGATTTCATGACACGCGACAAGGCGCACCTCGTCGCTATGACTGGCTCGTATTTCCGAGGCGATGCCGAGGCCGTTCTTCATCCGGAGGACGAGGCGAAATTTGAGTCTGTCACCTACACTTATTACGAGCAGTTGAATGGCTACGAGTATCTCAAGCAGCTGGACATCGGCTACTATTTTTATTCAGGCCGCTACTCCGAGGAGATTCTGGGAGTGCTCGACCCGAACGAGAAAACCATCATCCATATCCCCAACGTCAATTCACGGGAAAGCACGAAGGATAAGATTCGCGAAGTGGAGCACATTCTCGAAGAGCTTGGCGAGTGGCAAGGAACCGATCCGGATACGGGTTTTCAATTGGTCAAAACCTCAGCTGGCAAGATCCTCAAGATCGCCGATTTGGTGGATGACGACTCTTCCAAGCGTGATCGCGTTTCCGCCGCTCTCAAAGACCCGGCTCAGAAAAACAACCGCGACCATGTGGACATCATCATCGCCCTTGGTATGGCTAAGGAGGGCTTCGACTGGATTTGGTGCGAACACGCCCTGACCGTCGGATACCGTTCCAGTCTGACCGAGATCGTTCAGATCATCGGTCGTGCCACACGCGACGCCCCGAACAAGTGGCGCGCGCGCTTTACCAATCTCATCGCCGAGCCGGACGCGACGGAGGCCGCAGTTGTGGAAGCGGTCAACGACACACTGAAGGCCATCGCAGCGAGCTTACTCATGGAGCAGGTGCTCGCTCCCCGCTTTGAGTTCCGTCCCAAACGCCCCGAAAACGGTCCGACGGCTGGATTCGATTACGGCGATGATGGCTATCAAGAGGACAAGCCAAACGTAGGTTTCAACCGCGAGACGGGAACCATACAGATGGAGATCAACGGATTGGTCGAACCCAAGAGCGAGCAAGCGCAGCGTATTTGTCAGGACGACCTGAACGAAGTGATTACCGCCTTCGTTCAAGACAAGGATACCGTAGAGCGCGGCTTGTTCGATGAGGAGGCGGTTCCCGAAGAGCTAACTCAAGTTCGTATGGGGAAGATCATCAAGGACAAGTATCCTGAACTCGACGACGAGGATCAGGAAGCCGTCCGCCAGCATGCAGTCGCGGCCCTAAACCTGATTCAAAAAGCGAAAGAAAACCTCGCAGGTGGTGGCGACGAAACGCCAAGCGCGAACACTGCCCTGCTTGACGGCGTGCGGAAATTCGCCATGGACGTGAAGTCTCTCGACATTGACCTCATCGACCGAATCAATCCATTTGGCGAGGCTTATGCTATCCTTGCCAAGACGATGGAGCCTGGGAGACTCAAGCGGATCAAGGAGATCATTGAGGCAAAAAAAGTCAGTATGAGCCTCGATGAGGCTCGTGAACTCGCCAAGCGGGCGTTGAAGTTCAAACAGGAGAAAGGACGTTTGCCTTCACTGACGGCTGCAGACCCATGGGAAAAACGGATGGCGGAAGGCGTTGCCTTCTTACAGCGCAAAGCAAAGGAGGAGCAGGATGCCTAAGAAAGTCAGTAAGGAAGACTTGGATCTTCTCGACGAACTTGGCGTCGATACCGCCTCTAAAAAGCAAGGCGCAAGAACTCCAAAAGAGCAGCGCATCATTGCAGGCTACGAGGAGATCGAACGCTTTGTGCAGGAACATGGGAGGTTGCCGGAGCACGGCGATGACCGTGACATCTTCGAGCGGCTTTATGCCATCCGACTAGATCGATTGCGCGAATCAAAAGAGTGCCGCGATGTCCTGCAAGACGTCGATACAAAACGCTTACTGGAGGTTGAGAACAGTGGAGAGCCATCCTCTGTGTTGAGGGAAGACCCTAGCGATTACGAGATTCTGAATGCACTCGGTGTCGATGCCGAGGACTCCGACGACATCACTGAGCTGACGCACGTCCGTTCCACCAAGGAGAAACTGGCGGCAGAAGAGATTGCGCAGCGAACACCATGCCAAAACTTTGGTGTCTACAAGCCCATGTTCGAGCAGGTGAAAAGTGATCTAAAAGCCGGTAGTCGTGCAATTATCGATTGCCTGAATAAAGCCGATGTCGCTGTCGGTGAATTTTACATTGTTCAGGGCCAGACCGCATATATAGCGGGTGCAGGTGAAGTATTCGTTGATGGAGAAGGACGGCAGGACTGTAGGTTAAGAATTATTTTTGATAATGGCACAGAGAGTGGAATGCTCCGCCGTTCTCTCCAAAAGCGATTGTGGGAAGATCCTTCTGCTCGGAGAATCATCACGCATGGGAATTTCGGCCCACTATTTTCCGATCAAGAGGAAGCCGACGACCAAACAGTCGGCTACGTTTATGTTCTCCGAAGTAAATCGGAGAATGGCTTCATCGCTGAGAACAGAAAGGTGATCCACAAAATCGGTATCACCAAAGGTTCGGTGAAGAAGCGAGTTGCCAATGCGGCCAAAGATCCTACTTACCTGCTGGCTGACGTTGAGATTATCGAGACCTACAAGGTCTCAAACCTTAACTTGACCAAACTTGAGAAGCTCCTGCACAAGTTCCTCGACCCAGCCCGACTCGATTTTCAACTGAAAGACCGCTTCGGCTTCGACGTTGAACCCAAGGAGTGGTTCCTTGTACCTCTACCAGTCATCGAGGAAGCGATACAGAAACTCATCGATGGAACTCTGCCGGAGTTTCGGTATGATCCGGAGGAAGGAAGAATAACTGAGATTTAGGAATGAGTGTTACCGAAGAACAACTGAGAGCGTGGTCTACCGGACCGAGCCAAACGGAAAAAGATCGCTGCACAAATGCCGAAAACATGGTTCGGAAGGCTATAGCCGCCGACAGTCAATTGCAGTATCTTGATATTACCGTATTTGCTCAAGGTTCATATCGTGCCAACACGAATGTTCGCCAGAATAGTGACGTGGATATTTGCGTTCGCTACAATGGAACATTTTTTGTGCATTATCCAGAGGGCAAATCGAGGAGTGATTTCGGCAATATCCCCGGAACGATGAACTTCGCTGAATACAAAAACATGGTTTATAAGGCGATGTGTGACTACTTCGGAGCAGACGGGGTGACACGAGGAAACAAGGCACTCGACGTGCATGCGAACTCCTACCGCGTCGATGCTGACGTAGTTCCAACCTTCGAGTATCGTTGGTATACGGGCAGATTCAACAGTGGCCAAACCCCACATTACTATTCAGGAGTCGCATTCGATCCAGACAAGGGAGCACGTATCAAGAACTGGCCAGACCAAACGATAGCGAATGGAGTCCAACGCAACAATGAAACAGGCCGAAGATACAAACGCGCAATCCGTATATTGAAAAGGATACGTGACAAGATGTCCGATGATGGAATTTTAAGCGCAGAATCCACGTCTTCTTTTTTGATCGAGTGTCTTGTGTGGAACTCCGATCCCAAGGTGTTCGAGCACGATTCTTACTACGAGATGACGCGCGTCCTTATCGTCGACCTTTGGGATCATTCTAATACGGATGAAGCTTGCAGCAAGTGGAAAGAGGTAAATGATCTTAAATGGCTCTTTCATAGTTCTCAGCCCTGGGAGCGAGACGGAGCGCGTGAGTTTCTGAAGCAAGCCTGGAACTACATCGGATAACCATGAGAAACCTAAAAATAAAACCGTTCGTATACCTTCTGTTCGCGTTATTTGCGCTCTGCTTGGTTGCGGTTGCTCTTCTCTCGGGACACAAGATTACCGATCTGAAGTCGGCTCTTTTCGTATCCTATAAGACAATTCCCATCCTGCTTGTCTTGTGCTGGATTTTTACCAAGTTCGGGTGGAAATGGAGAATCTTTCAGGGATGGCTTGTCCCGTTTCCCAACCTGAACGGAACGTGGGAAGGTTCGATACAGACAACTTGGAAGAATCCTGAAACTGGTGAGACGCCCGGCCCAATTCCGGTCATTCTCACAATAAAGCAGTCCTTCGCAAAAATCAGCTGTGTGATGAGAACTGCGGAAATGACTAGCCGTAGCTACTTAGCGGGTTTCTGGGTCGACGGCGACGAACAACTTAAAATGCTCGGCTATTGCTATACCAGTAAACCATCGACGACCGTCGCCGAGCGAAGCCAGCCACACGATGGAACCATCACGTTTGAAGTGATTGGAAATCCGGCATCAAAGCTCAAAGGAACCTATTGGACTGAGCGCAAAACTACCGGAGAAGTTGTTCTGACGCTTAGAACAACCGATCATTTAGATGAATTCCCTCAAGATATAGGGGATCACCCAATGAAGTCAAAGAACCCATGATTAAGAAAATAAAAAGCGTCAACGACATGGGCGTGTTCGACGGCTACCGCTGGCCTACAGGCAATGCTCTGAATGAATTCAAGCGGTTCAATATCATCTACGGATCGAATGGCTCGGGCAAGACGACGCTATCCCGGCTTTTCTCGCATTTAGCATCAGGAGAATGCGAACAGTTTCCTGACCTCAAGTATTCTCTCGAAGCGGTAAGTGGCACTCTAAAGGAAACCGATATTGGAAGCGTTCCAATACGAGTGTTCAATGCCGACTATGTCCGCTCAAATATTGGCGAGATCGAGGGCGAGTTGAATCCGATCTTCATCATCGGAAAGGATCAAAAAGAGCTTCAAGCAGAACTCATATCCAACGAAAAGGAACTTGAGGAACGCAAAGAGAAGCTCAAGGGGGTGAGAGAAAAAATAGAAGCTATAGAAAAAGCGCGAGGCAAGGAGTTCACGAGCATTGCCAGCCAAATTGGTCTCGCCACGAAGGGGCTGACATCCAGGACCTACAGAAAACCGCAAGCGGATGCTGCATACAAGAAGCTTACAGAATTCAAGGTTTCTAGTGACGAAGAATTGGAACAACTTTGCCTCACTGCTGAACAAAAGAAACTGGATGACATTCCTAAGATTGAGTTGGGTTCAATTGAAGCTGACATTGCTTCGATTTCTACCGAATCGACGGAGTTGCTGGCTGAGACAGTAGAGTCGGTCGTATTGGCTAGACTCAAAGAGAATCCAGAGATTTCCCAATGGGTTGAGAGCGGTATAGGCCTTCATGAGCCGGGCAGCGAGTGTGAGTTCTGCGGAAACACAGTGTCGGAACAGCGGCTCAAGTCTCTCACTGCTCACTTCAATGATGCCGACAAGGCGCTCAAGAAACAGTTGGAAAGTCTAATCTCAGAGTATGACGAGGCTGCGCATAGCCTTCAAAGCTATTCACTACCGTCAAAGTTGCAGCTTTTTGATGAGTTTCAGGAAGAGTTTGAAACTCTCAAAACCTCGCTTCTTGAGGAGGTCGAGAAGCTGAAAACAATCCTTACTGATGGGATGACTCTGGTCAAAGAGAAGCTTGGTAGCCGCACCGATGAGATGACATTCGGAGTGAAACTCGATACGACCGCTTTGGCTGAAAATGTCGCCAGAATTAATAAGATCTTCGGGCGGCACAACGAGAAGTCTGCAAGCTTCGAGGAGGCTCGCACTTCAGCGTCGGAGCAGATTGAGAAGCACTACCTGAGCACTATTCAGCCAGCAATCGAAAAGTATGACGAAGAATTGGCAAAGCTGAGTGCTGAGGACACTGGCTTTCAGGACAGTAATGCGGAATCAGGGCAGCTTTCGCTCGATGAACTTCAAGCCGAGATCAAACGGAAGCGAGGTCTTATTGCGAATACGCAAAAAGCCGCAGAAGACATGACCCGTAAACTCGAAGTCTTCCTCGGCCGCAAAGAATTACGATTCGACCCGGAGGGCGACGGATACCGGATTTACCGTAAGACGGAAGCGGCACAGGGCTTGAGCGAAGGTGAAAAAACAGCAATCGCGTTCGTCTATTTTTCGGTTCAACTCGAAGATCAGGATTTTGACAAAACTAAAGGAGTGGTCGTTGTCGATGACCCAATTTCCAGTTTGGACGCCAGCTCCACCTATCAGGCCTTCGCATTTCTTAAAGAGGCGGTAAAGGACTCCAAACAGGTGTTTTTGCTGACTCACAATTTCGATTTCCTGAAGCTGCTACTGAATTGGATCAAAAATGCACGGAATGATGACCGCGGCTATTTTATGTTGAGAGCGAAAGCCGTGGCCGGAAGTGACAGAAAATCTGAGATCGAGCCAATGGACAAGGCTCTGACAAAGAACGGTAGCGAGTATATTTTCCTGTTCAAGCAGGTCCGAGACTATATTTGTGACGGAACAATTGAGAATGCCTACCCGATGCCAAACATCATCAGGAAGGTTCTTGAGCAATTTTTGGAATTCATGTGCCCAACGGCAGATACCACCTATCACAAACTCCAGAGCCTGATGTTTGATCCGGTCAAGAAGACCGCGTTGAACAAGTATGCGAACGACTTTTCACATCCTACTGGTAAAGGACTAGATCCGTCCCTCGTCGATGAGACGAGAAACAACGCGGCTCATTTGATTGAGATGATCAAGACTGTTGCGCCAACCCACTATACCAACCTCATAAAAAATTAGCGATCAAAACGACCAGTAAATTTTTCATCAGACGTGAATAGTATGAACTTCGAACAACCCAAGCCCGACTCCAAAAAATACGCCGACCTAATCTCTGAGATTGAGAAAGGAATCATCAAGATCCCAAAATTTCAGAGGGAGTTTGTTTGGGGCATTGACAAGACGGCGAAGCTACTGGACAGCATTTTGAAAGGCTATCCGATTGGCACTTTCATCCTTTGGAAAACGGATGAGCGGATCAACGACATCAAAAATGTTGGCAATCTGGACATTCCGCCTACACCGGACGGGACAAAGGTTGAATACGTGCTCGATGGGCAGCAGCGCATCACGTCGCTGTTTGCCGCCTACCGAGGGGCAATAATCCAAAAAGTCGGCGAGAAGAAGACTACGAACTACGGAGACATCGTGGTGAATATCGATGTGGACATTGAAGAAGACGAAGAACAGGTCATCACAGCGACGCCGACGAGTGACAAACATATATCCCTCAGCGATGTGTTGAATTTCAGCTTTGCCAAGGCCAAGTCCTTGGAATCTAAGTTTAGCGGAGAGGAATTAGAGCTGATCGATTCGTATGCGACCGCCTTCCGCACCTACGAGTTTTCGACTGTGGTATTGCGGAAAGAGGATATTGAGTCAGCAATTGAGGTATTCACTCGGATTAATACAGGCGGGCAGACATTGACCTTGTTCGAGATCATGTCGGCCAAGACCTACGACGAGACACAATCCTTCGACATGGCGGTGAAGTGGGATGCCTTCATCAAGGAACTGAAGGACATCAAATATGAGGGAGTCTCCAGCTCGCTGATACTCAGCTTGCTGGCACTTGTGCTCAGCCGGACAAAGGAGTGCAAGCGCAAGACTATCCTCTCACTGGACAAACAGGGGATCATTGACACATGGGAGGCTGCTATTTCTGCGATCAAAGAGAGTATCGACTATTTTCGCACCACCTATCGCATCCCGGTCTCGCAAATCCTTCCCTACGACTCGCTATTGGTACCTTTCAGTTACTTTTTCTACCACCACAAGGACAAGCCTAGTGGGAACCAGAAGAAGCTTCTGGAAGAATTCTTCTGGAGAATGGCACTTTCCTTCCGCTACTCCAGTGCAGCGGAGTCGAAGCTAGCAAAAGACATCAAGCGGATCGACGCGATTCTTGTTGAGAATCGCCCGGACTATTCGGACATCAAAGTGCATCTGGAGTCGCCGCAGACTTTGATCGACACGAATTTCAGTGCTGGCAACAGCTATTGCAAAGCAGTCCTTTGCTTACTGGCCTATCAGGAGCCGAAGGACTTCCGGGATAATGGGAAAGTCATTCTCGACAATTCCTGGCTGAAAATCGCGAACAGTAAGAACTACCACCACTTTTTCCCGAAGGCTTACCTTCGCGGAAAAACCCCGTTCAACAGCAACAGTCTCGTGAACGTAACTTTCGTGAGTGACCATTTAAATAAGCGGAAAATCGGAGCCAAGGCTCCATCCGTTTACATTGGAGATTTCGAGGATGAGAACAGCGATATCAACATAGCTTTGAACTCGCATTTCATCGACCGCAACGGCTACGGAATAGAGAGTAACGACTACGGCGTATTCCTGAAAAGCCGTGCAGGAAAGATTTTCGACGCCTTGAAAGCGAGAATTGAGATGGAGCACCAAGAGGCGGTCAACGAGGAGCTTGAGGAACTCATTCTCTCGGGAGAAGGCGAGAGATTGGAATTCAAGTCAACCTTGCGCTACGACCTGCGAACGCAGGCGGTGAATAAGAAGCTCGAATATGTAATAGCGAAAACCATCGCGGCTTTTCTGAATACCGAGGGCGGCGACTTGTTGATCGGTATCGACGATGAGTCAAACGCGCTCGGCTTGGAAAACGACTTTCAGACGCTTTCCAAGAAAAACGTCGATGGCTTCGAGTTGCAACTTATCGAGATCATCAAGAAGTTTATCGGTGCTCATTTCGGTCAACACGTTAAAATCAGCTTTCCGATCTACGACAGTCAGCAGATTTGCCGGGTGCAGGTGTCGAAGAGCGGGAAACCCGTCTTCACCAAATTTGAAGGGCAAGAAGACTTTTTCGTGCGGACTGGGTGCTCTTCACAGCCGCTCGGCCGCGAAGATCAAAGCGCTTACGAAAAAGAGCATTGGAAGTAGGCCTTGGGCGAAATTTGTAAGCAGGTTCGCAGCTGGGAAATATGGTCTGGTGCGACTCCCTCTAACCAAGTTCTAAACGAACACAATGAATCGTGAAATGCCAATAATTCTCGCATGGTATGAGCGATCAGATTGGAACGAATGGTTGAAGCTATGTCCTAACCAGATGTGCGCAACTTGGGATGAGTGGAATGATAGTGCTGAGAAGACTCTTACGGAAGCGGCGAAGGATCGCGTTATAGTCCATATCTCGATGATACGGCCTAAGCAATACTTGGAATGGATCAAACAAACCGGAAAGCCAATCAATGGTTATTCACGATCCGAATTTGCCGCGGAGCAGATTAAGGAGCGTTTTATTGGTGATCCCACACTGCCCGAAAAGCTTCCCAAACAAGCCGAGTTAAACCGCTTGTTTCGGAAGGCCGTCGAGGCGAATCCTGAACTCGCAATTTTCGATGTCTTTGATCCCTACCTCAGAAGACCTTCGGCAAGCATCTGCCCGATCTTTCGAGAAGACGATGAAGGCAAGCCCGAACAATTTGGCACCGGTGTTCTAATCCGAATTGCTCAGGAGCATTTCATGCTGTCTGCCGCACACGTCTTCGACGATTTCAAGGAGCGTGTGATTCTTATTCCTGGGCTGGAATCACTAGTGGAACTCCATGGCCCTTATGCGACAACACCCCTGCCAGATAAAGGTTCGCGAGAGGATGACGATTATGACATGGGGTATTTTCATCTCAATACAGATCAGCAAGCTGATATAGACAGCTCCATGCTGTTCCTGGATGAACGTGATTGTGACCCGATGGATGTGACATCAGACGGTGATGCATATACCTTGATTGGTTACCAGTCGGAACTAAGTGAATCCACCGCTAACAAAGCTAAGGCAGAGATTTCTCGGGTCTCATGTTCAGGAGTTCAAGACCACCGTTATCAAAAACTCGGACTTGATCCCAAAAGGCACATCCTCCTCCAGTTTCGAATGAAGAAAGGGATGAGCTACAAGACGATGGTGCAGGGCAAGAAACACGATTTTGGAGGCATGAGTGGGGGTGGTGTTTTCGCATGGAGCAAAGAATCTCCTATCCCTAAAGCGATCGCCCAACCCCATCTCGTAGGCATCATCACGGGTTATTCAAATTACCACAATGTGTTCATTGCGACACGCCTTCATCATGTTTTATGCGCTATGCACAAAGAATTCCCTAACTTGCCTATCTCATATCTGGGTGATTGAACAGTTGAAGTCTTGCTCAAGCGGATTCGTGGTCCAGCTACTAATGCAGCGAGCCGGTGTCTACAAACTCTCCCGCAGCATCCAATATTCTTCTTCAATTATCTGTATTCGGGCCGGGCAGAAGACGTGAATGTCTTTCTCGAAGTATTCCGCGTAGTCATTCTGCAGGTCGGATCTCGATAATCGCCGGAACGGCTTGATGAGCCGTATGCCCCATCGATTGATGATGGCTTGCTTGGCATAGAGATTGACGAGCTCGAACTCGGCGACCCTGACCACAAGAGCAAGCACCTTGCCGGGGTCGGGTTTGATTAGATCGGGTTCCGTGTCATCTGGAGCAACGTGACGCCCAGGGTAGGGGAATGAATCGTTCATGTCTATGTAACACCAGAAACCAGCTTTTCGTACAGGTACGGTTTGAACTTTTTTCCAACAGGTCGCCCACGGTCCAACCCGCTGGACTCGTATTTGCGCATCCCTGAGAGCCGTTTCCGGCGCTCAGGCCTGGCAATAAATAATCAGAGGATATGACTACTTCCTCTACTAACACTGAAAATCAAAAACCGTTGATTCTACCTTTTCAACAACCTGTCTTTGATCGGCTTTCATCTGTCGCTCGTGCGTGCCTTTATGTGGATCGCCGCCAATTCTCGGTTTTGAAGCTTAGAGCCTGTCACTGGCTTATCGGCCCGACCGGTTCCGGGAAAACCTTTCTAGCGAAATCGCTGGCTAGTGAGATGGAGGTGCCGTTCCTCGCACTGGCGGTTTCAGACTGGATTATATTAGGCGGCACCAACTGGGGCAGCACCACGACCTGGCCAAATATTTTGAGTTTTCTCAACAAGCATAAAAACGGACAAGGAGCCATCATCTTCATTGACGAATTGGACAAGTGCCGAGACCAATCAAACTGGAATTCATTTCTTAGGGCGGAGATTTTCTCCCTTTGTGATTCTCGTATACCTTTTGGTATCAACGACTTAGATGATGATGATGATGATGATACTCCAGAGTCATCGGCGGATGGAGGGGCTGCGGCATTTCTCCGTGACAAGGTGATGATTCTTGGAGGGGCGGCGTTTCAGGAACTTTGGGATGAACAACCAAGTCGTGGCCTTGGATTCAATCCGGCACCTCAAGCAGCATTGCAGCCAGAGTTACCTGATCTTGCAAAAATCCTCCCTAGGGAACTCATCAACCGATTTTCTTCTGAGATGTTCATCTTGCCTCAGTTACAAGAGAATGATTACTGCGATATGCTGGAATCCATGGCCCTCCATGTGCCAGAGATTTGGAGGGCTCGGTTTGTGGATGTTGGACTGTCCCGCATCGAACAGGCCGCCAGGCACCAGAAAGGAGTGAGGTTCCTTGAAGAGGTTCTACTTACTGCAGTGGTGGAGGAACGTGCAGCCCTAGCAAACTTTGTTCCTGATCCTCCCATTGAGCCAGAGCAGGATGAACCAGAGGAAAATCAGAGTTTGGGTGATTTCTAAGGTTGGGAAAAAAACTTCAGCGACCACCTTCACAGATCGCGTCTTCGGCGTGTCTTAAAGGTGTAAACCATCGCTGACATGTCACAAATACACATCAATCTACCCACCAAACGCCTTCTTATCCTCTCCGACCTGCACCTCGACAAAGCTCAGGCGTCGTATAAGGCCAAATTCCTCAACACGCTCCAGAAGTCCGATTTTGACGCAGTCCTCATCACTGGGGACGTATCCGTGGCCGCAACGCTGACCGAGCACCTGATTAAGATAGCAGAAGTCTGTGGTAATCGCCCAGTCATTATCACTACTGGAAACCATGATTATTATGGATCTTCATTACGTGAGGTCGATCAGGGGATTACGGATCTTTGCGCAAACCAAGCGAACCTGATCGCACTCGGGAGGGGTGAAATCATCAAGCTCTCGCGTACCACGGCATTACTCGGCCACAGAGGCTGGTATGACGGGCTCGCCGGTTCTGGGAAGAAAACCCGAGTGGAGAGCCCGGACCGCTTCCTGATCGAAGACTTCCGAGGCATGGGGCGAACCGATTTTTTCCGAAAACTGAACAGTCTCGGCATGGAGTCGGCAGATTACTTCCGCCGACTGCTTCCACAGGCTCTCTCACGGTATCAGCGTGTACTGGTTGCCACGCACGTTCCACCGTTCACACAAGGGGTGCGTTACGATGGCAAAGGCTGTGTTTGGAATAGGCAGCCCTATTTCGCCAACCGGTCACTTGGAAATCTGATCTGGGGTATTTCCAAGCGATTTCCAGATCGGCAAATCCAGGTGCATGCAGGGCACACTCACAGCGCGACGTCAGTCCGCATTCGCCAGAACCTTTTCTTGGAAGTCGCCGGTGCCCGTCCGGGAAAACCCATCATAGGTAATTTTCTGCACATTTCATGATGAAGGCTCCGGGTCTGCGTTGGCTTTCGCCACCCGCAAACACAGAGGAAAGAGCGGCTAGTGCCTATGAGCACTAAAAAAACAACCAAGAAAACGAAGTCAAAGAAGCTGACCAAAAGCCAATTTGAGGAGCTAGAAACGATAACCAAGAAAATGGATGAGATGATACGAAGGCGATTACCTGATGGGGTGATCGAAACGAGCGTCCTAAAAGGACTGGAGGCGGAAATACGACAAGAGGCACTGATTATGTCTGTGGGTGGCTTCCTGCAGGAAAATGAAGGCTACAAAGCAGCGCGCAAAAGAAAGAATCCAGTAGCCATCGAGCATGCAATGGAGCGATGTGCGGCTCTGACCTTGCGGTTTTGCAAGATACGTATTGCCAGTCGAATGACAAAGCTCCGTTCTCGTGAGACCTGCATGGCTGATTGGAAAGTCGGTTCATGTCAGCATCCTTCGCAACTTGAGCCTTCAGAATGGCCGTCCGAAGTCAAAACCAGAATGATAATGGATGCGGTGGGAAAAGCCGTCCGAAGTGGAAAATTGAGCAAAGCCAATGCCGCCATCACGTCAATGATCTGCATTCACGGAATGAAGGTAAATGAAGTGGCCTTGGCCTGGAATGTTTCCGAATCCGCAGCCTACCAGCAGATCCAGCGGATCCGGCGGGTGATTCCTGAAATTATTGAGCAAATTGACTCCAATTTGCATTGAAATGAAGAATTTTCTTCTCAGGAATGACAAAAAATGCCCCAAAAGCCATGCCGAATGGTTTTGTAAATACCTGAAATACAAGGCTTTAGGGGAATTTAACCTTGAGTGGAGAAATATGCCCGACATCCTTGCCCTGGGGAGGTGCTGAAAGGAAAAGAAAGGCAATGAGCTCATTGCAAATGGAAAAGAAAATCTACCGACTCACACAAAGGGTAGGTGGGTATCAATCAGAATCACGGCATCGTCATGTGCTTTTTGATACAGGCATTTTCCGCCTTGGGCGCAGAGCAACCAGCTACAAGGAGGAAACATCATGAACCACCCACTTCATCTTTCGAAAGAAGACCACGACGCGATTATCCAGCGGGTGGCCGAGTTGCTTTTTGAAAGGATCACTTTCGATCCTGAAGAACTCATGGTGGTTTCAACTGCAACTGTAGCTCAGGTCACCGGACTGTCTTCTAGGCAAGTCCAAAGAAAATTTCCAATCACCGCCATCTCTACACAGAAGCAGGGCGTGCTTCTCAGCACTCTGAAGAAATACATCAAAGATAATACCAAACCGCCTAGTGCCTAATTTTCCTCATTTAGAACAATCCACCATTTAATCCATGAAAGACCCCGACAAAAGAACCAATAAAGAACCGGAGAAAGAACCGGAGAAAGAACCTAAAAGCTTCCGCGTTACCAAAGGTAACACAACTATCACCGTCTATCCTTACAATGGTGGATGGCGTTTTGCGTGGAGATCGAGTGAAACGGCTATCTGGAAATACGTTACAAGAAAAGTTAAAGCGGCTGCGAAAGCTGCTGCCGAAAATAAGTTGGATGAGCTGAATACCGGAGGACTTTCCTGGTCATCGCTCTCTCCCCACCGCCGCCGGTTTCTTGAATCCATACACCGCGAAACTCGCGCCGAAGACGAGAACCCGTTGCTGACATTTCTCAAGGGACGCCAGAAGTCGTCTGAAATCGTTCAGACCGTCGATAAGTATTTAGCTTGGAAAATCAAGGAGGCTGGAGAAAAGACTCCGCACATTGGAAATCTTGGGGGACACCTGAAGCCGACTGCACAACATTTCGCTGGAAAAACGGTTGTCGATATTACCACCGATGAGCTTCAGGAATGGTGGCAGAAAAAGTGGGGTCATCGCGCTTGGAAAACGCGCAGAGACTGCAGGGGCAGTTTTATTGGTTTCTGGAGGTGGTGTGTTTTGCAATCACTTTATCCAAAAGATCAAGTTACCCCCGCTGAATGCATGCCTCCTGTGAAGGCGGAAAAACTTAATCGCCGAATTTTAACCCTCGATGAGTTTCTTGCCTTGGCGGGAGCCATCCAGCCAAAATACCGGGGTGCAATCGTTTTACAGGCATTCTGTGGAATGCGACCTGAAGAAACAGCTCCGCCGACCAAGGAAGGTACCAAGAAGAAATCAAAAAGAGGGATCAGAGCGGAGGAAATTGACTGGAAGGATAACTGCATCCGAATTCCTGCCGAAGTCGCAAAAACTGGGTTTCCCAGAATCACGCCAGTTCTTCCCGCTGCCAAAGCGTGGCTTGAATGGGCTGGTGTGCATTCAGGAAGCAACGGGCCTGTTTGTTACACTAATCTCGTGGAAGATGGAGAAACCCTGCGGCTCGGCAAAGAAGTATTCAAGACCGGGTGGCCGAAAGACGCTCTCAGGCATTCTTATGGATCTTACCGCAATGCGATTGTCCGGTCTCTTCCCCAAGTGGCTGAAGAAATGGGTACCTCTGAAACTATGTTGAAAAGGCATTACCTCAACCCCAGATCAAAAGAAGAGGGCGAGGCGTGGTTTGCCTTGCGCCCATCTTGAAGTTCCGATTTGTTCGGGGAAGATCGAGTGGCAGTGGCGGACATACGGCAACTTAATTAAGGATGAATCCCCAGAAATCAACGTTTAAGCTTTTTTGTCCTAGTTAGTGACAGGAAACATGAGGTTCACGATAGTACCTATGCTGAGGGATCGCGCTTCACCGCATCGAGCGGACTACGCACGCCTGTCCCGCCGACGTTCTTTGTGACGTGTGTGTAAATCTCCGTCGTGCGGATGTCCGAATGCCCCAAAAGTTCCTGCAAACTGCGGATGTCCGTTCCTCCTTCCAGCAGATGGGTGGCGAACGAGTGGCGTAGCGCATGCGTTGTCACTCGTTTTTCCAGTCCCACCTTTCTCGCCGCTTGAATCACTGCTCTACCATACACATCGGGATGGACGTGATGCCTGCGGATGATGCCCGTGCTCGGGTCGGTCGATAGCTTGTCGCCAGGAAAGAGCCAAAACCATTCCCACTTCTCACCGGCTTTTGGATATTTACGCCCCAAGGCACCTGGTAGGGCAACTCCCGGAACGCCCTCACTGCGGTCGCGCTTGAACATCTCTCGCAACTTCGCCTTCTGCGCATCTATCAGTTCGATCAAGCTCGCCGGGAGCACTGTCACACGGCTCTTGTCACCCTTGCTGCAATGCACGGTAATCTGCTGACGACTGCTATCGATGTCCTTAATCCGCAGGTTCATCAATTCGCGCACCCGTAGGCCGGCACCATACTGCACCGCAGCGGCAAGACGATGCCGCTCATCGATCACATCCAGGATCTTCAACACCTCGTCGATCGACAGAACTATAGGAATCCTCTTCCCAAGAGTAAAACGGTCCGGACGATGATGATGCAGTAGTAGTTGTGTTCATGGTTACATGTTCACATGAACAAAATAAGACTCCAAGAACAAAATCGATCCTTCGCTTTTCCTGATATTCTAATATCTTAATAGATGATAACGAACTTTCTGTAGAGATTGATATTCAAGTAGATCAAACTTAAATCAGCACCCAAGAAAACTACATTTTTTCGATACAAACCTTGACTACATCTAGC
>JAGXGH010000094.1 GCA_024636835.1 Verrucomicrobiales bacterium | reverse complement strand
TTGATCCTGAAAAGTATTCAACCAGTCTCCGCTCATTCATTGATGATGTTGTTTATGAAGTTGAAGCAGGCGACCGCGATAAGAATTTCAAAAAGCTCGCGCCTCACCTGCAGGTCAAGATACACGGTGAAAAGAACAGTGCAAAGAACAAGGACACCCATAATTTGAGGTTGACGAGGATAGGTCGAATGTGTTCAAGTGAGCACTATGACGGTAGCGAGGTCTTCGATTATCCCTGAAAACGGAGTAGGCGTGTTTCATTGTATATCCCGCTGCGTGCGGCGCGCGTGGCTGTGCGGGGTTGATCCTTACAACGGTAAGGATTACAGCCATCGCAAAGAGTGGGTGCGCGACAGACTTGAGGAACTTGCAGGGATCTTTGCGATCGATGTTTATGCTTATGCGGTGATGAGCAATCATCTGCATGTGGTGATGCGGGTGGATTCGAGCAGAGTGGCGAAGTGGAGTGATCGCGAGGTGGTGATGCGCTGGCGTCGTCTTTATCCTGCGGGGCGAGATGCAGAAGGCCGAGCGCTGGAGCCGACGAAGGACCAGATGAGCACCTGGATGGCGGACAAGGAAACCTTAATCTTGTGGCGCGAACGCCTGGGGGATTTGAGCTGGGTGATGCGCTCGTTGAACGAACTGCTGGCCCGGCGTGCGAACAAAGAGGATAAGTGCAAAGGACGGTTCTGGGAGGGACGGTTCAAAAGCCAGCTACTCTGCGATGCGGGAGCGGTGATGGCATGCATGGCGTATGTGGATCTCAATCCGGTGCGTGCAGGATTGGCGGATACGCCGGAAACCAGCGAGTTCACCAGCGTGCACGAACGCTTCGAGCGAGAGTGCGCGGCACGTGGTCAATCGGTGAAGCCGAAGCGCGAGAGTTCAGAGCGTAAGGAGCCGAACCCTCAGCAGACCGCTGCATGGCTCACACCGGTGGAGGATATTGTGGCGGATGAAGAGTTTGGTCGCTGGGGCGTGACTCTTGCCGAGTATCTGGAATTGGTCGACGTGACGGGAAGGATGATCAGCGAGGGCAAACGTGGAGCGATTCCCTCGCATCTGGCACCGGTGCTTGCGCGTCTGGAACTGCGTAAGGAAACCTGGGTAGGGTCAGTAGAAGGCTATGCTTCGATATTTCAGCGAATAGCAGGGAGGCGTGACCGCATGGTAGAGATGGCAAAGGAGGCGGGCAGAAAGTGGTTCTGTCGGGGAAGCGGGGCGAAGGGGTTCTACGCGACCGATCCTCCTGGGAAGCATACGGCGGAAGTTTCCGGATAGTCAGGAGATCGCAAAACGGACCTGGGAGCGAGAAGATCGTTCAAGACGACAGAAGCATGTCCTGATTGAGGCTACTCGTACGTGTGAATTGGGGTAGCGCGGGCAATCGGCGAAGGTTTGCTGCGAGTGTTGGGCGATTCATGGGGTAGAGGAAGAGAAACGAGGGAAATTGGTTTGCTAAGAGAGACGTAAATATTGAGAATCTCAGAGTGAATAATGGGTGTCCTAATCTTCTTTCCTCCAAGTCGCAGCCTCGCCCTCAGTCAGGGATCCGGTGGGCTTTGACGTTCGGTTAATAATTATGCCACTCACACCTACACAGTCGGTTCATGGAGGATTCCTAGTCGTTTTCTTCGGTATTCTTGCATTCCTTTTCTCGGGTCTATCTGCATATGTTGCTTGGCTTGTCTATCAGAAGAATCAAGAAACCCAAGCCATCGATTACAGTTCTTCTTCTTTTGTTTACGCCTCGAGTGGTGGATTTTTGCTGGGACTAATTCTGACTGTAATCGGGCTTAGAATGGCAATGAAAACAGGCTCATATGACACTCGCGATCCCAAAGAACCAATGATTAAATTCTAGAAGCTTCTTAGTGTTATCGGAGATGCCGAAAAAAACCGAACAAGTCGGTCCTGGACAACCGCCTACACGCTCGGAGTTTGAATGATTGACGTAACTACAACCTTTAACCCTCAGTCGAAGTGGCGCTGCCTGTAGGCGGTGCCAGACCTCGACGATAGGCAAAGAAACCGTTATGAGAAAAAAAGGATGTCTCAAATTTGGAGTAGGACACCCATCATTTATTCTGAGATTCTCTATGTTTACGTTTCTCTCTACAAACCGATTTTCCCCATATTGTCTTCCCTAATCGGGGAATCGCCCAACACTCGCTGTAAATCTTCGACTATTGACCGTGCTAACCCCCATCTCGCTCAAGTAGCCTGAATCTTGGCATGGTTTTCCCGTCTTGAACCTGCTCTTCGCTCCCCACCCCGTTTTCCGTTATCCCAACTTTCCAAATACTCACATCGGTCTCCGGAGGAGGAGAACGGACTCTGCATAGACGGAGTGGCGCGTAGTCAAATACAATGGAACACCCCAGCACCGCTGTCTGGAACTATTGAAGACCTTGCCGCCGTCATGGTGGTCAATTGAACATATTAAGTACATTCTCGTCAACCCAAAATTATGGGTGTCCTTGTTCTTTTCCTCGAGCGAAGAAAAGGAGGCCGAAAACCTACCAATTGATGACTGCGCCGCGAGGCCAGATGAAGATCTCGAAAAGCCGCCGAAATAAGTGAAAAAATCGACGATCATGCCCCTTAACTACGTGCCATTCTCCCCTGACCCCTTTTATTCTTCTCACCACCAACGGTGGGCTGACTGTGATGAGCGACCGTTTCGAGACAGCCAAAAACCTGTTTAATTTCGTACGGGTTATCAAGTGAATAAAATCTTTAACCCGTCGCAGATTAGATGTACGTTCGCTTTTTGTAGAGTGATAAGTGATAAGAAAACTCCATTGCCCACCTTATCACCGCACCCATGAAACACTAACAAAACCAACCCAAACCCCATGAAACCCTACAAATTTCTCTGTCTCACCACCCTCGTGTTGGCCATCCCTGTCGCCCATGCGACCACTATCTTTTCCCATACATTTGATGAAGGCACTGGCGGGCTCAACGGCACAGCCGTCGACACCGGCACGGGAAGCTGGGTAGCACCCAATGTAGTCACGGCTAATGGGTTCTTCTCCACAGGCCCTGGCAGCGCGACGCTCGCATTCACTCCCAGCCAGGGCACCCAATACCAACTCAACGCCAGTATCATCGGCGTTTCGGGTGACGCGAATTGGGTAGCGCTCGGGTTTGCCGGTGGACCTGGATTAGCAGGTGCGGGGACACCTGGTCAGAGCACAGTCAGCGATAATAATGCCCGGTTCACCTCTCAATCGGGTGTTGATGTTGAAGGGCGCGCATGGATGATGGCGCGTGGCACAAATACCACTACTTTCAACAGAGCATTCACCGAAGGCTCTACGGGGAGTGTGACAGACTGGGCCGGCCCAACCTCCCTGTCTCAATCGGATGGTGGTAACTTTGATTTACGCATCCTCCTCGACACGACTGGTGGCGCAGGCACATGGTCAGCCACTTGGTTTGCAAAGCGCCCCACTGACGGAACTTTCACCGAAGTTCGGTCAGCGTTTTTATTACCCAACGAAGACATTACTTCCGTCGGCTTCTCCTTCTCAACCGGCACCGTCGGCGGCACCCTTGAGAGTTTTTCGCTTACCCAAATCCCCGAGCCCTCCGCCATGGTTCTGCTCGGCTTAGGTGGCATCGCACTTTTCATCCGCAGACGCCACTGATTGGCAAGTTGCCGCTCAACACGTGTGGTAAGCTCTCCATCCTTCAATAAGCATTTTGCAAACCCGCTTCGATAGGCCGTTTCCGGTTCGATCGTAGCGGGTTTTACTTTATATCCACCCCTCCCCCAGATGAATAAGACTTTATTGGGCTCTGCCCTGTTCTCCCTCGCTCTCATCGCCCCCCTTTGCGCCGAGCACTATCAGGTTTACCTGCTCGGTGGCCAATCGAATGGCAACGGACGTGCCGACGCCGCCCAACTTGTGGCCCCGCTGAACGCCGCCCAAACCGATGTGCGCTTTTACTGGCACCGGACTCAGGCTGCCGACAATGTCGGCTGGTTGTTAGAGGACCAGTGGATCGACCTCGCCCCCGGATCGGGTCATGGCACCGGGGAGCCGGTTTACGAGAAAGAATTCGGTACTGAGGTTTCCTTCGGCCGGGCGATGGCCGACGCAAAGCCGACCGAGAACATCGCGATCATCAAATACACCCACGGCGGCACCACGCTTGACAGCAGTTGGTCGGCGACCGGCACCCAATACACGACCTTCGTCCCGACCGTGCAGGCGGCCCTTTCCGCGCTCACCACCGCAGGCCACACCTACGCGTTGCGCGGGATGCTCTGGGTGCAGGGGGAGACCGACTCGAACGACGCGACCGGATCGGACAACTACCAGACGAACCTCACCAACCTAGTCACGCGCGTCCGCACTGATCTGAATAGTGGCCAAACGTTCCCCTTCGTCCTCAGCACACTGTCCAACAGTCAGTATGCCGACATCGCCACCGTCGGCTCCGGACCCTACAAGGTGCGGCAGGCCCAGGAAACGGTCGCGGCGGCAGATCCGACCGTGGGCATCGTCATCACCGATGGCTATAGTGTGCGTTCCGATGTGATCCACTTCGATCACACGGCTCTGGTTACGCTTGGCGAGAATCTTGCGACCCAGATGCTGGCATTAGAGGCCACCCGCCTGATTCACTACTGGCCATTCGACGGTGATGCCGATGATGCGGCGGGCACTCATGATGGCACCGCAGTGGGAGATGCCTCCTACACCACGGGAAGCGCGGGCAAGTTTGGTGAGGCGGCGTCTCTGGATGGCGCTGGCGACTATATCGACATCGGGGAGTCGTCGCTGCCGGCATCCGATTTCACCCTGACCGCCTGGATCTACAGGGAGACCGCCGGCGAGTATATGTATGTCGCGGGAACCCAGAATTCCGGGAACAATGGGGCCTTTCTACGGGCCGAAATTGCGACGGGTGCGACCACGACCAACAACTCATTATTGGCCAATCTGTTACCACCGGCCAGTTCCCAGCGAGTCTGGGGTGGAACGATCCCGCTCAACACCTGGACGCACGTGGCAATGACTGTCAGCAGCACCGCTGGCTTGGAGATTTTCATCAATGGCACCTCCGCGGGAACCGATACCACCGCACTCGGCCACACAGTCTTCAACAACTTCCGCATCGGTGCCCGCCCGGACGTTGATTCCCTTTACTTCGACGGACTCATCGACGACGTCGCTATTTTCGACGGCGTGCTGACGAGCACTCAACTGGACAACGTCATCGCCAGCGGTGCGGTAAACTTCGATGTGAACCCGAACGCCGCCGCACTCATTCACCACTGGAAGCTCGATGGTGACGCCACCGACTCGGTCGGATCGGCGGACGGCACCGCGCAGGGCGAGGCAGGCTATGCCCTAGGCCAGTTTGGCCAAGCCGTGAGCCTTGACGGAGTGGATGACTACATTTCCACGGCGACCGCGGGGGATGCCGTGCTGCCGTCCACCGATTACACCCTCATGGCATGGGTCTTCTGGGATGGGGCCAATGGCAGCCGCGGCTACATCGCAGGCGGCCAGAACTCGGGAACTGATGGCGAGGTCTTCACCATGGGAAAGGACACAAACGGGACCGACCGGATACTGTTCCTCAACCTGCTGCCGAACGGCGGGCAGGGAAACTCCGTCGCCGAGTCGCCAGACAGCACCATCTCGACGGGAACTTGGCAGCACGTGGCCTACACGGTGGACAGCAACAACGGCACCACGCTCTACCTTAACGGATCTCCGGTTGGCACGAATCCGACCCGCACGACCCACACGGCATCTACCACGGTGTTCAACATAGGCAACAACCCGCAGACCGGAACACAGAACCCCTTCGACGGCTTGATCGACGATGTGGCGGTCTTCAGCGGCGTGCTCGACATCACCCAGATCAATAACGCGCGTAACGATGGCGCGGAGAATTTCAACGCCGACCTCACGCCGCCCACGATCGTCGCCAAGGTTCCGCACGGCGTCTCGGGTGTCTATCCCGGCTCCAATCTAGTCGCCACTTTCAGCGAGGACGTCGTGCTGAAAGCCGGCGGAACGATCACGATTACCGACACCGATGACGGCTCGGGCACGGTGGTGATCAACCTGCCCGATCCCGCGCAGGTGACGGTTTCCGGCAGCGAACTCATCATCAACCCCTCGGGCAGCCTAGACTTCGGCACGAATTTCGAGGTGGTGATCAGTGAGGGCGCGATTGAGGACGATGCTGGCACTCCGAACGGATTCCCCGGCACCTCCGGCGGACAATGGACGTTCAGCACCGCCGCGCAGGACCTCACCGCGCCAGAGATCACCCTGAAATCACCACTCGATAACGCCACCGACGTGTCGCGGGCCACCAGTATCGTGGCTACCTTCGACGATACCGTCCTCGTCGGCACGGGTGACATCACCCTCAAGGATCTCGATGACGGCTCAACCACGCAGGTCATTGCGGTCACCGACACCTCACAGGTCAGCATCAGCGGCAGTGTCCTCACCATCGATCCAAGCACGCCCCTGGCGGCGGATAGGAACTACGCGGTCCAGATCGCCGACGGAGCGGTGAAGAACTACAGCGATGTGGATTTTGCTGGCATCCCGTCGACCGACGTCATCACTTGGAATTTCCAGACCCTTGCCACCAGCCCGAACGTCATCTTTATCCTCAGCGATGACCAAGGCTGGTACGACTACGGCTTCATGCAGCGGCCTGGCGTGGAAAAAGCGGCCATCGATCTGAATCCCTCAATCCCGCAAGTTGCCAAGACCCCGGCGATCGACCGCCTTGCCGACGAGGGCCTCGCTTTCATTCACGGCTACTCCGCGCCGGTTTGCCGGCCGGCCCTTGTCTCGATCATCACCGGAACCTACCTGCAACAGCACTGGGTCACAGGCAATGATCTGGTTAACTTCAGGGGAGCTGGTAACACCCGGATGGACGACAGCACCGTCGAGGCTCGCATGCAGGTGCTCAACCCCCTTCCCCGCACGCTCTTCAACGAGCTCGGCTACACCAGCTTCCAGACCGGCAAGTGGTGGGAAGGGCACCACAACAACGGCGGCTTCACCCATGGGGACACCGTCAACAGCACCGCGGCAGGAACCGCTCCGCCCCAGTGGAGTGGCGGCAGTATCCCATCCTACGGGCGCGCCCGCCACGGCGACTGGGGCCTGATGACCGGCCGCGTCGATTATGTGAACGACATCCCGGCACCGGCCCACCCCATTCCCTATGCCAACACGGTCAAGACGGTCACCGATTTCATCAATGCTCAGGTGACTGCCGACCAGCCGTTCTTCCTCTGGTATGCGCCATTCCTTCCGCACGATCCCTTCGATCCGCCAGCCGGATTGGTCGCGGAATATACCGCCCTCGGACTGAACAGCACAGATGCGAAATACTACGCCAACATCGAGCGCTTCGACGGCGGAGTCGGTGCCATCCTTGACCATCTCGACGCCAAGGGCATCGCCGACAACACGATCATCATCATGATCTGTGACAACGGCCGGGCGCTCGATAAGACCACCGAAGGAAAGCTGACGTCCTACGATAGCGGCGTGAGATCCCCAATTATTGTCCGTTGGCCGGACCGTATCAAACCCGGCGGCGCGATCGAGCCTCAGATCATCCGCACCCCGGTCAATATGGTGGACATGGTGCCAACCGTGCATCACGCCCTGGGGCTTCCCGTTTTCACGGAAATGAGAGGTATCGACCTGCTCGATCCCGCCGCCGTCGCCGCGCGCGACACGGTCTGCGGCTCGGATCATGATGTCGAGATCCTGACGCTCTCCGACCCGACGGAGTCGCTCGAAAGCCGTTTCGCCGTCCGTAGTGGATGGAAGCTTATCCTCTCTACCAATGGGGACAAGGAACTCTATCACCTCTACAACGGCTCCTCCCCGGTCGATCCGCATGAGACGAATAACCTGGCCGCGAGCAATCCGCAACTCGTCGGCGAACTGACGATGGAAATCGTCAACTGGTACGCCGAGCCCGACAACTACGACTCGTGGATCGGCGATCCCGCGCTGGAAATGAACCCCGCCGACCGTGGTTTCACTCTCGATCCCGATGGGGACGGCTTGCCGAATGGTATCGAGGCTTGGTTCGGCACAGACCCGCGCGCCTTCTCCGCCGGTTTGGAGAACCTCAGTACCGACGGCACGACCACCACCTTCACCCACCCGCGCAACCTCAACCCTCCCAGCGACCTCGTCGGAAGCTACGAATGGTCGCCGAATCTCGTCGACTGGTATGTCGGCAACGGGGTCGATGGCCCCTCGAGTGGCTTGACCATGTCGATCTCTGCAGTGCCGGATGGAAGCCACACCACCGTCACCGCGACCTCCAGCGCGTCCGTCTCAAGCTTATTCATCCGCGCACTTGCGACCCAGAATTGAAAAAACCGGTGCCTGCACTTCCCTGAGGTGATTTTGAATGGGGCGAAGAGAAAGATGCAGGCGAGGGCGGTGGGAGCCGGTGGTGGGGTTGATGGAGCGGGGAGCGTGGCTGTGTCTGCTACGTGTCGGCTGGAAGCCGACTGCACGGTGCATGTTGGGGTGATGGAGCTGGGAGCGATGCCACAGAATTGGTGCCAGGCGACGAAAAAAATGGTATAGAATGAAGCGAGAGGGCGATTCCGTTTTCTCTTGCGGAAATGGGGATTCGGGGCGAAGTGCTGCCCAAGATGAACCTCCTGGCCGAAAACCTTCTATCGCCAGTCGTGCTGTGTTTCGCACTTGGCATCATCGCGCGATGGATAAAAAGCGATCTTGCGATTCCTGAGCCTATATATCAAGGCTTGTCGATTTACCTGCTCTTGGCGATTGGCCTGAAAGGTGGCGCGGCGCTGGCTGTTACGCCATTTGCTGAAATGCTGGCGCCCGCCGTGGTGACGGTTCTTCTCGGGGTGATTACGGCCATTTCCGGTTTCTATTTGATGAAGCACTTTGGCCGCCTTAATACAGAAAATGCGGCTGCCGTTGCCGCTCACTACGGGTCGGTTTCGGTAGTGACCTTCCTCGCAGCAACCGAAGCGGTGAAGCGCTCGGGTATGGATTACGAAGGTTATCTTCCCGCCTTGGTCGCACTGCTTGAGGTGCCGGGAATCATCGTTGCACTGCTGTTTGCAAGCAGCGGATCAAGCAAAGATGGCGGATGGAAAAAGGCGCTCCACGAAGTGGTGACAGGTAAGAGCATCGTGTTGCTTGTTGGCGGATTGATTATCGGTGCAGTCAGTGGCCCTGAGAAACTCGCGGACATTTCGCCATTCTTCGTCGCGGCGTTTAAAGGAGCGCTGTGTATTTTCTTGCTAGAGCTGGGATTGATCGCTGGAAAACGTTTGGCAGACGTCGGCAAGGCAGGGTGGCGATTGATCGCTCTCGGCTGCTTCATCCCTGTCTTTCACGGTCTGCTTGGCGTGGCTGGGGCGATGGCGGTAGGCATGACGCCGGGCGGGGCGTCGATCTTCGGTGCGATGGTTGGCAGTGCCTCTTACATCGCGGCACCGGCCGCCGTTCGTATAGCACTACCACAGGCAAACCCCGGATACTATTTGACCCTCGCGTTGGGGGTCACCTTTCCCTTCAACCTCGCTATAGGCATCCCATTGCTGCAAAAAGCGGCTAAACTCTTCGAATCATGGCAATAAAGATCCAGCTCAAAAAAGTCACCATTGTCACTGAGCGCTTGCTCCGCGATCAGATTCTCGATGTGCTCCGTAAACACGGTGCCACCGGATGGTCGATCTCACTCGTGGAGGGTGAGGGCTCGCGAGGAAACCGTACTTCAGACTTTGAGGGGCGCAACTCACAGATCGATACGATCGTGTCGCCCGAAGTTGCCGACGCAATCATGGAAGACATTGCGGAGAATTATTTCACCAACTGGGCGATTATCACTTACTCATCCGACGTGGAGGTTCTGCGTGGTGAGAAATATCTCGGCAAGGGGTCGTAGATTGGCGGTTCTTCAATATGAGATGGCAGATTCGGTTAAATTGGATAGGGCACGCCATCTGTCATCATGCGCGACTGATGTTTGGTGATTCTTGAGACGACAAGGATGGCAAGCACGCCTGCGGTGAGATAGAGAACCTCTGTGACGTCGTACATCCAATACATCTCGACCTCTGTGATTGTAAATGTAAATAAACCTGGAAGGTAGGAGCATAACCAAGTCAGCCACCACCAGAGATAGAGGGGGGAGTGGGGCATTCCACATTCCTTGCGGGCTTGTTGGCTGTAAGTTATCCATTCGACGCGCGGCGCTCTCCGCCGAGTGACAATAATAACATGGTGGCGATCAAGGCGATTCCTGCGGACACCCATAGCGCGACCGAGCCGAAGCCGGGGCCGAATTCCACCGCCAGAAGAACGCTGGAAAGTAGCGGTCCAACCACGCGACCGAGGCTACCGGCACTCGCCATTAGACCAAGTGCGGTGCCTTGGCTCTGCTCGTCGGCAAAGCGCGATGCGATCGTGTTCAGAGAGGGTTGAACCAGGCTGTTGCCAATGGCGACCATGGTTAAAAAGACGATGAGTAGCGTCCAGTTGGAGGTCCACGGCATCAAGGCAAGGGTGACCGTCAGCACGATGGCTCCCACCATGGCGAGTTTGAATGCACCGACCTTGGGTTCGATTCGACGGATCATTCCGCCCTGGATGATGACGCCGATGATTCCTATGAGAGTGAACAGCCAGGCGTTTTGCTGTTCTTCAAATCCGAACCGTCGGTTGGTGAAGAGAGTGAAAAGCATCGTCATCATCGAGAACGCGGTGACGTTGAAGAAGTAGACGGCAAGTAGGCGGAGTAGCCACGGTCCTTCGAGATTCGCCACCTCGCGGAATCGGTGATGCGGGAGAAGAGACATCGGTGCTTTTGATGTCTGGCGTTTTTCTTTAGGTAAACTCTCTGGTAACGAGCGGCTGACCCAGATGAGGTTTGCCACCGACAGCAGTGCCGCCGTCCAGAACGGTGCATGGCTTCCCATGTTGGAGAGCCATTGTGGTGCCCAAGATGCGTGGGTCATGGCCAGCACACCACCAGCTAATGCAGGTCCAAGGGTGAAGCCTAGACCGAATGCCGCGCCAATCATCCCCATGGCACCAGCGCGTTTTTCGCGAGCGGTGATGTCCGCCAGATAGGCTTGGGCGGTGGATATGTTTGCCGAGGATACGCCGCTGAGGAATCGAGCGATAAAGAGCACCCAAAGCGAACCTGCTGACGCAAGCACGCTGTAGGCGATGACATTGCCAGCAATCGACAAGATCAACACCGGACGCCGCCCCACTCGGTCGGAAATTTTCCCCAGCAGCGGACTGAAGATGAATTGCATCAGACTGTGCAGAGCCATCAGCATACCTAGTTGCCAGTAGTTGGCATCGAACTCCTCCGCATAGAGCGGGAGTAGGGGGATGACGATTCCAAAGCCGATGAGATCGACAAGAACGGTCAGGAAGATCAGCAGATGCTGGGTGTGTTTTTTTGACTTCGCCACAGGCGCACACCCTTTCCCAAAACAGGCTCCGGAGCAAGTGCGGGTTCAGGGGAGGGGGAAGAAGTTATGAGTTATCAGTTATCAGTTATCAGTTAATTGGCGGCGCGTGGTCAGTCTGGCAATTAGGCTATTGATTTGGCTACGGGGCAGGATGCCCCGGCCACTTTTGCGATCCGCTGCGCTGCTACGCATCGACATTGATCTAGCAACGTGCAGAATAGGCTTTCAAACACGGGTGTCATTCGGACGCCGCATGCGTCGTAGAGTTCCTGATGATTGAATTACCACATACCATGGAGGCCTACGTTGCCCTCGGCGGGGTAATCGCGCAAATCATTGGCGTCTTTGGGATGTTCTCGGTGATCTGGATGGTTCAATTCATCGTCTATCCGTCGTTTCTGGAGATCGATGAAACGAGGTGGCGGGAATTTCATCGCCGTCATTGTCGGCGCATGGGGTTTATTGTCGGACCGCTGATGTGTTGTGAATTGTTCGGTGCGATCGCTGTACTCGTTATGATGTCCGACGATGGGTTTTCGATCGCATTGTTGATCACTTCATTACTGACCTGGTTGGTGACCGCTGTCATCTTTGTTCCAATTCACCGGAAACTTGGAAGGGTCTATAGAGTGTCGCTGGTCCGCAGTCTGATAAAGCAGAATTGGGTGCGCACTATACTTTGGTCCTTGGCGGCGATTCTTTGGCTGGCGAGGGTGATAGTTGTTATCTTGTGACCTGATTGACGATTAGTCATCGACAATGCGCTAGCTACGCAGAAGATTCATCAGATGCGTCGAAAACTCATCAAGTGGATCATTGTGG
The DNA here is from genome assembly GCA_024636835.1 of Verrucomicrobiales bacterium. Lineage (GTDB taxonomy): Bacteria > Verrucomicrobiota > Verrucomicrobiia > Verrucomicrobiales > SLCJ01 > Sulfuriroseicoccus. The sequence goes on along the minus strand of JAGXGH010000094.1, from coordinate 18,358 downwards.
CAATCGTTATGGTTGTTGCCGTTTTCGCAGTCTATTGGTTCGCCAATCGTGGAGATGCCGACGAAGCGCGACAGGCTTGTGTCGACTATGTGGCTGATCAGTCTGCAGTGGGGAAGCCGGTCAGCCATGCGGAATTGCTGGCTTTCTGGAGAGAGAGTGAAGGCAAGAACCTCTTGGAGGAGCCTGAAATAAGCGCCTATATCGATGCCAGTCCACCGATGTCGAGTCTCAAGAAGGATGATCCTTTGACGATTGCTGCTGTGGATCGTCTCTTGCTTTGCTGGGAATGCAGGATTGCGAGACGGTTTCGTTGGCTGCGCTGGGTGTTGAGATTGCAGAAAATGATGGGATTTACCTTCCCGAGGGTGTTGCTCTCAAGGGGCTGACTGATGCGGCGGCTTCCGAGGCCGCCAAACGTGCTCGCAATGGCAACGTCGCACCGTTGATCGCACTCCATGAAATCGAAGCCAAGCGCTCACCGCATCTCTGTGGATTTTATGAATTAACGATTAAAATCCTAATAATGGCAACCCTTGGTGCGAATGAGACCGCCCAAGTGCTTGCGACGGATTCCGATCAATTCACGGCCGACGATTTACAGCAGTTGCTGGATCTTACCAAGCAATGGTCACTCTTTGAGGGTTGGCATAATGTTTTGCTGTATGAACGCGGGATGCTTTACCCGTCGATGGATTCTATTGCCGACCCTTCATCGCTTCCCTCCCATCATCTGCATCATCGCTATAAGTATCGCGAGAGCAGTTATAAGGGTATCCTCATCTACTGGAAAGCCTTGGAGGATGCCGCCATCATTCCCGCACAAGGGTGGGATTTGAAAACAATGAGGCAGTCGATTCTCGTCTTCGAGCGAAGTTCCCGCGGTCATTCATTGCCCAATCCACTGCATGAGAAGATAGTGGAAGGGTTCACCGAGGTATTCGCAATCAATGCCCGAGCCTTTGCGGATGGGATTGAACCGCAGGTGGTTCTTCTCTCCGCTTACCGCGGTCTTGTCGCAGCGCATTTACAACAAAGGATGAACGGTGCGTTTCCGTCATCTATTGAAGACTTGCCTGACGAGTATCTTTCCCCCGTGGAGAGGCAGCGGTTGGCTGGCGTTAACGCGGGGTTTGTCATGGACGCGGATGTCTTCAGGCTTTCCTTTGATGGTCGGGATGGCGAACGAAGCTACCTGCCAGAGAAATGATCCTCGATGGATGGGTTTGCTCGGGGAGAGCTGGATTGTTTGCCAACGGTTATTGAATCCGGCATGGTAACTGCGTTTCAATGGGCACATGTCAGATACTCCAGAAATCCGTAGGATCGCCTCCCCGGCAGATCGCGATGTTTTCACCCGTGCTGCTTTGCGTGATCTTGGTGTTCTTGAACAAATGCTTCAAGATGGAGGGTTCGAGTCCGGAGTGCGGCGGCTGGGTGCGGAACAGGAACTCGATTTCATCGACCGCGATTTTCGCCCGGCGCCTCTGGTCCCGCGTATCTTTGATCATTTGGGAGATGGACCGTTCGTGACGGAATATGCGAAGTTCAATATGGAGATCAACTCCTCTCCACACCGCGTCGAAGGGAATGTGTTTACGCGCTTGCAGAATGAGCTCGCCGGTTATCTTGATCATGTCGCGAAGGTTGCTGAGGAAAATTTTGATGCCCAAACCGTGCTCACTGGACTGCTACCCACGATTCGTCATCACGACGTTCGGCCGGAGGCGCTGACGCCGAATCCTCGCTACCATACCATGCTTGAATTGGTAAACCGACTGCGTGGCCGGGATTACGAATTCCATATTCGAGGGATCGATGAACTCGTCAGCCGCGATAATCCTACCGCATTTGGTGGAACCTTCACGAGCTTTCAAATACACTGTCAGAGTGACGCTGATTTACTGCGCGCGCACTACAACTGGTCGCAGATGATCTCTGCTCCCGTGCTTGCCGCCGCCACCAACTCGCCGCTTTTCTTGAACCGCCGCCTGTGGCGTGAAACCCGGATCGCTCTGTTCGCTCAGACCACTGATACCCGGCGACCGGAAGCCAATCTTCGTAAGGAAGAACCCCGCGTCACATTCGGTCGGGACTGGGTGCGTGACGATATCCTTGAGATCTTCAGAGAAGATCTGAGCCGTCACCGACCCTATGTCACGCACCTCCCTCGCGGCGCGGGGATTAGTGATGTGCCTGTTGGAGATCTCGATGCTCTCAACTTTCATACAGGCACGATCTACCGCTGGAACCGCGTGTGCTTCGGCATGGGCGAAAACCCTCACCTGCGGATCGAAAACCGAATTCTTCCCTCCGGGCCGACGCTCATCGACGAAATGGCGAATACCGCGTTTTGGCTTGGTCTGATGTTGGGAATGCCCGAGGAGGCACGCACCTTGCATGAGATTGTTCCCTTTTCCAGTGCACACTCCAATTTCAACAAAGCAGCTCGCTCGGGTCTCGGCGTGACTTTTAGATGGTTTGGTGAAAATCTACCCGCCCGTGAATTGATTTTGGAACGTCTTCTTCCGCTAGCAAGAAAAGGTCTCGGTGCTTATCAGGTCGATCCGGATGAGAGCGGTCGACTTCTCGGTATCATTGCGGACCGCGTCAGCAGTGGACGCACCGGATCCGAGTGGATTCTCGACGCTTTCAACAGCTACACAAAAACGCTCTCGCCCGGTGAGGCTTCGGTGCGACTGACCGCTGAAATGGTCGCGCGCGCAAGTAGCGGACGCCCGGTTCATGAGTGGGAATCCGTTGATGAAAAAGTGATGGTTCCCAAGCTTCATTGCAACTCCACGTGGACGCTCGAACAAGTGATGGACAATGATCTCATTACCCTGCATCCGGATGATTCGTGGGTGTTCGCGGCAAAGCTTATGAGATGGAATGACCGTGAATTTCTTCCGGTGGTTGACGATGACGATCAACTGAGCGGTATCGTTTCCAAACGTGAGGTCATGGCTGCCATTGACAACCCTGATGCCGGTCCGTTAGTTGATGATGTCAAACGTGCTCAATTTGTCACGCTTCCGGTTGACGCATCGATCGAAGAATGTTTGAGCTTGATGAAGAAAAATGGCACCGACTGTGTAGCTGTACTCGAAGCGGGGTTTCTCGCCGGGATGGTGACCGGTGACGATATCGACCGGATGGCTCCGTAGCTGTTGAATGCCTGCAACTCCTTATGAATACTTATTCCTCCATATCCAAAGGACGGATTATCGCCGATCATGGCCCCGTGGGCGGCCCCTTATTGCTCGTCACTTGTCTGATCCATGGTAATGAGCCTGCGGGCGAAACCGCCATTCGCCAGGTAATTGAAGCCCTTGAACCCGCCCCATCGGACCATCTTCGCGGGCGGGTTGTCGTCCTTCGCGGCAATCTTCAGGCGGCAGCCAACAAGAGCCGCTATATTGAGGCGGATTTAAATCGGATTTTCCCCACCGTAGTGGCTCCATCGATTGAATCGACTCATATGGTTTCGGAGTTCCAAGAGCGCGACGAACTCATCAGTTTGATTGAAAGGCTGGCCGAAGAACATCCCGTGGAGGAACGATACTTCGTCGATCTGCATACAACCTCCTCCGAGACGCTCCCTTACCTCAGCCTTCCCAGTGGCAATGAGCGCCTGATCAAGTTTGCCAGGAAATTTCCATTACACATTGTCAGCGGTTTTTATCGCTATGTTCCCGGCAGTATTGATCGCTACCTTCATGAACAGGGGTTTACCGGATTTGCCTGCGAAGGCGGGCAGCATAGTCGCGATGCTGCGGTCACAAGCATGACTGCATTATTCTGGATGATGCTTGAGGAAACGGGGTGCCTGGCTCCCGGGGCCAGTATTGCCGATCGCAGTTCGCTCGATGAAGCGCACGCGGTTCTGGATGGATTTGTCGTCGGTCCACCAAAGGTTTTCGAATTCACCCATCGGCATGCCTTGAACGGTAACGAGGGTTTTGTCATGGAACCCGGCTTCGCAAATTTCCATGAGGTCAAGCGTGATGAGATTATCGCAAGAGATAACAACGGCCCCATACGTGCGCCGACTGACGGTAATCTTTTGATGCCGCTCTATCAGACGTCGGGTAACGATGGATTCTTTTTGGTTGAAGAACGGCCTGCTTCACGAGGAAGCGAATAAATTTCTGTAAGGTCGGCTAGCGGAGTTGCTCGAGGAGTTGGGCTTCGGCGCCGGTGGAGCGGAGGCGGATGGTTTTGGTCTCGAGGTTGTGAAGTGCTTCGACGTAGCGGACGGTTCTGCTGCGCGCGCGCATCAGAACGGAATGCGTTCTGGCGGTGTGCTCGCGGACGTTGATTCCTTTGACCAGTGGGCTTTCGGTGATGCCGGTGGCGCAGAAGATGATGCTGTTGCCGCGTGCGAGGTCTCTGGATCGGAAGGTTTCGTCCAAGCGGTCGCCCCAGCCTTCGGCGATGAGTTCCTTGCGCTCCTCTTCGTCGCGCACCCAGATTTTGGCTTGTTGTCCACCACCGAGGCAGCGCAATGCAGCAGCACTCAAAACGCCTTCGGGCGATCCGCCTATGCCGACGTAAAGGTCGATTCCGCTGTCTGGAAATGCGGGGGCGAGCGCGGCGGCGATGTCGCCATCGGCGATCAATCTGAGTTGGGCACCAACGCTTCGGGTAATCTCAACCCATGGCTGGTTACGTGGACGGTCTAGCACCATGACGACGACGTCGCGAACGTCTTTTTGCAAGACCTTCGCGGTGAGTTTGATGACGTCCTCGAAGGGGGCGTCAAGATTCAGGGGAAGCGAAGGGTCCTTCATCCATGCAAGCCGTACCTTTTGTGGGTAGGCGAGTTTGGTCATGTAGAATGCCGGAATGTCCTGTAGGGCGGAGTCGTGGCCTTCTTCGGGGATGGCGGCGGCGATGCAGGCGATCGAGTTGGGCATCCCTTTGGAGACATTGGTGGTGCCATCCACGGGGTCGAGTGCGATATCAAAAACCGGCGAGCCTTCGCGCCAGCTGCCGACTTTTTCACCTTTGAAGAGTCCCGGGGCTTCGTCTTTGATGCCCTCACCAATGACGACTTCGCCACGCATGTCCATAAGGTCGAAAATTCCACGAATGGCATCGCAAGCGGATTCGTCGGCGGATTCTTTCTCACCCTTTCCGAGCCATCGCATCGAGTTTAGTGCGGCGGCCTCGGTGGCACGGAGGAATTCAAATTCGATGATCCGCTCAGGATCTTTTGGGGACATGTTTGGGCTCATGGATTTAGTCTGAAGAATTTTATGGAGTCGTTCAATCAGGAACTGTTGGCTGATTTACGCCATATTTAAGATGTTCTGTCTCAATTAAGCAGGCGTTTGGTGCCATCCGCAGATCTTGCGGTTTGTTTGAATATCCGCGTGCTTCGGGGCGTCTGAATAGGGTATCCTTTGATGAAATGATAGGTCAAACACAACGAAGAATTTTAGTGCTGATTCTAGCCTTTGGATTGTTGATGCCGGCAGTTGCTGCGGCAGATGATCGACAATCTGAATTAGTCGCTTATCTGGAGGGACATGGCGATTGGATGACATCGTCGGAATTTGGTCCGGTTTGGCGGCCGAGCTTGGAAGCGGTGAAAGGGGATTGGCATCCGTTTTTGAATGGACAATGGCTCTACACGAATCGCGGGTGGTTTTGGGAGTCGCGTGAATCATTTGGCTGGTTGACCTGTCACTTTGGACGTTGGAAATGGATTGCCGAGGGTGGCGTGGGTTGGATCTGGGTGGCAGGTGATGAATGGGCGTCTGCCTGGGTGGCATGGCGGGAATCTGAGGATGCGGTTGGTTGGGGAGCGTTGCCTCCAAGTGCCGATGGGATTGTTGGTGGATCGCCGTGGGAATCGGCAATTCCAAGTTGGCAGACGTTTCTCTTCGTTCCTCACCAGCGGTTGATGGCATGGGATGTGGGTCGTTATACAACCAACGGTGATGTGGTGGCGCATGCTGTTGCTGAAGAGGCTCGACTTGTCACGGTGACCGAAGTTCAACAGAAGCGCTGGAGTGTCGCTGGTCCCGGGTTGACCAGGATTGAAGTTTCTGATGCTCTCTACGAGGTGGAGTTTGTGGAAAGGTTTCCAAGTGTTGAGGAGGCGCGTAAGCCTTTCGTAGGCGGAGAAAAAATCACCGCCTACGCGCCGAGGCTAGATCTTGAGAAAGCCTTCGCTTGGGTGCCTGGAAATATCGCCAGTCTCGATGCAGTGATGCTTGAGGCGGAGCGGGCACGCCTTGTAGCGCAGCGCAATGCCGAGCGGTTGAGTCGTGCGAACAAAACGATCCCTCGCCAGCCTGTGTATCGCGTTCCAGAGAATAAACCAGAACCTGTCGAGAGTGTGAGGGTGATTGAGGTGATTCGAGAACCTGTGATTATTTATGAGCAGGTGGTCAATAGTCCGAGGTATGACGTGCGGCCGTGTCCACCAAACTGTGGGTGTCCGAAATGTCAACCACGCCCACCGCTCCCGGACCCTGGTCCCGGGAATGCTGCGCAACGTGAACAGAGGGATCGACAACGCAATGTGCAGCTTGAGCAGGTTGAGCGGCAGCAATCCGCCCAAGATGCGCAGCGCGAACGACAGCGAGCGGCACAGGATCGCGCGCGACGGGGGAGAGATCCAAATTCACCGCGTGTGCCGCTTGGCCCCGGGCTTTGAGGATGGGCGTTCGGATTTAAATGTAGCTTAGACGTGTCGGGTAACTCTAAAATTTACCGAGCTCTGCTCGCTAACATTAATGTGAGGCAACTCGTCTCACCTAAAGCGTGCGTTGGTATTCAGCTATCGCGCATCCGGCAAGGTAGCCGGTGGTCCATGCGTGTTGGAAATTGAATCCACCGGTGATGCCGTCGACGTCGAGGATTTCTCCGGCGAAATATAAACCGTCGCAGAGTTTCGACTCCATGGTTTTCAGGTTCACTTCTTTGAGCGGAATGCCACCGCAGGTGACGAATTCATCCTTGTTGAGACTCTTGCCGGTGACGGTGAATTCTCCTGCTTCGATCTCGCGAATGAGTGCGTCGCGCTGCTGGCGGGTGAGTTGTGACCATGTGGTTTCCGGTGCGATTTTCGCGGCGGCGACGAAGCGTTCCCAGACGCGTTTTGGAATCGTGGTAAAAGGAGATCGAGTGGTGACTGAGCGTTTTCCAAACTGATCACGCCATTGGTCGAAGGTTGGGGCACTCGATTGGTGAGGTAGCCAGTTTACGCGCAGAGAGAAGCGGTAATCTTGTTCGGAAAGTTGCCGAGCGCCCCAAGCGGAGAGCTTCAAGATGGCGGGCCCGCTCATCCCCCAATGGGTGATGAGTAGCGGCCCTTCCGCAGTCAGTTTGGTGCCGACAATTTCGGTGCGCACGGGGTCTACGGAGAGACCCTGAAGCTCGAAAATCCGTGGGTCGGTGATGTGAAAGGTAAACAGCGAAGGGACGGCTGGAAGTGTCGTATGCCCGAGTGCTTCGGCCATTCGCGACCCTTCGGGTGCGCGTGTGCCTCCGGTGGCGAGCATGACTTTATTGGCGGTCAGAGTGTCGCCGGATTTCAAGGTAAGAACGAACACGCCGTCATCCGATTTTTGAAGCTTGGTGACGGCTTGTGACGTCGCGCATTCGACACCGGCGCGATCTGCGGCTTGAGTCAGGCAATCGATGACCGTTTCCGAGTTGTTCGTGGTGGGGAACATGCGTCCATCCGGCTCGACCTTGAGTGCGACGCCGCGTTTTGTGAACCAATCAATCGTCTGCTCTGCGCCGAATCGATGGAAGGACCCAATCAACGATTTTGCTCCACGTGGGTAGTGCGTGGCGAGACGTTTAGGGTCGTGACAATCGTGAGTCACGTTGCACCTGCCACCACCCGAGATGCGCACCTTGCCGAGCACGCGAGACGACTTTTCGAGGATCAAGACTTTGGCGTCGGGGTGTAGCCGCTCGGCAGCGTTGATCGCGGAAAAATACCCTGCGGCACCTCCCCCGATGATGATCAATTCGTATTGTGCCTTGGCTGGCTTCATGCTTGGCTTACTGTTTCACGGATTCGCTCATGTTGCCACTGCCAAGCATTCATCTTACTTGCCCATATCCTTTGGATTCTCTCAATGGGAACTCGGTATCTGCGCGGAGAATTCTGAGTATACTCGATGAGCTTGGCTTTAAGGCGAGTTCGGGCAGGCCGGATCAGATCGGTGGTGCTGATGCAGATGTTCATCTCGCGATGCATGCCACGCGTAGTCATACGGCTGTGGTGGAGTTTTATCGACGTTTCCCAGAGCGTTCTACGATCGTGTTGCTCACGGGCACGGATTTGTATCTCGACTTTCCAGCGGGAAACGTCTCGACACTCGAGTCGATGGACATTGCTGATCGCTTGGTGGTGACTCAGTCGGCTTCCTTGAACTCTTTGCCTGTCGAGTTGCGAGCGAAGGCGTCGGTGGTGACAAAATCATTGTCCTTAGATCTGCCGGAACTGAGCGAGGACAACTTGTTCCCGCATGATGGGTTCTCCATCGAAATGGCATTCCACGGGCGAGCGACGAAAGAACCGTTTCTGGTGCTCGAAGCGATAGCGCTACTTCCGGACCTTGATGACGTTCGGGTGACTCACATCGGGCGCGATCGCGGTGATGGTTATGGCGAGCAGGCGCGGCATTGGCTGGAGCGTGAGCCTCGTTATCGTTGGCTTGGTGAGTTGCCGCATAAGGAAACTTTACGTCGCATTCGTAGCGCGGATCTGACCTTGAATACATCTTGTATTGAAGGTGGAGCGAACTCCATCCTCGAAGCTGTGATGTGTGGTGTGCCCATCCTGGCTAGTGATATTGAACCAAACGTCGGTCAGCTTGGTGTGGATTTCCCCGGACTCTTTCCCGTGGGCGATGCCGGAGCCTTGGCAAGATTGATCGAGCGGTGCTATGTCGACGCTGAGTTTTTGAGTGAAATTAAGCGCGCAACCGTGGCACGGCAGCCGACGTTCTCCCGCGAGGCCGAAGCGTCCGGCTGGCTGGAGGTTATCGGTGAGCTACGGCGTGGTTAGTAGGTGGGGCGCTGTCTATCGTCCACGTCCGCCACGTCCACGTCCCCATCCGCCGCGCCTGTTGTTGTTCGACTCCTTCACCTGCTGGACTTGATCGGCGTTGAGAATCTGCCCGAGTTGCTCGTCGCTTGGGTTTGGGGTTTCAATGTAGAGCTGCATCAAGTTTTGTTGCTGCTCCGGCTCTAGCTGAACATTGCGCTCGATGTTATTGATATTGCGATAGGCACGCTCTTCGCGGTCGAGATAGTCCATTTTCTGTGCGTATTCCTGTAGCTCGGTGCCTTCTTTGTCCCCGAGCTCAGCAGCAGCTGCGGCGACAAATTGCTCGTCGTCATACCAATCGGATGGGCGCGACGGGCGGAATAGTCCACGCAACTCGTCGTCGCTCATTTCTTCGCCGTTCTCGTAGAATTGACCGAACATGCTCTTTTTGAGCTCTGTCTTTCGGGCTACTTGCGCAGGTGTCAGTTCTGCGTCGCCCATTTCGATCTCACCCATGGCGAGGAGTTCGGTTAGTCCGTCTTTATTGCTGAGCATGGCATCGAACATTTCACGTGAACGCGATGTGGAGGCGTCCATACGGAGGGTGAGTAGTTCTTCAACTTTCTCGGCGCTTTCGCCTTCTAGTCCGAGTTGTTTATTGATGCTTGTTGCGTCACGGGTCACGCGCTCTTCCATGCGGGCTTCGAACATTCCGCTGTTTCTTGCCATTTCGGCGAAGTTGGAAATCATATTCACGCGTTGTTCGGCGCGTGTCCAAGTTTCTGCATCGATGCCATTGGGTGCTGTGGTCGCTTCACGCTCCTCCTTGGCGACGGTGCTATCCCTGCCTTTCCATGGGGTCTCGTCGGTTCGGGTTTCTTCCATGGCAGGGGTTGGTACATAGGCTGAAGCTTTTTCTGTGGAGGCTGTGGCTTCCGGAGCTTTTGTAACCGGGTCGCTCCCGTCTTTTGCCACGAACCAGGTGATTCCCGCGGATGTGGCTGCAGCGACAACGATGGCAGCGATGGTGGTTGGAGTGTTCATGGAATGATTTTTTTGAGAAAGACAGTGCTGGTTTCTATTTCGATACAATTCAGCGGATTAACAACCCAGGTAAGGTGCATAAGTTGCGCGGAAAATTTGATCTAGCGGTGATTGGCGGCGGATCTTGCTTGTTCGACAAATTCTTCTGGGATGATGCTGCGGAGTTGCTCGGGAGAAGGGTCGCGGGTCTTGATGTAGAGTTGCATCAGTTCTTCCCGTTGAGTTGGTGTAATGGGGAGTTCCCGCTCGATTCTGTAGAGGCGGCGGTTGGCTCCGTATTCGCGGTCGAGGTAGACCATTTTGTCGGCGTAGCCTGCGAGGGCTTCGCCATCTTCAGCACTGAGAGTGCTGGCTGTGTTGGCGACGAAGTCAGAATCGTGATACCAATCGCCCGGCTCATTGCGCCGGAAAAGTCGGCCGAATTCGTCGTCGCTAAGGGTTTCACCTGGTTCGAGAACTGAGCTGAACATTTCGAGCTTCAGTTCTTCTTTACGTGCTTCAAGTTGTGGGGAGAGTCCATCGTTCTGATCGTTCATCCGACGAATGGCCAACAATTCCGCGAAGCTCTCCTTGTTGTCCATCATGGCATCGAAAAGTGCCTTTGGCTTTTCGTAGAAGTCCTGCTGGCGACGCGTAAGTAGATTGGCGACAGTTTCGGCGCTCTCTCCGACCAATCCGACTTGTTGCACGATCCGTTGTTGGTCGCGTTGAACCCGTTCGTCTATCCGTCGATCGAGGCGGCCTTCTTCTCTGGACCGTTGAATCCATTCAGTGATCCCTTCTGCGCGATCGAGTGCACGTTGCCATTGCTCGGCATCGATACCCGGTGGGGTGGGTATGGTGGATTTGTTGCGATTTTCCGAAGCTACGGTGGTGTCCCTACCCGACCAACGCGATCCGTCGATGTCTTCTGGTAGACCATCGATCCCTTCTGGTGGCGTGGTAACTGCCGACGAGATGGCTGGCTTCTGCTGGCTTATCGGATCATTTGCACTGCCAAGTGGTGTTTGATCTTTGGCGATAGTCCAAGCGACGACGGCGGAGATGGTGGAGGCACCAACGGCTAGGATGATTGCAGCGGAATTTTTCATAGCATTGAGGATTCTATCCACACGCCTATGCTTTTGGGAAGCAGAACGTTGTGTGGTATATACTAAACGAAAATGGGCCGTCTTACAGATGTAAGGCGGCCCATTATTTGAGAGATTTCGCGAATTACCCGCGATCGTAGTCGACGCGCACCGCACGGCCACGGAGCTTGGCGGATTTTAGCGAGCGAATGACTTTCTCGGCTTGGTCCACTTTGATGTCGACCAAGGTATGGCGAGGGAAAAGTGAGATTCTACCAACGTCGTTGCGTTGGAGTTGTGCCTCGTTGTAGATCATTCCAGCGATCTCACCAGGTTTGGCGCCAGAGTCTTTGCCGACAGAGATGAACAGTCGCGCCATTCCTTCTTCCGGAGCACTTGGGGTGAAACTACCGCCACGATCACCGCGAGCTCCACGATCATTGCCACGGTCTCCTCTGTCACCACGGTCGTCGCGGCCACGGGCGTTGTCGCGTTGTTTGCCGCCACTACGTCGGTCGTCGAAGTCGCGGTCGTTGCGTCGCTCTTGGCGAGATTCGTCACCGGTGCGGCGAGGTGTCGGGCGATCCGGGTGGCGATCTTCCTGAATGGTCTCGCCCTCGCGGCCTTGGGACTCGCGGAGGAGAGTGAAGAGTGCACTGGCAACGTCAGTCGGGGTGTGACCTTGTTCGAGTAGGCGGTCGATGTAGATTTCCTGGTTTTCGAAATTCCCGGCTTCAAGACGCTCCTTGAGGCTGTCGAACATGACGTCGGCACGTTTGCCTTCGACCTGTTCTTGTGATGGGATTTTCTCACGGCGGATGACAGAACGCGTGTAGCGCTCGATCATCTGGAGGCGGTGAATATCGCGACCGAAGACGAAGGTGACAGCTTTGCCGGAGCGTCCTGCACGGCCGGTGCGGCCGACACGGTGAACGTAGTCCTCAGGGTCTTGAGGGAGGTCGAGGTTGAACACGACGTCAATGTCATCGACGTCGAGTCCACGAGCAGCGACGTCGGTGGCGACGAGGATTTCCACCTGTCCGTCACGGAAGCGCTTGAGCACGCGCTCGCGCATTTGTTGGGTGATGTCGCCGTGAAGGCGGTCGGCGGAATAGCCACGGGCAATCAGTGCCTCAGTGGTTTCATCGACGACGCGTTTTGTATTACAGAAAGCAATCGCCAGACGCGGTGAATCCATGTCGATGATACGCGTCATGACTTCCACTTTCGAGCGGTTGCGGACTTCGAAATAGCTTTGCTCGATGCTGGAAACGGTTTTTGACGTTTGCTCGATGGAGATGGTTTCCGGTGCTTTGCCGAACTTGTTGATCAGACGGGTAACGCCTTGGTTCATCGTTGCGGAGAAGAACAGCGTCTGGTGGTCTTCCGGCACGCCGGCGAGAAGTTCCTCCATCTCGTCACGGAATCCCATGTCGAGCATGCGGTCGGCTTCATCGAGGACGACGGTATTGATTGTTTCGGTTTTGAAGGTGCGACGGCGAACGTGGTCGAGCAAACGACCTGGTGTGCCGACAACGATATGGACGCCCTCACGGAACGCGCGCATTTGGCGGTCGATGGGAGCACCTCCGTAAACAGGCACGGCGCGGAGGCCTTGCATCTTGCTCGCGAGGCGGTGAATTTCTTCGCAAACCTGGACAGCGAGTTCACGCGTCGGGCAGACGATGAGTGCCTGGGGGACGCGGTTATCGAGGTCGATTTTTGCGAGCACTGGCAGGCCGAATGCAGCGGTTTTTCCCGACCCGGTTTGGGACAGGCCGATGATGTCTTTACCTTCGAGCGCAGGCGGAATGGCCTTGGCTTGGATGGGTGAGGGTTGCTCGTAGCCGAGGTCTTTAATGGCTTCGAGAAGGGAGTCGGGCAAGCCGAGTTCAGAGAATGGTGGTAGTTCCATGGTATGCTAATGCGGGATAAGTTGAATTCCGCACCTGTCAGGTCGGCGCTGCATTTCCCTGGGCCAGCAAGGCACGAGGGGAAGGAAAAGCGCCGCTACAATGGACTATAACTAATCAGCCTGATCGTCGCGCGGGTGCAACCTATCGTCTATAATCGAGAAATAGCAAGGGGCGAGAGGTGAGATGTAGTCACGCCGCTCCGCCGGCGTTTGGGTGGTTTGGGATGGTCTTGGGCGAGCGGACGTCGAGAAGCGGGAGTCGCTGCGCTCCACTTCTCGGCGGAGCGAGACGGCTACATGGGGCGAGGTGGAGCATGGAGAAAATGCGGGATCTTTGGGAGGTTTTGTGCTCGAATGCTTTATGGGCACAAAATTTCCTGTCGTCGCCGCATGGATATCCAGCCTGGCTTTTGCTGTGACGTATGCGGATGGGGCGGATGTCAAAATCGTCGAAGCGGCAAGATCGCAGGTCGGTGTGACGGTACGCTACGACCCCGCTTACGTCTCGATGGAGTTTCCCAATGGCGATGTGCCGGAGGATCGCGGGGTGTGTACCGATGTGGTGGTTCGGGCTTTACGGAAGGCGCACGATTTTGATCTTCAGAAAGAAGTGAACGCGGACATGAAGACGAACTTTTCCAAGTATCCGAAAATCTGGGGGTTAAAGACGACGGATCGAAATATCGATCATCGACGGGTGCCCAATTTACAGAAGTTCTTTGAACGACGCGGGTGGAAAATGGAAATTCCAAAAGACAACACCGGGTGGCAGGCGGGCGATTTGGTGACTTGCATTGTGCCACCACATCTGCCGCATATCATGGTGGTGAGCGATAAAAAAGCGGCTGATGGCAGTCCTCTGGTGATTCACAATATTGGAGCTGGCGCGCGGGAAGAGAACCGCTTGAAGGATTTTGAAATCACCGGGGCTTATCGGCCGGTGTTTGGAGAATAGAGTCGCGTAAAACGGCTGCGCCGCACGCGATTGAGAATGGGGAATGGCATGGTGGCAGGATGCCACCGCCACGGGTGGGGCTTGTGCGCCTTGCCATCTGACTCCGGACGCCTGATCCCTGGGGGAATGGACACTCCTATCCATTGGGGGGGGTAGCAGGAAAGAGGGCGGTGTTTTACGACCTACAGAAGCTTGTTGGCTTGTGAATTTGCGGCTTTGCGATCAGGAGATGTCGGCCGACACGTCCGACCTACAATGCTGCGTGAAAATTGGATCTGCTAGCTCGCCTCTTCCTTGAGCTTTTCGAGTTGATCCCACTCTTCGTAGAGTTTTGCGACGGCGGCCTTCAAGACCTTTAAGTCATGTTCCTTCTGCTGGTAGGTATCGGCGTGTTTCTCGAAGAAATCTGGTGCGGTGAAGGCGGTTTCCAATTGACTGACTTGCTCCTCGGCGGCGGCGATGCGGTCTTCGATGGTCGCGATGGCTTCGCGTTCTTTGTTGCTGAGTTTGCGCCTTTTTCCGGTGGGCTTTGGTGTTTCCACTGGTTTGGCAGCGGATTGCGCCTCCCACATGGCGGCGACTTTATCGCGCGATGTTTTCTTCTCGAGGTAGTAATCGTAGGAGCCGTCCTGGTAGTGGATTTCGGCGTTGCCTTCGAACGCGAGGGTGGCGGTGCACACGCGATTGAGGAAATAGCGGTCGTGACTGACGGCGAGCACGCAGCCTTCGAAATGAGTGAGCGCTTCTTCGAGCACACGGAGGGTGGCGAGATCGAGGTCGTTGGTCGGTTCGTCGAGCACCAGGACGTTGCCGCCGCGCTTGAGGATTTTCGCGAGCAGAACACGTGATCGCTCGCCACCGGAGAGGAGTTCGATCTTGGTGTTGATACGGTCTTCGGTGAAGAGAAATCGACGAAGATACGAGCGCAGACTGATGCGTTCGCTGCCGAGTTGGACGTAATCCACGCCCTCGCCGACTTCTTCCCAGATGGCTTTTTGGTCGTCGAGAAGAAGACGGTTTTGATCGACGAAGTTGATGTCCGCACGCGATCCAATCTCGACCGATCCTTTCTGGGGTTCGAGTTGTCCGAGAAGGATCTTGAGCAGGGTGGATTTTCCGAGGCCGTTCCGGCCGACGATGCCGATGCGTTCGCCGGGTTCGATCTTGATGGAGAAATCATCGATCAATGTGCGCCCGCCTATGGCGAAGCTGATGCCCTTCGCTTCGATGACTCGGTTGGAGAGCTTCGGTGCTGGTGGGATGATGAGGTCGACTTCGATGTCTTGTTCCGGGCCTTCTTGATCGGCGATCTCGAAGTATTTATCCATGCGGTCGCGGGACTTGGTGCGGCGTGCACCGGGGCGGCGGCGCACCCATTCGAGTTCCTTCTTGAGGAATCGCTGACGCTTGTGCTCGTTGCGGGCTTCCGCTTCCTCGCGCTCGGCGCGGGCGAGAAGGTAGTCCGTGTAGTTGCCCTCGTAGCTGTCGCATTTCCCATTACGCATGTCGACGATGCGTGTCGTAATTCGGTCGAGGAAGTAGCGGTCGTGGGTAACGAACAAACAGGTGCCGTGATACTTTGAGAGGAACTGCTCAAGCCATTCGATGGATCCGGTGTCGAGGTGGTTGGTCGGTTCGTCGAGGATGAGGAAATCCGGCTCTCCAAGTAGGGCACGACTCAGTGCGACGCGGCGTTTTTCTCCACCGGATAGTGTGCCGACAATGCGCGTTGCGTCAGGTGCGTGGAGTTCGTTGATCAGGCTTTGGGCGCGCTGATCGACGGTCCATCCATGGAAGTGAGTGATGGTTTCCATCAGTTCCGCAGCGCGATGGCTGTCGGCTGGAAGGGCTTCGTATTCTGCGATGGCGTCGCGGATGAATGCGGCACCGTCGAGGATGTTTTCCATCACGGTGGCTTCGTCGTTGAGTTCGAAATCCTGCGGCAGGTATCCGGTGACGAGGCCGTTGCGGGTGATGAAATCGCCACTGTCTGGAGTGTCCACACCGGCGGCGATTTTGAGGAAAGTGGATTTACCGGAGCCGTTGCGTCCGACCAGTCCAACGCGCTCGCCTTCGTGGATGGCAAGAGTGGACTCATCGAGCACGGTTTGGTGGCCGTAGCGGACGACGAGTTTGCTGGCGCTGGCTATAACGGGGGAGTCTGACATGAGGCGGGTATCTTCGTCGCGATACGTCGTTTTACCAGTGCTGAGTTATTTGATACTTCAGCTTCGTCTCGAATCCCACAAGTGCCTGCTGCCAGATTGTCTCCGCAGAGTTCAGCTCTCGTCATTGGTCCGTTTTTAACGTTTTCGTGGCGGCGGCTTCTTCCTCGATGATTTGTTGCTCGTAATCGCGGAACTTTGTGCGGCTTGGGATGCGGGATGATGCAGCTAGTCCGAGGCAGGCGGCGAAAAGGCACTGTACGGCGAAGTTGTTGAGCGGAAAATCCCAGAGGGCGAAAACGAGAACGCAAAAACAGCCGGTGAGCAATGAGCTGCTGATGGCGGAGCGGTGGGTGGTGCGGGTGTGCTTTAACCAGAAGAGACCGATGGTGAGGAGAAGGAATGCGAAGCCAACGGTGCCGAGTTCAGCCCAGTATTGTGTCCAATCATTGTGGGCGTGACGTGCGCGTATTTGATGGCCGTAGTATTTAGTCTGATGTTGGAATCGATCTTCAAGGAACTCGGGACCCGCTACGGTAGGTTGTGCGTATTCGTAGGAACCGAGACCCCATCCCCAGACGGGTTTTTGAACGACCAGTTTCAATGCGTCGCGCGCCAAGGCTGGTCGGAGGTCGGGGAGTTTGCCTTCGCGAAGTGATGTGAGTTGGTAGATGGTGTCCCGCATCCGACCGGTTTGGCGCTCGGCGTTCTCTTTCGTTGCCCAGGAGTCCCAAGTGAGGACGACGGCCAATAAGACCAAAGTGGCGGATATAGCCGCGATTCCGGCGCTTCCAAGCCACAGGTTCTTTCTTGGAAAACGAGCGAAGAATGGAAACAGGAAGACGAGTCTGAGGAGGTTGATGAGGAGGAACAGGCCCAGAATGAGAAACGCACTCCTCGAGCCAGCAACGACTAGCGGTGGGATGAGCGAGAGGACGCCTAGGGTGGCGATACCAAAAGAAATCCAGCGGCGTTTGCTGAAGTAATGAGCCGCGAGTCCGGTGCCGGCTCCAAAGACGAGAATGATCCAAGCGACCCAAAAATTGTTATAGCGGAAGGGGCCGTAAAATCGCGGGTTAACGGCTTCGTAGCGCCCGAGAATTTTTGTTGCCTCCTCGATCTTGTAGTGAAGTGCTATCCAAGAAAGGATGATTCCGCTAATGAGGATCAATGCGCAGGCGAAGCGCATCGTCGGTGGGTGGTGCCGTGTCCAGTGGGCGACCGTAACGCCGACGAAAATTGCGGCAATGAGTTGGAGCGCGAGTAGGAGCGTACGGCCCTGATTGACCGTCTGCGGGAGGGCAGCGATGACGTTCTCCTTGGGAACAAAACTGTCCCGAAATTCGAGAGGAAGGGGGTTGATCATTTCAAGGGTGTTTCGCCCTTGGAGTTCCGGCGGTAAAGTAGACACATCCGTGAGAACTTTGTCGTGGGATGGATTGAAATAGCTGATTGCCAATACAGCCACCAGGAAGGTAAAAGTCAGCAGGGGTCTGTGGTCTGTTTTATCCAGCGGAACGAGCGATGAGAATTTCACGTTTCGGTGTGATTTCCAGCCCAGGTGGCACAATTGGCAGAGAGCAAAGAATCCGGCGATCGCGGCAAGCTCAAGCGCGGTGAATTCGTAACTGTCAAACCATGCAATGGAGCAGGCTATAGTTAGCACGAAAAAAATCGCAGCGATGTTCAATCGTTGCGATGATTTGCCGGAAATTGGCGCGGTCATCTAGGAATTCTTCTACAGAAAGAACAGACTCACAAGATAGAATGGAAGCTTGTAGATACTAATGCCAAATCTTGGTATTGATCTGGCGCGAGTGGACGAGGAGCTGGTTGATATAGAACTACTTGTGCGCGGCGAATCGTTCTGTTTTTATTTAGTGGCGCTAAACATTTGAAGATCTTAAATAGACTCACTTGCGATCAAGCTCAGGACGCCTAGGTTGTGTGCTGCAACCATGAGTCATTCAGCAAAAGTAACACCCGGACAGCGATGGATTAGTAAGAGTGAACCCGAGCTTGGGCTTGGACTCGTGTTGAAAGCGGAGAGAGGGAAGTTGGAAATGTTCTTCCCAGCGGCCAATGAACAGCGGATGTATGCATTCTCATCGGCACCCTTGCAGCGGGTGGAATTCTCACCGGGGGATGTGATAAAGTCACACTCGGGAGTTGAGGCTACTGTGGTGTCGG
>JAGXGH010000093.1 GCA_024636835.1 Verrucomicrobiales bacterium | reverse complement strand
AGATGTGTATAAGAGACAGTCTTTGCTTCAGTGAATACCGCAAGCGCGGCTTTCGCAGCCTCTTCACCACCCTCGTTCTTTTCCACCGAGAACGCAGCCGAACCATACATCATGTCGCGCTCGTCATCAGACTCAGCAGCAGACGCAAAAGTCTGAATAGCCGCCCAATCACCTTCCTGCATCGCTACCATGGTGAGAAGACGAGTCTTCATGTCTTTGTCCTTGTCGTCGTCAAGTTCTGTGTTGGCATACTCTTTGACCTTAGCCCAATCTCCGGCCTGCATCATCGGCCCAACCTTTTGTTGGATCGCCATCATGCGCTCTTCTTCGGCCTTCTGCTCAGCAGCGTATGCCGCTGGATCGAAATCATCGCCGAGCATCTTTGTCACCAACTCTTCGTCGACTTGCGCCGGATGAGAGGTGAAAAGAAGTTTGCCGTTCTTGACGAAGAATGCGTGAGGAATACCGCTCACACCAGCAGCCTCGAGCCACAATTTGGAGAACACGGAGTCACGTCCGCCGGAGTAAGCCACACGGTAGCTCATCCCCTCACCTTGCTCTGTGACGAACTTTTTGATATTATCGAGACCGTCTTCGAAAACGTTCATGCCAACCACCACGAGACCTTTATCGGCAAACTTGGTGTGCAGCTCATTAATGTGTGGGATCGAAGCGATACACGGTCCACACCAAGTCGCCCAACATTCGATCATATAGACCTTGCCGTCCTCATTGAGTGATGTCACCGGCTCGCCTTTGATCCACTCGATACCTTCGAGCTCTATGGATGGAACGTCGGCACCTGCAACAAGGGTCGGCTCCTCTTCAGCAGGAGCGGCTTGAGGTTCTGCTGGCGCTGCGTCTTGAGCGATAGAATTGAGGGGAAGCCCCGCGACAGCGACAAGCGCCAGGGTTGATGGGATAATACGATTGATGAAAGTTTTCTTCATACTTTGTGAGCGTTAATCGCTTCTAACGGCGTCTGATTTATTTGTAATATTTTGGAAAGTGTCGCCCACTTCCGAACGAGCAACTCTCTCCCGTCCTACCGGCTACCTGTCTGACTTGTGGCCGCAAAAAGAAAAAGAAGGAAAAATGGATGAGCACCAGGTGACAAGCTTCTCGAGCAGAGGCGCTGGTAAGCGAGGGTGAATACTGATTTTACAATGAGGACTGGATGGGCAAGAAGGGGCAGCTATCCACTGGAGGTTGGACGTGTCGGCCAACAACATCACCCCAGGCACAGCCCGCTATTCCCTCGCTACCTGCGCCCTGCTACCTGAAACCTGCTACCTGAAACCTGTGTTTCACCATGAAAGACGTGAAGGCTGGGCTTGTGCTGTCAATGGTCGCACAAATTGGAAGCTAAGATTTTTCTGTAGTGTCGTTTTTTTAAAACATCGAATGATGATGAGGAAAGCAGAGGGACGTTCGTTCGGCGCTTGCAAAGCGTCCGCTACAGGATACTCATTTCCCTCCAGGCGTCAAAGGCAAGGCGTAAGCCTCCACCCGTGGCGGTGGCATCCTGCCACCAGGCCTTTCCCAATCGCGTGCGGCGCAGCCGTTTTACGCGACCCCATTCTCCTGATTGCAAACTGGCTGAATTTCTCTAATCTAAGAATATGAACATACTTGTTACTGGTGGTGCCGGATTCATTGGATCCAACCTCGTCCACTTCCTACTCGAGCGCGCAGAGAACGAAACCGGAGTTTCTCTGGGCAAAGTCGTCAACGTCGACCTTTTAACCTATGCGGGCAATCGTTCGAGCCTGCGCGATCTGGAATCCGGTGACCGTCACGTCTTTGTCCAAGCCGACATTCTCGACGAAGACAAGATGCTCGAACTGCTTCGCGAGCATTCCATCGACTCGATCATGCACCTCGCCGCAGAGTCTCACGTCGACCGTTCCATCGACGGACCTGAGGCATTCATCCAGACCAACTTTGTAGGCAGCTTCCGCTTACTACAAGCCGCTCGAACCTATTGGAGCGAGCTTGATGAGGAGAAAAAAGAAACCTTCCGTTTCCTCCACGTGTCGACCGACGAAGTTTACGGCACCCTCCACGAGAACGATCCGGCATTTAGCGAGACCACCCCATACGCACCGAATAGCCCATACTCCGCGTCCAAGGCAGGGAGTGATTTCCTCGTCAGAGCCTACCACCACACCTACGGCATGCCCGTGGTCACCACCAACTGCTCGAACAATTACGGGCCATTCCAGTTCCCTGAAAAACTCATCCCCCTGATGATTCAGAAAATCATCCGCGGCGAAAAACTACCCGTCTACGGCGACGGCAGCAACATCCGCGACTGGCTCTATGTCGAAGACCACGCGCGCGGGCTTTTCTGTGCACTAACCAAGGGCCGCCTCGGCGAGACCTACAACATCGGCGGGAAATGTGAGATGAAGAACATCGACGTTGTCCACACCTTGTTGAACACGCTCAAAGAAAAAGGCTACGACCACGCCACACCGGATCTCATCACTTACGTGAAGGACCGGCCAGGTCACGATTGGCGTTATGCCATCGACTGCTCGAAAATCGAAACCGAACTCGGATGGCAGCCGGTCGAAACCTTTGAAACAGGTATGGCAAAAACCGTCCAATGGTATCTCGACAATACCGAGTGGATTGAAGAGATCGAGAGTGGTGAGTATCGCGGCGAGCGACTTGGGCAGGCGTAAGAGTAAGAACTAAACCCCTCTACCTCGCATGGAGCTGCATGGTAAGTTGGTGGTGTGGTGCCTATTACTTGTGACGGACGAAATCTTTACTCTCTAACTATCAAATGCCTTGATTCACCGTTTTCTTTCCCAAAGAAAAATTGAGATGCGCGTGGCGAATTCTTAATTATTCCTTATTTAAATCGGCTTCTAAAAAGAAATCAGAATTACTGAGTTCCGACTTCCAGGCAGCTACATCCGTACCATGATCAGCCTGCAATAAAATTGACAATCCCTTCTGCGCCTCATCTGTGTAATCCACAACTCCATCTTCGATCACCTGTATAAGCATGGAAGCAACTTGCTTAGGTTCGGCATCATAAATTGTATTAAATATCTCTTCTTTCGCCTCATCGTTTAAGTTTGGAATGCTTAAAATGCCGACCAGTCGATTAATTTGGTCACCCTCCGCCAAATTACTCAGATGTGAGGCCACCATGATTTGCTCAGCACCGTCTGTTACTGGAAGCAGCTTCAGCAAATCCTCTGTAATGTCATGAATCGGTCTCCCGGATGTGACTATCCGAGAGATCATCTGCTCCTGCTGAGTTACTTTACCGTTTTCAATCTCAGGCGTATTATCTGAGTCCTCGGATACCCGAGGACTCGCTTCTACGGCATCTGATTCTAAAAAATCGGACTTTGTGGAGTTGGTCTTTGCGAAGCTGGTAACAGCTTCATCTGTCGACTCTTTGTTGTTATAATTTTTATTAAGAGTCAGCACACCTGCAACTAGAACAGCGAGGCCAACTAGAGACCACAAAGCTAATGACCGGTAAATCCCACGAGAATTATTTTTTTTCATAACATGATGCTAAATAATATTCTCGGCGACTGGCCTTAACCTCCGACTCCAATGCAGGCTACCGACTTAATATCCTTCAACGCTTCCCCCAACAAAGAACTGTGGTCGTTCTGCCGTATCGGGTATGACGTAATACCCGTGTAGCGAGAAATCCCCACCTTGGGTGAGTATCATGCTCTGAAAGCGTGCCCTTCTATTACCTCCCAGGAAATCCGGGTCACTGAAACCACCAGTCACAAGACCGGCTTTCCGATTCACTTTTACTCTAACCGAGTTCGGGTTTGGCAATACAGGTCTTACCTTTCTCTTCAAAACAGTGAATGACTGCGAGACTGGCGGTGCGGACAAACCACCATTCGTTGGTGTCCAGATACCGTCGTCAAAATCTAGGCTAAAGTTACCTGGGCCTGCTGGAAGTGATGCGATGAAATCACTTGCAACGTAAAGACCGCTGCCCGGCCACGCTGTCAAACTCACATCTTCAAAGCCAAAAGTGTCTGTAGCCCTTTTCTTCGTCGTGCCTGCGGGTTTGGTCCAAGCCAAGTCGGCAGTGACAGGGTTTCCTGCAGTGGTTTGATCAATGTTCAACTCCCCTTGCAGCGCGCCGGATCTTGCATAGAGAGGTATCCATATTGGCACGGTGCCTGGCGTATCTCCCCACACAACGCTTCTAGTTGTAAATCTGCTACCATCCGAGAGCACACCAACGATGCGAGCCACTCCTGTCCTAGAAAGAACTCTCATCGAGAAGTATCCACTGCCTTGTGATACTTTGGCGCGTGTGATTGGACCTTTTACAATGGTGTCTGCTAGATCCCCGCCATCGGTTCTAAGGCCTACGTTGTAACGACCTGCAAAATCAGAGGCCTGTGTTGCTTTAGACCATCGATTGTTCCATGCGGTAATCACAGCCGTGTTGATTCCATCGGAAACGGTGCTATTGCCATTTGTAAATGAAAAATCGTCGGGCGAACCTGCCACGTTCATTTCAAGGTTGAGAAACAAGGGCGGGAGATTCTCCAACGGAATAGTGACTCGCAAAACGCCTGATTCATCGAACTGCCCGACAAATCTTCTTTTAATCAATCTGCCACCTGGCCCTCCCATGATTAACCTGCCACTAGCTGATCCCAAGCGGCTGATCTTCATGGTAAAATTACCTCCAAGACCAGCATTGAGACCAGGATCCGCTGCTATACGCCCCCGAACCGTTATGCCCTTGTTGGGAATGACACCGATAAAAGGATTCACAACAGATAATTGGGTCGTTTGCCCATATACATAATACTGCGAGTTGTATATCAAGACTCGGTATGAACCGGCTTGTGAATAATCAATATCCGTCAAATCCAGTGTGCTTTGATTTGCGCCTGGGATGTTTTTTCTATTAAACTGCCATTGATAAAATAGCGGCTCAGAGGGCGCTTGAGGAGTGGTATAAGGCATCGCGGGGACAGGGTACCCCGGGTGACCAATCAGATTGTCCGTGGCAACAACATTCAAGCTTGTTGTACCGCCAGCCAATGCGACGTGAGGTGCATCGATTTCCCAAGGATGATACCAAACTACGGGGAAAGATCCTCCAAGTAGTCTGGCTATGCCGCTGAAACCTGAAGAACCATAGAGATTGGTGAAATCACCTACTACAATGGGTCGAGCAAAGAAACTTGCTGTGCCAGGGCCACCATCTATATCAGTGGAAAAAGCAAGTATTCCGCTACCGTTGCCTTTTGGCGTGAATGTTTCATCGAGAGATCCATCTGCCTCTAGACGGGCGATTCCTGAGCGGGGAATGCCATTATAACTGGTAAATGAGCCTGCGATTAGCAAACGGCCATCGGGCTGGCGAGATAGCGCACGGATCACTCCATTTGCTCCGCTGCTGTTACCATAATTGGCTGCGGGGAAAGTGACGTCACGATTGCCGCTCTCATCCAGGCGTACAATACGGTTAGCTACATCGCCGTTATATTCCGTGAACTCCCCTACCACGACAACTTGACTCAGTAATAGATCCGTTTCGATTGCGTAAGCATTGGCGTTAAAGCCGTCCTCGCCTGCGTTGAAGCCCGCGTCGACAAACCCAGTCAAATCTGTTTTGACAATTCTATTATAGGGCGATCCATTGACCATGGTGAATTCGCCGATCATCATGATCTCATTGTTAACGCTCGCAAGATCATTCACTCTCCCATTTGGAGTAGGCGCCGTCGACCAGCTATCATCCGTCTTTAGCGTAGCTCCAGATCTGTCCACGCGAACGACGAAAGGCTGGACCTCATTATCGAAGACTTCAACAAAATCACCCATGACATAATACACTACTTCCCCACCCCCATCAGTGAGTTTTAACCAATCCGCCTCCGTGTTTCCGTCCCCCGCGATTCTTCGGTAAAACCCATCATTATCACTCTGCCTGACTATGGTTCCGATAGGTGCTTGCACCAAGGTGAGCGCTAATCTTTCCGCTGTATCGGCAACAGACAATTGTGCTGCCAAACCACTACCACTCACTCTGCGAACTTTTCTCACTGCAGAGTCAAACCCAAATCCTTCAGCGCGTTCGGGACTCAGTTGCAGGAGTGGCTGAGCAGCAGCAACCAAAGGGTCCTCCGTTAAAGCATCCAACACGAGATAGCGCAATCGTGGTGCGGAGTTACCTTGGTTATTATGGGTAAAATTGAGGAAATCCCCCGCAACGACATACTGATAACTATCACCACTCAACTCAACGACGATGCTGTAAACCGCCCCATCTGTCCCCCAAATTAGAGGCTTTGAATTGGGATCGTCATCATAATTGCCGTTTTCGATCAAACTCCCGGCTGATTCAGACATGAAACTTGTATCCAACGTGCCATCAACATTCAAACGTGCCAAGTTCTTCCAAATGACCGTAACCCCTACGCCTTCATTATAGCTCACACTTCGTTGTTGGATTTGGAAAGTTCCCCCGATGATAATTTTACCGTCTGCTTGAACCGCAGCTGCTCTGACCTGAGGTTTTGGGCCGACGAAGCGCGCACTGAGAGGTAGCCCACCGGCATCGAACCCTTCGGGGAAATTCTTGAAATTCAAAAAATTGTTATCGAGTGAACCTGGTGTAAAAGCCGATCCATTGATGAGTTGATTTAACTGTTGTGCACGCAAGCTGGTGACAAAACAGATTACCAACAGAGAAAAGACTGTGATAAACGGGCTGAGATTGAATGGAATTCTCGAGGATTTCATAGCTGACATTCGGGTTTAGGAGGGTATTTAGGCAAGTGATGAAGCCGCTGAAGTAATTCTCCAGCGACTTTGGCTCATTTGATAGGGTAAATCCCGCTGGGTAACAAGTATTTCTTTTAAAAACATGACGAATGGAGGATAGAGCCATCCCGGATCGGCTGTTTCGCACAATTCTCTGAAATCGCCATGGCAAAATGATCTTTGCGTAGCGGATGAATAATGGGGATTTCCGCGTCCGCGCTTACCACCACACCACGTCACCGACAGACCCGCCCAAGATTGGCGCTAAGCCGTCGACTGCTCAAAATTCGAAACCTAAATCGGATGGCAGCCAGTGGAAACTTTCGAGACAGGAAAGGCAAAACCTTTCAATATTAGCTCGACCACACCGAGTGGATCAAAAAGATTGAAAGCGGTAATTACCACGGCTAGCGTTTGGGACAGTCTTATTCCTACCTAACACACTGGGAACTCAATATTTGGATGATCAGAGAGATGAAGTCAAAACCTACAAACCTACAAATTGGTGCCAGTGCCGAGAAACGTGCCAATTACTTGTTATCAAGCCCGCGCCCCGGGACTGGTGTGGATTTGGTAGCACCACCTTGGAGTATCAACGTCAAGGAATCGGACTGGGACAAAATCTACTCACCCTTCGAAATCCAGTATCTCACCTATTACGAAGCGAGCTACACCATACGCCGTTGGTTCCTTGGATTGAAGGTTGGAGGCACGCTTGAGATCGTGGTGGACGACCTGGGAGCCTTGTTGGCAACAGGTGGTCATTCTTTGGACGAGTCACTAAGGGAGGCGCTCTTCGGTTCCCAGGAAGAGTCTACCCCCGAGAAAATGGGTTACAATCAAATGTATCGCTTCGTCAAAAAATCCGGCTACGACGAGGCAACACTAAGTAGATTCCTGGAAGACGCTGGGTATACTGAAATAGAGATCAGCAGCAAAGAAGTAGATAACCGCCCCGTGTTGGTTGCACAGGCTAAAAAGTCGATTAGTGCAATGGAAAGACAAGTTTCGCCGTGGCTAGCTGGCGTCAGAACGGATCATAAGGCCCGCTACGAGTTTGCGGCAAAACAATTGAGCGATACGAATCCTTCTTTGGTGGTGGACGCGGCCTGCGGCATCGGATACGGAGCTTACATTCTCGCGAAAGCACTACCTTCCGCAAAGGTCGTCGCTATTGATCTTGACGATGAGGCATTGGCGTATGGCAAAAAGTACTACTCGTTACCAAATATCGAGTTTCGCAAACAGGATCTGGGTTCTGATCGCTTCTCTATTGAGGATGCCGACGCAATGGTATCGTTTGAAACTCTAGAGCACCTGGAAGACGAAGATTTCTTCATGGGGTCGATCAACAAAGCCTTGAGGAACGGCGGCTATCTATTTTGTTCCAGTCCAAACGAAGAAGTCT
Source organism: Verrucomicrobiales bacterium (assembly GCA_024636835.1). Taxonomy (GTDB): domain Bacteria; phylum Verrucomicrobiota; class Verrucomicrobiia; order Verrucomicrobiales; family SLCJ01; genus Sulfuriroseicoccus. The sequence continues at coordinate 11,058 of JAGXGH010000093.1, read as the reverse complement.
ATCCCTTCGATAAAAAGGTTGTTCCCTATCACGTAAGACATCACACGGACAAACAAATGCGTGAACTCATGACCAAGCACGGGTTTGTTACCAATGGATTTTATACCCAAACAGATCGTCATCTCGGTAATGTCATTCCAGGATCACATGGGCTTTACCACTTGCTGACGTGCACGAAAGTCGAAGCTTAGGCTTTAAGCCCGTAGTTTTTCCCTCATTCTTATAATCTTTGCAGCAGATTAGCTATGGCGACCCACTACCTGTTCCCAATAAACGCGGTTTTCATACACATACCCAAAACCGGAGGCACATCGATTAGACACGGGGTATTTTCCGGCCAAGCTACAGATCCCTTTCACGGGGAGATATGGCCGCGTGAGTGGCCGAGAGATAGGGGATTCGCAATCGTTCGCGATCCTATTGACCGGTTTATCTCCGGCTGGAAGAACAGGGCACCGTCGATGTCAGCTGACGAAATCTTTGACATCGTCTCATTGAGGCGAGGTAATTTTACCCGTCCGCCAAAAACCTTAGCCGACGATCTGGTGCATCATCTCATTCCACAAACCTCACCAGAGTATCAGTTATCCAAAGCTCGTTATGTTGGAAGATTCGAAACATTGGGCGAAAGTTGGGACGCGATCATGAACGCACTCGATGTTAGAGACTGCGCTAGTCTTCCACACCTCCGTAAGAGTACTCGCAAAGGAGTAGATCTCGACCCCGAACTTCGCGTTAAGCTGGAAGAATATTACCGCGACGATTACGAGTGGATACGCACCCGGTTCGGCAACGATGAAGTTCTCTACGAAAATCGTGCTCTAAGGTAGGCGGTGAAACAAGGAAGCCTAACGCTTCTTTGGGCGCCACCGATGGAAGACACGCTTCACCCACGATCGCTGCCATTTCTCAGCGGAATGAATTTCTGCCTTCAACCGTGCAATCTCTTTTTTCTGCTTGTTAATTTGAGTATTCTTTTCCTTAAGAGCTTTACCCTCCTTCTTCAGTTCCTGAGCCAGCTCAGCGTTGGATGCGTTGAGGCTTCGTCGGGACTCGTCATATCGCAATAAAAGTTCGGAACGTGTAGCATAAAGGTCCAGATAAGCATTTGCCGCTTCAATGGAATAGGCAACAGGTGGTTTCTCCTTCTTGCTCTCGCTGGCATGAGTCGCAAACCAGCGGGAGGCACTGTCTATCGACAGTCCGAATTTTTCCCTTTGTTCACCATCAATGGCGATCATGTGATGACCAAGCAAGTGACTGACACATCGAAGCAGATTGAACCGATGGATAAGCGCACGTGAGTCATAAAGCCACGCAAAGAGTTCCTTCTCAATCGCCTCATCCGTCATCTCCGGATGAACTTCATAAGCGACCTGCTTACCTGAGTAATAGGATCCGCCGCCAAGAAACAAAACACGCTTTCTGGCTAGCATCGAATCCATCATGTCCGATGAATTGACACTGGCCAGCGCCTGTGACTGCTGGATGACAGCGTCGAGGGGAAGGTCAGCTCTCCAATCTGAACGCTCCAGCGTTGAGCTTGTATACGCCGATTGAGGCATAACTGATTGGGGATGATGTTTCCCAAGACGATGAAAGCCATCACCAAGCTGGGTGGTGATTTCAAGAAACCATTCCCAAGCCTGAACATTATTGGCAAAATAGGAGTTGGAGAGAAAATTTTGAGTGTCGTTATCTTTTTGACCGAAAAAAGTAAGCAGCTCTCTGCCTTTGGGGATATTCAGTTTCTGATGAATATTTACAATCTTATCTGCTTGCTGCCCCCCCATTGGAGAGGGGGCTACCATTTCAAGAAAATCCTCAACGTCGAGCTGCTCAGATTCCGTGACAGGTTCCAAATCATCTAGCTTGAGCTGTCCAAATGAAGAGCCATCATGTATTCCGGCTTCATCCAACACAAACCAACCGGAGAAGAGTGACCCATCCATGTAGACGATGGGAATGCCGCGCTCGATGGCGGCTCGGCGAAGGAAAGACTGTTCTAAATGGCATCCGTTCCAAAGAACGAGTAAAGCAGGTTGGTAACGATCCAGGACAGCTGTCGCGAAATTTTTACAGCCATATGCCATGCGACGGGCAGGATCGTCCGACGACACTTGTTTGTCCCGGTAGTTCGCGCTTTGGCAGACCAGATCGAATTCTTCCTTACTAACAGATGAGTGAGCTTCCTTACAGGCTTCGTCTGAGTAAACTTCCGTAGCGTCAGCGAGACTCCTGATCAGAGGAATGGTTGTCGGGCGCGCCGGTTTATCGTAGTGAATAAGAACGGGCGCTAGGTCATGTTTTGCCAAACTCTCTTGGAGACGCTCCCAGAATAACAGCGCAGGCTCATCCATGTCGGAGAATTGATCAAAAAGAATTGTTGATGGCATATTGATGAAGACGAAATTCGACTTTGGGCTATAGAGGATGCTTAGCGCTTGTCTTGAAGGCAATCAAGGCAGGGATCGTCTGGATCCAAAATACAAAGAGCTTTTCCTCAACTTGGAGTGTCTGTTTGCGATTCTTGATCCTGTCGATGTAAAAGGAAATGCCTGCAAGGATTGATCCATCTCACTTGGAATTCAGGAATAGAGAGAAAGCGCTGTCATTATGAACGTGTTGGCCGCCAGCGACGAAAAACCCGTTTTACCCATGATCGCTGCCACTGTTCGGCAGAATGGATATCAGCATCGAGTTCTTTCGTTCTCTTTTTGAGTGATTTATTCTCAGCTTTCAGCATTTCGATGCGTGCACGGAGTTCTCCGGTCTTGCGGTCTTTTTCCTGGATGATCTCATTACTAGCTTGGATTCCACGATAATACCCAGAGCGGGCGGCGTGAGCTTCGAGAAATGAACAGGCCGCCTCATATCTTTCTTCAGAGATCGATGAGACGGGGGATTTGCTGCAATGGTTCGCAAGCCAATTAGCGACGCTCTCTAGAGACAGTCCAAACTTGGACCGGTCAGTCGGATCGAGCGCGACCAGATGATGTCGAAGCATGTGAGCGATGCATCGTTGAAAGTTCGCGCTCTGGTCAACAGCCCTTGCATGATTGACCCAAGCATCGAGTTCGCTTGCGATACTTTCCTCTGACATTGTCGGATCGATCACATAGGCCACATTTTTCCGATCGAAGCAGGAACCACCGCCAACGTAGAGAACCGGCCTTCCTGCTGCCAAGCCTTCGGTATTGGCGGACGAGTTGACACTCGCCAGCGCACTAGCTTCTTGAAGCACAGTGTCCATAGAAATATCCTCTCGCCATTCCGCGCGATGGACGGGGGAACTTGTGTAATCTGATGGCTTGGTTCGCGATTTCGGATGATGTTTACCGACACGATGGTAGCCATCTCCAAGCTGCTCAGTCATCTCGATAAACCATTCCCAAGCCTGGCAATTGTTCTCAAAGTGAGGGCTGAAGAGAAAGTTCTGCGTGTCGGAGTCGACTTGACCAAAAAAGGCGAGCAGTCGGCGGTCTTGTGGTATCTCCAGCGTTTGGTGAATAGAACTACTGGATTCGGGCTGCTGATACCAGCTTGGCCCATTGCTTACCGAGGATAGAAAGTCGTTGGCTACTGACTTCTCGGCTTCATTGATTTCATCCACCGCGTCGAGTGTCAGCTTGGCAAATGAGGTCTCAGCAAGAATGCCCGACTCGTCAAAAAAGAGAAAGCCGGGGAAAGGCGACTTTTCCATAAACAGCACGGGAATACCTCGGGCTTCAGCTTCACGTTTAAGGAACATTTGCTGCAAATGATGACCGTTCCAAATCACGACGAGAACGGGTGAATACCGGTCCAACACAGCACTTGCCAAATCTTTGCAGCCTTGAGCTACACGAATGGCGTGCTCTTTGGAATGGATCACCCCTCCCCACTCCCCGGTGCGTTTAATGACAAGATCGATTTCCGCTTGGCTTACCTCTGTCTCTTGTTTGCACGCTGTCGTGGATTCGTAGAGGTTGGCCGTGTTTGAGTTACTCCAAACCAAAGGAATAAGGGTTTCCCTCGCCTTCTCCGAATAGTGGATGAGCACAGGTTGGAGATCATGTTTCTGCAACTGCTCTTGCAAGCCCTCCCAGAACAGAAGTGCCGCTTCGTCCATGTCGGAGAATTGATCAAAGAGTATATTAGCAGGCATTTTGGCAGTGACGGTCTGAGGTGATGAACTAGCGGCGTGATACTGTTCTTTTTTGATGAAATGTAAGGCTGTTCATCGCGATTATGCTTAATGCAAGGGGCCAGTATGACTCAAGTTTACGCCTTTCGTTAAGGCGTAAATCCGTAAATGAGTCAGCGTTAGTTTCCCTCATTTTTAGTCGCTATACTTAGGAGCGTTTGGCACCGGATTTCCAATGAATCTCGCCGGTGGTGATGAGCTGGACTGCATAGCGCATGCGTCGCCCGAGGATGCGCACAAAGGATTCTGTCATTTCCATTTTGATATCGCCGGTGTCGCGTGCGGTAGCGTCTTTGTTTATTTTTGCCTTGTTGAGTGCGGCGATCTCTTGGGCACGATATTGGTTCCGCTCGTTGATGATGCGCTCTGAGAGAAAATTGAGCCCATGCCGTCTTGAAAGTATCTCCCAAGCGCCCCAAAGGCTTTCCAACGCCGGCTCACTACCGGGCATGGCTTGCACGACCACATGTGGCTCACTCCAGCGATCTTCGACAGTGTGTGGTGTGGATCGTAGCGCATCCATCAGAGAGATGCGAGACAGATCAACCAGGCTTCCGCTACTGTTACAATGAGCGAGGTCATCAACCAGCGTTTCGACGAAGGCACTCGCAAGTTGGAGAGGGATCGCGAGAGTTGAGGCAATATGCGTAGTGAGCTGGTCGCGTCCGCTGTAAACCATCAGGACGCGCTTTGGGTGGAGCGTTGTCGCCCATGGCTGTAGGGTGAGGGCAAAGAGTTCGTCGGCAATGATGGTTTTTTCGCTGATCGAATTGTGGGCGAGAATCTCGCTGATACTGTGACGAAATCCACCGAGCGGATGTGTGCTTAGCGAGCCGCAGCGCAGATGATGCATATCACTCATTTCCGCTTTATCGATGTAGGCGCGGTTTACCAAGTTGGCTAGTTGCGAGAGTCTGGGGCATGCGAGCTCCGCTGCCAGATCGGCGGAATTTGGATCAAGCGGAACGATTAGAGCTGCTATTTTCATTTCCAGGGTGAGATCAAAATAATATCGCTAATGAAGTGACAGGAGAACTTTCTATGAAAGCGGCTTTGGGTTGAATTCGGCACGTCGTGCGGGGTCAGCGACTTCGTCGATTATCTGGGATGTTCGTCTGGTCATCACGTCGCGAGTCAGCTCTTTAGTAAAAAACTGGCGTGTGTTCGTGGACACTGTTTGCCACTTTTTAGAGTCATAGTGAAGATCAGATATCACTGCGGCAAATCCTTTGTAGTCTCCGATAGGAATGCGATATCCGGTTTCTCCTTGATGGATGACTTCGGGGATACCACTGGCGATATCACTAACTACAGGAACAACACCGTGTGACATGGCTTCAAGAAGAGACAGAGGCAGTCCCTCGAAATCGGAGATCAACAAAAAGATATGGGATGTTGAGAGCTCCTCTTGAATCTGGGAGCTGGAGAGTCGACCAGCGAAGCGCACCTTCGCGCAGTCGATGTAGGTGCTGAGCATCTCCTCAAGTTCGACCCGATCAGAGCCATCGCCAGCAAGTGTTATTTTATAGGGGGTGTTGAGTGCATCGAGCTCTTCTAACAGAAGTGGCAGATCGAACAGACGTTTTTGGTGATGAACGATGCGCCCGGTATAGATAATACGAATCGGCTCATCCGGTTTGGGCGGTGTGGGGAGCGCTCCTTCCCATGAAGTAACTCCATAGTGAACGGGAGAGATTTTCTCTTTCCAAAGCGGGAACTTCTTCTTGAGATGCTGGGCAATAAACTCAGACACGCAGATGATGTGATGCCAGTATCCGCCGAAACGTTCGCACTGACCGTAGTAGACTGGGTCATCGCTATGAATGACGCCAATCATCGGAATATGTGGCTCGCAAATGGTCGCCAGCGAGTTGAAATCGAAATCGTAGGCAGTCAGGACAACCACATTGCTCAGGGAGTTGACGTAATCTCGAACAGCCTCCCACCACAGGTCGGGTTTGGATAATGGCGCTCGAAGTAGACGGATCGGCACATCCGGGAGAGCATCGGTTGTCGTGAAGCGATAGAAGTCCCGAGTGCAGAGCAATTCGACTTCACGCCCCATCTCCGTCAAGCCGTTTGCGATATTATTCACCCAGGTGTTCACTCCGCTGATTTGCCAATCGGAAATCGGAATGATGACCTTGGGCGGCCCGGATATATCCAATCTCGAGGGTTGGTTTTCCTCGATGGCGATCGCAGCTCTCTCCGGCATTACTGGAATTGCGCCGTGCAGTTGGATAGCACTCAACTCGAGGCTGCTCAGCAATAATGTTGGCTTGAACGGCGAGACGACGCTTAGTATCAGCGTCGAAAGAGATGCTCGTGACCAGCTGGACGGGACATCTTCAAACCATGTATTCGCCGCGATACAATGGTCAGCATAACCAGGGTCCGCGAGATGAGGGCTGTCGGGCGGGAGAATCGCAATGTATTGAACTTCGCCTTTCTGGTTAGCGTTCTCGAGATTTTTAAGAAGCGAAGCTTCATCCACCTGATCCTCCGGTGATGGGATGTAGAGAACGCGAACCGGTCGCCAGCTTTTACGGTGAGGTCCATCTGTGAGTCCAAATGCACTGACCATCGCGCATGCGAACTTGTTATTAGTCAGTCGCAGGCAGCTCTCGGGGTCTCTGAGTAAGCTCTCGAGAGCGTTTAGCTTGCAGACCTTTAAGTCTTTGTTGTGTCGATCAAAATACTCTGTATCAAAGAACCGATTGGGCTGTGTGTCACATGAAGTATTGCAAGCCTGAATGTAGTGTTCCAATGCAGAGAGTGCGTATTCGGCGGCAGGCTTCGCCATCTTCTCCTCGCTATAGAAAGATTGATCGAAATGGGCGTTTGGATCGGGCTTTTCGCTGACCTCGTCTTCGCTAAGGTAGTCTTCTAAGGGTGAACCTGCCGGAGGTGAATCCAGCTGGGACAAATAATGCTGGTTGCTAAACAGAGGGTGCGGATCCCATTGCGGATTTTCTCGCCAGTTCTCGCAATAAAATTTATAGGGGTCATCAAACGCGGCGTCTGGAATCCCCTTCTGCGAAAGAAAATAGAGAGGGTCAAAGAGACGGTGCTGTTGAGAAAATATCACGAATAAAGACGGCTGATTCGACAATCATGTGCGTTTTGATAAACCTCTGTCATTCCTTGTATGTCAAGGATTGCTTTTTGTCAGAAGCTTGCCGAGCCAGTGATTTTTCGACGGCTTTTTGTCGTCGTACGGATTGAGAAAATGCTCGTAAATAGAGATACGGATGGTCATGGAGAGCTTGCGAGTGCTGCAAGGGATATCTGAAATATAGATACGTGACTGGTACCCCGTGGCGATCCATTTGCCCTGATCATTTGTAAGGCCGCTTCCCATGCTTGGCTCTGCAGTCGCGGGCAGTTGAATTTGATGCCCATCACCGTCATGGGCGATCAGCCCGGTCAGGGAAATTCCCGCGGGTCCGGAATTCATGCTAAGCCGTATTCGACCAGGCTTTGACAAATTTTGGTCGATGGGTAATTCGATGAAGGTGTCGTCAGTGTCATTGCAATGGACCACGGTTTCAAAGATCCGGCTGTGATCGGAAACCAGGCGGACTTCCACGGGATACTGACGTGCCGTCAACTTTCCAGCCACATCGCTTGCAGGCAAGGAAGGACGATGCGCTGTGCCCTTGAGTGTCTCAGTAAGAACCGCTTTAAACCGTGGCGCTAGCCTTGAGACATCAAGGGCGCCAATATCGAGGGATTCGTGTTTCCCGAGTTCCGGACTATCGAGCAACTCAGCCACGGCTCCGGCCATCGCGTCGGGCGTCCGCGGTGAAACGACTAAACCTCCAAAATCGCGAGCGAATTCATCGAATCCGCCGGATCCCGCAAAACCAGCGATTGGAATGCCCAACACAGCGGCTTCGATCATTACCAAGGGATAAGGGTCTTCGCGGGAGGTAAGGGTAAAGACATCGAGTGCTGAAATTATCGGAAATGGATTCTCAAGGATCCCGGTGATGGTAACGGAGTCTCGAAGTTTCAGTTGGTCGATTTCGAATTCGATACGCTGACGTTCATCGCGCGATTCTCCGCCTCCAATCCAGACGAAATGCGCCCTGCCTGGATGTTCATTCAGGAATGTGGCGGCCGTGTGGAGAAAAAGATCAATACCCTTCCGCCATGAGGGATTACCCACCGCGCCAACCAAAGGAATATTCTCTGGGACATTAACGGATCCCGATTCGTCAGTGGAGGAGGTCGCTCGCGCAAGAATTCTCTCTATCGGCACGAGTTCACCAATGATATCGATTTTATCCGCCGAAATCCCCAGTTGCGATTGTAGGTTACTGGCAACCGCTTCGGAACAAGAAATGTAACGATCTGGAATAGTAGAGAGGGCCACTAAATCCTGTTCATTGATGAGCGAAAGCTCGTGCATCAGCTCGTGTACGAAGAGAACGATCGGAACCCCAAGTTCACCAAGCGAGCGCAGCGCAGAGGAAGATGCGGCACTGTTGACCAGAATAATATCGACCCCGTCGAGAAGGGTGGAGATTCTTTCCCTATCGCGCTCGCTGGTTTTTGTCACTGGTCCAAAAGCCTCGAAGCGTTTCAGATTGGCTCCACCGCTAAAGAGGAGGCTGCGAATCTCAAAGGATCCCTTTTCGCGAAAAAACTCGAGAAGATGGAGAAGTGAATGCACCGCACCGGTGCGCGTGGCTTCGTGGCTGACGGCGAGCAAGCTGGGCGGACATTCAGGCATTACCGTAAGGCGTTCTAGGAGGCGATGAACTGATCGTGGTAAAGGGTGTGATTCAGGTCGTTATGTGGAGAAACGCTGAATGTGAATGAATCTACAATTTTCTGAGCGGATAGAAAGAGCAAATCCAAGCTTGTTAGCTCCGCCAATCCTAACCGGCGACGAAGTCTTTGTGGTATTGCGTGTTTTTCAGCGCTGCCTCGAGCTCATCAAAGTTTTCGATTTCTTTTCGGTATCCCTGGGAGACGCGAATCATTTGTGGTGTAAGGTCGAACAGGGTCGGATCTATACTCAAATAACTGCCTATGCTCTCGAAGACACGAGGATCAAGCTCCGATCCAGGTTCTCCAACAAAAAGGTCTTCGTAGTAAAGCTCAAGATTTTTCACGCCGACTTGCTTGATCCATCTCGTCACTAGTTCATCTTGATCTTTCTGGATATTGGCCAAGTTTATGACAGCTTCTGGATCGACGGTCATTTTTACGGAAACGAGGTTCTCTGGCTCCATTACGTGGTAAACCTGAGTCTGCTTAGACCGAAGAAGCGAGAGCACAACGGCAAGCTTATTCCTTCGACGCAGGAATATTACAGGGAAACCCTGATTTTTGATCATCACTACCATCTTGGGAGGTGTTGATGGACGTTGCCAAGAATTGTTCGCATTATGCAATGAGTTGTATTTAACGTCCACGATAGCGCGAACTTCCTGTGAGGTGAATGTTTCTAGAAGCATCTCAAAATAGTCTTGAACAATTTTGGGTCGCGCTGTGCCGAGACCATTTTCGGGATTCTCACGAATTTTTTTCAAGAGATAGGTGTTAAAATACGGGGCCTCGGAAAACTCCATGAGCCTTTCTTGACCAGAGCGATCATTGAAGACTTCCGGCAATGCATTAATCTGTGGGTGTGAATTCAGCACCCCCCTCAACATGTTGGTTCCGCTACGCTGAAGGGCTAGTAAGAAATGCATCGGAGCATGATGTCGTGACATATTTTCAATGTGTTGGAACTAGATATGGATAAGCTTGTCTTTTCTATAGAATCGACCCAAATCAGAGGCAAGCACCAAGTCAGCGCTGATACAGCTCAACAAGAAAGATCGACTCAGTTATACCAGAACAGCTTGGTTCATTTACAGCTCCGACGTAGCGCGGGATGAGCTTTTTTAGAACTTTAAAAGCAAGCGAGCCAAATGATCTCGAAATAGAGCCCGTAATTTTAATCAATACCTGCTCAGTGCGCGATCAGGCTGAGCAGAAAGCGATAGCCAAGATGCTGCGGAGCATATTGGTGCCGCTACGTTGGGCGGCTAAAGTTGGGCGGCTAAAAGAACAAACATATTTACGGGATGCTAGCAGTGAGGTGATTTTCCGAGCGTTATCGTAATGCGCGTAAAATTAACTTGACGTCAAGGATGAGCAATCGGCGAAGGTTGGTCGGCGCCATCCGCTTGCTCTGCATCTTTATAACAGGAAAGCCACCTCGCAGCATATCCACCATATCGGCGAGCAAGCTCCTCCAAGTCCCCGCAATATTTGCCCTCTAGGTAAACCCGATAGTCTTCCGGCATATCAATTGGTCTGGATTTGTTCTCTACCTTATGAAGATTTCTGTGACTTGAAGTATCTATTGCACCGATATGCCTAAGCACCTTGGATAATAATTCCGCAGGTTGTTCCGCGATGGCATCGTAGAAGCCGATGAGTAGTTGTTTGGAGTCAAAACAAGTCAAAAATAAGTCAATAGTGCGTAAATAGTCGGATCGCAGCTGCTGAGCAGGGGAATCAATAAATTTTTTAAATACCTCCAGATCGTTTAATTCCAACGAACGCCCAGACCTCTCTTTAAACCGATACATTGACCATGCTCGATCAATTGGATTGCGTAATAAAAAAACAATTTTCGCATCAGGAACGACTTTATGCATTCTTTCAACGTCCGCTTGCTTCAACATTGAATAACTGGGTGTCACGTCTCCTGTGATTCCAATTTCATTTCACAGTCATCCCATAGGGCATGACGTGCAAGATCAAGCCTGAGTATACAAGAGGGTTAAACGGTGAGATCAGTTGGATGTCAGAATTGAAAAGTGCTCATTTGCGACGGTTTTACCCACATGCTGTCCCATAGGATTAAG
>JAGXGH010000092.1 GCA_024636835.1 Verrucomicrobiales bacterium | reverse complement strand
GCTGCGGACTCGGTCGAAGTAAGTTTCTCGGTGGCGGCTCCTGGCGCGTCGCTGACCGGTTTTCTTGGAGCCACGGCACTCGGCATCCTGGCCTTCAAAGGTTTCACCACCATTACCAACAGCGGTTCGGAACTCAAAAATCCGAAACGGAACCTGGGCAGAGCCATCATGATTTCAATCGCCCTCTGCGTGGTGATCTATGCGCTGGTCGGCTTTGCGGTTTCCAGCAACCTCTCGCTGGAGGAAATCATCGCGACCCGCAACTACTCGCTGGCCGCCGCGGCCCGGCCGGCGCTGGGAGAATACGCGGTTTGGTTCACGGTGATTCTGGCCATGCTGGCCACAGCGGGTGGCATCATGGCCAGTATTTTCGCGGTGTCGCGGATGCTGGCGATGTTGACCGAGATGAAACTGGTTCCCCATCGCCACTTCCGCATGCCCGGCAGCATCCAGAAGCATACGCTGGTCTATACCGTTGTGCTGGGCTTGCTGCTGACCGCGTTTTTCGACCTGTCACGAATCGCGGCACTGGGCATCACCTTTTATCTGATTATGGACATCGCCATTCACTGGGGTGTTTTGCGTCATTTGAGAAAAGAGGTGGATGCGAATCCGGTGATCCCGGTCTTGGCGATCGTTCTGGATCTCATCGTCTTGGGCGGCTTTCTCTGGGTCAAAGTCGCCTCGGATCCTCTGATTCTTATCGTGGCCGCGGCCGTCATGGCGGCGATCCTGATCACGGAGTTCTTCTTCCTCAGAAAACGACCGACCGAGAGACAACCCGACCATGAACATTCCGGTTGACCTCAGCTCCCATGAAGCGGCACTCTCACCCTCCCGGCAAGCGTGGTTGATGCTCGCGGTCATCGCGCCGATGGCTGCGTGTTATCCGGCGATCAAGATGGGACTGGAGTTCGCGCCGTCATTGCGCTTCGCAGGCTTGCGCACACTCTTGGGAGGTATGGCGCTCCTGCTTGTGCTTGTGATTCGACGAAAACCGCTGTGGCCAAAGGCGCGTCTGGCTCGCTGTATTCTGCCATTGGGATTACTCGCCACGACCTTGACTTTCGGGGCAATGTTCGCCAGCCCAGCCTATACCGGCGCGGGTATAGGCTCAGTTCTAGGCAACACTCAGCCGCTCATCATCATCGTGCTGGCGGCGCTGTTTCTCGGGGAAAACTGCCGGCTGGGCAAGACGCTGGCTCTAATCCTGGGACTGGCCGGTGTCAGTCTGCTGGCGCTTCCCGCGTTGCGTGGACAAGCCGGAAACAATCTTCTCGGCGCGATGCTGGCGCTAGGCTCTTCGGTCAGCGCGGCGGTGGCTAGCGTGATCGTGAAAAGACTACAACCAGGCGATGATCTCATGTCGCTGACAGCATGGCAACTGATCGCAGGAAGCGTGGTGCTGTTAGGTTTATCGGCGGTGTTTGAGCCGCAGGGAACCATTGTGTGGACGGGTGGTTTCGTTGGTATCTTGCTCTTCTTGGCCTTGGCGGGTACCGCGTTGAGCACATGGCTGTGGTTCTGGTTGTTGCAACGATCGGAGGCGGGTCGCCTTTCCTTGTATTTGTTCCTCGTCCCAGTTTTCGGACTGCTGATCGCCATCGGTGGCTTTGGAGAGCGTCTGAACGCGATACAGGCGGGCGGCGTGGTGCTGATATTGCTGGCCGTCGCGGTGTCCGTGTTTGCCGGTAGGTTGGACGATTAATCATCGTTCTTGCTAAGGCCTTAATGGTGGGGTTTCACCCCATAGAAAATCAGTGACCGCGGGCATATCTTCAAAATACCACACCATGTTTATTTCTCTTCTTGGGCGGAAACTGCGTGTCTATACTGATGAATCTTAAAGTCCTGCTGCCCTTCGGAATCTTCGCCGACAAGGCCGAAGTCTTGCGCATCGTTGCGGAGACTCACGATGGATCGTTCGGGATTTTACCGAATCGACTTGACTGCGTGACGGCACTGGCTCCTGGGATCCTGACTTACGAAACAGCCGCCGACGGCGAGGTCTTCGTGGCGGTCGATGAAGGCGTGCTGGTGAAAACGGGGCCCGACGTGCAGGTCTCCGTCCGCCGTGCATTGACCGGCGCGAGCCTCGATCAGCTCCGCGAATCGGTGGAGAAGGAGTTTCTCACCATCGACGACGAGGAGCGCAGCGTCCGCAAATTGATGGCCAAATTGGAAACCGGATTTATCAGCCGTCTCGCGACATTTCATCATGAGTGATCCACCGAAACCAAGTAAACGCACACTCGCCGACGAGATCGGCGGGAAGGCGGCGCGTAAGCTCAAAGCGCGTCGACGTGGCGACTCTGGCGTGTGGTTTGGGCTCGGCATGATGGGACTCGTCGGATGGTCGGTCGCAGTGCCGACCTTGCTCGGTGCCGCACTCGGGGTCTGGCTGGATACACATTACCCGGCCCCCCATTCGTGGACCTTGTCGCTGTTAGTGGTCGGTCTTGTGCTCGGTTGCGTGAACGCATGGCACTGGGTGGCGAAGGAAGAAAAAGCCATGAAAGACGAACAGGAGGACGATCATGAATGACCCGCTAATGCTCATACTTGCGGCCTTGGCTGGCATCGTTCTCGGCCTGCTGTTTTTCGGTGGATTGTGGTGGACGGTCCGTAAAGGAATGACGTCTTCGCACCCTGCCTTGTTGTTTGTAAGCAGCCTGATTTTGCGAATGGGAATCGCGCTCGTAGGAATTTACTACATCGGAATGGGCGACTGGAAACGCATGGTCGCGTGTGTGGTTGGGTTCATCATCGCTCGCTACGTCGTTACCTGGTGGACGCGACCATCAGGCGCAATGGAAAAGGAGGAAAGCCATGCGTCTTAGCCCCGACGAGATGATTTTCTGGCAGCACGGGTTTTTCAAACTCAACGCCACGATCGTGTTCACGTGGGGAATTATGCTGGTTTTGGTCATTGGTTCCATGCTCATCACGCGCAAGCTCTCGATGGATTTCAAACGTTCGCGTTGGCAGAACCTGCTCGAGATGGTCGTTATCGGCATCATGAAGCAGATCGAGGAAGTGGGACTGAAGGAACCGGCGAAATACATCGCATTTCTTGGTAGCTTGTTTCTGTTCGTCGCGATGGCGAGTCTGTGCACGATCATACCGGGCTACGAACCGCCGACAGGATCACTCTCGACCACCGCCGCGCTCGCCTTGTGCGTGTTGATCGCCGTCCCGCTGTTTGGCATCGAGGATCGAGGGCTGGGCGGGTATCTAAAAACCTACACCGAGCCGACCATCATCATGCTCCCGTTCAACATCATCAGCGAGGTGTCGCGCACGCTCGCGCTCGCCGTCCGCTTGTTTGGCAACATGATGAGCGGCGCGATGATCATCGGCATCTTGCTCAGCATCACACCCTTTCTCTTCCCCATCGTGATGACCTTACTCGGTCTCCTCACCGGCATGGTTCAGGCCTACATTTTCAGCATCTTGGCAGCCGTCTACATCGCCGCCGCGATCAGTTCAAAGAAACCTAAATCAACGCCCGTCAGGGCCGATCAAAACCTAAAACATAAAACCTAACCACCTAACACCAAAACATCATGGATAACATCACAACCATCGCAGTGGCATCCATCATCACCGCAGGCTTCACCACCAGTGTCGGTTGCATGATGCCCGCCATCGGCGAGGGAAAATCCGTCGCCTCCGCGCTGGCTTCTCTCGCCCAACAACCGGACGCCTCCGCCACCATCACCCGAACGCTTTTCGTCGGCCTGGCGATGATCGAATCCACCGCCATCTACTGCTTCGTGGTTTCGATGATCATCATCTTTGCGAATCCATTCTGGAATCACATCATTGCCGAAACCGTAGCGAAATAAGCCATGCCCATCGACTGGTTCACCGTTACCGCTCAGGCGATCAACTTCCTCGTTCTCGTGTGGTTGTTGCGTCGCTTTCTCTACAAACCCATCCTCAAAGCCATCGATGCGCGTGAAAAGCGCATCGCCGACGAACTCGCCGACGCCGCTGCAAAACAAGCCGACGCCAAGAAGGAGCGCGACGACTATCAGCAGAAGAACGACGAGTTCGACAAACAGCGTGCGGAGCTTCTCAGCCAGGCGACAGACGAGGCCAACAAGGAAAAACAACGACTCCTCGGCGAAGCCCGCGAAGCCGCCGACACCATGAGTTCGGATCGAATGGATGCTCTCGACAAGGAACTCAAAAACCTCAACCAAACCATCACCCGTCGCACGCAGGACGAAGTGTTTTCCGTCGCCCGCAAAGTCCTCACCGACCTCGCCGATACATTTCTCGAAGAGCGCGCCACCACCGTCTTCATCCGTCAACTACGCGGCATGAATGGCGACGCAAAATCCGATCTCAGCAAAGCTCTGAAAACCTCAACCGACAATGCCATCGTCCGCAGCGCCTTCGAACTGCCGACCGAACAGCAAGCCGAAATTCAAACAGCCATCAACGAAACCTTCTCCGCCGAGATCGATCTAAAGTTCGAAACCACTCCCGATCTAGTCAGCGGCATCGAACTCACCGCTAGTGGAAACAAGATCGCTTGGAGTATTTCCGATTATCTGACTTCTCTTGAGAAGGGTGTCGGGGAGTTGCTGAAAGTGAAACCGAAAGCCAAGCCCGAGTCGAAAGCCAAATCCCAAGCTGAACCACTGACTTCTTGATCAAGGAAAAGGTCTTACTGCCGGAGTGGTCGAAGGATTTGCCCCGATGGCCTCTGTCCATTCAAGGATCCGGGCTTGGATTCTTCGGGTTTATGACTTCAAATTGGATTTCCACTGGGCGAACTCACTCGGACGGAGCCGATAACGAGCAATATTTCCCTCGTGCAGGCTCAGCAGCTCTACTTCAATCGTTTCGATGAATCTTGCACGGTCTTCCTGTGGAATCTCAGCGGCAGTATGTTGGCGGATCCATTCGTCTGCCTTGGCTGCGGTGCGCTCTGCCTGCACCACCTCACGCACCAAGCGCCCGATCTGGCTGCGATACTTGAGACGAAAGGGATCCGGATCGCCGAGGGATTGACGAACCGCGTTGTAGCGTTGGGCCGAGCGGGTGTAGGCCCACACAAAGACATCCCTCAAATATTCGATGCGCTGGAGTTCATAGACGCCGATCAGAGCGTTCACGTAGTCATCCGCGTCCACATCGACGAAGGAAAGCGGGCAGAAGTTGTGCCGGATCATCGGGATATTGGCCGCGAGCCGTGAGACGCGTTTGTTGACGTCCTCAAAGGCCTGCAAGTAGGGTAACTGCACCATCACAAAAAATGCCGCTTCAAAGGGGTCATCAATGCTACTGGCTTTGGCCAGAATAAGGAGAAAATTCTCTTCGATCTGCTGCGGAACCTCCAGAGGATGAAATACCGTCCCCGAGATTCCCACTGGGCGGGAACGTATGCTTCCGCATGCTGCCGGGTCACTCATGAGGTTATCGGATAGCAGGGCATGGAGATTGCAAATCGTGTAGCGGTTGAATCCTATTTCTTCGGCTGGATCTGCTAGCATCTCGATAGCGGCTTTGTGATTAAGGATCATCTGGGCTTCCTGAGTGGCTTTGCCTTCCGCCGATTCGCCCAGTTCGAGTAAGCGCTGGGTTTCCAGCAAGGAATAGGTATTGCCCTCCAGTCGGCTTGAGTTCCAGGCCAGGTCGATGAGTAAACGATCCAGGATTTGGCGCAGGTAGGTTCCCGCCGGTAAGTTCGTGATACCCACCTGTCCCATTTCGGCAAGCCGCTTACGGGTCGCTAATGGCAGGTAAAAGGTGGTGTTCGGTTGGTAGGAGTTCAGGAAATTTGGGTCGTAGCCGATTGGAATACGGGAAGATTGCGGCGAGAGGACAGCTTTCTGGATCTCAAGGGCTGCGGGCGAGAGCTTCAATTGGAACTGTCCAAATTTGGATACAGTATCCGTAGCGTGAGCACTAAGGCTCATCACGCTTGGAAAATAGCGTTTCCCCTTTCTGGAACCTGAACTGCGAATTAGTCCATCATTTTCCAAGTAACTCAAGCGTCGTTGCAAGGTCCGCGCTGGGAGGGAAAACGGTAGACCTCTTCGAAGCTCTTCTGCTCCCACTCCGCCGGGATGGAGCGCTATGATTTGGGCAATGGCGTTCAGCTCCTCGTTTGGAATCCGCTTAGGCATGACAATAGGATATGACGCAAAACGGATTTATGCGACATTAAAATACTTTATTTGTCGCATATATCGATTTTAGCGACATATAAACTACGGTGATGTCGTTAAAATGGAGGGGATGGCAGTCTCGCAAACTTAGCAACCACGCCATCGTCCGCAGCGCCTTCGATCTGCCGATCGAACAGCAAACCGCCATCAACGAAACCTTCTCCGCCGAGATCGATCTAAAGTTCGAAACCACTCCCGATCTAGTCAGCGGCATCGAACTCACCGCTAGTGGGAACAAAATCGCGTGGAGCATTTCTGACTATCTGACATCGCTTGAGAAGGGTGTCGGTGAGCTGCTGAAGACAAAAGCCTAGCCCGATCCTAAGAACGAAGAGAGATGGTGAGTAGAGGGCTGGGAGCAGGATGGAAATCATCGAAATTTGATATTTGTTACCTGGCACCAAACCCGATCAAAGGCAAGGTTAACCGCAGATGTCGCAGATTGGCGCAGATGTTTTTTTTGAGTCTCATAATCTGCGTTCATCTGTCTAATCTGCGGTTAAATTCATAGACGCATAGGATAGGGTTTCAGCGCATTACCGAGTTAACTGAAAGCTCATAAGCCGATATTCTGTGGGAGCCTTTTCAAAGGCATGGTTAACCGCAGATGTCACAGATTAGCGCAGATGGGGTTTTCTGAGACCTCTGACTTTCCCTTGAAAAATGTATCTATTGAATGGCAACAAATAATGGCTTCGCCAAACTTAGATAAACTGGTATGAAAAACCTCATGCTGACTATTCACTAGTTCAAGGGCGTTCGTATTCCATTTTAAGGAAACCTCGTTGCTTACCAAGGCCGGTAGCTGGCATACGGGCTTCGATTGTCTCGATGCCATCTGAAACCGAGAGTATCCGTTGTTCTAACTCGGGATCGGTCCAGTCGGTGAGATCGCGAGAGCCTCCGCATGTGAGAGCGTAGGGTGCTTCGGCTCCTTGATTACGGGTGTAGATCATTTGAAGGAATCCACCGTCAATTCCTGTCTGCATAACCCCCTTGGATCGTAAATCTTTAGGATTGGAGCCATGCAGGTATTCTCGCCAGTTGGAAACCCCGTCCAAGTCAGCGTCGGCAAGGTCACTTGAGATCAATGGGTCGGCTAGTTCAGAGGCTGTGAAATGAACTCCTTTCCAACTGTTTAGTGTCTGACGGAAGATCGCAGTTAGATTGGTGTTTTGGGTTACGGTCAAATTAATAGAGGCATTGGTGGAGGTGGAGCCTCCAGCCCAACCAGCAAATTCCCATCCTACATTGGGTTGGGCAGTAAGTGATGCCGCATTTCCAACAGGGTAAGTCCCTGGGTCTGCCCAGCCATCCACGGTACCACTGCCCTGAATCGACAACTGGAGTGTGGCAGTGGGCAAAAACTTGGCGGTTAAATTTTGGTCTTGATTCATCATCAGCGTGATCTGACTTAAAGGGCTGACATTGGCTCCCGTCCAGCCACCGAAACTCGATCCCTTTGCAACGTTTGCATTGAGCGTAACCAAAGTTCCATTGGCATAACGCAGAGAGGAAAAATCCTGATTTACAGCGCCCTCTCCGTTTCGGATGACGTTCAGAACGAATTCATCGACGGTGACAATGCTTCCTTCTGTCATGGCGGTGTTGTTTGCACGGGTCATTTCGGGGATGTCCGCTTCGACTATCAGCACCAGCGAGAACTCACCTCCAGCCCTGAGGCCTGGAACTTTGAATAACAGATTGATGTCAGTGGAATCACCAACCACCAATTCGCTGCTAATGACTGCGTTAACGGTTCCTACAAAAACATCATCGTCATTTTCAAACAAGCCATCACGGGATAGAGCTCCCTTGATTTGTAGGTTGGTACCTGCGGTAATCGGTTTTAGACCCACGTTTTTAAGAGAAACGGATGCATTGAGATTAGCGCCTACAGCCATATTGCTGGGTGTGCCATTGACCGCAGTGACTTGCAAATCAGCTGCTAGTACGGGGCGTAGGCTCGTCGAGTCCTTGATGTATACGGTGTCCGCAATGACTTCCAAACTGCCGGATGTGGCGGAATAGAGTTGTTCCCATGATTGCCCCAGAGTGGACTTCCAAATGCCATTCGGTGTCATCAGGTAGAACGAGCCGTCAGCGAATGAAAGATTCCCTTGATACGGGGAAACGCTACTTGCCAGCGGCACGAGGCTGTCGATAGAAGCACCAGTCCACAAAGTATTGGATTGAGAAGCGAGAAAGATTCCATTCCCATAGCAGAGGCTCGTCAACATCCCACTACTCAGAGTCCTGGTCTGCCAGCTGAAACCATCCGCAGAAAAGTAAATATTTTGATAGCCTGGGTTGCCTGCAACCCTTGGAGCAATCACGATCAGAGTTTGATTCAGGAGTTCAATCGTTCCGCTACCGGGCGGAGTGGTCGCTGTCCAATTGGCTCCATCGGTTGAGGTGAAAAATGTGTTGGGGCTGCCCACCATCCATCCCTTGGCGAAGAATCGGACACCATCATGCTTTACGGTCTCGAAATTATAGACAGCATTGAGAGGCACCTGTGTGAAATTGACGCCATCGGATGATTGCCACAGATCGGTTTCGGTTGAGCCAGAAGACTTCTTAGCATAAACCATGAGATTTCCGTTGTGGATAGCAATCTGTTTGGGAATTTTTCCACCTGTAAGAGTGAGTGGGCATTGCTTCCAATCAGCCCCATCCAGAGAAATGAGTATCTTGTTTTGCAGGATCGAAAATTGAGTGGATGCACCAAGAGTCCAAGGCTCTGACAACAAGGAGGGAGAGACATCGGGTTGTGGCGCTTCGGTTTGGGTCCACTCCAAGCCATCATTGGTCGTCCAGATGCCGCTGTTCAGTAGCCGTGAGAGACCGTCTTCGTGTGTATAAAAATCGACACTACCGGAGCTTGTGACCCAGTTGATGCCATCCGTGGACGAGTAGATGCCGCCGGATGCAGCGCAAAACCATAGGCCATTTCCATAAGAAACCCGGGAAGCCCCAGATGGGGCATTAGCCACTTTAGTCCAAGTGGTCCCATTGTCCTCGCTGATCCACATGTAGCGTGTGGTGAGTAGGTAATACCAGCCACCCGCGATATCCAGATTGTATATAACTTCTCCTGATTCCAAAGTCGGGGCATAGTCGGTCCATATCTTACCGTCCGTGCTACGGAGAAATGTTGTGTTGCCCGTTCCACAAAAGAAGCCCGAATCGAACACGAGATCATGCATATCGATGCCCGGGTATTCAGCCCAAGTGACACCATCTGATGAGACCTTTACTGTCGATAGCCCGAAGCCTGTTCCATAGAGTCCGACGATAAAGCCATTGCCGGCAGCTGCGCCGAGGTTTCCTGTGGAGACTTCTCTCCATGCAATGCCATCTCGCGAGACTGCCAGATTGGATGTTTGGCCACTACCCATTTGTCTGAAATTTTTCGCGAGTAGCCAACCATCCTGATACTTCATCGAGTCCGCTCGATAGTTTAAACCACTCCAATGAATACCATTTTCGCTGATGAAAACATTTTGGCTGAACCCAATATCCGCGCCAACGGCGAATACTGCATCGGGAGTGAAGGTGAATTCGACGCCAGCAGTAGAAAAAGGCATGCTTCGGCCTAACCATCTATCGCAAAACTTGGCAAAAAGTTCCTGCTCAATACCGATTTGCAATCGATTGTCCCAAACTGATGCCGCGTAAGTTCCAAAATTTGCGGCAGCAGTGCTCACTACCTTGTCGGGGAGGTTGGTCAGACCCTGGATAGTCCAATAGTCACGGGTTACCTGCCCGTCCTGGTCGTATGAGCGCATTTCCAAATTTTTCTCTCCTGCCCAATTGATATCGAGGGTGTTGGTGCCTACGGCACTGCTTGATTGACCGACCAAAACCCCATCCAGATAGAACTCCACACGATCGAAGCGGTCTTCTGGATCCAGGACTGAGTAGTCGAGTGAAAAAGTCGTACCGGAAGTCATGGATTGGTAATCCACCAGGTTAGCCACACTGTTAGTGGGTGCATGGGATGCAGGTGATCCTGCCTGATAGAGGCCATTTTGAGACCACGCGAGAAGGCTGCCGTTGTAGTGATAAAAGAAGTTCGTCAGGTAATGAGTGGGAAATTGTTGCCAAGTGGTGCCGTCGGGGGAATACCAGCCGGTGGTGCCTTCAATGCCCAGCAGACCTTCGGGAACTGCGGTAAGTTGGGAGAAGGGGTTCAGGTTGAATTGTTCGACAAAACTGAAGCCGGTGGCGGCCACATAGAGTTTGTTGGTGCCTGAAACGTAGAGGTAGGCCTTGCCGTCAAATTCGCAGAAGGACGGCCCGGCGTAGCGGGGCTTGAGCGTCGGGTGTTGGATGTCGACGACGATCGGGCCTGCATTGTTATTGTATGCGACTTGTGCCCACGTGGTGCCGTTGGTGGTGGCGTAGACCGCACCGTAGTCGGACCAGATCATTATTCCGCGATCGATGGTTTTCATGCCGCGGATCTTCTCCAGTTGATTGTAGGGCTTTGGCATGGTGTAAACCACCTGCCAGTTGGAGTTGACGTCGAGTTTGAAGACCTTGGCATCGTTGATGGCATAGACTTCATTATTCCATGTGCGCAGTATTTTGATGCTCGAGTCATGAGTTCCCGCTGCGTGCCTGGTGAGCGCCGCGGGTGAACTCCCCGACATCAGATAGCTGGTGGAAGTCGGCGTGGGGATGTTCAGAGCCCAGTATTTTCCATTGGCGTATATCAGGCTGTCCCCCTCGATTTCCAAGCTCAGTGTGTGTGAGCGCCAGCTGCGAAGATCATTGCTGTAATAGAAGGTGTAACCCTTGTCATCGAGTTGGTAGACGGTGTTGCCGAAGATTTTGGTGATTGGGGGAAGTTGAACCGGGTTGTCGGTGTTCAGGCTGGAGAGTTGGGTGTAGCTCGGACCTTGCACGACACCGCCGCCGCCGAGTGCCACGAGATTGCCCTCTGGGCCAGAGACCGCGGCAAAGTTCGCAGTGCTCGAGTAGGGGTTGGTGGGTTTGATCTCGTATTCGAGATGATGCCAGTTGATGCCGTCCGGCGAGCTGGCCACCGTGGAGCTGACGGCATGGTAGAAACGGGTGCCATTGGAGGTGATCCGGGTGCGATCGCTGGGTGGGTTGATGCACTGGACAGGAGCGGACCAGTTGATGCCGTCGGTGCTGGTCGATAAGCTGACGGGGCTGACGTTGAAGGTCGCTAGTTTGCCATCGTATACCAGGATGCGGCCGTCGTTCGGGGTAGCGTTTTCCGTCCAATTGATGCCGTCGGAAGAACGGTAAATGACGCCGCGGCCACCACCGATGAACTCGCCGTTGTAGAACACGACGTTTTGCAATTGCTTGGAGTTTGTCGATCCGACGGTGGTGTATTCGCGGGGCGTCCAATCGACGCCGTTGGTTGTCGTGTAAACTTTATTGGCGATCCAAGTGGAGTAGCCGACGAAGATGCCGTTGCCGGCCACTACTTTTTCGAGTAAGCTGTAATCAGGCAGAGGGGCGGGGTTGATGGTCCAGTTGCGACCGTTCAAGGAAACCGCGCTGGCCGCGTTGGAGCTGGAACGTTCTTCGCCTACAATCACGTAGAGTCCCAGAGTGGCATCGTAGGCGATGTCATTGATGTCCATGGGCTCGGGCAGCGCGGGATTTTCCCAGTTGATGCCATTTGCCGATATGATCAGGCGGCCATCATTGCCGAAAGCCATGTGGCGGCCGTTGACGAATTTGATTTTTGAAGCGGAGGGGATTCCTGGGCTGCGGTAGGTCAATGGCCCGAAGGTGTCCGTGGAAACCAAGATCTGGAAGGGATGGCTTCTGGTGGTGCCGATGGCGTTTGAGGCTTCCACATAGTAAATGCCCGAATCCGTGGGCGAGGAGCTTGCAATGGTATGAAGGTGTCCGGTTTGCATTTCCACGCCTTCCTTGAACCATCGAAGGGTCACAGGTTGTAATCCATCAGCCTTGGCAAACATTTGGATGTCTGTCCCGTCCAACACGGAAATATCCTGCGGAGAGAAGAGAAATCTGGGTGGCAGAGCGAGTTGGGTGATGGTCGCCGTAGCGCTTTGCCCCGTCGTTTCACCATCCTTGACCACGACATAATAGTCTCCCATATCGTCTGAACCTGCTGCCGGTATTTGAATCCGGGACTGGTTACCCACGCCTGAGAGTGGGCCTTGAGGTCCGTACCATTGATAGGTGGCTTCACTCGTGGTGTCGGTGACCACACTCAGTTCGAATGAGTCCCCCCACCGAGCTAACTGGCTCTTTGGTTCCTGCAGGAAACGGATTTGTTTCTTTGGAAATCCGGAGAGCAGAATATCTCCCACTGTGTCTTTATGGTAGCTTGCGACGACGATGTAATATTCCTGGCCACCATTGAGATTTAGCTCCAGTCGTGATGTGTCATCTGTAGGGCTTCGGGAATCATTGACGCCAATTGTTTGGAAGTTGCCGGAATTGCGCTGATAGACTCCCAGAACGGTGTCGAAGTTGCTGCCAAGGGTTGAGATCACATATTCGCCGGACTCAGGTGGCGTCCACTTCCACCAAACCGAGGCCTGTTGCACAAGATTTTGATGAGGAAGGGATTTCTCGAATGGTTCGATGGTTGCCGAGCAATTGGTTCCTCCGACATTGAAGCTCTCGCTTCCCGAGATCTGGATTGCCTGCGAGACCATGTCATTGCCAGGGCTGAAACTAAAAGAGGCTGCAATGATCTGACTAATCGATGAGCGGCTATCGACCGAAAAAGTATAGGTCTTGTTTTTTTCTACATAAAAGAGCAGATCGCTGGATTTAGTGGGACGCATGGCAAAGTTGTCCTTGATGCGTCGCAGCTCGTTTCTGATGGTTCCTTCGAATGCAACCACCGAGACGTCTTCTACGCTCATCGAGCCATTGAACCGCAATAATCCGGGACCTGGAGCAGTCCACTGGAACCATGCGCTGCGCCGGCCGGTGTTAGGAGAATAGATATCTTCGTCCGGCTCTCTTGTTAGACTGTAGTTGAGGCGACACCAGTATCCTTTACAGTATTTAAATACATATGGAGAGTTAAAGAAATCGTGGTCTAATCCGCTTGAACTACTCAAAAGCAATTGATGAAGGTTGAGCCTTCCTTCCATGGCGACTTTCCCTTCTAGAGAGTCCAGCCGGTCAACTGATCTTAATAATCTGACGACAAGGTCATCCACGGGTTCAGAACCGAATTCTGCTTTGGCAAGAGCGAGAGCTCCGGCAACGTGAGGGGTGGCGGCTGATGTGCCACTGAGAAACTGGTAATCGGAATCCGAACCGATACCGCAGGATAGGATGTTTTCACCAGGTGCGGCCAAATCTATAGCTGTGTAGCCATAGTTGGAGAATGTGGTCAGAGTGTCGTCGCGTGACGTGGCAGCCACAGAGACAATATTTGGTGTCGGGTAACTGGCCGGATATTGTGGTTTAGCGTCGATGTCCCAGCGTTCATTACCTGCAGCCGTTACAACGGGGATGTTGGCTTCGTAGCAGGCGAAAATCGCGGCCAGCAGCCCTCTTGAGTATCCGCTTCCTCCCCAACTGGCGCTGATGATATCAGCGCCGTTCAGTCGCGCATAATTGATGGATTGAATCGCGTCTGAGGTTGTTCCGCCAAATTCTCCAATGAAGCGTACGGCCATAAGATTCACATCCCAGGCAACGCCTGTGATGCCCAAACCATTGTTACCCTGTGCACCAATGATGCCTGCACAATGGGTGCCGTGTCCGTTGGTATCCATCGGGTCGCTATCCTCATCGTAGGCGTCCCAGCCAAAGTTGCCCGACGTGTCCTGCCACATGCGGTTGGCCAGATCCTCGTGGGTATAGCGCACGCCTGTATCGAGGACGGCCACGGTAATACCAGATGCCGAGTTTCTCACCGACCATCCGCCCTCTGCGTCAATGTCTGCATCGGGCAGGCTGTTGACGCTTTCCTGATTATTCTCTAGCGACCATAGACTGCCTGCCTGATACAGGGGGTCATTGGGTGTCGCACAAGGAAATACAAGGAAATCAGGCTCAGCGTAGTCTATAAATTCGTCCAAGGCACCGAGTCTTTCGATGGCATCCATTTGTGCCACAGCGTCATCGCTATTAGGGATTTCAACGAGCAACATTTCGTTCGTCTCTGCCCGTCGTATTTGGAAGCCTTGTTGCTCGAGTGATTCAACCACTGCCTGCAAATCTTGGCCTGTTGTTGGTTTCACCATCAAGTGGTCAGCCACCGACGCCGAACTAAGAACTCCTTCAAAACGCGAGGTGTCAGGATTCCAAGAAATTTCTTCCTCGATCCGAAGCATCGGGTACTTGAAGTTCGCTTCCACAACACGAATCCGACGACGAATTGCCTTGTCCTCGGGGTCGAGCCAAGCCTCTGAAAGCACCCGCCGAATTACATTCTCTAAACCCGGGGACGAAACTTCGCTGGCTGGGGGTGCAAATTGTTTGGAAAGTAATATGTGGAGAGATGGATCATCTTGTATACTAGGCTGATGGGAGTTATCGGGTAGAGCATGATTCTCCACTGAATAGTCACTTTTGTTCAAGTGTGGTGCCGAATGAATCACGCGTGCGGTGCTCTCGGTCTCGGTGATATCTGCGTTGATAACATTTCCCTGCCTTGGGCCACTGGGGTGGCGGCTGATGATGAAAAAAAACACGCTAGCCAGAACAAGGAAAGCAAGAGTAAGTGAGTAAGTATATTTTGGCCGATTCATGAATCGTAGAAGAAGGTTACAGAGATGGATGCAATCAAGGTAGCGCTTAACCAACCGGATCTCGGTTGGATCTATATGATGTGTCTTGCGGCGCCGTTATCTTGCAGACGATTGCTTTTGTGACGAAAATATCGATCTAGGTCAGCATAGACTCTGATTACATCCACTCAAGAATGTAAACGTGCAGCATAGGAATTATTTGTAGGCCTGCATCCAAGTTGACCGCAGATGTTATTTCTGAGCCTTTAAATCTGCGTCCATCTGCGTAATCTGCGGCTAAATCTCTTCTCTCTCCTTGTTAGGGTTTTACCCCATTGCTCGGCTTCTTTCAGGACGTGAAGATGGAGTTACTCACGGACTGACCACGGTAACTATGAATGCTTCTACACTCCATGATGAACGGCCTGCGGACACCTTAGAGCGCGTTTTCGATGGGGCGTTTCATGTCATCCAAAAAGCATGTGCTGATCACACGCCTAGCTTGGATCTGCGCGAGGTGGGAACGATCACTCATGTGTCCACGGGGATCGCTAGTGTGTCGGGGCTGAATGGCGTTGGGTTTGAAGAACTGTTGGAGTTTCCTGGTGGTGTTTTCGGCATCGCCTTTAACTTGGACGAAGAGGAAATCGGCGTGGTGTTGCTTGGCGACTACGGCCACCTTCAGGCAGGTCATGAAGTTCAGCGGACGGGGCGGGTGATGGATGTGGCTGTTGGTGAGGGCTTGCTTGGTCGGGTGATTGATCCTCTTGGGAGGGCGCTCGATGATCTTGGTCCCGTCGTTACCATCGAGCGACTTCCCATCGAGCGACCTGCGGCGGCAATCATGGATCGCGCGCCGGTCACTGTGCCGTTGCAAACTGGCTTGATGGTGATTGATGCGCTGATTCCCATTGGCTGCGGACAGCGTGAATTGATCCTTGGCGACCGCCAAACTGGCAAGACGGCGATCGCGTTGGATACGATTCTGAACCAACGAGGCAAGGATGTGCTCTGCGTGTATTGCGCCATCGGTCAACGGGCATCAGCGGTGGCGAAAGTCATCGCCCATCTCGAGGAACAAGGTGCGATGGAATACACAGTGGTGGTGGTTGCCGAGGGGAATGATCCGCCGGGGCTCGCGTATATTGCGCCGTATGCGGCGACGAGTATTGCCGAGCATTTTATGGAAGCCGGTCGCGATGTGTTGATCGTCTACGACGACCTCACTCACCACGCGCGCGCCTACCGCGAGCTTTCGCTGTTGCTGCGTCGACCACCCGGGCGCGAGGCATTTCCCGGCGATATATTCTACATCCACTCACGTCTTCTTGAACGCTCGACGCACCTTGGCGAGGAACGGGGTGGGGGATCGCTTACCGCCTTGCCGATCATCGAGACCGAGGCGCAGAACATTTCCGCTTACATCCCGACAAATCTGATCTCGATCACCGACGGACAGATTTATCTTTCTCCATCCTTGTTTGAACTCGGTGTGCTGCCTGCGGTGGACGTTGGGAAATCGGTTTCACGTGTTGGCGGCAAAGCGCAACTCGCCGCCTACCGCGCAGTGGCCGGTGATTTAAAATTGGCCTACGCGCAGTTTGAAGAACTGGAAACCTTCGCCAGATTCGGTGCCCGCCTCGACGACGACACCCGCCAAAGCATCGCGCACGGTCGCCACATCCGCGCGTGTTTGATGCAATCCGAACTCGCTCCGGTGGCTGTCGCCGCGCAGATCGCAGTGTTGATCGCGCTGGCTGAAGGACTCTTCGATGACGTGTCACTCGACAAGATGAAGGACGCGCAACACGCCGTTCATGAAGCCGCGTCGGAGATCCCCGATGAGATCCGCGAGAGGTTTCAGACGGCGGATAAATTGAGCGACGACGATCGCAAGGTCATCATTGAAGTCACGAAGAAAGCGCTGGCAAACTTCCAACCCAAAGCCACGTCATGAGTGACACCATCGTGAGTCTCCGGCGGAAAATTGACAGCGCTGGGGATCTGCAATCTGTCGTGCGCACGATGAAAGCGCTCGCTGCGTCGAGCATCGGACAATACGAAAAATCGGTCAGCGCGTTGGGCGATTACTATCGCACGGTGGAACTCGGGCTCGGTGCGTGTTTGCGGAACAACCCACTTGGGGCGATGCCGTCTGCGACGAAGAGGCAGGGTCAAACGGTCGATATCGGTGCGATTGTGTTTGGCTCCGATCAAGGCTTGGTCGGGCAGTTTAACGATGTGATCGCCGATCATGTGATCAAGGAACTCGCCGCGCTGCCGGGCAAACCGACGATATGGGCGGTGGGCGAGCGCGTGCACGGGCGACTCAGCGATGCAGGGCTTAAGCCAGAGGGACTCTTTTCCGTGCCGAATTCCGTCCAAGCGATCACGCCACTGATCGGGGAAATCCAGATGGAGAGTGAAGCGCATCACACGGCGGTCGGGTATTCCGAGCTGTATGTCTTTCACAACCGTCCGCAATCTAACGCGGTTTACGAACCCGTCAGTCAGCGCTTGCTTCCTCTTGATGCGAAATGGCAGCGCAGTCTAAGTGCAATCCCTTGGCCAACCAAACTTCCACCCGAGGTGATGGGCGCCGACAATACCGCGCTGCGGTCGCTCATCCGCGAGTATTTGTTCATCTCGCTCTTCCGCGCCTGTGCGGAAT
>JAGXGH010000091.1 GCA_024636835.1 Verrucomicrobiales bacterium | reverse complement strand
CGCGCTGTGCCGTGGCCGCCCTCGGATCAGATACCGGCGGATCGATTCGCCAACCGGCATCACTCACCGGCGTTGTCGGATTAAAACCCACCTACGGTCGTGTTTCGCGCTACGGACTCGTCGCCTACGCCTCATCGCTCGATCAAATCGGCCCGTTCACCCGCAACGTCGCCGACAGTGCGACCATCCTTTCCGCCATCTGTGGTGTAGACGTGCGCGACTCCACCACCGCCAAGGCAGAGCCTCCAGCACCTCTCGGCGACACCTCATCGCTCGCCGGTTTGCGCGTAGGAATCCCCAGTGAATACTTCGGTGAGGGGCTCGACCCCGAAGTGCGCAGCGCCGTCGACGCTGCGATTGAAAAACTCACCGAGCTCGGTGCCGAAGCGGTGGAGATTTCTCTCCCACACACTCAATACGCGGTCAGTACTTACTACATCCTTGCGACCGCCGAGGCATCCACCAACCTTGCCCGCTTCGATGGCGTGCGCTACGGCAACCGCGCCGAAAAGCCAGCCGACATCCTCGATCTCTACAAACAATCGCGCGAGCATGGGTTCGGCCCGGAAGTGAAGCGCCGTATCCTCCTCGGCACTTACGTTCTGAGTTCCGGCTACTACGATGCCTACTACCTCCAAGCCCAAAAGGCACGCACTCTCTTCCGTCGCGACTTCGACGCCGCGTTTGAGAAAGTCGACGTCATCGCTGGCCCCACCTCACCCTACCCTGCCTTTGTCGCCGGCGAGAAAACCGACTCGCCGCTGCAGATGTATCTAGCCGACATCTACACGCTTTCCGCCAACCTCGCCGGCATCCCAGCGATGAGTCAGCCTTGCGGATTTTCCGAAAACCCGGCACTCCCCATCGGCCTGCAACTGATGGCAAAACCCTTCGACGAAGCCACGCTCTTCCGCGTCGGCGCCGCCTACGAAACCGCCACCGACTGGCACCTAAAAACGCCAAAGTAAGAGCAGTCCCCGCACCGCTGTAGGGGAGACGTGTCGGCTCCCACCTCACCCCGGCGCAGCCTCACTTCACTCTCATCGAGAGAATCTTCGGGCCAATTCCGGATAACCAATGTGCACCAATGTGGGGCGTCCACGCGGACAGCAATACGGCATGCCGCATTGAAACAACTGTTCGGTGATCGCCAAAGCCCCCGACTCATCACTCACCAAGTTCTCGCCCGTCTCTTCTTTCGAGAGCACTCGCGCCACGCTCATCAGCAATTTCCGCCGACGGCCATCGCGATCCGTCCCGGATTCACCTCGACGCAGTGCCGCCACCGCACTGAACAACTCGCGAATCACATCCGCCGCGTTGATTTGACGCAGCCCTGCCGGCAGTGCCGCGATCTTAAATGTCCGCGCGCCGAACTCTTCCACATCCAATCCCATCGTCCGCAGATCTTCCATTGACTCGACGATCGCTTCATATTCCTCCTGCTCGGTCTCGATCGTCACCGGCAGCAACAAACGTTGCGCCGCTCCGCTATCGGTCGATTCCACAGCTGCCAAACGCTCGTAGATGATCCGCTCGCGCGCCGCACGGATATGTAACATCGCCAGCCCGTCGTCCGTTTCAAACAACACGTAACCATCCGACAACAATCCGCGATACGCGAAGTCCGCAGGAATTCCAGCTACCACCTCCTCCTCGTCTTCGGTTTCAATCTCGTCCACCTCAGCGGATTCAACCTCGTCATCGTCCGCCACATCCTTGGCAGGCAGCTCAGGCTGCGATGCGGAAGGAGCCAGCGCCTCACCGCGCAAACGCAGATCCGGCACGCCACTCGGCTTGGGTGTTTTCGTCGGAACACTGGGCAACTCATCCAGTTCCACCGAGTCCTCGCGCGGTTCGATCGTCACCGCCTTCGCCGACGGCGCAGGCGCAACATTCTCTTCAGCTCGACGATCAAGCGCAGCCACCAGTGCGTCATAAACCACTCGCTCCACCAAGCCACTGCGATGAAACCTTACTTCTTTTTTCGCCGGATGAACATTCACATCCACCGTCTCCGGAGGCAGCGTCAAAAACAAAAACGCCAAAGGATAACCATCGCGCTCAATCCGCCCGCGATACGCCTCTTTGATCGAACGAAATAGCGCCGGACTCTCCACCGGGCGACCATTGAGAAACACCCACTGCATCCGTCGGTTCGGGCGACTCACCCCGGGCTTACTGATCAATCCCCGCACCTCCACATCATCGCTACCCGCCGGTTTCAACTCCTTCAGCCCGCCAGCAATTTCATCGCCTACTAGGCCACGCACGCGATTCAGGGTATCATTCGTCGCTGGCAGTGTCAGCACCGCCCGCCCGTCGCGGACCAACTTAAACCCCACCTCAGGATGGGCGATCGCGTGCAGGCGCACTTGTTGGTCAACATGTCCAAACTCCGTGTTATCCGCCTTCAGAAATTTCCGCCGCGCAGGAACGTTCATAAACAGCGACTTTACTTCGACCACCGTGCCCGGCGCACCACCGTCATCGCGCACCTCGATCAATCGCCCTCCATCAATTTCCACACAGGTCCCGCTCAACGCCCCATGCTCACGCGAGCGCAATTTAAACCGCGAGACACTCGCAATACTCGGTAAGGCCTCACCGCGAAACCCCAAGGTCATCACCTTCGCCAAATCCGCAAACTCCCGAATCTTACTCGTCGCGTGACGTTCAATACTCATCACCGCATCGTCGCGCGACATCCCCGCGCCGTCGTCCGTCACCCGGATCAAGCCAGCACCGCCCTGGACGATAACCACCTCAATATTCCTCGCACCGGCGTCGAGCGCGTTATCCAACAACTCACGCACCACGGAGGCTGGGCGTTCCACCACCTCTCCCGCAGCCACTTGGCTGGCGAGGGCATCTGGCATGACAGCGATTTTTCCCATAAAATTCTTCGATCACGGACATCCTGTATTTGCGCAACGCCCGACATCGTCCAACTTGACGCCTCGCAACGCAACTCGCAAGCGTAGACACATACGATAACATGATCACCGTCACTCCAAATGCCATCGCCGAACTTCGCTCGATCAAAGAACGCAAAAACACCCCGGACGCGAACGGACTCCGTGTGCTCGTTCAAAAAGGCGGGTGCGCAGGCATGCAATACGGCATGAAGTTCGACGCCCCGGCCGACGGCGATGAAATTCTCGACGACGATGGCGTGCGCGTCATGGTCGATCCCCAGAGCCTGGTATTTCTCGAAGGTTGCGTGCTCGACTACTCCGACGCCCTTACCGACACTGGGTTCAAGATCCACAACCCGGCGGCCGCGCGTAGTTGTGGTTGTGGATCATCCTTTGAGCCCGGCACATCCGCACAAGGACAACCAGCCCGCGAAGCCGACCCCGACGTCGAAGTCCAGTGCAAGGGCAGCGAGGAAGAAAACTGAAATCAAGGCGCGGATTCCTCAATCAACGCCCGCAACCGAGGGGAAGTGCTCGACTTTTCGGTCTAATTTTCTATTAGTTGAGAATTATGAAAGACTTACTTCCCGAAGGACGAATCGGTAGTAATGGTGACGCTATACCTACGAATCCAAACAGCCCTCCACCTCTCCTCTACCAATAAATGAAGCAACGCGGACTGAGTCTAGAAAACGCCTTTCTCGATTCCTCACGCCCCCGCAGCGGGAGTTCGAACCAGCGACGCCGCGAAAAGCGCTATTTGCTCGCTTGGACCATGCTTATGACCGTGCTCATCGCCGGTGCCACGTTCTCGTGGATCTTCTGCCTCTACGTCTTCAACCATCCTGAGAAGCCGTTCAGCTACAAGGTGTTGACCAAACTAGAGCGTATCGAGCCACCTCAGCGTTTCGACCTTTACAACGTCCCCAACGGCGTAGCCCTCGAGCCGAAGGAAATGTTCGCCCGCTACCTGCGATACCCACAGGCAGGCGACGATCGTCTCATCGAACTCAACGACGAACTGCTACGCAACTTCGTCACCAACTACGCCAAGGCCGAGTCCGTCGACTACGTCAGCGGCACTTTCCGCGTGTTTGCCATCCACGTGATGAACGAAGAGTCCGTCTTCCCCCAAGGCATCGCCGTTTCTGCCCGTGCAATCGACTGCCCGGACCTCACCATCGAGTATCTTTTCCCCGGCGAAAAAATCCCAGCCGACTTCTTCCGCTCCGGCGACGAGCTTACCATCGAAGGCAACACCGCATTCGCCACCGTCATCAACTGTGCCGAACCCGAGCAAGGCAAAATCCGCCTCACCCTCGTGCCTCTGGTTTACGGAACCTACTCAGGTCCCAACGGCGCTACCGTCGCCCTGGACCCGCCCGCCACACTCAACCTCGAAGGAGGATGGCCCGCAGCTCTAAACACCCCGCAAGACCACGGTTCACAGGAACCCGAGCAAGTCGCCAACAACGACTAGTCCCGCCGAGGCAGCACTGGGCACTGGGCATGTGAGTCAGCCTCCCGGGAACTCCGAGCACCAACTCGGCACGGCAACAGCCGTCACCACCCCTTCCTACTAGCTACCGGCCACTCGCTACTTCATCCACCGGCAGTGGTCAGGCACCAATGTAGGTCGGACGTGTCGGCCGACAGCCTCACCCCGGGCAACGCCCGCACTTCCCTTCCTACCTGCTACTCGCCACATCAGCTCCGCTTTCAACGCAATGCCTTCAATCCGATTCACTTGCAGACAGGCATGAGGAATAAATAGCGAGCGACAACTTCCCGGCCTACAAAAAACATCAGGTTTATGCAGGGATTCCCACGGATTGGCTTCGGTTCTGCTTTCCGTGCAGAGACAGAAATCCCCCATTGCCAGCTGCTGTCAATCAGCTGACCCACAGGGTCAGCCATTTCCTACCTCATACTCACTTGCCTGATGTTTGCTATCCACGAATCACTCACTACCAACGGCTCCGTGTTCGACGATTTCGAACCCGAGAGGCGTCGCCATTTACGTAGCCGCAATGCCATTGCAGTCTCCGGTATCGATTGGAATACCGGCGCTCAAATCCCCCACGACCAGCCGAGTTGGGAAGACATGATCAGCGCCAGCCTTCGCGCAGGTGTCGCTGCTGCTAAAAATACCTTCAAGCCCGCGTTGATGATCTGGGCTGCCATGATCATCGTCGCCGCACTCTACTACGTGGTCCCCGCGACGCATGGCGTCTTCAATGCGATCACAGATTTCCAGGAAAGAACGGGTGTCTACTTCGCCTCCATCGGCATGGGTCTCTCGGTGGGAATTCTTGTGGAATGCGTCAAGGTGATGATCAGTCCGGAAAAACGCTGGAGTCGCGAAAACACCATCAATGCCATCTTCAACTTTCTGGTCTTCGGTATCATGGGCATCACACAATACTACCGCTTCGCCTGGCAGGTTGAAGTCTTCGGCGCCGGTAATTCGTTTTGGGAAATGACCAACAAGGTCTTGTTCGACCAATTCGTCTGGACAGTCTTCTTCGCCAACCCCTACCAAGCGATTCTCTACCTGTGGAAGAACACCGGGTTCTCCTGGAAAGCCGTGGGCAAACTGGCATTCCCCTTCCGCACCTTCTGGGGAACGCAAATGCTGCCCGTGCTCATTTCCAACTGGGCGTTCTGGATCCCCATGGCCTACCTCGTCTATTTCTTCCCCGCCGAACTCCAAGTGCCCATGGCCATTCTCGCCGTCACGATCTGGGTCATCCTGCTCTCCTTCCTCACAGCCAACACCCGCCACGATGAAGCCTAAACAAACGACCTCCGCTCCCCTGCCACCATTCATGGCTGTCGGCACGTTTGTCGTCGATTACCATAAAGTGGTGGACCACTACCCGACCGAGCGCACCAGCGCACGGGTGAAACGCGAGTGCATGAGTAATGGCGGCGCACCGTTGAACACCTTGGTCAACCTCGCCAAACTCAAGGTCGACTTCCCACTCTACGCCGGGGCGAAAATCGGTAGAGACCTCGATGGCAAACTGATCATCGAGTGTTGCCAAAATCACGATATCGACACCTCACAGCTCACCGCTATAGAAGATAGCAGCACCGGCTATACCGATGTTTACACCGTGGAATCCACAGGCCGCCACACCTGCTTCCATTTCACCGGCATCGGCGACACCTTTTCCCGCAAGAATGTCAAACTACGCGCAGTGAAACCGAAAATGATATTTTTGGGATCACTCGGTGCGCTGGGGAAGATGGACAACTATAATCCCGAATACGGACGCAGCGGCGCGACTCAATTGATCCGCGATGCCCGTAAGCAACAAATTACCACGGCCATTGAAATCGCGCCGATCGAGCACACCTCAACGATCGCC
This sequence comes from Verrucomicrobiales bacterium, assembly GCA_024636835.1. Lineage (GTDB taxonomy): Bacteria > Verrucomicrobiota > Verrucomicrobiia > Verrucomicrobiales > SLCJ01 > Sulfuriroseicoccus. Next base: position 5,376 of record JAGXGH010000091.1, on the reverse strand, counting down.
GACTATATCGAAACCCTGGCCGAAGCCGACTATCTCATACTCAACGACCATCTGGCCGAGGAGCTGATAGGCATCGAACTCAACACCGAAGGACAATTTGATCCTGAGTTAGCTCGCGCGGCAGCACAAAAATTATTGGATAATGGATTGCGCAAAGCCGTCATTATACGCTCGGGCTCAGCGGCGGTTCAGCTCGATGTGGATGGCACATTCACCAGTCTCACCGGCCATCTGCTTCCCGCCGGCCAGCGAGTCGGATCAGCTGGTGTCGATCACGCCTTCGCCGCAGGTTTCCTCGAAGGCCTCTATCACGACAAACCAACCGAGCTTTGCCTCAAACAAGGCCTCGCCGTCGCCACCGCCTGCAAACGTGACCTCACCCCATCCGACGGCATTAAACCCCTCGCCGAGTGCCTGGAATTCTACGATAAACTAGGAACGTAGTAGGATACGAATAGGTTAGGAAAGTTTTTTAGACAGTATTTACAGGATTAACGTGATGAAAATTTATCCTCACGCAGCTATCACCCTGCAGAGCATCTCACCCTTTCTACTCTATACTTTATACCTTCCACTTCTGAGGCTCGCTACTTCCCTTCCTACTAGCTACCTGCTACTCTCAACTTCGCATCCCCCCTTCCTACCTGCTACCCGCTACTACCTACTTCCCTGCCATGTCCAACCAGCCTAAAAACGTCCTCACCATCGACATCGGTGGATCCAAGGTGAAAATCCTCATCCCCGGTGAAGAGGATCGACGCTACTTCGAATCCAGCGATGATCTCACCCCACAGGAAATGGTCGACGGTGTGCTCGATCTCGTTGGCAACTGGCAATACGACTTTATCTCCATCGGCTTCCCCGGCCCCGTCAAAAAGAATCAACCCGTTCTCGAACCCCACAACCTCGGCAAAGGGTGGGTCGACTTCGATTACGACGCCGCATTCGAAAAACCCGTCAAGTTCATCAACGACGCCGCCATGCAAGCCCTCGGCAGCTACCAGGGCGGCAACATGCTCTTTCTCGGCCTCGGCACCGGCCTGGGATCCGCCATGATAGTCGATGGCAAAATCCTCCCGCTCGAGCTCGCCCATCTGCCTTACAAAAAATCCACCTACGAAGAGCAGGTCGGCAACGCAGCCAGGAAGAAACTCGGTAAGAAAAAGTGGACCAAAGAAGTGTTCGAAGTCATCGACCACCTCCGCGCCGCCTTCCTCCCCGACGACATCGTCCTCGGCGGTGGCAACGTCAAAAAGCTCGACGACCTCCCCAAAGGCTGCCGCCAAGGCGACAACAACAATGCATTCGAAGGCGGATTCAGACTATGGGACTGAGCGCACATCAGGCGGCAGGCGGCAGCCCCCGGGAACGCTGAGCACCAGCTCGGCACGGCGACCGCCGCCCAACGGCGCCCCTCCCTTCCTACTTCCTACCTGCTAATAGCCATATTATTCCACCATGAAGATCATAAAGGCCATGAACTTCATGGTGGATAAAGATTTTAGACATCACCCAAAGGGGCGACCAAGCAAGGAAAAGACACTACGCACAAAGGTAGGAAATATCATCAATAAGCCAGCCGACGAACTAGAGGTACAGTCCGTCATCGATGCTCTCAAGAAATCGGGACATTTGAGTTTCAACGATAAAGTCGCTACAGTCTATCACTACTAGGCTGCCCTTCTTGTCCTTCCAGCCCTTCTGGTTAAATTATGTAATCACCTAATCAAAACAATCATGAGAACGCTTTTCCTCACATTGCTCTTATTCCTACCGTTGTCGCACATCCTCGCAGTTGCGGAAGCGCCCGCTGAATTCATGACCCGCTGGGTGAAAACCTATAACCAAAACGACGCAAAACTCATTACCGCTTTCTATGACGAATCGGAGGATGTCGATTGCCTTGTTTCCGTTGGCCTGTGGGTGAGAGGTTATGACGCAATCAGCAAAATGTACCGCGAGGACATGGCCGCAGTCCGCTTCCACGACTCCAAGGCGGAGAAGATGAGATCGCGAATCGAGGGAAACACTGCGCTGGTGTCCTTTATCCACCGATTTAAGTATGAGATCAGGGAGACCGGCGACGTTTATCGAATCCATATCCGGACCACCGCCACGCTACTCAAAGACGGCGAGAGTTGGAAGATCATCGGCGAGCATTCCTCCCCGATCAATGGAATCGAGCGTGCGGTTTTGGTCGAGGAATGAATGACGAAGAGCCGCAGCGCGCTACCCGAGCGATAAGCTCTCATCCACCCTTCTTGTCCTTCCAGCCCTTCTGGTGAAAAAAACCATCTCCCCAAGCTTCATTCCCTTCATCATTCATTTTTGGAGCTTGAGATTAGAGTGAGTTTTTGTATTCATGCCGCATGACTCTTCTTCCTGATCACATCCTGCAAACCGGTTTGGCATTTTGGCAATCGAAAGCGCTGCTGAGTGCGGTAGAGATGGAGTTGTTTACGGAGTTGGCCCGACATCCGGAGGATTTGAAAACGCTGCAAGGTCGGATGGGGCTGCATGAGCGTGGGGCGAGGGACTTTCTGGATGCGCTGGTGGCGCTGGGCTTTCTGGCACGGGTGGACGGGGTTTACTCGAATTCACCAGAGGCGGATCTGTATCTGGATAAGGCGAAGCCTAGCTACATCGGCGGAATGCTGGAAATGGCGAACCATCGCTTGTATCCCTTTTGGGGCAGTCTGACAGCGGCGCTGCGGACGGGGAAATCGCAAAACGAGTCCAAAGGTGGACACGATCCGTTCAAGGCGATCTACGCGGATCCGGCGACGCTGAAGGAGTTCCTGAGCGCGATGTCAGGCGTGAGTCGCGGAGCAAATATGACGATCGCCCAAGCGTTTCCCTGGGCGGACTACCAGAGCTGTGCGGACATCGGCACGGCGCAGGGAGACTTGGTGACACAGATCGCGCTGGCGCAGCCACATCTGCGGGGAATCGGCTTTGATTTGCCTGAGGTGGGGCCGGTGTTTGACGAGTATATAGAGTCCCACGCGCTGCAAGAGCGGGTGAGCTTTGTGGGCGGCGACTTCTTCACTGACGATCTACCAAAGGCGGATGTGTTGCTGTTTGGCCACATCCTGCACGACTGGGATCTGGAGACCAAGCGGATGCTGCTGTCCAAGGCCTATGAAGCGCTACCGGAAGGCGGCGCGGTGGTGGTTTACGATGCGATCATTGATGACGACCGCTCGCAGAATGCCTTTGGCCTGTTGATGAGCCTGAACATGCTGATCGAGACACCGGGCGGTTTTGACTATACGGGCGCGGATTGCATCGGCTGGATGGTGGAGGCGGGGGTCAAGGACTGCCGTGTGGAGCATCTGGTGGGACCAGATTCGATGGTGATTGGGATTAAGTAGCGGGTAGCCAGGGAAGTGCGGGCTTTGCCCGGGGTGAGGCGGCTATCGCCGTGCCGAGCTGGTGCTCAGCGTTCCCAGGATGAGCCTGCGCCCCTGATTTCTCCATTCTCCATTCTCCATTCTCCATTCTCCATTCTCCATTCTCCATGCCACTCGTCGAATCCTCCAACTACCAAGCTCCGTGGTGGTTACCGGGCGGGCATTTGCAGACGATTGCTCCTGCACTGTTGCGACAGCCTCGATTGGTGACGACAGAACGCGAACGCCTGGAACTGGCGGATGGCGATTTTCTCGATCTCGATTGGCGGCGTGAGGAACGTAGTAAACTCGCGATTCTCTCCCACGGTCTGGAGGGGTCATCCAGGGCCAAATACATTCAATCGATGGCTGATACTTTGTGGCAGGCAGGCTGGGATGTTTTGGCGTGGAACTGCCGGAGTTGCAGCGGCGAGGTGAATCGTTTGCCGCGCTTTTACCACAGCGGTGCGAGCGACGATCTCAAACTTGTGGTCGACCACGCCCTCGCGGTGCATCCAGCCCGCGAGGTGGATTTGGTGGGGTTCAGTCTCGGAGGCAACATAACATTAAAACTGCTGGGAGAACTGGGAGCAGGGCCGCCAACGCGGCTTCATCGTGCGGTGACGTTCTCGGTGCCCTGTGATCTTACCAGTTCGTCGCGGCGCTTGGAATCGTGGCTCAACCGCAAGCTCTATATGAAACGGTTCATAAACCCTCTGTTGAAGAAGGTCGAAAGCAAGCGATCGCGTCATCCCGAAATGCCAGAAATCGACCCGCGAATGAAATTGGAAACGTTCAAGCAATTTGATGATCACTACACCGCGCCCTTGCACGGGTTCCGCGATGCCGAGGACTACTGGGAGCGCAGTAGTTCCCGCCCATTGCTGCCTGCCATCAAAATACCCACCCTTCTCGTGCAAGCAGACAACGACCCATTTCTAGCGGAAGATTGCTACCCCTATGCAGAGGCCAGAGAGAGCGATGCGTTTTATCTGGAAGTCACTGACGGTGGCGGTCACGTAGGTTTTGGCAGCCCATGGCAACAACGCAACTGGGCGGAATCACGGGTGATTGAGTTTGTCGGAGCCTAGTAGCTAGCTTTAGAAGTAGAAGGTATGAAGTATACAGGAAGGTGACTGAGTAGTCAGTAGCAGGTAGTGAGGAATGTGCGAGCTGCGCCCGAGCCCGAGTGAAGCTGTTGGCCGACACGTCCAACCTACAATTGACGACCACCCCCTTCTTGTCCTTCCAATCCTTCTGATAAAAACCTTATCACCCAAGGTCACGCCAACGAGTCTAGATGCCTCAACTACCGGGCTCGCTGCGCTCGCCAAATACTTGCCTCTGCTTTTTTTCTTCTTCCTCCTTTTTGCGGCTAGGAACCTTCATCCGTTTCATAGTTGATTCTGCCTGCTTGCTCTTCACGCCCATCTTGTGATACTCAGGTTTTGGAAATTACACCCACTATGACCACTCCCAACGACAGCATTGCCCTTCTCATCGACGCCGACAATGCACCGGCGTCGAAAATTGACTTCATCATCTCCGAGCTTGCCTCACACGGGATTGTGAATATTCGAAAAGCCTATGGGAACTGGACGAAGCGGGGACTCTCTGGATGGGAGAAGGTCTTGCATGAGTATGCCATTCAACCGGTGCAACACTTCGACATCGTGAAGGGCAAGAATGGCACCGACATGGCTCTGCTCATCGACGCGATGGACATTCTCTACACGAAAAATGTGCAGACTTTCTGCATGGTTTCCTCAGACAGTGACTTCACCCCGCTCTGCCTCCGCCTCAGGGCTGACGGGAAGCGGGTTATTGGCTTTGGCAGCAGAAAAGCGCCCGAACCTTTCGTCAACAGCTGCTCAAGCTTTCTCTATCTCGACGAAAAAACCACCAAGAAGGAGACGACTACTGAACAAAAGACAGACTCCGTGAGAGATCTCAAGAGCAACACCAAGCTCATGAATACCTTGCG
>JAGXGH010000090.1 GCA_024636835.1 Verrucomicrobiales bacterium | reverse complement strand
AGATGTGTATAAGAGACAGGCACAGTTGTTTGACTTGTATAAGGAGTCTCCGCGCCATCATACCCCTGTTCTGCTATCGACACTGCTCGACCTACAGCTCGAGTTTCGGGTTACGGCGGATCAAATTGTGCCGATTTCCTCGTTTGGCGCTACCTCAAATGAAGCTGCAGCGCAATTGAATGACTATAAGCTTTACCGCGAATCATTGGGAGGTAAGGTTTCACCAGCAATGGAGAAATTGATCATAAAGCTCCAAGCTGCAGCGGATTCTAACCGTTCTGATTGAAGGATTGACGAATCAGTTGGAAAATCGCTGGATTATCTCACGTTTATAGATATTGGTGTCCACTCTGGATATCGTCTCTCCTTCTCTGAACTCTTCAATGAAATACGCAATCTTCGGTGACATACATGCCAACCTCGAGGCACTAGAAACAGTGCTCGCAGATGCTAAGGAGCAGGGGTGTACGCATTATGTATGCCTTGGAGACATCGTTGGCTACAATGCCAACCCTCGTGAATGTCTCGAAATCGTTCGCAGTCTTGATTGTCCCGTGATCAAAGGGAACCACGACGAGGAGTGCTCGCGGGATACACCGTTGGAAGGACTAAATCCGTTGGCATTCGCTGCACTTACGTGGACTCGCGAGCAGATGGTCCCTTCGGAAAAGGAATATTTGAGGAACCTGAGGTTCGTTCGTCAAGTCTCTGATTTTACAGTAGTGCATGCAACTTTGGATTCGCCATCGAGCTGGGCATATGTGACGAATAAGTTTGATGCCATGGCGAGCTTTAATTATCAGTTCACCTCGGTATGTTTTTACGGTCACACGCACGCGCCCATGGCATTCATCCAGGATGATGGTGGCCGCCCGCAGCAAGTGATTGAGGAAGAAGTGCCAATTGAGCAGGGGCATAAATACTTTATCAATGTGGGGAGTGTTGGTCAGCCGCGTGACGGAGATTGGCGGGCGTCCTATGCGACTTACGATAAAGAGTCGAAAATTGTCGAAACTCGACGTCTGGAATACGATTTGGAGACATCGCAGCGGAAAATTATTGAAGCTGGACTTCCCGAAGGCTTGGCTTCGCGGCTTGCCGACGGGCATTGATGCCCAAATTGGGCTGAATCGTCGAACTAGGAAAAAATACCTCTTCGGCGGATTTCTTTTTTGACACGGGAGCCAACGTGGCTAGCTTCCAGTCCGCTTTGTTTAGCGGCTTGTTTGAACGAGACTCCAATCACTTGGCGAAAATCAAGTGGGTAAAGTTTTTATCAACGGGTCATGGACGAAGTGGGTTGCGTCGCGGAAAATAGACGCTCTTGTAGCTCAGGGGTAGAGCGCGTCCTTGGTAAGGACGAGGTCGTGGGTTCAATTCCCACCAAGAGCTCCAGCTATTTCCACAATGCAAACCGGCGGGTTAACTGCCAAAATACACACCAAGAAACCAAGAACACTGCCTGCCTGGGTCGCATAATGCAAGCCGGGCTACACCTATCAACTATATCCTATTATGGCTAAAGCATCCTTCGAGAGGTCCAAGCCTCACGTGAACGTCGGGACCATTGGTCACGTCGACCACGGCAAAACAACTCTCACCGCAGCAATCACCACCATCCTTGCGGAAGCAAGTGGCGGTCAGGCTAAAGCATACGACGAAATCGATGCCGCTCCTGAAGAAAAAGCTCGTGGTATCACAATTTCCACCGCGCACGTCGAATACGAGACCGCAAACCGCCACTACGCACACGTTGACTGCCCTGGTCACGCTGACTATGTGAAAAACATGATCACCGGTGCTGCTCAGATGGACGGAGGTATCCTCGTTGTTTCCGCAGCTGATGGTCCAATGCCGCAAACTCGTGAGCACATCCTTCTTGCCCGTCAGGTTGGTGTTCCGGCTCTCGTTGTGTTCCTCAACAAGTGCGACATGGTCGATGACGAAGAGCTTCTTGAACTCGTCGAGATGGAAGTTCGTGAACTTCTCAGCATGTATGAATTCCCAGGTGATGATCTTCCAATCATCAAGGGCTCCGCTCTTAAAGCACTTGAGGGTGACGAAACATACAAGCAGTCTATCCTTGACCTCATGGAGCAAGTGGACACTTACATTCCGCTTCCAGAGCGCCCAGTGGATCAGCCGTTCCTGATGCCAATCGAGGACGTGTTCTCGATTGAAGGTCGTGGAACTGTTGCAACCGGCCGTATCGAGCGCGGTATCATCAAAAAGATGGAGGAAGTCGAAATTATCGGCATCCGTCCAACTATCAAGACCACCATCACGGACATCGAAATGTTCCGTAAGCTTCTCGACGAAGGTCGTGCAGGCGACAACGTTGGTCTTCTCGTCCGTGGTCTCAAGAAAGACGACCTCGAGCGTGGTCAGGTGATTGCCAAGCCTGGCACCACAACACCGCACAAGAAGTTCAAGGCTGAGATCTACGTTCTTTCGAAAGAAGAGGGCGGGCGTCACACCCCGTTCTTCGCGAACTATCGTCCACAGTTTTACTTCCGCACGACTGATGTGACCGGTTCCATCAACTTGCCGGAAGGCACCGAGATGGTCATGCCTGGTGACAACACCGAGCTGGAAGTCGAATTAATCACCCCGATCGCGATGGAGAAGACAATGCGCTTCGCTATCCGTGAAGGTGGCCGCACCGTTGGTGCCGGTCGTGTTGGTGACATCATCGAGTAATTATCGAGTCACTAATCGGTTTCAAGGTTAGCCGGGCGAAGGAAATTTCTTCGCCCGGTAATTGAATCCAAAAAACTTTATGCACTCCGGCAAAACCGGAGTAACATATCCGACAGGCAAATTCTTGGTAGAAGTCGACGCATTTGGGGAGTTTTCCCCAAATGCTCGCTTCATCTAGGGAGGGCAGTAGCTCAATTGGTAGAGTAGCGGTTTCCAAAACCGTTGGTTGTGGGTTCGAGTCCCTCCTGCCCTGCCAATGTCTGGATACAAGAAAATCATCACGAGAACGAGAACATGGCAAATCCGGGAAAATACATTACCGAAGTCAAAGGTGAACTCCACAAGGCTACTTGGCCGTGGGAACCTAAAGGACGCGGAGTCAAAGGTTTCAAACGCTTCAAGAAGCTGACTGATTCCACCGTGGTCATTTTGATCGCTACAGTATTACTCGGCGGATTTGTTGCCTTGTTTGACTTGTTGATGAAAGGTGGGGTGTTCTACTTGATTCAGATTACAAGCGGAACCTCTGCCTAAGCCTTTTCGAATTTCTCCCTGCTGACGGTCCGCCGTCGGCTTTTCTCTTTTCATTCATGCCGATCATCCCAGAGCCGAAAGACCAGTGGTTCGTAGTACACGTTCTCTCCGGACAGGAGAAGCGTATCTTCAATAACCTCGAGCGCCGCGCCAAAAGCGAGGAGATGGGTGACTACGTCTTCAACATCCTGATGCCTACTGAATTGGTATCAGAAGTGAAATCCGGGCAGAAGCGCGAGAGCAAGCGCAAGTTCTTCCCTGGGTATTTGATCCTCAATATGCACTTGTTGACTCCCGAGAATCGTCTCGTTGACAAGACATGGTATTTCATCCAGGAGACCGATGGTGTCATCGGTTTCGCTGGAACCAAAGACAAGCCGCTTCCCATGCGTCCGCGTGAGGTCGAGGCGCTTCTCTCACAAATTCAGGAGCGCGAAGAAGGCTCCCGTCCTAAAGTCGAGTTCGAAGTCGGCGATAAGGTCAAAGTTGTCGATGGTCCCTTCGAGAGCCAAGATGGCGTCGTCGAAGAGATCGATCCAGAGCGAGGCAAGCTCCTTGTTTCCGTCAGTATTTTTGGTCGTTACACTCCGGTGGAGCTCGAATACTGGCAGGTTCAGAAAGAAGCCTGAACCATACATCCGAGAGGCTAATCCTTTAAAGAAAATAACCGCACTAATACCATGGCTAAAGAAGCTGTATCCCAAATCAAACTCCAGATTCAAGCTGGACAAGCAAATCCGTCTCCTCCAGTTGGTCCCGCACTCGGTCAGGCCGGTGTGAATATCATGGGCTTCTGTAAGGAGTTCAACGCTGCTACACAAAAGAGCGTCGGGGAAATTCTCCCAGTGGTGATCACTGTCTACAAAGACAAGTCGTTCACGTTCATTACCAAGCAGCCACCAGCGAGTGCCCTTATTAAGAAGGCAGCTGGAATCGCGTCTGGTTCTGGTGAGCCGCACAAGGTAAAAGTTGCCAAGCTTACCAAGGCTCAGGTGCAGGAGATCGTGAAGCGTAAGCTTCCTGATCTTAACACCGACGATCCGGAACAAGCTGCTCGCATCATCGCAGGCACCGCCCGTCAAATGGGTGTGGAAGTCGAAGCGTAAATACAATTTCTTGCCGAAAGGCAAAAAGAGAGTAGGTTCCAACCCGCTCTCACGCAGGAGGGACCCCGCACAATGCGGCCCCGCCATCACTGCAACCCCAAAAACAACAATGGCCACTAAACGCTCTAAGCGCTACCAAAAGGCAGCCCAACTGGTCGAGGAAGGTAAATCCTACTCCCTCGCCGACGCGGCTGAATTACTCAAGAAGTTCCCTGCTCCCAAGTTTGATCAGACGGTTACACTGTCGTTCAAGATGGGTGTGGATCCACGAAAGTCCGACCAAATGGTTCGTGACACCTGCGCATTGCCACACGGCAGCGGACAAGACGTTCGCGTTGCGGTGTTTGCTACGGGTGATGCCGCTGAGGCCGCCAAGGCAGCAGGCGCAGAACATGTCGGTTACGAAGACCTTATTAAAAAGGTTCAAGAAGGGTTTACTGATTTCGACGTCGCCATCGCCACTACCGCAGCAATGGCTGAGGTGCGTAAGATCGCTCGTGTTCTTGGACCGCGTGGTTTGATGCCAAACCCAAAAACAGGCACCGTCACCGATGACACCGCGAAAGCGATTAAGGAAGTGAAGGCAGGCCGTGTGGATTACAAGCTCGACAAGAACGGTAATATTTCCGTCGCCGTCGGCAAAGTCTCCTTTGATCCTACCCAACTCGCTGAAAACGCAGTCGCGATCGTTGAATCCGTGCTTCGCGCCAAGCCGCCTACCGCAAAAGGTAACTACGTGCAGGCCGTCACCATGGCAGCAACCATGAGCCCAGGCGTTGAAATTGACGCCGCTGTCTTTACTCGATAATCGCCACGATAAACCACCGCGAGATGACTCCGATCTGATCGGCCCTCGCAGTAACCAAGTCATTGTCATGAAACTCGAAAAACAAATTCTCATCGACGAACTTCTGGAGCGCATCCAGGAATCGCCGTTCCTTCTGGTCGTTGACTACAAAGGGTTGACCGTCACCGCAACCGAGGAACTTCGCAACCGTCTTAAAGGTGCTGGCGCAAAAGCCTCAGTCACTAAAAACACCTTCATCAAACGTGCGTTGAAAGACGCTGAGCTCCCGGATATTTCCGCAGATCTCGTTGGTCAGACCATGACCATCACTGGTGAGGACGACGTCACAGGCGTTGCTAAAGTTCTCAAAAACTTTACCGCTGAGTTCAAGAAGCCGGAGTTCAAAACCGGTATCTTGCGTGGTCAGTTGGTCACATCCGACCAGATGAAGGTGCTCGCAGACCTTCCAAGCCGCGAAGAGCTTCTTGCAAAGCTTCTCTCGGTCATCAACGCACCGGCATCCCAGTTGGTTCGCACCATCAACGAGCCGGCTGGCTCCTTGGCGCGCGTCATCAAGGCATACGCCGACAAAGGTTAATGATTTCTGCGAGGGTCGCGTAAAGCGACCCTCGCTTTTTACTCTGATTAGATGGTTGGAGGCGCGTTGCGCGTCCAGCTTGAATTAAAAACAGGTTCCTTGTCGGGGCGACGGCTGTCGCCCTTAATCCAAACCGGAGCTCCGGAAACCGACGATACCAACAAACCAAAAAAATAACATTATGGCAGATCTAGCAAAAATCGCAGAAGAATTGGGCAAGCTCACCGTGCTTGAAGCAGCTGAACTTGTAAAACAACTTGAAGAAGAGTGGGGCGTAAGCGCCGCAGCTCCAGTTGCCGCCGCCGCTGCAGGTGGTGGTGGTGAAGCAGCCGCTGCTGAAGAGAAGACGGAATTTGACGTCGTGTTGACCGAAGCAGGTCCTAACAAGATTGCCGTCATTAAAGAAGTCCGCGGCGTGGTTCCGGGTCTCGGATTGGCGGATGCCAAGAAGATGGTCGAAAGCGCTCCTGCTACCCTCAAGGAAGGTGCCAGCAAAGAAGAAGCCGAAGAGATGAAGAAAAAGCTCGAAGGCGCCGGTGCCAAGGTCGAACTCAAGTAATTGACTCGAAGCCTTTCCTCGCAGAGCGGGTCGGTAAAAAAAACTTCCGATCCGCTTTGCGAATTTCTTCTTTTACGCTACTAGTAAGTTCTGTTGGACGAATTTTTCGCTCGACATCAACCCGAATCTGGCTGCAATTACATGCTCCAGTTCATATTCGTCTCTGGGAGCACGCTCCCAATCGGAATCAGATAAGCCTGTTAATCAACTGAAAACCAGCGACTTAAACACTCATTTGGTTCCATAATGGAGACCGCCGATCCTGCCGACAGAAGTTTTAGTTCTTCTGTGCGGCACTTTGTCGTCTCTACACAACAACTTTCGGCGCGGTATCCCGCCTCGTCGAAACCGACTCTGAATCGAAAGTTTTTTTCGGTCGGAGAAAAAATTTCTTCATCTGCTGAGAGCTCCCAAATTGGATTACTCAGGGGATGAAATTGCCACCACCCCAATACATCGAGCCCGCAAGGACACGCCATTATGTCGGAACGTAAATACTTCGGAAAAATCAAGGAGGTTCTTGAACCGCCAAACCTCATTGAAGTTCAACTTAGCTCCTACGAGGAGTTCCTTCAGAAAGATGTCCCTCCTACGGGACGGGCTGATGTCGGTCTTCACGCTGTATTCAGCGAGGTTTTCCCCATCGATAGCTATGACGAAAAGGTCAAGTTGGACTACGTGGCCTACGAGGTGCGTGCCCCAAAACTGACATCGTTGGAGTCGCTTCGCGAGGGTGAGACATTCTCTGCGCCACTCTATGTCACATTCCGTCTGACGGATGAGACCGGATCGAAGGAAGAAAAAGTCTACATGGGTGAACTTCCGCTGATGACCCGCCGCGGCACATTCGTGATTAACGGTGCTGAGCGCGTGATCGTTTCTCAGTTGCACCGTTCTCCGGGCATCTGTTTCGAGACGGAGCGTCACCTTAATGGTAAATTACTCCATTCTTTCCGCATCATTCCTGACCGCGGTTCTTGGTTGGAAGTGCAGTTCGACACGAACGACCTGCTCTATGTCTACCTCGATCGCCGTCGCCGTCGCCGTAAGTTCCTTGCGACAACGTTCATGCGTGCACTTGGTTACACGACCAACGAAGAGATTGTGAAGCAGTTCTTCGCGACGAAGAAGATCCGACTCACCTCCAAGCAGGACGATACGGACTTGGCGAACAAGTTGCCCTTCAATGACATTCTCGACGGCGAGATCGTGGTAGCGAAGGCATTTGAGCAATTGACGCCTGGTGTCGTGGCTCAACTCTTGGCTCTCGGCCACAAGAGTGTTGAGATCATCGAAACTTCTGAGGACGACCTTTTGGTCAAATCCCTCAAGAAGGATCCCGCAACCAACGAAGAAGAGGCACTCAAGGATATTTACCGCCGCCTCCGCCCAGGTGATCCGCCAACTACGGCGAACGCACGTGCGCTTCTCAAGCGCTTGTTCTTTGATCCGAAGAAATACGATCTCACTCGTGTTGGACGTTACAAGATCAACATGAAGCTCAACTTGACAGTTGACTCCGATGAGCGCGTTATCACTGATGTTGACTTCATCTCAGCAACCAAGTATCTTCTTGAGCTGAAAAAGGGTGTCGGCATCCTCGATGATATCGATCACCTCGGTAGCCGTCGAATTCGTGCTGTAGGTGAGTTGCTCGCCAACCAGTGCCGCGTGGGCCTTGCCCGTACGGAGCGCTTGGTGAAAGAGCGTATGACGCTCATCGATGCGACCTACGAATCACTCAGCCCTTCGAAGTTGGTGAACCCGAAGGCGCTCAGCGCTGTGGTTCGCGATTTCTTCGGTCGCTCGCAGTTGTCTCAGTTCATGGACCAAACCAACCCGCTTGCGGAGTTGACGCACAAGCGTCGTCTTTCTGCTCTTGGACCTGGTGGTCTGAATCGTGACCGCGCAGGCTTCGAAGTGCGAGACGTCCACCCGTCCCACTATGGTCGTGTTTGCCCGATTGAAACTCCGGAAGGTCCGAACATTGGTCTCATCAACTCGATGAGCTCATTCGCCCGTATCAACGAGTTCGGGTTCATTGAGACTCCATACCGCAAAGTCAGCAAGGGTAAAGTTTCCAGCAAGATCGAATACCTTACAGCAGACGAAGAGGAGAAGTTCCTCATCGCACAGGCAAACAATGAACTTACCGAGGCAGGCGTATTCGTCAGCGAGCGTATCACTGCCCGTGAGCGTGGTGAGTTTATCGAAGTTGATCCGAAGACAGTCGACTACATGGACGTCAGTCCGAAGCAGTTGGTCTCAGTTGCTGCTGCCTTGATTCCATTCCTCGAGCACGATGACGCGAACCGCGCATTGATGGGCTCGAACATGCAACGCCAAGGTGTGCCACTTCTTATTAGTGATGCGCCATTGGTCGGCACCGGTATGGAAGCCAAAGCCGCTCAGGATTCACGCGCCGTTGTGGTTGCTGAAGCCCCGGGTAAAGTTGCCGCTGCAACTGCGGAAATTATTGTCACCACAAAGGACGGTAAGCTCCCTGTCTCTGACCGCGAGTTCCTCTCTGCACCAGAGAAGCTAAAGAGCGATCCAGAAAAAGGCATTATCGTTTACCCACTGCGTAAATTCATGCGCTCGAACGCAGGCACCTGTATCAACCAGAAGCCAATCGTCAAGAAGGGCGATAAGGTCAAGGTCGGTGATGTGCTCGCCGACGGTCCGAACACCGATAAAGGTGAACTCGCCATTGGTCGCAACGTGCTCGTCGCGTTCATGCCATGGAACGGATATAACTTCGAAGACGCCATCACTATTTCGGAGAAGGTTGTTAAAGAAGACATCTACACCTCGATTCACATCAGTGAGTTTGAAGTCGCTGCACGTGACACCAAGCTTGGACCTGAAGAGATCACTCGTGACATTCCGAATGTCGGTGAAGAGGCTCTGAGGAACCTCGGTCACGACGGCGTTGTCCGCATCGGTGCTGAAGTGAAGCCTGGCGATATCCTCGTCGGTAAGATCACACCGAAGAGCGAAACTGAGTTGGCTCCGGAAGAGCGTCTCCTTCGCGCGATCTTCGGTGAAAAAGCCGCAGACGTTAAGGATACCTCACTGCGTGTTCCATCCGGTTGCACCGGTATTGTCATGGATGTCCGCGTTTCCTCCCGCATCGCAGGTGCGAAGGACCGCAAGCCATCCACAGAGAACAAGAAAGCGCTCAAGCAGATCAACGACGAATACACCAAGAAGAAGAACGAGCTCACCGAGCAGTTGACGGAGAAACTCTCCGACATCCTTCTTGGCGAGAAGATTCCTCTCGACGTCGTCAATGGTCAGACTGGTGAAATCATCATCCCGGCAAACCGTAAGATCACCAAAACCTTGCTCCGCAAGATGGCGGCAATCTACGATAACATCGAGATCGACCCATCTCCGATCCGCAACAAGATCTTCGACATCGTCGAAGGCTTCCAGCAGAAGTTCGAAGAGTTGGATTTAGATCGTGAGCGCAACCTCGACCGCGTCGAAAGCGGCGACGAAGTTGAACCAGGTGTCGTGAAGTCTGTTAAAGTCTATGTCGCAGCGAAGCGTAAGCTATCCGTTGGTGACAAGATGGCAGGACGTCACGGTAACAAGGGTGTTGTCGCGAAGATCGTTCCCGAAGAGGACATGCCATTCCTTGAGAATGGACAGCCTGTTGAGATCGTCCTTAACCCACTTGGTGTTCCTTCCCGAATGAACGTTGGTCAGGTTTTGGAAACCCACCTCGGAGTTGCCGCTAAGGCTCTCGGATTCACAGTCGCTACCCCAGTGTTCGATGGTATCTCGGAAGAGAAGATCGTCGAATACATGAAGGAAGCCGGCAAGGTGAAGGATTACGAGTGGGTCAACGAAACTGGTAAGGCGACCTTGTATGACGGTCAGACCGGCGACAAGATTCACCAGCCAGTTGTGGTTGGATACATCTACATGCTGAAACTCGGCCACTTGGTCGCAGACAAGATCCACGCACGTGCGGTCGGACCATACAGCCTCGTCACCCAGCAGCCGCTCGGTGGTAAAGCTCAATACGGTGGTCAGCGATTCGGTGAGATGGAAGTTTGGGCGCTCGAAGCTTATGGCGCGGCGTTCATGCTCCAGGAACTCCTCACGGTGAAGTCGGACGACGTCCAAGGCCGAACCCGTATCTACGAGGCGATCGTCAAAGGCGACAACAACCTCGAAGCCGGAACACCTGAGTCGTTCAACGTTCTTATCAAGGAGATGCAGGCGCTCGGACTCGATGTCCGTCCAGAAGCATCCACCAAGTCCGCATCGGACGAAGCCATCGACATCCTCTCCGCCTAACCCCACGCCTATAATCGGTGGTCGGCTTTATGCCGTCCACCGAAGCACGAAAACTTCCTACTTCTTAAAACATGAGCATTGATCCAAATCTCGAAGAATTCTACGGCGTGGACAAACCCCAAGAGGGTTTTGACCAAGTCTCTATCCGGGTAGCCGCCCCCGACTCCATCCGCGAATGGAGCAAAGGCGAAGTTATCAATCCGGAGACCATCAACTACCGCACGTTCAAACCTGAAAAAGGCGGTCTCTTCTGTGAGCGAATTTTCGGTCCTACCAAGGACTGGCAATGTGCTTGCGGGAAATACAAGAGCATCAAATACAAGGGTGTGACCTGCGACCGTTGCGGCGTTGAAGTCACGCTCTCTCGCGTCCGTCGTGAGCGCATGGGCCACATTGAGCTCGCCGTTCCGGTGACTCACATCTGGTTCTACAAGTGTATGCCATCACGCCTCGGCTTGATGATGGACATGACTGCCCGCTCGCTTGAGCGCGTCATTTACTACGAAGATTATATCGTCATCGACCCAGGTTCATCTCCACTTAAAGTGGGTGATTTGCTGACCGAGACCGAACTTCGTGAAGCCGAAGACGAATACGGAGAGACCTTCCGCGCCGACATGGGTGCAGAGGCGATCAAAGAAATCCTTTCGCAGATCGATTTGGCGAAAACCATCACGGTGATCGAAGAGGACATGGAGAAAACCCGCTCCAAGCAGACACGCAAGAAACTTGCCAAACGTCTTAAGCTTTCACGTGGATTTTCCGAGTCTCATTCACGTCCCGAGTGGATGGTGCTCGAGGTGCTTCCGGTGATTCCACCAGATCTTCGTCCGCTTGTCCCTCTTGAAGGCGGCCGTTTTGCGACGTCTGATCTTAACGACCTCTACCGTCGTGTGATCAACCGCAACAACCGTCTGAAGAACCTTCTCATGCTCAAAACACCGGATGTTATCATCCGTAACGAGAAGCGCATGTTGCAGGAAGCTGTCGACGCACTCTTCGATAACGGCCGTCACGGACGTGCTGTGACTGGTGCTGGCAACCGTCCGCTCAAGTCGCTCTCCGACATGCTTAAAGGTAAGGGTGGACGTTTCCGTCAGAACCTTCTCGGTAAGCGAGTCGACTACTCCGGTCGTTCCGTTATTGTTATCGGACCTGAGCTGAAACTTCATCAGTGTGGTCTTCCCAAGAAGATGGCACTCGTCTTGTTCGAGCCGTTCATCATCCGCCGCCTCAAGGAAATGGGCTACGTCCACACTGTGCGTTCGGCGAAGAAGATGATTGAGCGCAAGACACCAGAAGTCTGGGATATTCTTGAAGAAGTGACCAAAGGACACCCGGTTCTCTTGAACCGTGCGCCGACACTTCACCGTTTGTCTATCCAGGCATTCGAGCCAGTGCTCATCGAAGGTTCTGCAATTCGTCTCCACCCCTTGACCTGTTCCGCATACAACGCGGACTTCGACGGTGACCAGATGGCTGTGCACGTGCCGCTTTCGGTTGAAGCTCAGCTGGAAGCTCGCTTGCTCATGCTTGCGCCAAACAACATCTTCAGCCCAGCTAACGGCAAGCCGATCACCACGCCTTCCCAGGATATTATTCTAGGAACCTATTATCTCACGCACCGCAAACACGATGCGCCGAAGAACAAGAAAGGTGAGCAGGAGCATCTGCCAATGTTCGCAGACACCACTGAGGTGGAGTTCGCGATTGCAAGCCGCAAGATCAGCTACCACGATCCGATCCGAATTCTGAATCCTGATTACGGTAAGGACACCGTGTTTGGTGACAAGGAGAGTAAAATCATCGAAACCTCACCAGGCCGTGTTCGTTTCAACGAGATTTGGCCAGAAGGTTGCTACCATGTCTTTGACAAGGCCGGCGTGCCACAGCGTATCATTCCAGAATCTCGCTATGATAAGTCTTCAATCACGAAGAAAGAGACCGCTGAATACAGAAGGCTTGGTTTCATCAACTCGACCGTATCAAAGAAGCAGATTTCCGACATCATCTGGCGCTGTTATCAGGTTTCCGGACAAGAGGAAACCGTCGCGGCACTCGACCGCCTCAAGTTGCTCGGCTTCAAGGAGGCTACTCGATCCGGTGCCTCGATTGGTATCATTGACATGGTGATTCCTCCAGAGAAGAAGGTTCAGCTCGAAGAGGCCTACGCAGCGATCGCCGTGGTCGAGAGCCAGCGTAAGAAAGGTATCATCACCGACGGTGAGCGGTACAACAAGATCATCGATATTTGGACGAATGCTGGTGACAACATCCAGAAGGCGCTCTATTCGATGCTCGAATACAACGAGGGCAAGAAGGAGACCAACCCATTGTTCATGATGGTTGACTCTGGTGCTCGTGGTAACAAGCAGCAGATCAAACAGCTCTCGGGTATGCGTGGTCTGATGGCGAAACCATCCGGTGAGATCATTGAGCGTCCGATCACCTCGAATTTCCGTGAAGGTCTTTCGGTGCTCGAATACTTCATCTCCACCCACGGTGCACGTAAAGGTCTTGCAGACACCGCGTTGAAAACCGCTGACTCAGGATATATGACCCGTAAGTTGGTCGACGTGGCGCAAGACGTCATCGTTACCATCAAGGATTGTGGAACCGTCAATGGCATTACCGTTGAATCGATCTACGAAGGTGACGAAGAAGTTGTCGACCTTGCGACCCGTATCTACGGCCGCACCGCTGGTGAGACCATCAAGGACCCTGTGTCCGGTGTGATTATCGTTAAAGATGGCGATGTCATTGATGAGAAGCAAGCGAACCGCGTCATGGACATCGGTGTTCTTGGGTTGAAGATTCGCTCGGTACTAACCTGTGAATCTGATCGTGGTTGCTGTGTGCAGTGCTACGGATTGAACCTCGCTACCGGATCTACCGTTAAGGTTGGTCAGGCAGTTGGTATTATTGCAGCACAATCCATTGGTGAGCCTGGCACTCAGTTGACCATGCGAACATTCCACGTTGGTGGAACCGCAAGTGCAACCTTCAAGCAGCCTATCGTCAAAGCCAAGAACGGCGCATTCATGCGTTACAACGATGTCCGCACAGTTGAGGACAAAGATGGAAACTTCATCGCCCTCAACAAGAACGGTTCTGTCTCCCTTGTCGATGAAGATGGTCGAGAACTCGAAAACTACAATGTGGTGATCGGTTCCGTCATTCACGCAGCCGATGAAGCGAAGGTCCGCAAAGGAGCGACCGTTCTCACATGGGATCCATACAACGTTCCTATTATCTCTGAGAAGGGTGGTAAGATTGAGTTCCGCGATATGATCATGGGCATTACGATGCAGGAAGACGAAAGTGCTTCCGCTGGTGACAGTAAGGCACTGGTGGTCATCGACCACAAAGACGATCTTCACCCACAAGTCGTGATTACTGATCCGAAGAGCGGCGAAGTGCTCGCATCCTACTCGGTTCCGACCGGTGCTAACCTTTCCGTTAAAGACGGACAGAAGATCACTCCGGGAACGCAGGTTGCAAGAACGCCTCGTAAGATTTCCAAAACCAAGGATATTACCGGTGGTCTTCCACGTGTTGCCGAGCTCTTCGAAGCCCGTCTTCCGAAAGACCCATGCGTCATCGCTAAGATCGACGGTATCATCGACATCAACGGAACCATTCGTGGTAAGAAGAAAGTGATCGTTCGCGATCCCGAGACTCTCGAGGAAGCCGACCACCTCATCCCGATGAACAAGCACATCATCGTTCAACAGGGCGATATGGTGAAGCGCGGATCACAGTTGACCGAAGGTCCAACTATCCCGCACGATATCCTCGATGTTCTTGGGCCGAACGAACTTCAGGCGCACCTCGTTAAAGAAGTTCAGGAAGTTTATCGTCTTCAGGGTGTGGAAATCAATGACAAGCACATTGAAATCATCATCCGTCAGATGCTTCGTAAGGTGAAAATCACCGAGCCGGGCGATTCTGACTTCCTCTGGGGTGACCAGATCGAGCGCACAACGTTCGAGCGCGCCAACCGTGAGATTATCGAAGAAGGTGGTAAGCCTGCGGAAGCAGAACCTGTCCTTCTCGGTATCACCAAGGCATCCCTCGAAACCGAATCGTTCATCTCCGCCGCATCCTTCCAGGACACTACCCGTGTCCTCACTGATGCCGCTACCCTTGGTAAGATCGATACCCTCGAAGGCTTCAAGGAGAACGTCATCATGGGCCACCTCATCCCGGCAGGTTCCGGTTTCCGCGCACTCCGTGGAATCGAAGTCACCGAGACAGAGGTTGCAGAGGAACTTGCGGAACTTGCAGCAGACGCTGAAGAAGTGGCTGCCGAAGCCGCCGCAGGCGACGAGTAACCGATCCTACAATACTTAAAGAAAACGAGCCGCTGGAGAAATCCAGCGGCTCGTTTTGTCTAGAGAGAGGATGGGGATGTTTCGGTCATTCCCAAACGTGGTATTATGTATATTTTCGAAAGCGGTATCAGCTATCCACGGCGACGCTCCAGCAGGTTGAGCATCAGGAGCGACAACAAAAGATCGAGTTCTTGGGGTTGCGTGATCGAATCATCGAGTTTTTCCAGAATAAATACACCTTCGAAAAAGGCGGCTTTCTTGGTGAGTTTCAAGACGTCTGTTCCGTCAGCTCGTTTTACCACATAGCTGGGGTGGAACATCATAGTGGACAAGATGCCGATGATGGGCAGGCTACCCAAAATAGAGTCGGCTACCTTTGCCACCGGGTTGGCTTCCTCTATCGTGAAGGTAAGTTCACCAGCGCTATTGTAGACGTCGTAGTGCGCGCGCCAGAGTGACTTAGCGCCTTGACGTCCGATTGCACCAACAGCATTGCCTTCCGCATCATGAAATGTATAACGAGCTGACCAGTCGATGACACGATCGGCTTTGATGGAGGCTAAGAGAAGTTCACGCTTCTTGGTCCTGTAGACATCGACGTGTTCTTTAAATTTAAAGAGCTTTTGACGGACGTAGCAGATTTCCTGACCGTTTGCATCGGTGACAGAGATCTGGGGTGCAAAAGCGAGGATCTTGAAAGAAAATTTGAGTGGATAATTCATTGGCTAGATATACTCAAAAACCCTTTCACTCCATACTTGTCGAGGATTAAATTTGATGCTGATTTAGACGGGGTGCAGGGGATACCGATTCCGAATAAAAAAATGACTATTCACCGCGCACCAGCGGCTCACGTGTTAACCAACACGACGCCGACTTGCGTCAGATCAATACCAAGATTTGGCATAAGAGGGACAGAGCGCAGAGTTTTACTTTTCAGCGATAACTAAATCCAAAAGCCCGGGGAACCTTGCGTTGAACTCTTCCAAACGAAGTCGGTTAAGGCATTCGGTGCCCGAGACTTTGGTGAGGATAAATCCGCCTTCGCGCAGTGTTCGGAAGTGATGGGAGACGGTTCCTTTGCTTTGCGTAAGCTCAAATTCGTGGCAGGCCAGTTCGCGTTCGGCATCGAGCAAGCGCCGAACAATGGCCACCCGACACGGATCAGAGAGTGCCGCCAAAGCTTTTGCCAGCGGGACGTCTGCCAGTTCGGGATGCTCGTATCGCTTCGGTGCCATGAATCCTATTGTTCGATTTTCATCAAACGATGGCTTGCGTAGTGCAAGATTCGTCCTTAGTTTGATGTTAATCAAACTATACCACCTGCCACAACAATCGTCCAGTGACGATTTACAGAGGGCTTAGCGCAAAATAACGGATCAACATTATGAAAGCAGAACAACTTCTCAAACCTGTGCGTCTCGGCGCATGGGATCTCCCGAATCGAATCATCATGGCACCGCTCACCCGTTGCAGAGCAGGCGACGAGCGGATTCCCAATGCGATGATGGCCGAGTATTACACACAACGTGCCTCTGCTGGATTGATCCTCACAGAAGCGACTTCAATCTCACCCCAAGGGGTAGGCTATCCGGGTACTCCGGGGATCTGGTCGGAAGAGCAGGTCGAAGGGTGGAAGTTGATCACCGATGCGGTTCATGCCGCTGGTGGGCAGATTATCCTCCAACTTTGGCACGTCGGGCGCATTTCCGACCCGATCTATCTCGATGGCGAGCTCCCGGTGGCTCCAAGCCCTATCGCAGCTGATGGTCACGTCAGCTTGATCAGGCCGATGAAGTCGTTCGTGACACCTCGTGAGCTCCGAATGGATGAAATTCCAGGAATCGTTGCCGACTATCGTCGTGGTGCTGAGAACGCAAAGCGTGCCGGGTTTGACGGCGTTGAGCTCCATGGTGCGAATGGCTATCTATTGGATCAGTTTCTGCAGGACTCGACGAATCATCGCACCGACGAATACGGCGGAGCCATTGAAAACCGCGCACGACTCATGTTCGAAGCGGTGGACGCTGCGGTAGATGTTTGGGGTGCGGATCGTGTTGGTCTGCATCTCGCACCGCGTGGCGACGCTCACGACATGGGCGATTCAAACCTGGAAGCGACCTTTAGCTACGTTGCTGAGCAGGCAAAGAAACGCGGCATCGCGTTTCTCTTCCTGCGTGAGGGTACTGCTGAGCCGCGTCTAGCGCCAAAGATGCGCGAGATATTTGGCCCAAACATCATCATTAACCAGCAGCTGACTGTCGCTGAAGCCGAAGAATTAATTGGAAAAGGCGAAGCCGCCGCTGCTGCGTGGGGGCAGCAGTTCATCGCGAACCCAGACCTTCCAGCGCGTTTTGCCGCGGATGCAGAGTTGAACGAACCTGATTCGGACACCTTCTATGGTGAAGGGCCAAAGGGATACGTTGATTATCCGACTCTAAACGATTGAGGGTGAAAATGTGAGTCATCAGAAGTCTGATGACTCACATTCTATGTGGAGTTTATTTGACGTCCAATGCGTCCTTTCAGTCATACCGCTTAAAAAAATATAACTACTCGCCGTGCACAAGCAGCTCTCGATCAAGCGAATCGGAGACCGCGCGCGTCACATCAATACCAAGATTTGGTGTCAGTAGCGGTAGTGTCTTGGGGAGACGGTTAATTCTTCAATACAGCCCGGTAGCGCACTGATCCATCGCGCACCTTCTTCATGGCCGTATTGACGTCCTTCATAGCGAACTCCTCGATGACTGGTCGCACTCCGTGGGTGTCACAGACTTTTAGCATGTCGCGCATGATTCCCCGACCTCCGATCGGGCTTGCCATGATTCGACGGCGCTTCATGAGCAGCGGGAAGAGTTCGATTTCCAAGGGTTTTTCTGGAACGCCGACGAAGGTCAATGTCCCGTCGGATGCCAGCAAATTGACGTAAGCGTTCGCATCAATCGACGCTGGAACGGTGCTGATAATGATATCGAGGGGCTTGCGCTGTAGCTTCTCGAAGGCATTCTCCTCCTTCACGTTGACGGCTTCACTCGCGCCATAGCTGGCGGCTTCGTCGAACTTGTCGGCGCTGGTTGTGAACGCGACGACTTCATTTCCGAGCTGGCTGGCAAACTTCACCGCCATATGGCCTAGACCACCGATACCAATCACGCCGATACGTTGCCCACTGGTCATTCCCGCGTGACGGAGAGCGGAGTAAACCGTAATACCTCCACACATCAAAGGCCCGGCGTGTTTTGATTCGACACCGTCCGGCAGAGCGAAAGCGAAGCGTCCATCAATGATCAGATGATCCGCAAACCCACCGTAGCCGTTGCCAATCGTTGATTGGTTCTCATCGCAGAGGTTTTCGTTGCCATTCAGACAGTCATCGCACTGGAGACATGCCGAGCGCTGCCAGCCGACTCCGACGCGTTGTCCTTTCTTGAGGTGTTTGATCTGTGATCCGAGCTCAACCACTTCGCCGACGACTTCGTGACCTGGAACCAATGGGTAGTTCGACATCCCCCAGTCGTTATCGATCATGTGCAGGTCGCTGTGACAAATCCCGCAATGAGTGACTTTGATGACAATGTCAGTAGTTCCGTTTGGTTCGACTTCGATGGATTTAGGCTCAAGGTTTGCGCCAATGCTGGTGGCAGCAAATGTGTGGAGATTCATATACACCGTTAACGATCCTCGATGTCGTTAAGGTTTCCGTTTGCTGAAGAATGCAAAGAGAATGATCGCGAAGATCGCACCGAGCGTGTCGGCTAGCATGTCCTTCTGCGCATCCCAAACATCGCCCTGCGAACCGAGAAACGCATGCCCAGCCTCAGGGTTGACGAGGATTGCAAAGAGCCACTCGAAAATCTCATAGGCTCCGGCGATCGCAAGAATGACCGTGACTGCTAGCGTGAGCAGTAGCCAACGTGGTTTGATGAGCTGTTTTGCGGCCGCAATCTCGGCCATCGGATAGGCGAAAAATCCCACCGTGAAATGAGCGATGCGATCGTAGTGGTTTCGCTCAAACCCAAAAGCGTTAGTGAACCAATCGAAGGGCACTCGTTCAAAGGTATAATGCCCACCAATGGTATGAAGCACCGGTAAGATAAACATCAGTGCGTAGGCGAGGTTTGAGAAGCGATGATAACGTGACGCCCAAATGATGAGTCCAACGATAATCCAGATTGGTGCGTTCTCTGCCAACCACACGCTGCGTTCATAGGGCTCGATCGCGCAGATTCCGAAAACGGCGAGGTATAGGCCTAGAAGAATCAGAGGGAATCGCATAGCTGAAGATCTTGTAGGACAGCTTACAAACTGACAATCACTAAAGAGGGATTGGTGTCTCGCCGCGACGGAACCATCCTGTGATGCTCTTGCGCTCGCGATTTGCGGGGAGCACTTCGTGCCAGAATTTTCCGGCGAGGAACACGACTAGGCGCCCCATCTCAGGAGCGATATCGACATACTGCTCGCGCGATTCGTCGAGGTAGAGACGGAGATGTCCGCCATGCGCGTCCTGCCAACCGTCGTTGAGGTAGAGGATGGTCGTGATCTGCCGGGCCGCAGTGCCTTTGTGTTGGTCGATGTGGACTTTGTAGAAGGCGCCCTCGGGGTAGATCGCAAAATGCCCTTCCCAGAAATCCAAGCCCAGGTAGAGTGCTCGGTTCAGAGAATTTTGCAGGTTCTCGAGATAGCGGTGATACACAGAAGTTGCCTCAGGAGTGGCCTTCGGATCTAGCCACAGCACGCGATCGGTGCGTATGGCTTCGCGGATTTTCAGATCGTCACCTCGCCCCACCCCGGCGCGCTCGAACTCGCCGTCTTGCCAGAGCGATTCGCATTCCAGTAATAGCGCATCGAGAGCTGGACGTGGCAGTGCGTCATCAATCATACACCAGCCATTTTCAGCGAGCTGGTCTATGATGGATTCAGTAAGGTCGACGGGAATAGGCTCACCGTTGGAGGCGGCGTCGCCAGACGCGAGAGGAGTCATGTCGGAAGATCTGCGGCAACAATTTATCACCGATGACGAAACTGATCCTCTATCCGTCGGGTGATGTCAATCGAACCGCCTCGGACATTATTGAGCTTTTGTTTACGGCGTGTTTAAAATAGCATGCCAAGTATGAAGACAGTAATTGGTGCGTTGAGTGGCTTATCCTTGTTCGCAGCTTTCGCCGTGGCTTGCTGCATGTTACCTGCGCAATATAAAGGGACGATAGGGCAGAGCGCGCAAGAGGCGGTGGTTATCCATGCCGACGGGCGGGAGGAGTTGGTGTTGCGTATCAACTACCACGTCGAAGCCGAAAAGTCGGGTGGTGATCTTCCGCCGTATTTTGCATGGATCATCACCGTGCCCAACGAACCCGACCATTACGCGCTGGCGGATGAAAGGTTGTTCGAGGATGTGTTTGCTTGGGGGAACCCTCGAGTCGTTCCGCCGCCAACGAAAGAGAGTCGCGGGGTAGATTCATTAAGCGCAAATGTTATACCCGAGGGCATCGAACTCGGCGAGCGAGTGGAGGTCGGGCCATACGATATCCAACCTGTTCGAGCAAAGGGGATGGATGCATTGAACGGACTCAACAAATGGCTCGAAGCCAACGGGTTCCCTCAAGAAGATGCAGACCACATGCGGTATTTTGTCGAGAATGGATTCACGTTTCTTTGTGTCAAAGTCACGCCACCTGCTGGCGGGAAGTCGGTTGGCGGCAGCGGGATGCTGAAACCTCTTCAGGTGTCATTTGCCACGCCAGCACCTTACTACCCGCTGAAGTTTTCATCTCGGCAGGGAGAGTTTGCATTGAACGTTTGGCTTCTCACTAAACAGAAGATCGACCTCGAAAAGAATGTCGGCATCTATCACAACGTCGGTGCGGATAGACCTGAAGAGATTGATGGAAAATTTCAACGTCGAGGGTTTCAAGATAACGTCTTGGTCGAAAAATCCAACATGCCAAAATCGCTCAAATCAGTTCTGAATAACAGCCAGGAAAAATCGGTCAGCGGAGTGAAGGACTGGCACCTCAGTGTCCTGCGTTCTCCAGCCCTCAATCAACGAACGAAAATCAAGGACTGGAAGAGCGATGTGTTTTTCATCATGGAGAGTGAATAAACGTATCGTTTCAATCGTTCGATAAATCTGATGATCCGTTGTTTATTTGTTCTACTAACCTGTGTGGCGCTTTCGAGCGCCGCCGAGCCTGATCGTAGCCCCGGTTCATGGTGGTATACACCGTCATTGGAGGATCTGCTTTCGGACGATCCGAAGGTGGTTGTAACGGCGATCTTGAATGAGCCGGAAGACCAACTCCGAAAAGAGCTAGTCCGTGGCTATTTCACGGCGATTCCTATCGAGAAGTTTGAGACTGCGTTCAATCTGCTTGGTGAATTGGATGATCGGCAAATGACGGTTCAATACTACTTCCGCGATATTCTAGAGATTTTCGCTGAGCGTGATCCGGAGATGGCATGGAAGTTCATTTGGCCATATTTCAAGACTGCGTGTTCACGACATTTTTTTAATAGCTGGAATGAGCCAATGATAGGTCCATCGGATCGCGAGGCTCTGGCGACGATGCCATTTTGGGTGGAACACCGAGACTTGGATGCCTTTTTGGCTGGGCTAAATAAGGCGGGACTATCGAGCGATGAGCGATTCGAATGGGCGAAGATCTACTTCACTCGCTGGTGGATGTCTATGACGCCCGAGGAGTTCAAGGAAATGACGGGGAGCGACGCTCCGAATGCGGCAATCAAAGCTTGGTTGCTGCCGAAGGAAGATGCCATCGCCGACGAGCCGGTGATGGATTGGTCGTTACTGGAGAAAGTTAAATCGCGTGACGAAGCGCTGTTCTCGACACTCTTCACCGAGGAGTCCAGCGGACATCATTGGGCGGTGATGCGACTTGCTCTACGAGAGCGGGTGCGTGATCATCCGAACGAAGTGGCGAAGGCGGTGTCTGAAGATTACTGCGATGCCGAAACTTGGGCAAGGTGTGCGCCGAAAGCGTTTTTTGATTGGCTCAAGGGTAAGCAAGTCGACGAATTGCTAAACGATGACGGTTCTGGAACGGACGAACTTTTAGTCGGGTTTGGTTGCCTTGATAAGCGCTTGAGGTCTGCTGTCTTTGATGAGTGGAGCCGTCGTCGAGGTTTGGAGCGATATGACTTGGATTTAGTGCGTTATTGGTTTGAGCAGAATCCCGAAGCCGCACTGAAATTTGTGATTGAACTCGATAATGACTACGAGCTTAGCGAAGCATTTCGAAATCTAATGGGATACTGTGAAACCCCTAGTCATGTGAACATTGGACGGAGTCTTATTTTAGAATTCGGGAGAGCAGGGCAACTTCACTCCGAGGGTATGCTTGTGGTGATGGAGTTCTACGGCGACATCGATTGCGGTGAGGCGGCGCGTTTCGGTGTCGATTGGTTGTTGGCTCATCGTGCTAAGTTTCGATCAAAAGAACAGCTGATCGAGGTATGGAGCGGGCAAGCAGACCCACAGACGGAGTCCATGGATGGTAGGACATTCGGATGTCTGCGGAAATGGGCGGCCACGGAACCGGAGAAGATGGAAGCATGGGCAAAGGCCTTTGATGATGCTGAGGTTTCCGCCGCCTTGCAGTGGATGGCTAAGCACCCACAAGGTAGGATGGATTACAACGCGATGGGTTCAGAGCGGTTGAAGTCGGAAGCGGAATGGATCGCGACTTTGCCGGATAGTTTGGTGAAGGAGAAGTTGTGGATTGATTGGTTTTTATCCGAGCCGGAACGTGATGAACGGCGAAGGAAGTTTTATGAGATGATGAAACTGGTCGAAGTGAGTCACTTCGGTCCGCTGTTGGTATATTATGCGGAACACTGTGGTCTCCAGACGGTGGATGTGTGGCAGAATGTTATGCAGCTATGGGCAGAACGTGATTTGTTTGCCGCATTGAAGTTTGCTTATGCCGAGGCTCCACGTTCGGTCGATAGTATTTACATCAATGGCTGGAATGAGGAACCAATGTTCTCGCCAAAGGTTCTAGACGACGGGATTCGCTCATACTTTTGGGGCGATTGGGTCTACCGCCTCAGAACGTTTCTAGAAAGAGGGGATGATCCGTCCGTCCCAGTGAAATTGAGGTCGTTCGGTGAAGCATTCTCTGTCTGGTGCTACAACCTATGGTGGAATTTTCAAATCGATCCGTATCGGGAATACGAGGAGCCTGAGATGCCAAAGATGCCCAAATATTCGATTTGGCCTCGTAGGCTGGAACGTCCAGGCGGGAAGGATTCTAGAATCGACGAAATATGGAAATCCCAGGACCCTGACTTCCTTATGGAAGTCGACAAGCTCTTTGAATTATCCGCTGAAAACTTGTTTGATATGCTGGCCGATAAACTGGAGAAAAAAGAGGAGGCTCCCTTAGATCTGATCGAGGTGATACTTGGACGGTTTCCGGAATCGGCGGAAACTGTCGAGTTTATTCTCACTCGCTACGGAGACGATCAGAAAAATCTGGATTGGCAGTTTGGAGAATTGCTAGAAGGATCTATTAGCGGTTATGGAAGGAAAGCGACTGCGGTCGCGCTCGGAGAATATGTGTTGAAGCGTGGAAGAGAGAAAACGTTCTACAGGGATCATGTGAGTGATTTTCTGGAAGAGTTGGAGAGCTACGATGTTGGCCTGGCCGCGCGGATCGGTGCCGAATCATTGCTGCGCGAACACGGTGATGATCCCTCTGAAGTGTTGAAGGGGTGGGCTGGTGGCGAGTCGGATACAAACTCGGATGATAGCCTCGGTGACCGGACATTTGGGTGTTTGCGAAAATGGGCAGTGGTCGATCCCGATGCGATGGAGGAATGGATCGACAGCATCGATGATGAAAAGACCAGGCAAGCGTTACGTTGGCTGCATCAGCATCCATGTTATTGGACGGCTGAGAAGTTGAAGTGATACCAAATCTTGGTATTGATCTGATGCGATAGGGCGTTTTGTTGGTTGATCATGAGCTGCTTATGCGCGGCGAATAGTCATATTTTTGTTCGCAACCGGTATGACATTACCTCGAACCGGAAGATGGACACTCCATTCAGAGTGGTTAATACTCAGGACAGACTGACGGCCTCAGTGAGTTGGTTCGATGAAGCGCTTCTCTTTGAGCCTTTTCGTAGATCCGCATCACCCTGCCACTTTTTTTACAAAAGTAGCTACGTTGGGGTCAAGGTGGATGGCATATCGGATGACCGTGCCAAACCTTCAGAAGTGTCGATTCCCCGACGGGTCTAAGATGTCGGTAACAACGTTCGTTGTTACGGGTCTATGAGATTGGTTTTGATTCTGTTATTTGGCGTTTCGTCTGTGTTGGCGTTTGAGCCGCCGAACAGTGACAAACGACGGGATGCGGTCGGCCCGTTGCAGGCCTTACCGCCGGTTTTGCAGCGCTTGCTTTCGGACGGCGGGAGTTTCAGACCGATGGAAAAGCCCTTGGCAGGAGATTGGTTGTCGACGAATAAGGAACCTGGGCAGACCTTCGCGCAGTATGTGCAATCGCGTCCAAACAAGCCTGGCGACAACGGTCGCGGGACGATCTACTTGCAGCCGATTGGCAGCTTTCCGAAGGATGGTGTGCAGTTGGAGAGTGTGCGGAAATATCTCGAAGCATTTTACCAGCCAATGAGGGTTGAGATGCTTCATAGCATGGATGAGTCGCAGCTTTTGGTGACCACGCGTGTGAACCGTGGGACGGACAAACTACAGATGAATTGCACGGAGTTGTTGAACGAGTTGGAGCATCTAGTTCCGGCAGACGCTTATATTGTGATGGCCGTGACGATGACCGACCTCTATCCGTCGGAGGAATGGAACTTCGTGTTTGGTATGGCTCGATTGAAGAACCGGGTGGGTGTGTTCAGCTTGGCAAGGTATGGGGCCGACGATCCCCAGTTGGCACTGGAGAGGGCGGTAAAAGTGGTCGCACACGAGACTGGTCATGCTTTTGGCATGGCGCATTGCATCCACTTTCGTTGTTTGATGAATGGGGTAAATCACTTGGGAGAGGCGGACAAGGTTCCGCAGACGCTTTGTCCGGTGTGTTTGCGAAAATTGCACTACGCGACCGGTTTCGATCCGGTAAAACGCTACTCGGAAGCTAGCGGATGGTGGTTGAAGAACGGCGATGAATCTCTCGCGAGTTGGTATTCCAAGCGCGTGAAATCACTGACGAGATAGCGGCAAATAAGGTCAATTACGAGTCAAAGCATTTGACCTGCGATGAAAGTGAAGTGCGGCTGTGCCGGGGTGGAGGTGTGAGCCGACACGTCTCACCTACAAGTGAACTCGGACTTGTCTCCAATGGTCACCTCTTCAAGTGCGGTGTTCTTGAGCTCGATGTCTGTCGAAAGCAAATCGCCGATGATCTTATTGTCCTTGATGCTGATGTTCCA
Source organism: Verrucomicrobiales bacterium (assembly GCA_024636835.1). GTDB lineage: Bacteria > Verrucomicrobiota > Verrucomicrobiia > Verrucomicrobiales > SLCJ01 > Sulfuriroseicoccus. The sequence continues at coordinate 53,830 of JAGXGH010000090.1, read as the reverse complement.
GCATGCTTCGAAAAAGAATGCACTCTTATTGGGATGCCAAGGTTTGAAGTTCTCGGTGTGCTCGAATGTGTTGCCAGTGATGGTGAGGCCGTCGACCGACCTCGCGAAAACCAAGGGCGCGTCGAACACTTTGAAGTGGTTGTTCTCTATGTGGATGTCGCGGTGGTAGGCTTGTGTTTTGGAAGGTTCTGGGATCTCCGGATCGATACTAATCAAGGCGCGACAGAATTGGAACATGTTGGTGAGACAGTTGTCGAAGGTGTTGTTGCGAATGATCGTCGGTCCGAACTCACCGACTGCACCCGATTCAAACCATCCGTTGGCATCTCCTGCGATGAGAATTCCACTGCCGGCGGTGCGGATGTAATTGTTTTCGACGATGCATTTGCGCGGCGTGTTGAAGAGTGCGCCACGTGCGCGGTTGTTGCAGACGGTGTTGTCGGCGAAGAGAACTTCAGGCGTCCATGTCACGTTTTCAATCGCGTGATTCACTTTCAGGTCATCGGGAAGGTCGGCATCGAAGGTGATGCGGACGTGCTCAACGTCGAGAGCTTCCGCTTTTGCGACGCGATGAAACTTGGCGTCGAGTGGTAGCAGAGTGCGGTTCTCGATGAGACGGATTTCATCGCCGGGTGATGCGATTGGGAATCCCTTGGACTGTGCGTGCATGAACTTGGCAACGATGGTGCGGCGGTCGGGGATTTCGACGACGCGGAGCGATGTGCCGTGGACGTTGATGGCGTCGTCCAACATACCTTGGAAGTAGCTGTTGGTGACTTTGATCAAGCCTTTGCAGCCGGAGAAATGAGTGGCATCCGCCATCGCGGTCGAGATGTATTCAGTCCCGTCCTTCGGAGCCATTCGGAAATTATCGATAGTGATGTTCTCGCTGCGCTGCCCGAGCACTCCCATCGCACAAGCATGGTGGATGGTGATCTTTTCCAGTGTCGTGTCCTTGGATTGATGAATGAAAAACGTGACGTGATTGCGGTTGTTGTGGCGTTGAGTGATCCGGTCTCCGATCTGAATGTCTTTATGTGGATGTCCTTCGAACTTCACCGTGCCGGGAGTGACTTCCACGGCTTTGCATTTGCTTAGTTTGGGAAAGCTTCCCCTCTCGGCGATTTGATATTTTGATCGTCCTGTCTTGCCTTCGAACACATAGCTCCCCCAGACGTCGACTAGCTCACCGTCGATCACAAAGCTGAACTTGCCTTGCTCGTCGATCTGATATTTCACGCCGGGAACGAACTGTAAGATGAATGAGTCGCTGTCCCTGGCGATAAGGGTGCTGTCGGTGTGAATCGGCTGAGTGTAGTCGATGGAGAAATTGTTAAAGGTGATGTTTTCAGCGTTCTCCAGATGGAATGCGGTCATCCGGTGGTGGAAGAGAAACTCTGATCCGTTGCCTTCAATGGTGATGTTCTTTGCGCCGTCGAGAGTCATCGCCACCCACTTCGGGAAGTCGTCCTGGTTGTTGGAAACATAAAGGCCGTCCGTGACGACTCGAGCGCCATCGACTTGGAAGTGATAGGTGCCTTTCGGGACGGTGAGTGTGCCACCGCCGGCTTCGACGAGTTTATCGATGGCTCGCTGAAAGACAGGAGTCGCGTTTTGTTCCGGCGACGGTAGCAATCCTAAATCCGCGACGGAGATTTCTAGTGCGCTGACTTGGGTAATTGCAGCAACCGCAACTAGTGATAGGAGGTGGAGTTTCATGTTATAAAATTTCCGAAATGAATCCGCCGTCATCCAACCTCTTGCCGGGGGATAGTCCGATCAGCGATTGGGCACGCGGCGATTTGTGGGAGATTACGGTAATGGCTTGATCTTGCCACTCGAGTTCAATGCCTCCTCCAGCCGGAAGGATGAAAAATGCTTCGTCTTCACCATCGTCGCCAGTGATGATGACCACGGTGCCTAAAATGGCTTCGGTTGGGAGGTCGGGAAGTTTGAAATTACGCAACAGGTCGATGGCCTCACCGAGGGACTCGGCTTTTTCCGCCTGTGCACCGGCGAGGTAGGACGCCTCGAGCCCGCGTGTATCATATTTCGACTCGGCTTTGCTGTCCTTGTCGGTGGCGTATTCCTTGGCTTCCTTTGCGGCGTTGTTGAGCGCTGCGAGGGATCGCTCGAGATTGTTGATGACCTCGATCAGTAGTCCTTTTTTTTCAGGCACGGTGGTAGCAGTCAATGGATGGCTATTTGCCTTCGTCTTCGGGAATGACGACAGGAACGTCTAGGTCGCCGAGCGCCCATTGAATGCCAGCCAGGTAATGAGCGAGCACTTTGTTGTTCCAAAAGATGTGATTGTTATGTCCGAGTGAGCAGTAGAATACACGGCCCTCGCCGTAGGGGCGGATCCATGCGACTCCAAAATCGCTGTCGGTGCGCTTGATGCCCTTCACGTTCATGTTTGACTTTTCGGGATCGAGTCGAAGCAGCATATGTGCACGGTCGGATGAGTAAGGCGCTTTGAGTTGGTAGATCTCCTCTTTGAACTCAAGGTTTTTACCTTCGAGCGCGGCGACCACCGGGTGTTCTTCTTGTCCAGGCTCGACCTTAATGGAGACGTCGGTTCCTGCGCCCCAAGGATGACCGTCGAAGTAGCCATTGATCATACTGCCGTATTCTGTGCATTGGTAGCAGGTGTCCGTTGCGGAGTGGATGCCAATGAAGCCCTTGCCTCCCTTGATGAAGTTGAAAAGATTTTGCTGGCGCTGTTCGGCGATTTTCTTTTCCTCGTCGCTTGGCTTTTTACCTTTCGGGGAGAATACCTCACCCGTCGTGCTGAGGAAACAGACCGCGTCGAACTTCGCTAGATTCTCCTCGTCAAACATCGCGACATCCTCTGACGCAACGACCTTAAAGGCGCCGGTCTTCTCGCCCATGAGCTTTAAGGCAAGATGTCCGGTGGGAATGGATGCGTGGCGGAAACCATTTGTCTTGGAGAACACAAGTAGAGTCCGTTTGGTTTTTGGCTCGCTCGGAGCCTTTTCAGGAAGTGCGTCGAGGATTTGCTTTTCGGCACCCTTTGGAGGATTGGCAAATGCATTCAGCGAAGAGATTAGGGCGAGAAAAATGGAGAAGTAGCGCATGGGTTTAATATGCGTTACGCGAGCTTTGGAGCCAATCTTAAATTGTTTTTTGAAGCAGAGGAGTGGGTGAAATTCACCAGAAGGGCTGGAAGGGCAAGAACGCTGAAAAAAGCAAAGCAGTTTTCTGTAGCAGCGTTTTGCAAACGCCGAGGAGCCATGCGGATCTAGGGTGCGAGGTGGAAGCCATGCCGCGTGAACCGCTCTCCGGCGCTTGCAAAGCGCCGCTACAGTGGAGAACCGACACTTTTGTCGGGTTGGGTAAGCGTGTCCTACATGATGGAGCTATCCTCCCGGGAGGGACGATTTTCTCATCGTCCGTAACTTGCTTTCATCGCCACCCACCATTCCCGACCCGAAGACCACCACCACTATCGCGTGGTCCGATTTATCGGGGTTATACACGATCGCAAAAAGTCACGGACGCGTTCAACGCATCCCTCCCTGTGGAACGCAAAACAGCCCGAAAGCGTGTGCTTCCGGGCTGTTCGAATCTAACTTTGTGTTTGGAAGATTAACCTTTGGTGACCACTTCCCATCCACCGTCGGCCGCATCGGATTTGATGCAGGCATCGATGAATGCGAGGCCCATGCGGCCGTCATCGATATTGGCGTATTTGCTGCCGTCGCAGCTCCAGTCCTCACCGGCTTTAAACGCGCGAACGGTTTTTTCGAATTCGCGGTGAAGTCGGGCGTAGGCGTCGTGGAACCCTTCGGTATGACCGCTCGGGATCGTGGGTTCATCGAGAAGATCCTGCGGCACGTCGCCGAGGAATCCATCGTTGGCGGAAACCGCTCCGCGCCAGTAGACACGGTCGGGTTGGTCTGCAAGAAGGATGGTCACTTTCTCCGGATCTTCCTGACTCCACTTCAGTGCGCCTTTGGTGCCAGCGATCATGATGCCGAGATCGTTCTTATGACCGATGCAAACCTGAGAGGCACGAACAAGACATTTACCGCCGTTGGTGAGTTCACCGTAGGTGGTGAAGTGGTCGTCGATTGGACGTCCTGGAACGAACTTGTCGAGACGTGCGGACACGCGTTCGACGTCGAGTCCGGTAACGAAGCGTAGCTGCATCAGAGCATGGGTTCCGATGTCACCACCGCACCCGCTGCCACCCGCTTTTTTCGGGTCGGTGCGCCATGATGCCTGCATCTGACCGGAGTCCTCAAGCTTGTCGGCGAGCCATCCTTGGATGTAGTAGGAATCGACCCATCGCACTTCGCCGATCAGCCCACTTTGAACAATGAACCGACTGAACCAACTCGACCAGTGGCCGAGGTAAGTGTGAGCGACTGAGAAGGGAACGTTTTTTTCGCGGGCTTTGGCGACGAGAAGGTCGGCTTCCTCGAGGTTCACGGTGAGAGGTTTTTCACACATGACGGGGAGGCCAAGCTCCAGCGCCTTCATTGCGGGGTCGAAATGCACGAAATTTGGTGTCACGATAAGCACGTAATCGACGCGTTCTTCTTCTGGTAGGGATGCTTGTTCTTCGAAGAGTTCATCGTAACTGGCGTAGCCTTTCACAGGGTATTTCCAGTTATTGGCCTCGTTCATGGCGATTTCCGGATCCGGATGAAGAGCGACGGAGTGAACTTTACGAGTGCCATCAAAGTGAATGGCTTTCTGGTGCGGGTTGGCGATGAATGCGCCGCCGCCGCCGCCGATCATGGCAACTTTTAGAGGTGTAGGAGACATAGGGTATTTAGTATTGGGGTGTGCTTGGTTTATGGCGAGAAATTTTTCGCCGATGATTAAATCTGCGCGCCCTTCGACGCATTGCAAGTGCGACACAGGAGTTGAATGTTACGCTCTGTCGCGCTGCCGCCTTTCGAAAATGGGATGATGTGGTCAAACTCGAGGTTCTCGCGGGAGCCACAGGTGACACATTTTCCACCGTCCCGCTGCCACACGAAGATGCGGACTTTTTCTGGAATGGGATCCCGTTTGCGTTCGGGTTCATCAATGCCCTCGAACTTGGTGCGAAGGCGTTCCATCGCCTTGCGCTCTCGGTCGAAGGATTCGCGGATCAGGAGTGAAATCTCATCATCCGGATGATCGAGATCGGAGGTTTCGAACTCGCAGTTCTTGAAGAACCAACGCCCCGCCCATTTTCCGGGACGTTGCTCAGTGTAGCTCCAGAACTCTTTGTTGCCGAGAATAAGCTTGAGCTCGCGATGTTGGTGAAGGTCCAGCTTGGTGGCTCCCTTCAGCCTTGCGCCGATTCCCGATGGAATTTCGGCGAGCTCTACCGCAAGAGCGGATCGTGCGTCGCGGGTAAGGATCTTGGGAAGCTTCACTAGAAAACTAAGATGTAGAAAGCAGAAGGGAAAAGTAAAGAGGAAGTGCGAAGATCCGGCCGGATGTCGATCATCAAAGGAGCTGTGAAAGGGGGCACCGTTTTAAGGTTTCTCTGGCGACTGGCCGATGGTGCAGCAATAGACGAAGTGCGCATTGCTGAGTTGTTGGCGGGTATCTTCCCGCTCCTCCAGCATGCCCTTGCGCAAAAGTTCTGTCACCGGATTGGTCACCGATTGGATTGAGGTGTTTATTTACGGTGTCTTGTTTACCTAATATGGCACAATGAGTCAAAAAGAGATCATTATCTTTGTGGTGCGCTATCAGGATTGGTATAATATAGTAACTAGAAATTTTCCATCAAACGCTAAATCCCCTCCACATGAAGCACACTCGTTCTCTACCAGTTCTCAGTCTCGCAGTTGTCATTACATTGGCTGCGACGGTGCAAAGCCATGCCGCTTCCTATGCGGCAACTCGTTCTTCACTCGACGCTATTGTCGGTCAGCGCAGCGGTGGTGCAGGTGCTCCGACCATCGGGTACTATGAGGATGCGGCCGCTACCAGCGGAGTGAGCACGAGCCTTGTCGGTGGCACCGGATCCACGGGTAATCGTACTGGGCAAGATCTCATCTATCGTTACACCCTACCGACTTTGAGCATCGGAGAGACGATCGAGTCCTATACCGTCTTCTTTCAAATCACCGCCATGCGCGATCATGGAGGGAACGATCCGGAGCTTGATGTGTATCTACTCAATACCGCCGATCCGACCACGCCCGGTGATGATAGTCTCTTTTTCCGTGGCAATGACGACACCAGTCACGATCTGGTAGGAAGCCAGCTGATCAATCCGACAAGTAACGCAAGCTTCGACGTCATTCCCAATCTGGACGTCACATATACCATCAATTCAGGTGCCGCGTTGGCAACGCTCCAAGGGTTCTACGGGGGTGATCATATTCCCGACCAGGTTGAGGCCTCATTTCGCTTTAATCTGGACGTGGGGAATGCCACCGACGGTTTAGGCCTCAACCGATATTTCGTCAACGACTCTGTCTCCACCTCAGGTTTTGAAATGACAACCATTCCCGAGCCCTCCACAGCGCTTTTAGGGGTTTTTGCTGTGCTGCTGATGCTGCGCCGCCGCCGCTGATTTCGCTGTGGAGTCCGTGGTATGACCTTCGCCGCGCAGAGGTGTCTCTTCACGTTTCGAACCTCCGCAGTTTTCTACGGCATCCGATTTTAGAACCAATCGTCGCTGGTGTATCCCGGGCCGAGTAGGCTGTTGCCGGCATCGAGCAACACCATGCCGATGACGACGAGACCAATCGCCACGGTGAGCAAACTCGCTGTCGGCGATAGCCAAGCTGGCCGGACACCAGGGGAATCGAACTGTCGCGAGATGTCCATATCTGATGCTAGCTCGTCGCCCAAAGCGTAGCGTGCGAGTAGAAAGTAGGGTGAGGATGTCTGCTGAAACCCTCTATACTCTATACTTTCTACTCTATACTGCCGCTTCGCGGCCTACTGCTCCGATTTATCGAATGCAGCGTCGAAGGCGACGTCCGAGCGGGGGAAGTCCAGTCCGCGGACAAATTGGCAGGCTTCGGTAGCGCCGTGGAAACGATCCATGCGGCCGTCCTCCCACTCGACGCTGAGCGGGCCTGCGTAGCCGATGTCGTTGAGGGCGACGATGACTTCTTCGAAATCCACGTCACCGCGACCTGGTGAACGGAAGTCCCAGTAGCGGCGTGCATCACCAAAATCAGTATGGCCACCAAACACACCGACCGTGCCGTCGCCGTGTCCCCACCATGCGTCTTTGACGTGGGCGTGATGGATTTGGCTTCCGAATTCGCGGATGAAGCGGACGTAGTCGACGCCTTGATAGCCGAGGTGGCTGGGATCGTAGTTGAACCCGAAGCGTGGGTGGTTGTTCACGGCTTCCAGCGCGCGGTGGGCGGAAGCGATGTCGAATGCAATCTCGGTCGGGTGGACTTCGAGTCCAAAGTAGACGTCGTGTTCTTCGTAGGTCTCGAGGATGGGGCCGAACAGCCCGGCGAATTTTTTGAACCCAGCCTCGTAGAACTCTTGGTTGGTTGGTGGGAAGGCGTAGAGCGCGTGCCAGATCGATGAACCAGTGAACCCATTGACCACGGCCTTGCCGGTGCCAGCTGGGAAGTTTTTCATGTATTCAGCTCCAGCATCGACAAACTTGCGGCAGGCGATCGCCGTGCGTGCGAGTTCGTCTGCAGCGCGCTGGTTGACGCCTTCTGTCGTGCCGTCGCCATAAATTTCTGGCGAGAGGATAGCCCCGTGACGCTCATCGATGTTGTCGCAGATGGCTTGCCCGACGAGGTGACTCGAGATCGCATAGCATCCGAGTTCGTGTTTTTTGAGAAGATCCCAAAGAGCGGGGATGTAGCTCTCGTCTTCGAGGGCTTTGGTGACGTCGAAATGATCGCCCCAACAGGCGAGTTCTACGCCGTCGTAACCCATTTCGGCAACTTTTGGCAAGAGTTCAGCGATGGGAATGTCGGCCCATTGGCCAGTGAAGAGTGTGACAGGACGCATGGTAATTTAGGTGTTATGTTTTAGGTTTTAGGTGTTTGAATTGGAGGTCATTAGCATTGTTCAAGAGTGCCAGCGGCGCCTTTCTCTCAAGGAGCGCAGGTGCCTCGCCCATGTGAGCGTTGTTTATGGTTCTCATATAGCTCGAATAACTCTATAACAGAGCCGTTCGAACTGGCTATAAATTAACGTGAACTATGAGGGCAATGTTTCTATGGATTTTTTTAGCTTGTACGGCGATGTCTGGCGAGTTGAAAATTATTCAGCCGATTAAACAGGTGGACGGTGTGGGGATGACGGTGGTAGTGCAAATCGATGGAAAGCTAAGAGCGATGGCTGCGGATAAGATCGAGTTGATGGAGGACGGTTCACTCGAAGGAAGTGGATTTCCGGTTTTGGGGGTGGGGAAAGTGATTGTTCAGTTTGACCAAGAAGAGGCAAAGTTTCTATTGAAGCGAGATGGGCGACATGAGCTCATGGGTGCCGGTAATGGAAGCAAAAAAAATAACCCACGCAGGGTTTGGGTGGAAAAAACTTTAAGCGGTGGCGAGTGATTAGCGAGCGATGCGCCGTTGAAAATGGCCGCAGCATTTACCGCCAATAAGCTGCGCTGCGCTGAATGATCAATATTTGATCGGTTTTTTTTGAGTTTATCGAGTTTTGAGGGCTAGTTAAGGCGTATCCCTTTCGATTTTCATCATCGCTGGTTTGGAATCAGAATGGTGTCACTCTCTTCAAGCTATGATTTCTCGATCTCTTTTTCTCTTTGTCCTCGGGTCATGTGTTGCATTGGCCGATGAACCGCAGCTTCACCCGGCAAAGGTTGATGGTGTGGTGCAAATTCCTGTCGGCACCGAGCTGCAAATTGTCGGTCCATCAGCAAGCCCGACGGCGATTGCGATGAGTGAGCAGGGCGAATTGTTGGTCACAGAGACTCACCGTTTCGGGAATGATCGAGGAATCGATGACAACCGCCGACGGAGGTATTGGTTGTTGGATGACTCTGCCTTGCGAACCACGGCGGATCGCGTCGCGATGTATGAGAAGTGGTCGGAGCGTCACCCGATGGAAAGCTATACCGCGTATAGCGAAAAGATTCGTCGTATGGTGCCCGGTGCTGATGGTGTGGCAAGGGAGTCCAACATTTGGGCGGATGGTTTCAATGACGTTCTCGATGGCACGATTGCAGGGATTGAAGTGATTGACGGAAAAGTCTACGTCGCCTGTATCCCGCATTTGTGGCTAATGGAGGACAAGGATGGCGATGGGAAGAGTGATGAGCGCACGTCACTTCAAGATGGCTTCGGTGTGCACATATCGCTGTCGGGACATGATATGAATGGTTTCGCTCTCGGTCCTGATGGTCGGGTTTACGGCACGATGGGTGATCGCGGGATGAATTTAAAAACCAAGGAGGGGAAGGAATATGCCTATCCTCATGAAGGTGCCGTTTTTCGTTTCGACCCGGATGGTTCGGATTTTGAGGTGATTCATAGCGGATTGAGGAACCCTAAAGAGATCGCTTTCGATGATTTGGGTAACCCGATTACGGTGGACAATAACTCAGACCAGGGAGACAAGGCTCGCGTGGTGTATATCGTCGATGGTGGCGAATCAGGTTGGCGGATCGACCATCAGTTGATGCACAGTTTCCATAAGGAAATCGGGCTGGAGAAGCGGCCAATGAACCGCTGGATGGATGAAAGAATGTGGGAGACACGCAACGGCGAACAGCCAGCATTTATGCTGCCACCGGTTGCCAACCACACGTCGGGGCCGTCGGGATTGGCGTATCATCCTGGAACGGGATTAGACGCTGGTTTTGCCGGACAGTTTCTCGTCTGTGACTATCGGGGCGGGGTGGAAAAATCCGAAATTAGCTCGTTTTCCGTCGCCGTTGACGGCGCCGGGATGAAGTTTGAAAACCCCGGTGTTTTCAACCGTGGTGTAACCCCAACTGATGTGATGTTCGGCTATGACGGTTATGTCTATGTGACCGATTTCGGTGGCGGATGGGCATCGCATGACGAGGGCAGGGTGTATCGCGTGGTGAGTGACGAGCCAAACGAGCACACTGTGGATGTTGCAGAGTTGTTCGCTAAGGATATCCGCTCGCTCGATCAAGATCGTTTGGTGAAGCTATTGAGTCACCCTGACTTGCGCGTGCGGACTAGGGCGCACATTGCCCTCGCTGATCTTGGTGAAAGCGGTGTAGCCGCACTGATCGATGAATCGGCTGAGGGTAAGGAACTCAGGACTCGGCTTCATGCAACCTGGGGTTTGTGGGTGGCGGCTCGGCGTGGAGCCAGTGTTACCGCAACCGAGCAGATTGCGAAATTGTTGGAAGACAATGAACTCGAAGTGAGGGCGCAGGCCGCCCGTGCCTATGGCGAAGCGGTGACGCCCGCTGCCTCGAAATTGATTCCCTTGCTCAAGGACGGCTCGCCTAGAGTGCGATTCTTTGCCGCCTTGTCCTTGGCGAGACTTGGTGATGTCTCGGCAGTTGAGCCGGCGATGGCGATGTTGTTGGAGAATAACGCGAACGACCTTTACCTACGTCACGCTGGGGTGCAGGTAATGATTCATTGTGGCAAAGAAGCTGACATTGCAATGTTGAGCGATAGTCCTGATCCAGAGTTGCGCTTGGCGGCGGTGATCGCACTACGACATCATCGCAGCGCGGAATTGCCGCGCTTTCTTGACGACAAGCTTCCAAAGGTTCGTGACGAAGCGATCCGTGCCATTCATGACCAACAGATGATTGAGTTGCAACCTGCGTTGATGCCATTGGTCGATCAATTACTGACCGCTCCGGATACCATGGGAATGAGTCGAATGATGGTGCGCCGCCTCGTGCATGCAGCATTCCGTGTTGGTGGTGTGGAAAACGCAGTGCGCCTTGCGAAACTCAGCGCGGCAGAAAACCTGCACGATGACGAGCGCGCGGAGGCCCTGCGTCTGCTGAGCATGTGGGAGAAGCCGTTCCCTGTTGATCAATCGACTGGGCGTTATGCGCCACTTGCGGAGCGTTCGTTCGATGAAATCCGAGATCCCCTCGCTGAAGCATTACTTCCTGTGCTCCAGCAAGATGGCCCGACCTTGGCACCAGCCTTACAGTTAGTCAGTCAGTATGGTCTGAAGATCCAAGGTCTCACGGTTGACCGTTTTAATCAGTTGGCGACGAACACAGGACTCGATCCGCAAGTGCGAGCGACTGCCGTGCGGTCACTGGTCGAGGCTGGTGGCGCGAGCGTGGTTCCGCAGCTCGAGGTTCTCAGCAAGGATGGCACCGATGTGGTCCGTGTGGCGGCGCTGGAGGGCTTGTCTTCCACCGCACCAGAAGCCTCGGTTCCGCGCTTGGTCGATGTGGTGAACGATTCCTCGGTGCCAACCTTGGTTCGTCAGCGGGTTTGGGCGATTTTGGGTGGAATAGATGATCCAAAGGTGAAGGAGGCATTGCTCTCTTCGCTCAACAAACTGGCAACACCTGATGGGGATGACGAATGTGCCATCGAGATTTTGGAGCTTGCCGAAGCTAGTGATGCGGAGGAGGTGAAAGCGGCGTTGGTCAAGTATCACGAGCGGGCGGAGTTTTTGCCGCTGGGTGAATGGCATGTAGCCGAATATGGTGGTGATGTGGAGAATGGTTGGGCGCTGTTTCAATCGCATGGTGCCGCGCAGTGTATGCGTTGCCATGTGGCGGGGCATGGTCACGACGTCGGCGGCGATGTCGGCCCGAACCTTGGTGGAATCGGTCTGGCTAAGGATCGCGAGTATTTGGTCCGTGCAATGATTGATCCGGGTGCGGACGTCGCGGACGGCTTCGGGTCGATGTCCTTGATGTTCCCGAACGGTGCGTTCTTGAGCGGTGTGCTGGAGAAAGAAACCGACGACGCCTATTTTATCTCCAATGGTGACCGGCTACTCAAAGTGTCCAGGGATGAGGAATTCACTCCGTCCGAACCAGTCAGTGCGATGCCAAATATGACGGAGATGCTCACAAAAAGAGAGCTTCGCGATGTGACGGAGTTTTTGACGACGATGAAGGATGAGGGCGATGCTGCTCAACTGGACGTGAGCAAAGCGGAAGACTTTGATCCGGAATCGGCTCCCAAGGACGTCACTCAACTGGGTGAAAGCATCTACAACAACTTATGTGCCACTTGCCACCAACCCGATGGGAAAGGGAATATCGCTTTCCCACCGCTTGAGGGATCAGAGTGGCTGAAGTTGGATGTCGCCAGTCTTGCGCGGATGCAGCTCAATGGTTTGATGGGTCCTATCACCGTCGCTGGTAAGGAATATAACAGTGCCATGCCGCCGAACGCGGCGCTTTCTGATGAGGAGATCGCTGCGGTGATACAATTCGTCAGGACAAAATGGGGCGGTGATTCTTCGTCTGTTGACCCAGCGGTCGTCGAGAAAGTTCGTGCAGAAGGCAATGTTGGCCCATGGACGGTTGATACGCTGATGGCAAAGGCACCGCCTGAATCCATCACGCGCCTTGCCATGGCTCGCGGAGAGCTCAGCGATGAACCAATGGTTGAAGAGCAGAAGGATTTAGGAATGAGCCGGGAGAAGGACTACAACACGGACTTGCTGATGACCTTGCTAGTGATGTCGGGGCTGTTTGTCTTAGCCGGTGCTGCCATGGCGAGGAATTAAGGCCAACCCTTGGTTTGATCTGATCGTGTAAGCAGTTTTTCGCGAGATGCTTCAATGAGGTGAGTCTGGCGTGCCGCGTCTAATGAAATCGATATTGGTCAGCGACACTCAATGATATGCTCGGGTTGAAAGCGGTTTGGGGAGATTAGCTCTAGCCCGCATTTCTCACCAAAAAGAAGCGCCATTGCTTAAAATTTGTGTAACCTGTTGGTGTTCAAACGCAAAAAAAACACGCCAACACACTGTGAACAACAATCCTTTTAATTGTAAGAACTAGGTTCACTCATCACTCTGCGCTAAATTTACCCCCTCTTTACCCCGCCCCCGATCTCTACATCAACCTCCGCAGGGACACCCCGAAAAGAGCAAATCCCTAGCAGTTAGTCAAATAATCGCTTTTTTTCAAATAATCGCTTTTTTTCTCTTGCAATATTTCTAAGCTCTTGCAATATTTCTAAGAATAGCTTTGAAGTTGCACTATCGTCACCTTCATCGGCATTACTGCACCCTCACTAAACAAGATAAACAAGACCTACAAATTTCTATCGTCATGAAACCAAGTCAAGTATTACTATCTTCTGTCGGCGCAGCAATATTGCTTTCGGCATCTGCGAACGCTGCTTCTATTACCTTTAGAGGCCTTGTTAATATGCCCAGTGCTCAGAATGTGACTATATTTCTCCCGCAGTTCGATCCTTTATCGGACATGACACTAGAGACGACTTACCTTGGAGGGACATCCCCATCGCCCGGAGCAACTCTTACTTCGGTGGAAATATCTATCTCAACGTTCATTTCGGGTGCTAACGTACAGCTAGATAATGACTCTAATCAGCCTCAAGACGGAACCGGATTAGTTACTAGTGTTGTCAACTCGCTAACAGTGCCTGACAACGACGTAGTCAATCCGTTTCTTCTGCAGATTAGTGAGGGTCAACTCTTCAACCTCGAAGCAACTAGTGGTGACGCTTTCGGATTCACTAACACCGGCAATACTGACTACGCAAACTGGTCGCCCGGCGTTCTCACCGGCAACTCAGGTGGCGTGAACGGTTCTGGGTTTAATCCCACTTATATTGGCACCGCAGATCTAGAGTTCACAATTAAATCGACTTACACGGCAGGTGCAACCTTCTCCGGTAACGACGGATACTTCCAAGGTAATACTCCTTCTGGTCAATTCCAAGCTGAAATCACTTATACTTACGAGACTTCAGCCATCCCCGAGCCTTCGAGCGCTCTGCTAGGCGTGTTCGGCGGTATGCTTGCTCTCATGCGCCGCCGGCGCTGTTAATACAATTTTATATCAGTATTTTATTTACGAAGCGAGGATCCAGCTATGGGTCCTCGCTTTTTTATGGGTAACCAAATAGAAGCGATATGACTATAAAATTGGAGGTGCTTGATCTAATGGTTGGAGATGATGTTCTATCTTCTCTGGCAAGATGGATACCAGAAATGGGCGATGACCGCAGAACGTCCCCGTTGTGCGGCTGATCCTTGATCTTAGCAGCAGAAGTGGTAAGGAGGATGAATGAGTTCTTCGAGATATATGATGGATCTAACGTGGGGTTTTGGTCAGCATTGCTTCGCGAAAGCGTGAGGGAGGGATGCGGTGGATGGACTTGAAAACCCGCGAAAAGTGGAAGGGATCGGGAAATCCGCAGGCGCGTCCGGTTTCTTTGACGGACATGCCTCCTTCCAGCAGCAAGGTTGCCGCATGTTGCATCCGCAGACGCACGAGATACTGGTAGGGGCTTTCGTCGTGAAAGCGTGCGAACAGCCGGCACAGGTAGGGCGCGTCGATCTCACAGGCGGTGGCCACCGCTTCGAGCGACCCCAGCTCGAGATATCGCGAGGTTATATAGTCTCTGACCCGTTGAAAAGTGGCGTAGGCACGGGTATCGGTGCTGCCCGCATCCACCGCGTCCTCGCGGCATATGAGTAGGAGTTGCTGAATCAGAGCCTTGCAGAGCGGGCGCGAGTAAGGGGAGTTTCGCGAACCGCGTTCGATCAAGGTATCGAAGGTGCGCCGGATCGGCTCGGATTTCCGGCACTGCGAAATCATTCCCGGATAGAGCCCGTACTCGCTGAGGAATAGGCTGGCGCCTGATCCCGAGAAGCCGACGAAATATTTGAGCAGCGGTTTGTCCGAATCGCTGCGATGTGATGTTCGATGCCCGGGCCATAAAGAAAAAACATCCCGGGTTTCAGCGGGCTTTCGTTACCGTCTAATATAAGTGTCCCGCGCCCGCCGTGGACGAATTCGAGGAGAAACCACGGAAAGCCCGGACGGTCGATGCGGTAGTTGGGTTGGCAGCGCTCGAAGCCTCCGCACCTCACATCGAAATCGCTGGCCTCCGAATCATCGAAGAAAAACACCTGCGATGCCTCGACCTGCCGTGAGAGGAAGGTCGAGGGGTCGGTGAGTGAGTCGGTTTCCATCGCCACGATGAACATCTATGTCTCATTTTGAAGTGCACTTAAAGCAAAAAAATCCATGGGTTTTTGAATTTAATCTTAGCTTCCTCAATATTTTTCAAATTTTCGGACAAATATGTCTAGTTATGGGGTGACAGGACGGGAAAAATTCTGCACTATTCTTCTTATGAACCCCCAGAACTTTCCGAAATTTGGTATCCGCCCCACCATCGATGGCCGCCTTGGCGGTGTTCGTGAATCGCTCGAAGAGCGCACCATGTCGCAAGCGCAAGCGGTGGCCGACTTGATTTGCAGCGAGCTTCGCTATCCCGATGGGTCACCCGTGCAATGCGTGATCGCCGACACCTGTATCGGCGGTGTCGCGGAGGCTGCGGCTTGCGCGGACAAGTTCAAGCGCGAGAACGTCGGCGTCTCGCTGACGGTGACTCCTTGCTGGTGCTACGGGTCGGAGACCATGGACATGGACCCTCATTTGCCAAAAGCGATCTGGGGATTCAACGGCACCGAACGTCCGGGTGCGGCGTATCTTGCGGCGGTGCTTGCCGGTCACACGCAGAAGGGGCTTCCAGCTTTCGGGATTTACGGAAAGGACGTTCAGCCTGCCACCGACACCTCCATCCCCGATGACGTTCGTACCAAGCTACTCAATTTCGCACTCTGCGGGATGTCCGTCGCACTGATGCGCGGAAAATCCTACCTTTCCATGGGCGGCACCTCGATGGGGATTGCCGGTTCTGTGGTCGATCCTGCGATGTGGGAAAAATGGCTCGGTATGCGTGTCGAGGCGATCGATATGACGGAAATTGCCGGCCGCATGCGCAAGGAATGGTATGACCAGGCCGAATACCAAAAGGCGCTCGCCTGGGTGAAAGAAAACTGCCCGGAGGGTAAGGATTACAACACACCGGAAACCACCCGCAGCCGAGAGCAGATCGATACCGAATGGGAGGATAGTGTGAAGATGGCACTTATCGCCCGCGACCTGATGGTCGGCAATCCGCGACTTGCCGAAATGGGGCTCGGCGAACAGGCGCAGGGACACAACGCGATCGCCGCCGGCTTCCAAGGCCAGCGCCAGTGGACAGACCATTTTCCCAACGGAGATTTCCTCGAAGCCATCCTCAACTCTTCGTTCGATTGGAATGGAAAACGCGCGCCACACATCGTCGCCACGGAGAACGATGCGCTCAATGGCGCGGGCATGCTCTTCGGCAACCTACTCACCCATAGTGCTCAAATTTTCGCCGACCTCCGCACTTACTGGAGCACGGAAGCGATCGAAGCGACCAGTGAAAAACCCTTCAGCCATCCGCTCGTCGGCGATGGTATCCTCCATCTCATCAATTCCGGTCCGGCGGCGCTCGATGGCACAGGCGAGCAGGAAATCGACGGCGTCCCTGCGATGAAGCCTTTCTGGGACATCAGCGACGAGGAAGTCGATAAATGCCTCGAAGCTACCACCTGGCACCCATCCATCACCGAGTATTTTCCTGGTGGTGGCCTCAGCACCCGTTTCCGCACCCGCGGCGGAATGTCTGCCACGATGATTCGCCTTAACCTCGTCGATGGCCTTGGCCCGGTCTTGCAGATCGCCGAGGGGCACACCATCGATCTGCCGGATGATGTCCACGACGCGCTCGATCAGCGCACCAACCCAACCTGGCCGACCACCTGGTTCGCTCCCATTCTTACGGGCGAAGGTGCATTCACCAGCGCCTACGAAGTGATGAACCGTTGGGGTGCCAACCACTGTGTCATGAGCCATGGTCACATCGGCCATCTTTACATTACTCTCGCTGCGATGCTGCGCATTCCCGTTTACATGCACAACGTTAGCGATGAGCGCATCTTCCGCCCCAGCGCCTGGACCTCCTTTGGCACCGCCGACCTAGAGGGAGCCGACTTCCGCGCCTGCGCGAATTACGGCCCGCTCTATGGAAAGAAATAGTCCTTTTGGACTACCTGCCGCGTTTCGCACGGGCGAAGCGCGAGGCTTGGCGCGAGCCTTGTGGTGGTTCGTCATCGTTGGAGTCCTTGTCTTTCTTGGGCTTGGAGGCGGGGGCTTGTGCGCTCGCTGTCGATGAACCTTTTGCGGGTTTTCTTCTTGATGTGCGCTTCTCGCCACGTCCTTTGGAGAGTTGGTTGCCGCCGATTCGAGTGAGCAAGGCATCGAGGAGAATCAGCACGAGAGCGAACACAATGAGCATCGCTTGCAGTGGGCGCGCTGGGTTTTCGTAGGGACGCTGCCACGCTTCCGAAAGGTCTAAACGCTCCGCGCCGCCAGTGGCGATCGACAGTTGACGCAACTCGTCGATACGGGTGGGGTCGAATCTCCACTCCGCTCCGGTGCTGGCGACCAGTGGCCCAAAAGGTAAACTGTCGCTGCCGAGTGTCACGGATCCTCGCACCAGTTCGCCTTGGGCGAGTTCGATTTTTGCGGTGAACTTTCCGGGTTCGATGCGCTCCCATGTGACCGCGCGTTGGACGGGTTGGTCGGCTCCCAGCGAAAGCACCAACTCAGGTGGTGTGAGTGCAAACTTTTGACTCCATAGGGCATCGTCGTAGAGCAGATCAACGGTCAACACCGAGCCGTCCACACGAGGGCGTAAGGCAATCCCGCGCGGCACACCGGAACCAATCAACCAGCGCGACAGCGTTTGCAGGAAGTTCTCGTAATCTGGCCACTGCAGCGTGGCATCAGAAAACTCTGCGCCGAGTGGCATCGATACCGCAGCGGTTCTTCCGGTGCCGCGTGGGCCGAACGCTATGAGTGGTGCGTTATATTCATCAGCGGACGCAAGTGCCTGACGCGCCCATGGCCGGAGGTAGCTTAAGTTGTAGCCATCGACGTGGTCGAGCCATTCCGGTGTGGATGGCGCGATCTCGCGCCACGACCCGGTGGCACGGGTGGGCACGCGCTCGCGCACGAATGCGGAACGTGCCACGGCGATGGTTTCCTGGCTGAAGACGTTCGGCAGGTCGACGGCGTTATCGACGTAGAAGATCCGCCCGTCTCCGCGTTTTGCGATGTCTTCGAGAAGGGCTGCATCAGGATCTTTTTTACTGCCCAAGGCGATGACACTCACGGTTCCACCAACGGAACGGATTTTCGTAATGAGCTTTTTATAGTCGCCGGGCTCTTCTGAGTCGGCGGCATCGGAAAACAGAATGATATGTTTTTGTGCTTGGGGTGCGCCGCGAAGTTCTTTCCATGCCGCGTCGAGTGCTTCGTAAACGAAAATGCCGCCACCCTGTGATTGGATTTTGCGGATCGCTTTCTCGATTCGCGCACGGTTCTGTAGTGCCGGTTGAAGTGGCACCACTTTGTGCGCTGTTGAGTCTACCGCGAACACAGTCATCGCGTCGAGTCCGCCGAGGTTCTTCAAAGCATTCGCTGCGCCGCTGTTGGCAAGATCCATTTTTGTTCCACCCGCTACCGCCGCGCTCATGCTGCCTGATCGGTCCATCGCAATCGCCATGGCGACGGCGAGTTTGCGGTGCTCGGTGCGGAGCTCCATTGATACCGGCAAGAGTTCGTCAATGGACGATGAGGAGTAGCCGCCGGATGCGAAACTTTGTCGTCCGCCTGCCATCATTAAGCCACCGCCTTGTGACTCGACGAAGAACTCGAGTGCGCTGAGGAAGGGCGATGGGATTTCCCAGGCTGGGACGTTATTGATGATCACGACACGTACGCCGGTCAGTTCCTGGGCATCGAGATCGTCGAATGTGTTGCGCTCGTCGACTTCCAATCCGATGCGGCGGAGTGCTGTGGCGGTGGGGTCTGGCGTGTATTTCGTGAGGACAAGAATGCGGTTGCCTCCGTCCACTTCGACGTAGGATTGCCCCGAGTTGTTTCCAGCGTAAGCGTCGCGTTCCGGATTGGGAGAAACGATGGCTTCATACAAGTGCGCGCGTCCATCGGCGAGGCGATCGGTGAACTGAAGTTTTGCCGAACCGTTGCGCAGTGCTGCTTTGGTGGTGGCGACTTCGATGCCGTCGCGATAGAGCGTCACCGGCACTTCTTCGTCGAGGTTGCCGTGGATTTCGGTCTCGACGAGAAATGGTTCGCCAGGTTGGACGCGCGATGGTGTGATCACACGCTCAACGCGGATGTCGGTTGCCGTTGGCGGTGGCACGACGATGAAATCCACGGGCACTTTTGCTGCAATCAGCGAGGGGGCGAGTCCTGCGAGTGGTTCTGTGCTGAAACCGTCTGTAACGAGCAAAAGTCGGCTCGGGCGTGGCGAGCTGTTTTCGTCTTCGCTAGTGCGGGCGAGGGCGGTGCGTATGGCCAATGCGGTGCGGGTCAGCGCGCGGTCGTCGTCGGCGAGTTTGGCGTCGCCGGTTTCCGGGCCGATTTCTACCGACTCGGCAGCGAAGTGGATTTCTCGCAGTTCGTCGCCGATCGACTTCTTGTGTTTCTCCAGCAACTTCGTGCGCTCTGCCATCGATGCTTCGATGGCACCGCCGGTGGATGACGAAAGGTCGGAGAGTAGCCAAAGGTCCATCGCCGGGTTGCCGAACTTGGTCACTGGGTTTGCCAAGGCGAGCACTAAGATGACTATGCAAACGGCGCGTAGTGGGCGCAGGATGCCGAGTGCGGGTTGCCACCACCCGACGAGCGCGAGCGCGGGGATGAGGAGGAACCAAACTGGTGAAACGAAGGTCAAGATGGTGAGGGGTGGGGATTGGCTTGGGGGCAGGATGCCCCCGCCACGGTGGGGAGAGTTTGGAGCGGAGGTCTCTAGGCCTCCGCAGGGTGGTGGTAATGGTGGTTAAGCGTTTGAACTATATTCTCGGAGATGGTTTTTTGTTTGAAAGATGAAGAGCTGTCTCTGTCACACAGCGGGAGCCTGAAGGCACCCGCTCCGCGAGTGAGGATTGGCTTGGGGGCAGGATGCCCCCGCCACGGTGGGGAGAAGTTGATTGATTACTGACTTTAGGGCTTATGGGCGGAGGAATTCCGGTTGGGAGTTTTCTTGTCGTGAAGCTTTTTCACGGCCGAAATACCATGTGGCTACTAGAAGAGCGAGGGCGGTAAGAATCCACGGGATGTTACCACCGGTGGAATTATCGATGCCTGCGGGAAGATCTTCGACAGCCGTGGCATCAAAATCGGTGATGGTTCCCGCATCGCGGAAGTTCATCTCGCGGGTGTCGGCGAAGAGCGTTGATCCATCGATAAGAGATTCGCCGGTTTCCGTGGAGAGTCGAAACCATCCGGCAATCGGTGGTGCGGACAGTTGGGCGATTTCCATTTTTTCAATCCACACCTCGCTGGTGGCGCCGGATGGTGCGGTAAGTTG
The DNA here is from genome assembly GCA_024636835.1 of Verrucomicrobiales bacterium. Classification (GTDB taxonomy): domain Bacteria; phylum Verrucomicrobiota; class Verrucomicrobiia; order Verrucomicrobiales; family SLCJ01; genus Sulfuriroseicoccus. The sequence goes on along the minus strand of JAGXGH010000090.1, from coordinate 33,446 downwards.
CCATTTGTAGAGCGGTGGCGGTGATTCATCTGTGGTGGATTCTACCGGCGGTAGCGCGACCGACAGTGGGGCGTTGGTTTCGGTGATGAGAGTTTCGCTGCGCGGTAGTTGTGAGCGGATGTTTTCTACGAAACGCGCACAAAGCACGATCAGCGATGGATCAGTAGCTCCGGATGATGAGAAGGGGTGAAAGTTGAGCGCCAGCTGTTGAAATTTCCCGTTTCGGTTGATCCAAGCGATGGGCACGTCTCCTTGCCAGAGGAGGAAAGTCGCGTTGTCCGGTGGGGTGAACCTATCGCGCTCGCGCGGGGCAAGAGCTTGCCAGTTGAGGCCCTCGAGCGCTGGATGCGCGGAGCTGGTGATCGCATCCGTGCGGAACTTGGTGTCCTTGGCGGCCGGTGGGAGGTGAATGAGATAGTGGCTGGTTACTTCGCCGACGGGAATGCTGGTGCCGATGATGAGGTCGGGCTCTTCGTTGGACCACTCGGTGCCTTTGAGTGAACCAGCAAGACGTTGCCAGAACTTCATCGCCTCTGGATCGACGGATTTTGTCGTGGCAATGGTGAGCCTCTTGGGCTGCGGGATGACGAGCGGGGCGGCGTCATCCATCGCGAACTCATCGTTGTCGATGCGGATCACGGCTCGTGTGGCATTTGGTGGTAGCGCGCCTTCGATCCGCATCGTCGCGTTTGTTTCGAGGACGAGTTCGCGCGGTGTGGTCGCTGTGTTGAGTTCCGGGAACTCAACGGTCCACATGCGCTTGGTCGAGTTGTTACCGAAATTGTGTACCATCGCCTCGAAGCGATTGCCTTTCGCTGTGGTGGAAATGACGCGTACGGAGGTGATGCCGACGTTCTCAATGACTAATCCTGCCGCGATGTAGTTCGCGCTATAGGGGAGCGTGTGTGCGGGTTGTTGGTCAGTGAGAAAGAGCAAAACGCCCTCTTGGCCGATCAGTGCGCGGGCGGTGCGCAAGGCGTCTGCCGGGTCGTGGCTGGAGGCGGTGGGAACCCATTCGCCAAGCGCCTGACTGGCGGCTGCCACGGAGTCGCCGCGGTAGAGCATTGTTCGTGAGGCGTCGGAAGTGGACAGTGTGATGTCGAGGCGGTTGTCGGCGGCGAGAGGGCTGAGCGAATCGGTGAGCTGTGATGCGGCTCGGTCGCGCGAAACTTGCATTGATGCCGATCCGTCGAGGACGATGGCAACGCGGCGCAGCGGGGTGGAAGTGGTCCAGCCGATTTGAGCGAGAATCGCAGCGAGCAAGAGCACGATGAGAAGTTGCAGCCAAAATGGGATCGACGAGCGAAACCGCTCGAAGCGCGAACCCTGTGGGCTTTGGAAGTTGATGTGGTCGAGAAGGAATCCCGTCGATACCGGAATGTGGCGAACTTTGCGCTGAAGGAAGTGGATCAACACCAAAGCAGGCACCCCGAGCAGGGCCCAAAGGCCGAGTGGGTTCGCGATGATGAGTGGTCCGAAATGCAAGGTGTTAGGTTTTAGGTGGAGTAGGCGCCTTCGGCGGCGGATTCAAATATGACCGAGACGTTCATGCCACGGCTTCAGTTACTAGTCACGAGAACGTCGCGTTTGGTGAGTTGGTTGAGCGTTTCCTGGAAGGGCACAAAGGTGTCGATGCGGGCGAGGGTGGTGCGTGCACCGGCGGCGATCTCGTTCCACATGCGGAAGTGATTGGCGTACGCCTCGGTGTATTGGCGGATGAATGACGAGTCGGCGCGTTTGACGACGCGGTTGGCACTTTCGATATCTTCGAACTCGCACGCGCCGGACCATTCGGGATCGGATTCCGAGCGGTCGAACGGGCAGAAGATGAGCGCTTGGCTGGCACCGCGTGAGAGCGGGCGAGTGCATGCGTCGGGCGTGCCGGGGAAGAGCAGGTCAGAAACGAAGAGTCGCAGGGAGTTGGGTCGCCATTGCACGCGGGCCAGGTCCGGTGGCTCTGGCTGAGCGGCTTTGAGCGGTTTGAAGGGCATCCATGCTGGGTGGGCGAGTTCTGTGCGGTCGACCTCGCGGATGTGATGGCCATCGGCAAGTGTGGCACGGACGACGGCACCGGCTTCCTCCGCGGAGGCGAGGGCGAAGCGAATGCACTCCATGGTGCGTGTTGCCTTTTCGGCGGTGAGTGTCATCGATGCCGAGGTGTCGATGACGAGATCGAGCAGTGGGCGGATTTCTTGTTGGAAGACTTTCATCGTCAACTGACCGGATCGCGCATACGCCGCCCAGTTGAGGTGGCGTGGGTCATCGCCGGCGTGGTAGTCGCGCTGGTCTTGGAATTCCAAGGCGCCACCGCCATCGCGTCCGGCGAGATCACCCGCGGGTCCGCGTCGGATGTGGCGGGCGAAGGGTAGACGAAAACGCCGCGCCGCTGCAATGCCCGCGAGGGTGGAGCGTTGCGCGATGGCGTCGAGGTCGATGTTGCGGGCTGCCATCCGGGGTGTCTAAGCGGGTGTGTTTCTTTCAATCTCCACGACCTCGGCGATTTGTGCGCGGAGTCGGCTGCGGTAGACTGCACCGCAAGTTAGTGCGATGATGAATGCGGCTAGGAGATGGAGGACGCTACAGAAGATCGAGATTTCCTCCTCGCCGTTATCCATGGCGAGGAAGATATTGGAGTGTGGTATCAGGGCGAACATGCCTTCGAGATCGCTGATGCCGCCGACGATGGCAACGAGGATCGCTGCGACCACGCAGATTAGTTGTGCGAGGAAGAAGGAGTTGAGCGGTGCCTCGCGCCCTTTGGGCAGCAGCAGGGCGATCGCTCCGGGGACGAAAACGAGTGCCGATCCTGCGAGTGCGGCGGCGATAAATTCATCGGCACCTGCACCAGTGAGTTCACCAAATAACAGACCACTGCAAATCCAGAAGATGAGGAGCGCGACGATCGCGAAGAACCAACCGGAAGGCCAGCCGGGCGAGAGAAAGGCCGAGGCCAGCCGTTTTCCTTTAAACTGCTTGGCGATACGAAGTGAGGAACCAGCGGGATCGATGACGCAATCGATGACGACGGCGGTGATGATGAGGATGTAGGGGATGAAGATGAAGGGTTCGAGATCTGCGATACCGAATGCGGATTCCAGATTGTCTGCAAATACGCAGAGCACACCGCCCAAGATGATGACACCGAGTGCGATCAGTCGTCGTCGGGTGGAGTGGTTTTCCGCACCTGCGATGGCAATTTGCGATGCGCCGGACGAGATCAGGTAGAACACCATGAATGTGCCGAGGATGATTGTCACCAAGAGGACGCCGGCAAGTGCGCTCGCGTCAAACATACCGAACCCTCCGCCGCGGAAAATGGAGGAAATGCCACCGCTCAGTAATGTGAGAAGGAATGGCCCAACCACCGCGAGCCCCATTAATGTCCTGACGATGGCGATTTTGATCACCGAAAGCGCGACAGTGACGGCGGTGAGGATGAGGCTGAAACCGGTCAACAGCAGAAGGATGAGCACGTTCTGGGTGAACTCAAAACCACCGAGGAAGTGACCGAGAACCATGTAGGGAACCAATGCGATGGTGAGCAGCGCGGTTTGGAACGCGAGTGCGGACCATTTTCCAAAGAGAATACGGAAGGCATTGAGTCGGGTGAGCTGGATCAGTGGCAAGGTTTGCAAGCTGCGTTCTTCGGGGATGGCGCTGAGCCCACGTGTAGGCTGCACGACGAGAAGGGCAAGCGCCACAGGGATCCAGACAAACCCCATCACGGTGGCCGATCCGCTACCGGAAAGAATGGTGGCGGCAAGCAGGAAGGTGAGGGCGATGATGAGCGCAAGGAAGGTGAACGAGAATCCTTTGAGCTTTAATCCGCGTCTCAAGTCTTTGACGAGGGCGGGACTAAGCCAATCCGGAAAATCGCGGAGATCGTTGGCGGGTGAGGGGGTAGTCATGGAGAATGGTGGCTAGTGGCTGTAGGATGGCTTGGCGGCAGGATGCCACCGCCACGGTGGGCTTTCGCCCTTTTTGCTGGTTGATTGGTTTTAGGGCTGTGCGGCGGGGGTCGGAATTGGTGGGATCGGCATGTCCGGTGGCAGATTTTGCGACTGCAACATATCGATGAACGCGTCTTCGAGCTTGCGAGCTTCGCGGTGGAATTCGGTCACTTTCAGCCCTGATCCAATCATCCGTTGCAGCGCCAGGGCGATGTCGTCCGGTGATTCGGATTCGAGTCCAAGACGGACGCCGCCTTTGATTTCTTCGAGTAGTGAAACGCCTGGAGTGACATCACACCATTGGCTGAGCTGCGTGGTTTCGCCGATAATCTGCACGCGGTAAGTGATCGCTGCACCGGATCCGTGGAGTAGCGATTCCGCAGACCCGTGATGGATGATGGATCCGTTGTTGATGAACAACATTGAGTCGCACATTTCCCCGAGTTCGGCGAGGATGTGTGAGCTGATAAAGATGGTCTTTCCTTCTTCTGAGAGAATGCGGATCAGCCGTTTGAGCTCAACCCGTGCCTGTGGATCAAGTCCGGCAGCAGGTTCGTCGAGAATCATTACCGAAGGATCGTGGATGAGCGCGCGACCGAGGCAGAGGCGCTGGCCTTGTCCCTTCGAGAGTTTGTTCATGTAGCGTTCTGCGAGCGATGTGAGTCCGGTGAACTCCATCACATCGGCGACGCGTGCGACACGGTCGGCTTTGGTGAACCCAAGCGCCCGTGCGAAGAAGTCGAGATATTCGATAACGGTCATCCCGGCGTAGGCGCCGTAGCTGTCGGGCATCCACCCGAGGACGTCGCGGATTTTGTCGGGGTAGACGCGGGTCTCGTGGCCGTTGATGAACGCGCGTCCGCTGTCGGGTTGGTCGAGTGTGGCGAGCACACGCATGGTGGTGGTTTTCCCGGCTCCGTTGGCTCCGATGAACCCAACGACACTACCCGAGGGGATTTCGAAGCTGACGTTGTCGACGGCGCGCACGGGGCCGAATGTGCGGACAAGGTTTTCTGCGGCGATGGCAATGGACATGATAAAAAAGAGGGGGAGTTGCGTAAAGGGCCGAGCCCCAAGCGATTGTGATTAGGGCTAGTCGATCACGGCTTGGATGAGCACAGCAGGTGAGCTGTCCCATTCGATGGAGTCGAGGGTGTCGATGCAGAGTTCCGGGGCGTCATCGGCAAAGGCGATGATCTGCCCGCCTGCGCGGAGGAGTTTGGTGAGTTCGTTGCGGGTGCGTGAGTCGAGTGAGTTTGCAGATTCGGAGACGTAGTCGAGACCGGCGGTGTTGCCGCCGGTCTTTGCTGTGATGGTTACACTGTCGCCAGGATTGAGCGTTTTACTACTTGCGTAGTAGTTGTTTTTTTTATCAACGAAGGCGAATTGCTGGATCGCGGTGTTGGTCGTGTTGGTGAAGCTGCGCTTCGGTGATTCTTCTGTGCCTGCTTGCTTGCCAACGTCGATCCTCGCTCGTGATGGGATGACGGAGCTGACAGTTTGCACCTGCTTTTGGCGTGACTTAAACCACCCGCCAGAGAATTCGGTTCCGGTTTGGGATAGGCTGACTGAGCCGCCGTTCTCGCGATCTAACTCGAGCGAGGAAATCGGCATGACGAGCGTTGGTTCGCTGAAGCTGAATGAGGTGCCAAGCAATGCGCCGCATCGGCTGGCCTGTTGTTGAAACACCGTGGAGCTGGCGGTTTCCGGAGAGAGCGTGACGAAGGCAATGCGTTTGCCGTTGCCTCCGATACCGTCCTCCATCAGAATAACGATGACAAAAACGAGACTCGCGGCCGTTGCTATCAGCGGGATGGTGAAGAAAAGTTTATGACGCTTTTTTCGGGTGAAGACGAATAGGTTCACCGGTCCAATGAGGATGCCGAGTGCGAGCACACCGAGGACGGTGAGTGGTCCGGGTTGCTTGTTGTCCGGGATGGATGAACTGAACTGTGGTGCGGTGAGCAAGCGCTTTACGATATCTCCGTCTTGGCTGCGGGGTGTTTTTGGCTCATCCACCAAGAGGATGCGCCCCATGCCTTCGTGACGAGATTTGGATTCTTTGACGTCAAGAGAGATGGCAACACTTTCGTCGGCTTGGACCACTCGAAGTGTACCGCCGAGGTGGACGTATTGCTTGAGTGATTGCTGTTTATTCAGTGGAAGGCTTGCCCATTCCTTGCCGGTGATCGTGACGGAATTAAACCCAGTGAAGGCTCGCCAGTCAGCTGGGATTTCCGTCGCTACAAACAGACTATACTCATCGTAGTTCTTGTCTTTATCGAGTGCTCGCGCATTTAAGCTGATGGCGCGTTCGAGTGATGGGTTGCTCGAACTCGAACTCATGGATGCAGGATAGCCGAGGTAGATGAGCCCGCCGCGATGGTTCGCCGTTACACTGATGCTTCCTGAGGCGCCCCCTCTGTAGTGACTGCTGCTGTTATCGGTTAATGGGCTGGCTTTAGGGATGACGACGGTTTGCCAGCTGGATGTATTTCCCAAGCTAGTGTTGGTGTTGAGCTGCACCTCTTTTCGGTTATACCAATACGTGGTGAAGTCAGAAACCGCATTGAATTCCATTGCTTCGTCAGAGCCTGCACCGCTTGAGCGAACTGCCAGAGCATCGCACCCATGGCTTGGTGGTGGGTCGAAGATGGATTTCAGCTCGTAGTTGGTTTTTCCGTCGTTGGACATGGACGTGGAGACCGGCCCGGCGATAGCCCCTGAAACGAGAGCAAGGAATGTGATGAGAGAACGAGAGTTCATAGAAAGATGAAGGCGAAACTTATTGAGCGGCCTCGGTGAGAGGTGCCGGCGTGGCGTCGGCATTGGCAGTGACTTCTTGAAGGAGATCAGTGATGACGTGTGTGGTGGTTTTTCCGGCGAGGCGGGCGTCGTAGTCGAGCAACACGCGGTGAGCGAGCACGGGAATGGCAACGTCGCGGACGTCCTCGTAACTGGCGTTCACGCGACCGGCGAGAACGGCGCGCGACTTGGCGGCGGCGGCGAGTCCGATGGCAGCACGCGGGCTGGCTCCGATGCGCAATGACTTTGCGGCTTCGGATCGTCCGGCGTGGGTGGCGTCGACGAGACGGGCGATGTAGGAAGTGACGACGGGTGGCAGGTAGATGCGACGAGCCAGGGCGATGAGTTCGCGCAGGTCGTCGGGAGTCAGTGCGGCTTCGACGGTGGGTTCAATACCGAGTTCACGGTCGTTAACGATTTTTTCCAAAGTGGTGACGTTTGGGCGATGGACGTCGAGTTTGAAGAGAAAGCGGTCGAGCTGTGCCTCGGGTAGCGGGTAGGTGCCTTCGAGTTCGATGGGGTTTTGGGTGGCGAGCACGAAGAATGGGTCAGGGAGTTCGCGGGTGATGCCGACGACGGTGACGCGGCGCTCTTGCATGGCCTCGAGAAGTGCGGATTGGGTTTTTGGTGACGCGCGGTTGATCTCATCGGCGAGTAGTAGGTTGCAGAAGATTGGTCCCTTCTGAAAAACGAACTCACGGGTTCCGTCCTTTTCCTGAAGCACGGGATTGCCGGTGATGTCTCCGGGCAGGAGGTCGGGAGTGAACTGAACACGGCGGGTGTCGAGCGAGAGCGCTTTGGCGAGACCTTTGACGAGTTCGGTTTTGCCGAGGCCGGGCAGGCCTTCGAGCAGAACGTGACCTCGCGAAAGCACGCAGGTGAGCACGAGGTCGATGAGCTTTTCCTGGCCAAACAGTACGCTATGCAACGAGGTGCGGAGTTTGTTAAGTTGCGCGGTCGCGGCGGTGAGCTCGGATTCTGAGGGATGTGTCATTGGTGGGAAGAATGGGGAATGGGGAATGTGGGGGGGTTAGACAGGATTTACTGGATGATGGATTTTTTCCCCTTGGTGTCGGTAACGTGCTAACATCTGGAAGTCTCTGACAACTATACAAGCAGTAGATTTTCTTTCCTTCCGTGTATTCAGTGTATTCCGTGGATAATTCGAGCTTTGTTGGTATGGGTAGATGGAGAATGGGGGGTGGCTTGGTGGCAGGATGCCACCGCCACGGTGGGCTTGCGCCCCTCTTGCTTGTTGATTGGTTTCTTGGGCTGCTGCGGTTTGGAAATATCAGAGAAGCGATCTAATCAAAATAGTTTTCTAACAGGCTTTGTTCTGAGGGAGTGAGTTGCTGACGCCAGACGCGGTCGCCGCCTTCGCCTTCTTGTTCAGCGGAGCCGCCGGCACGTGGTCCTATTTGGGTGCGTTCTACCTCGCGGTTGTCGAGGGTTTCGCCGATTTTCTCGCCGGGTTGGAGCTGATTACCGTCGCCTTGCAGGCCTTCCTGGCGCGTAGGGTCGACATTGCTTTCGTCGGGTTTTAGAGTCAGCGGGGCGTCGCCTCGTCCGCGTTGGATGCCGCCGTTGCCAGGTTGCTCGCCTTCGCCGTCACCTAATCCGTTGGCCTTGTCGCCGTCGAGGAGTTGTTCCCACAAGGGTTTGTCACCGGGCTTCCCTCCTTCGCCCATTTCGCGGCGAGCTTCACCGGCTTGCTCTGCCCATTGCTTGAGCTGATCCGCCATTTCCTTCGCCTGCTGGGGGTCGAGGTTTTTGAGCATCTCGGGCGCGGCTTCCATGAGCTTTTTGCGTGCCTCCTCGTTGAGCCCCATTGGCTGGTTTTGGAGCTGTTGTAGGGCTTGCTCCATTTGTCGCGCGAGTTCCTCTCGCGTTTGGTCGTCGAGTGGTGGGTTGTCGCCCATTTGATCGGCAAGTCGTGGTGCGAGGTTGGCGGCGAGTGAGAGGTTTTGTTCCATGTTCTCCAATCCTGCGGAGAGCAGTTCACTGAGTTGATCGCTGGTTTGCAGAGATTGGTGGTCGAACCAATCGCCTGGAGCGCGGTCGGCGAGTTTTTCCATCTCGCGCTGCATGGCCTCGATGCGTTCGGGGTCGGCGAGTTCCTGCACGGCCTTTTCCATCAAGGTGGACTGAATCTGATCCCAGATTGCCGGGCGGTGGGAGGCCTGTGGGTCAACGGTCGGGGTTTCGATCGGCAGCCAAGCAGCGAGTAGAAAGATAGCAAGCGGTGCGAGGAGGATGCAGGCAAGGCGTCCGCCGCGCCATTCGACGGTTGTTGAGTGGTCGCGACTTGGCGCTGGCCATGCCCCGATGCCGGCATGTGCGGTGGTGAGGGCGTTGTACAATTTATGGGTGGCGTCGATGCGTGCCAGTGAGGATTCTAGAGAGATGAAATGTTTACGGCTGCGGAAGTAAGCGATCACCGCTGCGACAACGGTAAGGGCAAGAGTTCCGTAAGCGATGGCTTCGAGTGGGATTTCGGTGAACTTCGTGCGCACGAGCAGGATACTCACCGCTCCAAGCAGCACCAGACTGAGCCACCAGGGGATGGCGGATTGCAGCCACCACGCGAAATTGATCTTACGTCGGAGCGATATTGCCCTACCCATCCATCCCTCACCATCTCCGGTGTAGGATTTTGAGCGGAATGTGTCGCTCGCATTAGGATTGGGTTTACTGGACATAGATTGATGTTAGATCAGCGTTTTAGAGCCGTGATGTCAATGTTACTGGTGTGACTTTGCATCTGCATTGTGAAGGGTTGATGAAGAGCTGATGAAATGTAAGTGAAATTGCTGGCGAAAGCGGGAGGTAGAGTGCATTACCGATGAATTCTTCGTTAGCTACTAGGTGACTATAACAACTTGCATGCAGAAGTGGATTACAAAATCGCATTAGGGTTGCAACGACTGGGTCTTGGATAAGGTTAGCGCCATGTCGCGTGCAATCTTTCCAGAAGATATTCAAGTGATCGGCCAGGAGGTGGCGATCCGTTGGTCCGATGAGTCTGAGAATTTCTATGCGATGTCGCGTTTGCGCGAGTTGTCGCCCTCGGCGGAGAACACGGGAGAGACCGATCTTCTAGGTAAGCGTATCGGTGGGGTGAGCGGCCCGCAGGATTACTCCAATGTGACCGTGATTTCGTGGCAGATTGTCGGCGGTTATGCGGTGGCGTTTGCGTTCAGTGACGGACATCGCACGGGGCTTTATACCTTTCAGTATCTTAAGCAGATCGCCGAGTAGGCAGATTCCATGCGGGGTGCCGCGCATCCTGAAATTTGAAATCCCCCGATCTTGTGCTATAGAATACTGACGAGTCGCAGCGTGAATCACGACCCGCGACATCGCTTCCGAAGAATCTTTCTGCTTTAGACGAATCCATGATCCGCCCGTTGCTTCGAATCGATCTGCTCCACGAGATGCGCTCGTCGGAAGATCCGTCCACACCTGCGGTGGAGATGGTTTATCAGATTCTCGACGAGTTCTACTCGGCGGCTTCAAGTGCGGGTTTGTTCTTTCAGTCCGCGTGGGTGGCGAAGGTTTTAGCAAGCGTCGAGCAGGCGGTAAGATTTGACCGCGGAGCGCCGCATTTCATGTGGTCGGCTGAAGGAATTTATCTGTCGACCCTGTTCGAAGACTTGGTGGATAGCTGGCATTCGTTCGAAGGTCGTTCGGCTCGCCAAAGAGGTGGGAGGGAGCTGACTCGCGAGGATTGGTTGCGTGCAATTGCGAAAGTTCGCCGTAATGTGGAACGGGACTAAGATTGTTGCTTAATGCCTTGGCGGGGATGGATGGTGGTTAAGTAGGTCGCTGGGCTGGAATGTTTGCTAGTTTTCAGTGATCAGTTTTCAGATGGGTGAAAGCGGAGCGGTAGGGAGTTTTTTGGGCGACCTGCGGGTGGGCTTTTTGATGTGACGGGCGGTGTTGGCATGGCCTGTATTTGCTTGTCTGAAGCACCCAGGGTGCTGCCTTGGGTTGGTATGTGCCGCACCGTTGGGGCTCTCCATATTGCTACTTGCGCCTGCTCAGTGCCTTATTTGGGTCAGGCCATGAGGTCGATTTGGTGCGATTTGGCTTTTCATTTGATGTGCGAATCGTTGAGTTGATGACGCTATGATCAGCGTAGAATGTTTGCGTCATGAATTCTGAATCCTCCAACTTTCGCCCACCATTAGTTCTCCTTGTTGGGTTTCTCGGCGCTGGTAAGACGACCTTCCTTGAGCGAGTCATTCCCGAGTTTGATGCACTAGAGCGTAAGCCGCATGTCATCCTCAATGACTACCAGAACGCTGCGGTGGATTCGGCGCGTTTAGCGACGTTGACGAAGCTAGTTCAACCGATTCACGGGAGCTGCGTGTGTTGTGAGTCGCGCGACGAATTGCTCGACTCGCTTGCGCAGATCGAGGCGGAAGAGAATAGAGTGGTTCTTGTCGAGGCGAATGGCACGACCGATGCCGAGGAGTTAGTCGAGATGCTGGCGATGGACGCGAGAGCGAAGAAGTTTTCACCACCCGTGCAGGTGGCGGTGATCGATGCGTCGCGCTGGCAGAAACGGCTATGGCACAACAAACTCGAAGCCGCTCAAGTAAAAATGGCAGCGTATGCCTGGGTCACGCGGATGGATGCGATCAGCGACAAGCGGCGTGAAAAAGTGGAGTCGTCATTGAAAGTGGTGAACCCACGGATGATCGCGCTGAGCCCCAAGGCGATCGCCGAGCGAGTGGCTGGCGGTGAAGCACCATTTGAATTGCCGCATCATCAGTGCGGTGAGCATCACGGTCACGACGAAGAGTGTGCTGGCCATCATCACGTCCACCATCACTTTGCTAGTGCGGAGCGTGCTCTACCCGCAGTGGTCGAACGCGACTGGTTGGAGCGGGTTGTTTCGCGCATTCCCGCAGAAGCGGTGCGAGTGAAGGGGATTTGTTATTTTGAAGTCGGTGGTGCCGCCCATCTTTTTCAACGTGTCGAAGGCGAGACCGTTCCGACGATTGTTCCCCTCGAAGTGACTCCCACCACACCGCCAGTGATGATCTTGATCGGCAGTCACCTGCCGATGGATGAGGTGGATGAGGTGCTTGGGACCTAAAAGGGGCATCTTGCCTCTTTATCCGAGATAAGGTTACGCGGCTGGAAGCCGCTGCCACGGGGGTATTGGTGGTAAGCTCTCGGGTTAAAGGTTGTGCATGAGTATCGACCAATCGGAGGTGATATGTCATTTCATCAACTACTACGGATATAGTCGGCGAGATCGTCGTAAAGGCCGGATTGATTGGCGTAGCTTGCGTAATTGCTGGCTTGCTCGATCCATTCGAGCGTTGTTGGGCGCGTTTGCTTGATGGCGCTGAGTAAATCTTTCTGTGTTAGGACGGCGTCTTTCCCTGATTTCATGATGCGGCTTAGCACGGCTTCCGATGCCCGTTCCACAGCTGCGCGGAGGTCGGCTCCGGAGAATTTTTCGGCAGCTTTGGCGATTTGTTGAATGTTGAGTTTTTCTTGTGGGATATCGTTGAGGATAATCTCAAGGATGGACTCGCGAGCTTCTTGATCCGGCGGCGGAACGAAAAGCACGTGATCAAACCTGCCGGGCCGGCGAAATGCGCTGTCGATTCGCCATGGTGTGTTGGTTGCGCCGATGACGAGGACGTTTTCATTGTTGGACGCTGCACCGTCAATCTCGGTGAGTAATGTGTTCACCAATGATGCGGTGTGGCCGGCGTCTGAGCGTTTTATTCCGAGGGCGTCGATCTCGTCGATGAAGATAATCGTGGGTGCCTTTCTTCGAGCTTCGACGAAAATTTGGTGCATGCGTTGCTCGCTCTCACCAATCCATTTCGAGAGCACGTCGTGGATGGAAATGTTAATGAAGTGTGCGCCACATTCACCAGCCGTGGCTCGCGAGATGAGGGTTTTCCCGCAACCTGGCGGGCCGTAGAACAAGAGTCCGCCACCTGTGCGCTTTTTGAATTTTGCGAAGAGCTCGGCATTCTTAAAGGGATGGATGATACTCATCCGAATCCGCTCCTTGAGCGTCTCCATACCGCCGATGTCGTTGAAGTCGATGATGTTCGCGGTGCCGGCCTCTTCGAGGAGACGATCGGTTTCAATGAATTCATCAGGTGTGATTTCATCATCGTCGTCCATATCTAAATCGTCGTCGCCGCCATGAGCGCTGATGGTGTTTAGATTCGGGATCATTTTACGAGGCTGTATGGGTGGCGTTCCGGTTGTGGAGTTGAGAGCTGCTTCAAATGCTGGGTCCTCCAGTGACTCATCGATGACGGTGGCGACACTGTAGTTTTTGCGCGCGGACTCGACATCGCCGATGGCGTGAAAAGCGGTGGCCTTGCCGAGGTAAGCTGCGGCACAAGCTTTGTTGATCGCGATGGCGCCGGTGTAAGCGTCGAGTGCGCGGTTCGGGCTGAACGAGGTCAGCACGTTGCCAAGTTCGAGAAGGTCGTCCTCGTTGTTAGGAAATTCTCCGCCGTCATCGATAAGTCTCTCTGCATCTGACGGTCTGTTCGCAGCGACCATCAGACTGGCGACATGGGTGCGCACCTGCCAGTTGTCGGGTGATGCTAGGAGCGTGGTAAGCAGGAGGTCGATGGTTTTGTCGTTCATGTTTACGAAGATTTGAGGCGTTTAGACCTACGGGCGTGGGCGCGTTTTCGGTAGGCGTCACGCGCAGTGAGTGCCCAGGATAGGATGTAGAAGAGCACGACGCAGACGCCGAGCACAATCGCAAAATATTTACCGATGACGGGGCCGAGTTCCTCGTGTCGAAGGGCGAGAACAACGGCCGTCCAGAAACTGGTGACTACAACAAGAAACGCGCCGAAGCGTAGAGCGAATGGGGATTTATGAATCCTCGCCATCGGGCCGGAGTAGATGCGTAGTTGACCCGCTTTGCGGTGGATGTCTGCGATGGTGAGGTATTCGTAAACCTTGGAGACAGGCCAGCAAAGGATGAAGAAAATCAACGCGGAGAGAACCAGGGAGATGACCACGTATTTGAACAGAAAGATCATGAAGATCAGTGGCCACTTTTTCTTCCATGTCCAATCGAGGACGCTGCTCATCCACTCTACTGGTTTGAACGGAATCCAAAGAAGCCGGAGGACGGGGTCACGTTTCCGCAAACTTTGGACGAGCAGCTTCTGATAGGATTTATCACTTGGATCAATGCGCAGGGCTTGGCGGAATTTCTCTTCGGCTTTTTGGTAATCCTTGAACTCATTAAAGTAGATGACACCGATGTCGGAAATCACGGAATCGTTCTCTGGATCCTCGGCGAGAATGTCTTCGTAGGCGTCGAGTTGTTGCTGTGGTGATAATTTGTCAGAACCGGGAAGCTCTGCGCGTGCATCGATGAGGAAGCGCTTGGCGTGCAGGTTGTCTGGGTTGATCTCCAATGCCTTGAGCGCGGCAGATTCGGCTTCCTGGTGATGGCCATGATGGATGGCGAGGATGGCTTTGATGATCCAGTGGAAGTCGTTGTCTGGATCAATCTTTAATGCGCGATGAATGTGATCGTCGGCAAGCCCCGCACGATTCCGCTTTAACTCGACTTGGGACATGCCGGCGTGTGGATCTGCGTCATCAGGGTCGAGCGCCATCGCGCGACGGTAGTGTTTCTCTGCATCGGCGAGACTACCAGCGTTACGATGAGCATCACCCATGACCACGTGCAGCCACGCCTGATCGGGATCGATGGTAAGCATCCTCCCGCCGACCTCGAGCACGCGTTCCCATTGCGACGAGCTCAGGAACGCTTGGAGTTGATTGAATAGTTGGCTCCAGGATTGGCTCATTTTCCCGACTGAGATTTCTGACCTAAAGCCAGCATGGTCTGGAAGTTCGGTGGTTCGTCGGAGCGGTCGACGATGGAGGATTCTACGGAGGTGAATCCGGCTTGTTCCAGCCATTGGCGGAGTTCCACTTCGGGGAAGCCGAGCCAGGTGTCGGCGTAGAGTTCACGGGCTTCCTCGAAGTTGTGTTGCACGAGATCGAGGATCACGATGCGCCCGCCGGGACGGACGATACGATATGCCTCGCGAATGGCTCGTTCGGGTTTCTCGGCATGGTGCAGGGCTTGCGAAAATACGGCGAGGTCAACGCTGGCATCGTCGATAGGGATTTGTTCGATATCGCCCAGTCGGTATTCCAAATTCACGAGGCCATGCTCTTCTGCGATCTTCTTGCCATAAGCGACCATCTTCTCTGAGTTGTCGATGGCGAAAACGTGCTCTGCGCGTTGGGCGAGCAGCTGGCTGAGTGTGCCTTCTCCGGCCCCAAGGTCGGCGATGACCATGGGTGGAAGAAGTTTTAGCATCGCCTCGCAAAGACTTTTCCATGACCGCCCTGGGACGAAATCTCTGCCGAAGCGACCGGCGAGTTCATCGAAGTGCGCGCGAATTTTGTCGCGGCGCTTCTCGAGGACGAAGCGCAACGCGGCTTCATCCTTCGTCCATTCGTCGATTTCATCACGTGCTGCGTCGAGCAGTTGGCGGATCGTGGCGTTGGATTCGGCGTCGCTGTGAAGGGTGTAGAAATTGTTTTTTCCGCTACGCCGGTCATCCACGAGGCGTGCTTGTTTGAGTTGAGCGAGTTGGGTGGAAATCCGACTTTGCCCCATGCTGAGTATTTCCTGCATCTCTGCGACAGTGAGCGAATGCGCTTCCAACAAGAGGAGAATGCGAACCCGTGTCGGGTCGCCCAGGGCTTTGAGAATTTTGAGGATTGACGTCATGCGTAATCTGGCTATTGGTGATCCATCAACAAATCACGATTTAACGATACGAACTAATTTAGCTTATGTCCAAAACATTCATTTTCTCTTCTGAATCCGTTGGTGAAGGCCATCCTGACAAGGTTTGCGACACCATTTCCGATGCAATTCTCGACGCCTGCTTGGCGATTGACCCGACGTCCCGTGTGGCTTGCGAAACCTTCGTGAAGTCGAACATGGTGGTGGTTGGTGGTGAGATTACCATTCCTTCAATTGGTCAAAAATCGATTGGTGAGGTGATCAACATCGACAAGGTGATCCGCGATGCGATCCGTGGCATTGGTTACACCAACGACGATGATGTTTTCCACGCTGATAAGGTTTTCATCAACAACTATCTGACCACCCAGAGCCCGGACATCGCTCAGGGCGTTGACGCGGCAGCAGCTGAAGGGAAGAAAACACAGGAGCAAGGTGCTGGCGATCAGGGCATCATGTTCGGTTACGCTTGCGACGAAACGCCAGAGCTCATGCCGACGCCGATCATGTATGCTCACCGCCTTGGTCGTGAGTTGACGCGTATCCGTAAGAGCGGTGCTGCTGACTGGCTTCGCCCGGATGCCAAGACTCAGGTGTCTGTTGAATACATTGACGACAAGCCGACCCGCGTGGTGAACGTGGTGATCTCCACCCAGCACACTGCGGGGAAATCTCACGATGAAATTGAAGCATTTTGCATCAATGAGATTATCAAGAAAGTCATTCCAAGCGATATGCTGACCGACGAGACCGAGTATCTCATCAACCCAACCGGCAACTTCGTGATCGGTGGTCCTCAGGGTGATTCTGGTCTCACCGGTCGCAAGATCATCGTTGATACCTACGGTGGTTGGGGCCGTCACGGTGGTGGTGCTTTCTCTGGAAAAGATCCATCAAAGGTCGACCGCTCGGCTGCTTACATGGGGCGCTATGTGGCGAAGAACGTCGTCGCTGCTGGTCTTGCGAGCTTGGTTGAACTGCAGTTCGCCTACGCAATTGGTTACCCTCTTCCAGTAAGCATCCACATTGACACCTTCGGAACAGGCACCGTCGAAGACGAAAAAATCCTCGCGGCAGTGAAGGAAGTGTTCTCGTTCAAGCCGGCTGACATCGTCAGCTCGCTCAACTTGCTTCGCCCAATTTACTCCGACTCCACCAACTACGGCCACTTCGGTAAAGAAGATTGCGATCTTCCTTGGGAAGCAACGGATAAGGTTGAGGCGTTGAAAGCTGCGGTGGCGGGGTTGTAGTTTGCTAGAGTTCAGTGTGCAGTTTTCAGCTGAAATGCAATGAGTTTAGGGACGTTTGAAGATCTTAAAGTGTGGAAGCGGGGGTGCCGTTTGGCTGTCGATGTATGCGGCAGATTACGGGACTCAAAGGACTTCGCTCTGAAGGATCAGATGACTCGATCATCGATTTCTGTTCCTTCAAATATTGCGGAAGGGGCGGAACGTGACAGTCCCGGCGACTTCAAGCACTTCCTGAGAATTGCCAAAGGCTCCTGCGCTGAACTCCGAACACAACTCTATATCTATAAAGCCCTCATTCCAGATTCTCCGAACACTGACAAGTGGATTGGCGAAACTAAAGAAATCGCAGCGATGCTCCAAGGACTCATCCAGTCCGTCGACGCCAACCGAATTAACGAAGATCCCTCTCACTACCAAGTCGGCAACGAAACCGACTCTGAAAACTGAAAATCTAATAACTTACATCTCTATGACTACTGACACTCTATCCACCACCGACGACTTCAAAGTCGCCGACCTTAGCCTTGCCGATTTCGGTCGCAAGGAAATCGAAATTGCTGAGCACGAGATGCCCGGCCTGATGCAGACCCGTGCGAAATACGGTCCTGAAAAGCCGCTCGAGGGCGTGCGCATCATGGGCTCGCTGCACATGACCATTCAGACTGCTGTGTTGATCGAAACACTCGTCGACCTTGGCGCTGAAGTGCGCTGGGTTTCTTGCAATATTTTCTCGACCCAGGATCACGCTGCCGCAGCGATCGCGAAGAGTGGTGTGCCGGTGTTCGCCTGGAAGGGTGAGACGCTTGAAGAATACTGGTGGTGCACATGGAAGGCACTGGTTAACCCACAGGGTCTCGGGCCAGAGCTGATCGTCGATGACGGTGGTGATGCGACTTTGTTGATCCACAAAGGCTACGAGATGGAGAACGGATCCGACTGGATCAACACACCGTCCGGCAGCGAAGAAGAGCAGGTGATCAAGAACTTGCTGAAGCGGGTTGGTCAGCAGCAGCCGGGGATTTTTGCGAAGATCGTCGCCGATTGGAAAGGTGTTTCCGAAGAGACGACGACCGGTGTTCACCGTCTCTATGAAATGGCGAAAGCCGGCACACTGCTCGTTCCTGCGATCAATGTGAACGACTCCGTCACCAAGTCGAAATTCGACAACCTCTACGGCTGCCGCGAGTCACTTGTCGACGGCATCAAGCGTGCCACTGACGTGATGATCTCCGGTAAAGTCGGTGTGGTTTGCGGTTATGGCGACGTGGGTAAAGGCTGCGCGCAAGCGCTTCGTGCCCAAGGTGCACAGGTGGTGGTTACCGAAGTCGATCCGATCTGCGCATTGCAGGCGGCGATGGAAGGATTCCGCGTGTTGACCATCGAAGACACACTCGGCTGGGGCGATATCTACGTCACCACCACCGGTAACTTCGACATCATCCGTCTCGAGCACATGGAGAAGATGAAAGACCAGGCGATCGTCTGTAACATCGGACACTTCGATAACGAGATTCAGATCGACCCGCTTAACAAGGCTGCTGGTGTTGTCCGCACCAACATTAAGCCACAGGTCGATAAATACACCTTTCCAGCTGGCAACAGCATTTACATGTTGGCTGAAGGTCGTCTCGTGAACCTTGGATGTGCCACAGGTCACCCAAGCTTCGTGATGAGCAACAGCTTCACCAACCAAACGCTCGCGCAAATCGAGCTGTGGAAAAACAAAGAAGATTACAAGGCGGGTGAAGTTCGTGTGCTTCCCAAGCATCTCGACGAAGAGGTGGCACGACTTCACTTGGAGAAGATCGGTTGTAAGCTCACCACACTGACGCCTGAACAAGCGGCATACATCGGTGTTGCAACCACTGGTCCATTCAAGCCTGAGACTTATCGTTATTAGACTGAAGATTGTAAGAATCTAGAAGATAGATTTGAAGCGCCCGACTGGAGAGATCCGGTCGGGCGTTTTTTTTGCTCAGGGCTTGAGCGATCTCTGTATCACCCTGTGTTCAAGAGATTTCTCGCCTGTTTATGGTTCGGGGGGCTCTGGTGTAGGAGCAGCGATTTTCCCTAGAATCATAGGTGGATGCTCGCCGTTCTTCGAATTCGCTGGTGATTGGAGATATACTGGCGCGCATTACGTTTTGTAATTTCACTGTGGTATTCTGTGAGGTTTAGAGCTGTCGAATGGATCTTCTCAGAAGACGCATTCGACGGTCTACCCCAACGGGGTTGGGTATTTCAGCCTAGGGTTGCCAGAGTAAAACGGAGGCTACCCTAGGTCAAGTCCGTCATGATCATTCAACCCCAACCGGGGTTGTGTCCAAGCGCGAGCGCGATTACGGCGTCTACGCAACCCCGATTGGGGTTGGGAAAGGAATTCGCTGGTTCCCCAGGGTAGCCTCCATTCCATTGCCGCAACCCTGGGCTAAGATCCATTACCCCGTTGGGTTAAAGAATGGAGAGTCGAACCACAAATCTTGATGCGTTGCAGTTTAGCCGGAAACGATGATTTCTTCGGAGTCTTTATGCTCTTACTGCGTGGCTGGCTAGGAAAACGTGGAGTGAACGGAAAGCTGCCGAATGACTTGGCACCGCTTGGAGAACGCGCCATATAGGTGGAGTCATGATGAATACAAATTCTGAAAAGTATCCAGCCACCCGCTTCTCCGTGAACATTGAGATGTGGTATGAGGGCGACTTCGTATCGAGAGTCGATCAGGCGCATGCCCAGGGGTTTCCAGCGATCGAGTTCTGGTTGCTTGAGGAGAAAGATCTCGAAGCCGGAGCGGCGCGTTTGCGCGAGCACGGAATGGTGGTTACACAGTTTACTGCCTGGCCGTTTTGTAAAGAACTCAACGATCCAAGGATAGGTCCGGAGAAGTTTCTCGAAGCCATTGAGCGCGCCTGTGAAGTTGCCGACATGTTTCCGGGCTGTGAACTGTTCACCGTCGTGCTTGGCGACGATGTGGAAGGAGTCAGTCGCGAGGACATGCACGCGGCTGCGATTGAAAAGCTTCGCCTCGCGGTGCCCATCCTCGAGCGAGCCGGTAAGACGGTTATCATCGAGCCGATGAACCCTTACAATCATCCCGAGCATTGCTTTTACGGCAGTGCCGAAGGTGTCGCTGTCTGCGAAGCTATCGGATCGAAGCACGTGAAGTTGAATTACGATCTTTTTCACATGCAGCGTTTTGAAGGCAACCTCATCGACAACTTACGTCGCTCGAAAGAATGGATCGGATACGTGCAGTTAGCGGATTCGCCCGACCGCCACGAGCCCGGCACCGGCGAGGTGAACTATGCGGCAGTGCTCCAGACTGTGAAAGAGATCGGCTACGGCGGATTTGTAGGCTTGGAATGCGAACCTAAAGATGGCGACGTCGAACGCGCGGCGCAACGGGTGAGGGATGTGGGGTGATTTTGGTGATGACAAAGCAGATTTTAAAATACCTGGCAGCCGTCGTATTGGCAGCCTTGTTGTTTGTCGGGGTGGCCGTGATCATCACATGGGAGAATGCCTCTGCTGAATGGCATGCTTCCCCGCACGAGCGTCGTGCATGGGCCGAAGAGGCTTACCTCCATCTGACCGATCCCAAGCCGACTGCAGGAGATCCTCGGGATGCCAAGTATCATTACGTGATGGGAGACTCGGAGTTGGACGACTCAGATCCCAAAAAAGCGCGATTGAACATCGAGATTCAAGATCCAAAGGAAGAGTTCGAGCCCAAGAGGGAAATCGTGCGTTTCAATATTCGTGACGAATTTTCGGTGGGTGGCGTGCGTGGCAAGGTAAAGCTCGTTGGCACCACGGATCCTTCGAAGATAGTGGTTGAAGGCCAGCCGCAGGCGATGCTCTTTTTCAATGGCGAGCTTGAGGAGGTGGTAGAAAGGTCAGAGTTAGCAGAACTTGTGGGGCAGGAGAAGGGGCGTTTCCATGCACGCGAAGTTGAGCAGGGAAGCTACCGGCTGTTTGTTCGATTCGAACTGGAAGGTCTGAAGGGCATTCATTGGGATCCGGTCGCAGTTTTCAACAAGGAAACGGGATGCGAAATTTCGAATAGTCATACTTGGACGACAAAAGGATCGGTGTGTTGGTTTTCAGCGGATCTTTGGGTGCTCCATGATCCAGCTATCGAAGTGGTGATGGACGTGACCCATGGAGATCCTGCGGTTTCAAAATCTCCTTTGAAGTTGGGCGAAGTGTTTAATGATGGTGAAGTCTCGGTGGAGATCGCCGGAATATTTAAAGGGAAGCCGAGCACATGGGGCGCGTCTCATGACGATGGAGGAGAAGTGAGTGCGAGGTTGATTACAGGAGATAGCACGTTGGAAGCATGCTCGATTAGCTACGTCGTCAACCCGCCGGCATTTGCCGATTCCATTGAGTTCGGTGCGATTGATGCAGATGGGAAAGCCATCCGAAATAGCGGTGGAGCAAATTCTGACGGCGGTTTCCTTTCGTCTGGTTTTTACGCGAACCCTGATGAGATTGATCGCGTCGTCATTAGCCGCCGTTCGAATATCACGCGCTTGATCGCTGAGTTGGACCGTCTGCCCGGTGTGCGTTCGGAAAATGTCGAGCCTACAGATTTACTAGATTTGACGATGCCTGTGCCTATGGAGTCGGAGAAAAGTAGTGGAAGGATGGGATTTGGACTGTCGAGGCCATGGGTGATTGGTAGCATTCTCCAGTTCGGTGAAATGCATGGGCGATTGCCTGCTCCAACCGGCACGAAAGAGAGGACGGTGCGCGAGTTTCTCCATGATTACGTAAAATCCAATCCTAGCAAAGAGGTGGTTATCGATCCGAAGGACCACACCATCAGCGTGATCAAGAAGACGCCGGTAGTGGAAGGGGCATGGAACCGAGTTAAGGCATGGCTGAAGTTGTAAGCTGCGGGTCAGTCAATTGAGCTTGAGCATTTCCTTCACTTGTGAAAGATGGAGGTATGAAAAATCTAGGATTTGCAGTTGTTGGTGCCCTTGGGTGTTGGCTTGGTCAGTCGGCGATGGCGGCTGAAGAATTCGAGGTGAAGCCGGTTGGGTTTCAAATCGTGTGGGACACGATGCGGGAAGAGTTTGATGGGTTTGGAACGATGAATGCCCTGGACAACGGGGTGACGCTCAGTTTTGCGGCGACGACGATCGGTAAGCAGATTGTGAAGTTCGACAGTGATGGTTGCAAGTTGACCAAATTCGTCGATAACGCTGGGAAACCGATGAAGGGCGAGATAGGACACTTCGCCAAAGTTGGGGTGAGCGGCAAGGCGCTGCGCTTTGAAATTGAGAGCAAGGAACTTCCAACAAAGGGAGCGACCGGGTTTGAGGTCGAGGGGAGTTTAGTCGTCGATGTGGCGTCGGAGTCCGAAGTAGTGAAAACGGAGACCGTCGATTACGCGAAAGGAAGTACGGTCGTTTTCGGAAAGCTACTGAAGGCCGAAGTTACGGAGATTGGGAAGCCAGACTACGGCGACATGAAATCGGAAATTACCCTGGAAGCGAAGATGGCGTGGCCATCATATTCAGCGGTGCGGTTCTACGATGGTGAGGGCAACGAAATCGAGAGCGAGTCCGGTGGAAGCAGTCGGTTCAGCATGCTGGGTAGCGTGACCGAAACCCGCAGCTTCAGGCTAGCCTCAAAACCCAAAAGCTTTCGCGTCGAAATGGACGCATGGTCCGATTTGGAATCGATCACCGTTCCCTTTAGTGTGCAGGCCGGATTGGGCCATTAGTTTTATCGCACAAAAAAAGCGCGCACGGATTCACTCCGTGCGCGCTTTTTGTGGTTTAGATTGGGGATAAGGTTACTCGCCGGCGTTTTCCGGGATTGGTGCGGGCATTGGGATCTCCTTGATGTCTTCGAGTTCAAGCTCGAAGATAAGTACCGAGTTAGCTGGGACTCGGCCAGGTTTTCCGTCTGCACCATAGCCAAGCTCCGGTGCTAAGAAGATCTTCCACTTGGAGCCTACCGGCATCATCATCAGGGCTTCACGGAAGCCGGAGACGGTGCTTAGATTGTAAGGCACTGGGCGTCGGCCTTCGCTCTCGTCGTAGTTCGGAGTTTTTTCGAATACCTCACCATCGGTGAACATGCCTTTGTAGTGGACCATGAAGCGCACATTTGCCTGTTTGGTCGGGTCTGCTGGTGCTTCGAAGACTTTGCCTTCGCCCTTTTTAAGAACGATGTATTGAAGTCCACTAGCAGTTGTAATGACGCCCTCTTTCCTCTTGTTTGCCTCAAGGAATGCTCTTGCTTCAGCGAGGTTCTTTCTGGCCTTTGCTGCCTGCTCTGTTACCAAACGCTCACCGAGCATACTATAGGCTTGTTTGATGCGGTTGACCTTTGCAGCATCAGGCTGTTTTCCTTCTAATCCGTCCTTGACGCCTGCGAGATAGGCTTCGATGTCGATACCATCTAATTCTAGGCCGCTTTGTCGCATTTCAGCGATAGCACTGCGTGCGTTTTCATAGCCTAGACCGAAGCTTGACTCCTCAGTAACCTCTTCCGGGCTGAGATCAGGTTTTTGCGAAGATGTCTGTATAACCGGTGTCTTATTTTGGGCGAAAGTGGAGCCCGTGACGATGAGGAGCGAGGTCACTGCTAACTTAGTAATTTTAGACTTCATCTGGGTAGAGTTCATGGATTTGAGCGTAAGCGTGGATTTTATGATTGCAACGAGTGGCGCTGGGGGCTTTTTTCAGGAAGGGTAGTTATCTCCATACACGGTTGCGACACTCAAGCGAAACCTAGGATAGTAGCCGTCCAATTTTACGCACATGAAAGAATATTTGGTCAAACCTGGGTCGAAAGTCGACCTCTCCGCCCGATCTACCTCCGATGTCGCTCTCTTTCCTAAGGAGTCTAAAGAGACACATTTGAATGCATTGTACGCCCTGCGCGAGAGGATGAAAGAGGAACAATACAAGCTCTACGCCTCGGGTAAGGGAAAGCTGTTGGTGGTGATTCAAGCCATGGATACGGGCGGCAAGGACGGCACGGTTCGTCATGTGTTTTCCCACGTAGATCCAGCGGGGATTCGTGTGGTCTCATTCAAGAAACCGAATGAGGAAGAACTTGCGCACGATTATCTGTGGAGGATTCATCAAAAGGTGCCTGCGAGCGGAAACATCGTCGTATTCAACCGCAGCCACTACGAGGACATCATTGCGGTGAACGTGAAGAAACTTGCGCCGGAAAAAGTGTGGAAGAAGCGTTTCCGCCACATCAATGAGTTTGAGCGGATGTTGGTCGACGAGGGCACGCGGATTGTAAAGATCTTCCTCCACATCTCGAAGGATGAGCAGAAGCAGCGACTTCAGAAGCGCCTCGATACTCCACACAAGCACTGGAAGTTCAATCCGGACGATCTCGATGACAGGGCGCGTTGGGGTGAGTTTCAAAAGGCCTACGAGGAAGTGCTCACCGAGACGTCGACGGATCATGCTCCGTGGCACGTCATCCCCGCGGATCGTAAGTGGTATCGTAACCTGGCGATTGCACAACTCATCGGTGATGAGTTGGAAGGGATGGAATCTGAATACCCCAAGGTCGATTTCGATCCTCTGTCGATCGTGATCGGTGACTGATCGTTTTGATTTGCTTACCGCCCAATCACGGCGGTGAGCACGGTGTTCCAATCGCCGGCGGGATTGTCTTCATAGTCGCCGACGAGGTCGCGGATGACGAGGCCGTGTGGAGCAAGTCGCGCGGTGAGCTCCGCAGGGAAGAACCAGCGTTGGTTTTGGATGGACTCCTCGGTGGCGAGGGGCTTACCGCTCTTGTCTTTCACAGTGAACCGTTGGTTGCGAATGACGATCTGTCGGAGACGGTCGATTCTACTGCGCTGTTCGTAGGTCGCTGAGTGGGCTGTTGGTAGTTCGAATAGCGTTCCGTTGGGTAGCTCGATGGCTTTACTTTCCTGCCATGGCGACCAGTCGTCTTCGTCGGCAGTCAGTGAGTCGTCGGCGATCTCGTCCCAGGGGATGAACCAATCGAAAATGATTATTCCTGAGGGGGCGAGGAGCCTTGATGCTTCGACGATGAATGCATCGAAAACGCGATCGGGAACCAACATGAGAGTGAAACCAGGGGCAACAACGGCGTCGAATGATCTGGCGTCGAATGGTGTGGTGGTGATTGATGATTTGATGGCGCGTTCTGCTCCAACGCTGGCAATCGCCTTTTGGATCATCGGTGCCGACTCGTCGATGCCGACGGCGTCTGCGCCTTTCTCAAGAAGTGGCACCAAGATGCGGCCCGACCCACATCCGGCTTCGAGGATGCGTGGTGAATCGTTACCACTGGCGATGCGTGCTGCTTCGATCAAGAAATCCACTGTGGCCGCGGTCATCTCAGAATCATCATCGGCATTCTCCCAGAAAAGATCGTAGAGTGCTGCTTCGAGACCGCGGTAGATGCCGTCGCTGTGGTAGGGGAGAGTGGTCATCTGAAGTAGGAAGAATCAGGAATCAGGGGGCCGGAGGCAGGAGGCAGGAGTCTGGAGTCTGGAGTCTGGAGTCTGGAGTAGCTACGTTGGGGACAACGTGGCGAGTGATGTGATCTGTGGATTCGAGCGTTCGGAAGTTCTAGTGGTGCCTCTTTTCGAAGCGGACTTACAGATCGTGGATGCGGGGACGGAAGGTGCTTTCGTCACGTAGTTTTTCCCATAGCTCGAGTTCAGCTCCGCTAGGGTTTTCCGGTACGGCGATCCGCACGGTGGCACGCAGGTCTCCGAAGGCGCTGCCCTTGGGCATGCCCATGCCGCGAGCGATGAGTTCTTCGCCGGATTCTGTGTTGGGCGGAACCGTTAGGCGGACTTTGCCTCTGAGCGTTTTAATGGTCGCCTTGGTGCCGAAGATCGCTTCCCACGGGGCGACCTCGAGTGGGCAGATGAGGTGTCCATTCTCGACTCGGAATAGCGGGTGGCGTTCGTAGCGGACGTTGAGGAACAGGTCGCCTGCGGGGCCGCCGTTGGCACCCGGTCCGCCGTATCCGCGAACACGTAAGGCTTGTCCTGCTTCGACGCCTTTTGGAATCTTTACGGTGACGGTTTTTGCCTCACCGCTGTCACGCGACTGAAGGCGAAGGCTGCGTTGCCCGCCGTGGTAGGCTTCTTCCAAGGTCACCATGATGTCGGTCTCAATGTCCTGTCCTTTGCGTGGTCCGGCTTGAGCTCGGGTGTAGCCACCCATTCCACCACCTCCGTGGTGCATCCCACCGCCACCGAAGAACTGTTCGAAGAAATCAGAGAACCCGGTGCCCGAGAAATTGTATTCCGCTCCACCTCCGCCCATACCACCGAACCCACCCGCACCTGCCGCGGAGCGTGGGTCGAACCCAGGCGAGTCCCACTGTGATCCGAGACGATCATATTTCGCTCGTTTTTCTGCATCGCTAAGCACCTCATAGGCTTCGTTGAGCTCCTTGAATTTCTTCTCACCCTCGACCTTGTCCTCAGCCACGTCGGGGTGGTATTTGCGCGCCAGTTTGCGGAACGCTTTACGGATTTCATCTGCGCTCGCGTCTTTGGACACGCCGAGCACCTCATAGTAGTCGCGGAAATTCATGGGAAATAGCTGTCGTTATCAATAGGTAATACGATCTGGCTTTTGTCAGTCTCAAGTTTTCCTTTTCGAAAGATTTTATACCAAATCTTGGTATTGGTCTGACGCGAGCGAACGCGAAGTTTGCTGATCGTGAGCCATTTGTGCGCGGCGAATAGTCATATTTTATTCCAAACCGGTATTAGGGGCGTAAGATTTGGCAGGAATACATGCAAGCAACAGATCCTAAAAAATCCATCCACTGCCCAAAATGCGGGAACTCAAGCAGCCTTGTATGCCGCGGGAAAATGAACGCGCTTTACCCCTTGGGACTGGTTCAGTTTATTGGATTGCCGTTTGCGCTGCTCCATAAGGCATCGAGTCCGGTGAGTTATGAATGTGGAGCGTGCGGGGAAAAGTTCGGTGTCCGTTCTGAAGTCGCGAAGGTCGCGCTTGCCATTCTCTGGATAGTCGGAGGGTTCTTCGTCACTGCCTTACTAGGTTTTTGCGTGATGGTCTCTCAAAACGGGAAGTAGGAGGGCTGTTTTAGTGTCGTAACCAACTCCGATTTCATAAGGTGAGAATAAAGAGCTGCTTTGTAGTGAGCAATTTTTCTTCGTGTTGTGGGTTTCATACGTGCTTTCCTGTTCTGGCTTTGGGTGCGCGGAGTATTCTCCAGCTGACACATCGCCCTGCCACTTTCTCCCGAAAGTAGCTACGTTTGTGACAGACGTGGCGTGGGTATCATGCGTTCGTATAGAGTTTTGAAGCTTGCCATTGAACTTGAATCAGTGGATTGAAACACGATAGTGGCGGCATGTCTGCTGAGGATCTTACCAACATCGAACGAGAGCGCTATGCACGGCATTTTACTTTGCCAGGGATGGGTGATGCTGGGCAGGCGAAATTGAAGAATGGCTCGGTGCTGTGTATCGGGACTGGCGGGTTGGGTTCGCCTGCTGCGCTCTATCTGGCGGCAGCGGGCGTGGGGAAGATCGGATTGGTGGATGCGGACGTGGTGGAGCGCTCGAATTTACAGCGTCAGGTGACTCACGGGGAGTCCACCATTGGAAGCTCTAAGCTGGAGTCTGCGGCGGCGAAATTGAAGGATTTGAATCCCGATGTGAACGTGGTTTGTCACGAGGTGCGGTTTAGTGCGGCCAATGCATTGGAGATTGCGAAGGACTACGATGTGATCCTCGACGGCACGGATAATTTTCCGACGCGGTATTTGAGCAATGACACGGCGGTGCTTTTGAAGAAGCCGAATGTTTACGGGTCGATCTTACTCTTCGAGGGGCAGGTGAGTGTTTTTGCGCCTCATCTTGGTGGGCCGTGCTATCGCTGTATGTTTCCTGAACCGCCTGCTCCCGATGCTGTGCCGTCGTGCGCTGAGGCGGGGGTGATCGGTGCTTTGCCTGGTGTGATTGGGTCGATGCAAGCGATGGAAGCGATCAAACTGATTGCCGGATTGGGTGAGCCGCCGCTGGGGAAATTGATTCACTACGATGCGCTTCGTAGTTCGTTTAAGACGGTCTCACTGCGCCGTGACCCGGAGTGTGCGTTGTGTGGTGAAAACCCAACGCAAACGGCATTGATCGATTACGAAGGATTCTGTGGCGTGCCTGAGGAGGACTTAGGGGTTCCGGAGTTTGCCGATTTGGCGGTGCGAAACACGACGGTCGTTAAGCTGGCGGAAATGGTCGTCGACGGAGTGCCGAAAGGTTCAGTCGTTCTCGATGTGCGTGAGGCGAACGAGTATGCGGCCGGGCATATTATGGGAAGCGTTTTCGCTCCGCTGAGTGAGGGGATGGAAGCTTGGGTGGGTCAGTGTTGCGATCACGAAAAGGTTTATGTGATCTGCAAAGCGGGTGGGCGGAGTTTGAGGGCGAGCAAAGCTCTCCGCGACGCGGGCGTGCTCGAACTCATCAACGTGGTCGGCGGCATGGATGCGTGGAAAGCCGCCATGCTACCGATGGAGAGGTACTGACTGAAGAGCCGTGTGCGGGAACCGGAGCGCAGCGGAGATAGCCGGAGGCAAATCCGCATGCAATGTTCGGAGGGAGGTGCTGCGCAATCCAATGCACCGCTCCTCCCCTGTCTTAAGGAAGCTCGAGTCCTGGATTTTGCACTCACTCTTTCCCCGTTCGGTTACTGCTCTGTTGTTGCATCACCCCCGCCACGCTTTCGCAAGCGTAGTTACAGAGATCAGTAGGTCGTGAGGGTCGCGATGAGGACGACGACGCCGTAGGCGAGGCCGGCCATCATGGCGGGACGCCAGCGTTTGTTACTGGCTGTGACCCAGTTTACGCCGTCGCGGAAGAGATAGGGCATACCTACAAAGAACAGGCCTTTGAAGATCATTGCGTAGGCGAAGATGACGACGAGTAGGCGACTGGTGGGTTCTTTCAAGAAGGCGGCGTCGAGGATGACACAGGCAGCGAGCAACATGAGGCAGCCGAGAGCTCTAACGCTGAGAAATTCATCGGCGTAGATGGCAACGAGCACGGCTCCGATGACCACAGCCCACGTGAGGATTCCGCGGATGTTGTAAAACTCCCCCATCGACATTTGCGGGATCTCCATGATTCCAAGATTGAGTCCTTGAAAGAGTCCGTAACACCAGACGGCGACGAGGCCGATGAGAATACGACCAGTCATTTGGTGGCGTGGCAAGGCTTTGAGCCCTGCTTTTACGGCATCGGGTTTGGCGAGTCCGATAGTATGAGCGATCAACAAGTAGGCGGTGACCGCGAATCCGACGGTTTTCAAGCCTGTCGGGGAACTATAGAGAGATTCGTAAATCATAGAAAAAGTGTCAGTGGCTTGCCGTGGCGTTGATATCTTCGGCTAGATCACGCTGCCGTAAAGGGTGAATCCATGAGTTTCGTCGATATGAACCTTGAACAGTTTGCCGCTAAGCTTTGCTTGATCGCCGTCGAAAACGACGATTTTGTTTTGCGACGTCCGCCCAGTCAGGCGGTTGGCGTTGTAGCGGCTGAGACCTTCGCAGAGCACTTCTTGATCGGAGCCGACGGTGGCGCGCAATTTTTGTTGAGCGAGCTCATTGACTAAGCTGAGCAGGTCCTGGTTGCGTTCTTCCTTCACCCGCTCCGGAAGTTGCTCGTCCATTTCGGCGGCCGGGGTGTTGCGGCGCTTTGAGTAGCGGAAGACAAAGGCATTGTCGAACTCGAGTCGTGCGACGGTTTCCTTGGTCAGCTGGTAGTCCTCATCGGTTTCGCCGGGAAATCCGACGATGATGTCTGTGGTGATGGCGAGTTCTGGACGTGCGGCTTTCATTTTCTCACAGATCTCGACGAACTTTTTGTTTTTATACGGGCGGCGCATCCGTTTGAGAATGCGGTCACTACCGCTCTGCATCGGGAAGTGAATGTGGCTGGCAAGTTTCGGCAGGTAAGTGAATGCGGCGACGAGATCATCGCGGTAGCCGATGGGGTGGGGGGAGGTGAAGCGAATGCGTTCGATGCCTTCTACTTCGTGCACCGCTTCGAGGAGCTGCACGAACGGGCTTTTACCATCGATTTTATCGAACTCCGTGCGCCCGTAGAGGTTGACGATTTGTCCGAGCAAGGTCACCTCACGGACACCTTTGTCGCGAAGACGTTTCACTTCCTCGACGATGTCACTTATCGGTCGCCCGCGTTCTTTGCCACGGGTGTCGGGCACGATGCAGAACGAGCAACGCATGTTGCACCCCTGCATGATCGACACGAATGCGGTCGCCTGGCCATCCTTCACGAGGTGGTCTCGAATAGTGTTTTGCGAGTCGGCTTCCTCGTCCACGTCGGTGATGGAGAGACGCAGGTCGTCCATTTCCTTTTCCTCGCGATCGCGAACGATCTTTTCCACATGGTCGACGACGCGGTGGTATTTCTGTGTGCCGACGACGAGATCGAGATGCTTCAAATCACCGAAAAGTTCGCTGCCCCGACTTTGTGCCATGCACCCCATGAAGCCGTAAACGAGATCCGGATTTTCGCGGCGATAACGCCCCATGAGCCCCATCTTGCCGATTGCCTTTTGTTCCGCCTGATCGCGCACTGAGCAGGTGTTGATCAAGATCACATCAGCTTCCTCCTCCTCTTTGGTGAGTGAATAGCCGCGATCCATGAACATTTGCCCGACCTGTTCGGAGTCGCGCTCGTTCATCTGGCAACCGTATGTTTTGATATAGACTTTCGGCATGGTGTGGGCGGGACGCTAACTCGAATCGAGCGCTGCTTCAAGTGCGGGTGAAGCCCTTTATGCAAAGCTTTCAGATGATTCGATTCTGCTTTTGAATTCGACAACAACCGTCATAGAACCCATCATTACGCTTACTCACTGCTATGTTTGTCCTACTTGCCAATCAACGTAACGGAACCAATATGCTGCGTAGCATTCTGGATTCCCACCCAAAGTTCATCGCCTTACCTGAAGTTTTTAATGATCATACAAACAACCTCACAGAAGAGATAAATCTTCCAAGTTTTAATCGATTCTTAATCGAAAAGACAAAGCAAACCCCGGAAACGGTATTGCTAAATTACAGACAAAGCATGGTTGAATCCTACTTCGACCAGATATGTGCCTATACCGAGGAGCGGCAGGCAGGTGCGCTCATTGATGTGAAATACAATTCGCTTCATCAAGCTGAAGGTCATTGGAAGGATGTTGATGAGGCACCGCACATGCTTAAAATCTTCAAGGATCGCAAAATGCCTGTGATTCATATGATGAGAAGAAACAAAGTAGCCGTCGCGATCTCAACGATTCGGGCTCAAAAAACCAAACAGTATCGTGCTGTGGAATCTGCGGCCGTTGAAGTGTCGCAGACAACGCTCCAGATTGATCCAGATATACTACTATGGTCATTACAGGCTTTGGATCGACGAGAGCAGCTCGTCGATCAGTGGTTGCGTAGTTTTAAAATCCCACATATCACGATAAGCTACGAAGAACTCTTCGTCGGTAAGCCCGGGTCAGCGATTTCCTCTCTATCATTCGAGACGATTTCCAATTTTCTAGGAATTAGCCATTCTGAGCTTTCTCTTCAGCCTAAAACCCTCAAGCTCTCTATGCGTCCTTATTGTGAGGAAATCGAGAACTACAGTGAAGTAGAAGAGCTGTTACGTGAGACCCAATATCACGGACA
Organism: Verrucomicrobiales bacterium; assembly: GCA_024636835.1. GTDB lineage: Bacteria > Verrucomicrobiota > Verrucomicrobiia > Verrucomicrobiales > SLCJ01 > Sulfuriroseicoccus. The sequence continues at coordinate 1,958 of JAGXGH010000090.1, read as the reverse complement.
ATTGACAGGCGAAGATACTTCGGTGTAATTGCCTTCAAATTAGATTGGTAAAGGTTTGAACCGCACAACGCAGCGGCAAAAAAAATGAGTAGAGTCGTTCCTGTCTAAACCATGTCATTTGCACCGTAAAGTCTGTAAAGTCTGAGCGACGAGATGTATGACAGTACTGATTTTTATTAAAAAATGAAACCGGAATTTCTATGTATCGGCGCCCAAAAGGCAGGAACCACTTGGTTGTTCTCAAGGTTATGTGAGCACCCTGAATTTTCCATGCCCCCTATTAAAGAGCTTCATTATTTTGATCGTTCGCCATCGTATTCTTCGTCAAATAATCTTTCGGAAACGAAATTGCTAAAGAGGTTGTCGGCGCGTGGATACGTGCGGAATGCCATTAAGACGATCGTTGATTGTCTGAGGGCGAGGAATTTCAGTCTTGCCCGCTGGTGGGCGCATTACTTTTTCCATGACTATTCTGACACATGGTACAAGCAATTGTTTAAAAATGAAATCACAGTCATCCCATAGGCATGGGCTGCTGAGGTAAAAAAATGGTTGGCTTTGGCCGACTTCCGACCAAGGAAGTCGTAATGAAAAAAAACCAACCAAAGCCAACCAAGCACCATTCTGTCGTTTTTAACCAACTTTGCAAGTGCATCCCCGTCGGGATGGTGGGCAAACTTGCCACAAAGTATGGGGTCGATAAAAAGAGTCGGACATTCTCACCGTGGAGCCATGTGGTCAGCCTGCTGTATTGCCAACTCACCCATTGCATTGGGCTCAACGATTTGTGCGACGCCTTGCGCCACCACAGCGCGAAGCTCTTTGCTGTGCGTGGAGCGACCCCGCCGAGCCGCAACGGACTCTCGCACGCAAACAAAACTCGCAACGCCGACATGATGGAGGCCTTGTTTTGGCAGATGCTCGATCATCTGCAAAACCAGTTTCCGGGGTTTGGCCCTTCGGGGCGCTACAGGGGATTACCGCGTCGTTTCAAGAAGACCGTTTACAGCATCGATTCTTCGACCATCGCTTTGGTCGCCAACTGCATGGACTGGGCCAAGCACCGTCGGCGTAAAGCCGCCGCGAAGCTCCACCTCTGCCTGAACCTGCAAAGCTTTCTTCCCTCCTTCGCGGTGATCGAAGAAGGCTCTCACCACGACAGCAGTCGCATGATCGCGCTGAGCGCGAGGCTGGTGGCCGGAGAGATCGCTGTATTTGACAAAGCCTACGTGCACTTCAAGCACCTGTTCTCGCTGAGCGAACGCGGCGTTTTCTGGGTGACTCGTGCCAAGGACAACATGCGCTACCATGTCTGCAAGAAACGCAAAGTCTCCGGCAATGTTCTGCGCGACGACGAGGTCACGCTCAAAACCAAGAGTTCAAAGGCGGATTACCCACAGCGTATGCGCCGGATCGTCGCGCGGGTCGAAGTCGACGGCAAGAAGATCGAGATGGTTTTCATCACCAACAACATGGAATGGGCAGCTTCAAGCATTTGTGGTCTTTATCAAAGCCGATGGGCCATCGAGGTATTCTTCAAACAGATCAAGCAGACCTTACAGGTGTGCGATTTCTTGGGTCACTCCAAGCAAGCCATCCGATGGCAGCTCTGGTCGGCACTTTTGATGTATCTGCTGCTGCGCTTCCAGGCATGGTGCTCGGATTGGCCGCATAGCTTTGCTCGCATATTCACCATGATCCGAGCCGTGGTCTGGGATCGCTTCGGCTTGGCAGACACCCTGCGATTCTATGGGACAGCAGGTGGCAAATGGCGGATGTGCATTCAGCCCCAAACCGCATATCTGCCAGGATTATGCCCTTAATCCTATGGGACAGCATGTGGGTAAAACCGTCGCAAATGAGCACTTTTCAATTCTGACATCCAACTGATCTCACCGTTTAACCCTCTTGTATACTCAGGCTTGATCTTGCACGTCATGCCCTATGGGATGACTGTG
>JAGXGH010000089.1 GCA_024636835.1 Verrucomicrobiales bacterium | reverse complement strand
CGGCCGTTGCGCACCAACTGACAGGCACGGTGGAATTGCTCGGTCGACCGTTGCTGCGAACCCACATGGAGAATACGTTTTTGCGCACGCACCGCCCGCGCCGCCACCTGGCCTTCGGCGATCGTCAATGTCAGCGGCTTCTGCACGTAAATGTGCTTGCCGGCCATTGCTGCCTCGATAACCGGCTGGGCATGCCAGTGCTCCGGGGTGCTGATCGACACCGCATCGATATCGTCACGCTCGATGAGCTCGTGGTAATCGCCGCTGGTCAGGATATCCGGCACCGAGCCGAGCGACTTCTTGTAAGCATTGCCAATCTGCTCCTTCGCCCAGCCGACACGTTGTGAATCTACATCGCAGACGCCGACAATGCGCGCCAGCTCGGGGTGCTTCAATAGCCCCGGGATATCCATCCCCTTGGCAATGCGTCCACAGCCAATCTGCAACACTCGCAAGGGCTTGATTGCGCCCTCGGCTGCCGCACGAGTGCGGGAAGTGAAAATGGCCGGAAATCCGAGGGCGGTCGCCGCAGTCAGACTGCAGCCCAAAAAACTCCTCCGCGTGAACCGAGAGGAAAATTCATCATTTTTCATAACATCAAACATTACGAAAAAGCGCCTTCATTTCTATCAGACGGTTTCAAAATAAAAATAAGACCATCCGCCGCGCACCAGCAGCCAACAATCAAGCCATTCCCTGCCCGGTCGCGTCAGATCAATACCAAGATTTGATCTCAGCTTCTCGCTACAACACGCCAAATCACACCTTCGGCCAATTTATGCAGCTAAGGAAGGGAACGAGTTCATCCCTGTTACAGCAAGCCAGCAAATGTTAAATTGTATTGATTGACTTTTTTTTTGCTACGAAGGGGTCCCCACAGGGAAGGATCGCAGCCTCAGGCGGGCGCTTTAGATCACCATCTGTTATGTGACTTCGCGGCAGCAGGAGGCGTGATCAGACCGCCGGTTTGGCGGTTGGCTGCGGTGGGAGCAGAGAGCGTGACAACGACCGGAGGTCATAGACAGGCGCGCAGCGGCTGCCCGAAGGGTGTGAGCCGTGAGGCGGCGAACATCAAAGTTTGCGAAGGCGCGCTCTGTGCTCGCGGTGGGGCGGTTGGCGGGGTGCGGAGCCGAGCGGTGTTTACTAAGGGAAAACGAAGATAGGTGCATTTCTGCGCCAACATTTCTCGAGGATAGTAAAATTTAGCCATTCATGAACAACGAGTTGCAATGATTAATGACTACTAGATGCCTGACATCAATGCCTCCCTGCCTAAGTGGAGCGTAGTCAAAATGCAATGGAACACCCCTACTCCGTTTTCTGGAACTATCGAAGACCTAGCTACCGTCACAGTGATCAATTGACCACTATTTAAACTGCTCTCGTCAACTAAAATTATGGGTGTCCTTGTTCATTTTCTTGTTCATTTTTACTCTTCAATCTCGATAAGCGAGTTTTCCAATATTTCATTAATCTTGGTTGTTTTTCCAGATGGCCAGAGCACGGAGAGGCTCTGGAGCGTCTCCCCCTCCGCCAAGGTGACACGGATTCGGCCACTATTCTGAGCTGCCAGGCCTTCGCCTATCGATCTCCTGTAGACTCGCTTTGTCCGATCAGTCACAGCGGTCAAGATCGCTCCTACCGCATCACGATTACTTTTTGATCCGGAAGTCTGACCTTCTCTATTTGCTCCGCGCAAACTCACTTCCACTACGCGACCCATCCCTCCCAAATCACCAAAACGATTCCGGAAAAGGCGTAAGCGTGGCCCGTTCACACTGGCCAACGCAATATCAACCCATCCATCTTTGTCATAGTCCAGCAGGGCGAATGATCGGGCATCTTCACGGCAATCAACACCGCTCACCAAAGAACGGTCAACAAAACCCTCCTTGCCACGCATGACGAGCCGGTTGCGCTCGTTTCCGCTCAGCGAATTGCTTTTAGAACTCTTTTCTTCTCCCTCTTGAGGAACGGTCAACTTGAAATCCAACAAGGGTGAATTCCAATGCTTTGACTTGCGAAACTCCTCGCTCTGCCCTGTATCCTTGAGCACGACCGTGCTCCAAAAGCAACTTCACAAATCAACCTCCGTGGCCACCTCCTTTGGTGCCGTATAAAGACCGCTGACAAAATAAAGATCGAGCCATCCATCATTGTTGAAATCGGCAAACTGACCACCGAAGGCCCAGCCGACCTTGGTTTCCGGCGCATCGGCATCGGCCACCTGATGAAACACACCGCCATCATTGCGGTACAGAAAATTTCCACGGGCGGCCACAAGTATTCTTGGGTCTGATTTTCCAAAAGCAGGCACAATGCGATTGCCAGCCTTGGAATACATGTTTGAAACAATAAGATCAAGATCACCGTCGTTGTCATAGTCACCTACCGAGGCGCCCATCCCGAAAGCCATCTTTCCTTCAGGAAATGTGTCGGCAAAGCTGTCTACAAAAATGGGTTCTTTAGCTCCCCGTGGGGTGTCGTTACGCAGAAAACTGTCTGGCCCGAAATCATTACATACATAGAGATCCTCATCACCATCATTGTCAGCGTCAAACCAAAGAGGTTGATAGCTCTTGCGCCAAACTTTCACAATCTCTCCACCGGCGCGTTCCAGGCGTCCTGCCCCCCTATTCATCAACAGAACATTCGCCATACCCGTTTCATTGAGAAAGGGAAGTGCCGTCAGGCTGATTTCCTTGAACTTCTTGGCCTCCTCGGGAGGAAGATACTTGTCCATCCATTGCGAACCGAGATCGGAAGTGGGGTTGTAGGTGGACAGATATAAGTCCAGCAGACCGTCTCCATTCACGTCTGAAACCGCGGCACTTGAGACAAAATACTGCTCCCCCAGATCGGTTGCAGAAGCTGTGATGTCGGTGAACTTGCCACCATCGTTTCGATAGTAGATAGCCGGGCCCATGCCTCTTCCGAGAAAAGCATCGGGATCACCATCATTATCAAAGTCCGCGAAAAGCGCAAAATTCACGAATCCTCCTCCCTTGAGTCCGGATGCGGCTGTCACATCCTCGAAGGTCCCATCTCCGAGACTCCGAAACAACTGTGGTTCAACCCAACGCGAACTGAGAAAGAGGTCTTCCTCACCGTCCCCGTCATAGTCCACCACACTTACCGTGGGATATTGGTAGGTGCTTTCTATGTCCGGAGGAATACCCACTTTGAATCCACCGACCTCAATAGGTTCTCCCGCAAAATACTTGCTAAGCACCTCTTCCTGATAGGAGTGCCTGGCGATTTCTCGAGCAACCGGATCAGGAAGAGCCTGATCCAAAACCTCCTCGAACAGGGGCTGTGGGGATTCATCTGTCTCAAAGTGCAAAGGCTCCCACTTTACAAGTGTCCAATCCGCCTCTTCACCTCCATCCTTCTTTTCCCAAACCATTTTCTGTTTGGCCTTCACTCCAACGATCGCTCCGCCTTCACCTCGGCGAACACCCTCGAATTTTGTCTTCATCAGAAACCTCCCATCCTTGAACTCTGCCGACAAGGTCCCGAAGGAGGCACTTGTCCAGTGATGCTCCGGATTGAGATTTTCCCATGGAGCAATCGTAGCGTCACCCGCCACGGCTGAAGGCAAACTCTCCCGTGATCCTCTCACCATGGATGCCCCAAGTGCCCGTAGCTTTGGAGTTAGCTTCAACACCATCTCCTCGGATTCGATCATCCGTTGAATGGCAGCATCGGGAGATTCTTCGGTTGAAGCGGTTTGCTTCTCAGAACAATTGACCAAAAAGATACAGGTCAACAAGCCAATAAAAGGCACAACAACGCACACTTTTTTCCGAGCCGTGAACGAATTCATTTTAAACATGGATATCATAGGGACGAATGAATTTATTTCAATTGAAAATATCTCCTTTGTCAACAAAGGAGCCAAAAACTATCTACTACATCCTGGTGCTCAAGGAATTTATCATCACAGATCATGCCGAGCGCCATTGGTTTGTAAGCCACATCAAGTTAGGCTGGTGGATTCAACCTGGCCTCGCAAATTTCATTGCCACGGTGAGTTTGTGAATTAAATTATGGGGCCCGTAACCTAAATGGATTCGGTCGTCCTGCCCAAAAAAGGTTTGTCTATTTCAATCGCAACTCGCTCTAACCAGTCGACCACATCCAGCTCCTATCTCCCGCCCATGCAGTTCCTCCGAACACGCCACTCAACTCGTGAATTGCCAGATACCCATCCCCACAGATCTACTTCCAGGAGTTTATCCTCGAAGCTGCTATCTTGGGGGCGACACCTAAGTTCTCGTCACCAATCGGATTTCTCATGCGGTCTCATTGGATTTTTCTTGGTATTCCTACTCTCTGCGTGCGATTCCAAGAAAGCAGGAACCCATACTTCTCCTAGCATAACACCCGCCGATAAGGAGTTCGCCCAGCAGGTAGAGAGCTTTTGTTCAAGCTGCCATGGATTTACGACGCCCGATTCATTGCCACGGGTGGCATGGGCAGGGAAGGTAAAACTCATGTATGAGATGATGGCTGAGGGTTCGACGGGAGATCTTGCCAACGCGCCGGACATGCAGAAGGTTATCGCCTTTTTTGAGAAGAGCGCCCCTGAAGCTTTGCCTCCCATCGAATCGACTGCGAACAGTGGTCCTGGGTCGCTGAAGATGAATTGCACCCGCGTTCAGCTACATGAGGCACATGCCTTTCCCTCCATCTCACAAGTTGACGTACACAGCTTCGCAGATGAATCCGGATCAGTGCCGCGCATTGTCTTTTGTGACATGCGCGTCGGGTTTGTCGGCACGGTGGAGCCAAATTTGACCACGGGGCGCACGAATGTTGAGATACTCGTTCGAGCACGTCACCCTGCCCATGTGGAGATGGTCGACTTGGACAATGATGGTCTGCTTGATATCCTCGTCTCTGATCTGGGAACCGTCACCCCATCGGATGCTCTAGTCGGTAGCCTCGAGTTCTTCAGACAGCTTCCGAGCGGCAAGTATGATCAACAAACGTTGATTGAGGGCTCCGGGCGTGTTTCTGAAGCACGGTCTGCCGACTTTGACGGCGATGGGGACTTGGACATCATTTGTGCGATTTTCGGATGGCGCAAAGTTGGTGGCATTGTCTACTTGGAGAATGAGGCCGCTCCTGGGGAGGCCCCAAGGTTCAAGAGACATGAGGTCGACCCACGGGCTGGTGCCATCAACCTGCCAATCTGTGACATTGACGGTGACGGACGTCTTGATTTTCTTGCGTTGATCTCCCAGCAGCACGAGTGCATCTACGCCTATCTTAATCGCGGCCCGAATCACTTCGAGCCCCACCTCCTATATAAGGCTCCGCACGCCAACTGGGGATCGGTCGAGATGGAACTGGCAGACCTTGATCAAGATGGTGATCTCGATTTGATCTACACCCACGGGGACACACTGGACGACGAAATTCCGAAACCCTATCATGGTGTCAGTTGGCTTGAGAATCGTGGATCGCTTGAGTTTCGCGAACATCCCCTCACCAATCTCTACGGTGCTTATGCCGCACGCGCGGGGGACCTCGATGGCGACGGTGATTTGGATATTGCGATCTCCACTTTTCTTCCTTTTGTTGGGAAGGATCATCCAGCACGGAAACAGATTGAATCCATTATTTGGCTCGAGCAGAAGGATGGGATGCGCTTCGAACGTCACTCGCTCGAGGCCTCAAAGCCATATCATCCTTGTATTGAAGTCGCTGACTTGGACGGAGATGGACGCGATGAGATTATTTACGGCAACATGACGCTCAAAACTGGCGATGATTGGAGCTTCGACTATGGGATTGGTGTTCTGCAAAACACATCGGGCAAGTGACATCGTTTCGGCGGGCAAGGGATTGACTGGACGACCTCGTTCTTAAAGAATATCCGAAGCGCAAGATCATCGCGCAGGCCTATATTGATGGACTCGTCCACATTGTCCTCAACGTGTTCAACCGTGATCGGAAATACGCTCGGCGATACCATGCTATACGGCTGCAGACCTCTTTAGACTGCAAACGAAATCTTTGCCTCAAGAGAGGCTCGATGTAATAGCATTGTGGGGCACTAGCACATTTCACGTAAAAAACCCACTTCCAGGAGCTGGAAGTGGGTTGTAAATTCAGTGTTTGATTTGACGATGCCGAATTACTTGCGACGACGCAGAATCAGAGCAAGTCCACCAAGACCGAGAAGGGCTGTGGTGGAAGGCTCAGGAATAGCTTCAAGGAACTCAGTAGCGACAACAAAGCCGCCAGTTACATTTCCACCTGAGAAGGCGAAGGTGTTGGTGCCTGGAGTTGCAATTGTCTCGCTAGCAACCAGTTGCCCCGTCCAGTTACTTGCATCTTTCTGGGCAGTCAGTAACGTCCCAGAATCAGCAGTCATTCCATTGGTGTTTCCGTCGTTACCAGCGCCACCAAGACCTTGTGAAAAGAAAACCATTGAGTTGGCTGCCGTGGTAGTAAGATCAACTGTGCGTGTTCCATTTGCACCAATTACTTGTGCTCCCGCACCAGATGCGGTGCCGGTGAGGAGGAATACTGCCATGTGGCCACGGTTTTGAACAGAAGCAGAGATTACACCACCTGAAGTGGCAGGGTTGTCTAGGTAGAAAATTCCGTGGTAGAGGGTGTCGGTACCACTTGTTACAGCGGCGCGATAAGAGGCAGCAATGAGGTCAACGCCATCATAGGTCAAGCTGTCAACTGCACCTGCGTCGTTGTTAAATCCATGCTGACCGGTCATTACAACCACAAGCTTGTCTGCTCCGCTAGCGTCGAGAGTGAGGCCGAAAGTGGAGCTTCGTGATGTTATGAGGTCTTGACCGATAATCGAGATCGCAGCGCTTGCGGGAATGTTGCCCAAAACGACAAGTGCTGCTACTATAGTTAGTTTGATTTTCATATTATATTGCTTGATTTTTATATTATATTCTTTTTCTCGGCGTTTTGTAATCTTGCGATAATGGCCAGAATGAGAACCCTCTGCAACATTTTTGTCATAATTCACCCTCGCCATCTACCCTTGAAATAAGGTAGATGGTTATTCCATGAGTATTCTACGTATTTTATCCTCTGCTGAGCAGGTGGCAGCGCATTTGCGGAAAGAATTATCCAACAGAGTTTGGAGCGGAATGATGCCAGGTGGTGATAGATTAGCGCGGGAGCTGGGAGTAGGTGCAAACACGATGGAGGCCGCTTTGAAACTTCTGGAGAAAGAGGGTTGGCTGGAAAACCAAGGACGGCGGCGCGGCAGAAAGATACTCCTGAAGGACCGTTCTTCGGTAAAAGGCAGGATGCGGATCACCATCCTGTTGGGTGAAGACTCGGATCGGCATCAGGCTCTCATCCTTGAGCTTGTGAACGCCCTGGAGGAAGAGGGATATTCAGCGAAATTCGCCACAAGGACCCAATTGGAAATGAAACATAACGTCAGCCAGATCGCTCGTTTTGTCGACGAAACAGCAGCGGATGCCTGGATCGTCTTTTCCGCTACAAGGGACGTCCTGCAATGGTTCGCGGATTCGAAGCATCCGAGCTTCGCCATCGCCGGGCGTGCAAACCGAATCAGGATACCAAGCATCGCCCCGGACAAGATTACCCCGATGCGTGCATGCCTCAGGCAGTTGGTTAGTCTCGGTCATCGTCGTATCGTCATGCTGTGCCGACCGATCCGTAGGATACCGGAGCTTGGCTTTTTCGAACGCACAGCCCTCGAAGAAATGGAAGCATTGGGTATCAAGACAGGACCATACAATCTACCCGACTGGAAAGAGAACATCGATGATTTCCACAAAATCCTGGACTCTCTATTCAACTTCACTCCGCCGACTGCCCTCATCATCGACGAAGCCCCCTTCGTTACGGCTACCTTGCAATTTTGTATGAGAAGGGGCTTGGATATACCGAGGGATTTTTCCCTAATATGCACAGATTCAGATCCATCGTTCGCCTGGACCAAGCCCAACATCGCTCATATTCATTGGGAGATCCGTCCTATCGTAAGGCGAATCATCCAATGGGCCGATAACATATCGCGGGGCAAGGAGGATCATGAAAAAGGATTGTCCAAAGGAGAATTCGTCGAAGGAGGGTCCATCGGGCTAGCTCCTGGGGTCAAGTAATACCACTTCCGAATAAAAACATGACTATTCTCCGCGCACAAGTAGCTCACAATAAAACAACTACACGCTCACTCGGGACGTAATTTAGGACGGGACGTAATTTAGGACACCCATAACTCATTCCAGTAATGCTCGTTATTCATGCATCTCTCCGCAAGCCAATCCCCTCTAAAATCGCCTTCCCTATCCCAGAAACCGTCCAATAAACCCTGCAAACCTTCGTTTTATCGCCTGCGAACCATCAATTCACTCACAACTTGACGGCATCAAGGGTATGACTCTCTCTTTTCGACCACTTTCTCGCTCCACTGTCAGATTGCCGTTCTCCTAACTATCCGGAAGCCTCTGCCACGCGTCGCGCGGGCGGATCGATCGCGTAGACCCCTTTCGCACCACTTCCCCGACAGAACCACTTTCTGCCTGTTTCCTTTGCCATCTCCACCAGACGATCACGCCTCCCGGCAATCCGCTGAAATATCGAACCATACCCTTCCACCGACCCCACCCAGGTTTCCGAGCGCAGTTCCAGACGCGCAAGCACCGGTGCCAGATGAGAAGGAATCACTCCTCGTTTGCCTTCGCTGATCATTCTGCCCGTCACGTCGACCAGTTCCAGATACTCTGCCAGCGACACGCCCCAGCGACCAAACTCTTCATCCGCCACGATATCTTCCACCGGTGTCAGCCACGCGGCTGCCTGCTGCGGGTTCGGTGTCGTCCTTTCCGAACTCTCGCGCTTCGGCTTCGCTGATCGACCACGTGCCGCGCACTCGCGCTCAAAGCGTTCATGCACGCTGGTGAACTCGCTGGTTTCCGGTGATTCCGCCAATCCTACCCGCACCGGGTTGAGATCTACATAGGCCATGCAGGCCATCACTGCTCCCGCATCGCAGAGAAGCTGGCTTTTGAACCGTCCCTCCCAGAACCTTCCTTTGCACTTGTCCTCTTTGTTCGCCCGTCGGGCCAACGCTTCGTTCAACGAGCGCATCACCCAGCTCAAATCCCCCAGGCGTTCGCGCCAAAGTGACAGGGTTTCCGTGTCAGCAAGCCACGTGCTCATTTGGTCCTTCGTCGGTTGAAGCGATCGACCTTCCGCATCGCGCCCCGCGGGATACAGTCGACGCCACCGCATCACCACTTCGCGATCGCTCCACTTCTTTACTCTGCCCGGATCCACCCGCATCACCACATGCAGATGATTGCTCATCACCGCATAAGCATAAACATCGATCGCAAAGATCCCCGCCAATTCCTCAAGTCTATCGCGCACCCACTGCTTGCGGTGGCTGTAATCCTTACCATTATAGGGATCAACTCCGCACAACCACGAGCGCCGCACACAGCGGCTTATGCAATGGAACACCCCGACACCGCTTTCTGGAACTATTGAAGACCTCGCCACCGTCATTGTGCTCAATTGAACACAATTGACCTATCCTCGTCAACCACAAATTCTGGGTGTCCTTGATCTATCAAGCTCAGTGAAATCCTCAAGCTGAAGGGCGACCCAAAAAACGGCAAAGAGCTGTTCCACGGCAAAGCGATCTGCCAATCCTGTCACAGGATAGACAATCTAGGACAAGAAATAGGTCCTGAGTTGACCGGCATAGGCAAACGCTTCGATGCCTCCATCCTTCTCGATGCGATGATCAATCCATCCTCAGCGATCTCATTCGGCTTCGAATCGACTGTAGTCACCACCAAAAACGGCAAATCCTTTACCGGCTTCCTCGTCTCTGACGCTGATCCGCTCATTCTTAAAGACATTGCAGGAAACGAAAACAGCATAGCTCTAAAGGACGTCGCCAAAAAGGAAGTCATGAACACCTCCATCATGCCCTCGGTCAAAAACCTCAACCTCAGCGCCCAAGAGATCATGGATATCGTCGCCTACATGCAGCAGGACTGAATCTGTAGTATCTCGACTAGTCATCATTTCGAATTCGTGCATATCCTTTATACCACCCAGACACAATGAAACCCTTACAACACATCACCACCCTCGCCTTCGCCCTCCTCCTCTATGGACAATGCCCTGCTCAAGCAGAACAAGATCCACCGGTCGCCTGGTGGTTCTTCGACAATCTCAACGAGCAAACGGCTCAGGATCAAATCGGCAAAATCAACGACACCATCGACGGCAACTTCACCAAGGTGAAAGGCATCAACGGCAATGCCATTCGCTTCGATTCTTTCACCACGGAAATCACCCGCGAAGCATCCAAGGCTCCCGTGATCTCCGACGACTTTTCAGTAGAAGCTTACGTCGCCTTCGCCGCCTACCCCTGGGATTGGTGCGCTCTGATTACTCAACGAGACGCCGAGGCCGCTGGCTTCAGTGTGGACATCGGCACCAATGGCGAACTACGCCTGCAACTCAAAGTCGGTGAAAAGTGGATATCCTGCACCTCACCAGCACAAACCATCCCGCTCTGGAAATGGACGCATGTGGTTGCCAGCTACGATTCCAACACAGGCATCACCTTATATGCCAATGGCAAGTCCGTTGCCCAACTCGCGGCCAGCGGCCAACCGGTCTTCGCTCCCGATGTCGATCTGAAAATCGGCACCAACCACGTCATCAGCAAACCCTCCAACATCCACCGCGACTACGGAACACTCCCGCAATTCTTCTCGCTCGACGGAATCCTTGATGAACTGAAAATCTACAACCACGCGCTGAGTGACGAACAAATCACAGCTTCGCTAAACGACGCCCGTCTTCAAGCCAAACCCGACCTTCCTCCGCGCCGCCTCCCCTCCGGCCCTGCGGGACCCGGACGCTTCGGCGCCTACTACCAACACCTGAAATACTACCCCGAATGGGATGCCCTCTGGAACGTCGCCGATGATCCCGATATCATCGTGCGCTTCGATGAATCCCCAGCCCGCATGGTGTTCTGGCGTGGCACTCGGTATTCACCTGCTTGGGTTTCAGGCAATGACATGTGGATGGCCGACCAGAGTGTCGAGGCTTGGGACCAAAAAGAAGGCTGCTTTGAACACATGCAGGATCGTCGCTGCCGTTACTCGCATGTTCGCATCATCGAAAGCAATGACGCGCGTGTGGTAGTTCACTGGCGTTACGCACCCACCAGTGCCCACAACCACCTGTGGCGGGAAAACCCGAAAACCGGTCGCGCCTGCTGGGTGGATGAATACTACTACATCTATCCCGATGTAGCAGCGGTTCGCAATGTTTCCTGGGTGGAAGGCTCCCTCGGAGGCCCCCAACAATTCCAGGAATCCCTGCCACTCACCCACCCAGGACAATACCCTAGTGAAGTGCTCGACCCGCAATGGTGCTCGATTGCCAACTACCAAGGGGAAACCGGTGAGCTGCGCTACGAAGAAAACCCTGCCAAAGAACCACGCAAGGAACTGCCCGAAAAACCCACCGTCCAACGCTACAACTTCAAGTCTGAGCAAAAACCCTTCATCTGCTTCGAGCCCGGGAACAACATGCACTATCTCAAGGACCGCAACATCAAAGGTCTCCAAGGCCCCGGCGCCTGCAACCACTGGCCCGTCGGACAAGCCATCTGCGACGGCCGCACCGCCCAATCCGCCGACCGCCCCACGCACTTCGCGGGATTCCCCATCTCCACACCACCCAAGCACCTGGTCGGCAATCGTCTGCACTGGTATGGCCTCTACGGCATGACCGAAGGCGACATGCCAGGTCTGGTAAATCTGGGACGCAGCTGGACCAATCCCGCGAAACTCCAACTCGCCAACAACAGCCTCAGCGGTGGCGATTACAGTCGCGGGGAGCGCGCTTACCTTCTCAAGAGAGAGTCCAAGGACAGCCAGTCCCTAGAGTTCACCCTCAACGGATCCGAAAAATCTCCCATCCTCAACCCTGCCTTCGTCATCGAGAACTGGGGCAACCAGCCAGCCACCATCCAACTCGACGGAAAAGTCCTCGAACAGGGCCCCGACTGTCGTATCGGCCGCCGCGAACACATCGACGGCACCGACCTCATCCTCTGGCTCAAATTGGACCGCAAGGATCAAGTGAACATCCAACTGACTCCAAGTCCCTGACCGCTTAGCCAGAAGATGTGTTCACGATGTTCACGATGTTCCGACTCCGCCTATCAGGCATCAGGCATCAGGCATTGAGCATTGGGTATCAGGTAGCAAGTAGCTAAGGGCTCTAGCCTATCCGTGGCGGTGGCATCTTGCCACCAAGCCATTTTCCATATTCCATTCGAGATCCATTGGCGTTAGCGAAAACTGGGCGAAGTTCGTTCAGCGCTTGCAAAGCGTCCGCTACACATTCTCCATGTTCCATCGCGTGCGGCGCAGCCGTTTCACGCGACTCCATTCGCCTAGAACCTGACTCCTAACTCCTAACCGAATCCGCGGCGTCCTCTCTCTAAAGCTGTCCAACCCGCCCTAAATGTGTAACCCTAACCCGCAAGAGTGTTACCCATGTTCTGACCTATAAGTGTTACCGATGTTCTGACTGCGCCTGACACCTGACACCTGACACCTGACACCTGACACCTGACACCTGACACCTGACACCTGACACCTGACACCTGACACCTGACACCTGACCACCATGCCCGCT